>JAVMKC010000060.1:0-105821 GCA_031732795.1 Accumulibacter sp. | reverse complement strand
AACGTCCTGTCGATTGGCATCGCTACAAGACTCGTCATCTGGTCGAGTGTTTCTTCAATCGACTCAAACAGTTTCGTCGTATCGCGACCCGATATGACAAACTTGCCAATCGATTCAATGCCTTTCTTCATCTGGCTTGCGCTTATGTCTGGCTACTGTGAACGCGCCCTAGGAGCCTGTCGGACTTGAGGCTGATCGACTGCGCCGGTGGGAAAGCGGTCCATTTTCCCCCGATTTCTCGTGGCATAGATCCATTATGCGCCTCGAAATCGGGAAAAACTGTCCTTGCTTTCCCACTCGGCTCGCAACGATTGCTCAAGTCCGACCGGCTCCTAGCGGAGCGAAAATTCCGGTCCGGTCGACAAACGCTGCCGGACGGTGCGCGATCTTACACCGGCCGGCGGCAGGAAGGCACGAAACGATTCGGGCAGCGGTGTCTGTTCAAGACTGCGTTGCGTGAACAGAAAACGCCCGTCGCAGACGAACCCCAGATCGGCCCAGTCGACGGCGTTCAAGGCGTCAGCGAGTTGCCGCACATCGACCGCGCTGTTGTACGGAAAAATGGCCATTACCGAACCGTCGTAATGTGGGCACGGGTGCACGAAGAACGGTTGTGGACGACGGGTCTTGTTATTGACATAAACCCGTGACTGATCCGATCGGTAGTAGCCGCGTCCCCAATGCCACCAGTTCGATTCATCGAAGGTGCGGATGCGGCGCGCCAGCAAGCGCTCGCGATGCGCTTGCAGAACCGCGGGCGGGGGCTCTCCCGGTTCGCACCACAACATCCGCCGGGTCTGCCCGGTGCGCAAGGTCGATGAGCAGACGAACGAACGGTTGCCATGGCGCTCGTCGACGAAAATGTCATCGGCACCCGACACCGCGCCGACCTTGACGAAAGCCAGGTCGGCGAATCGAAGTGGATACGTGTCGCTGGTGAATAGCAACTGTCCGCTGCTCTCCAGCAGGTGGCGGTTTTCCCAACGCAAACGGTGCAGGCCGGCCAAGCCGTCGGCGGCACCCAGCGCGGCGTAACGGGTCCGCCGAGAGCGATCGTTACGTTGAAATCGCCAGATCGCACAATTCGGTGTCGCGCCGTCGAAAACGCGCATGTCGCCGAGATCGATGAAGTCGGTGATCGTTCCGTTGGCGTACAGCAAACGGTTGAGCGGCACCGATGAGGTCGACTTGATGAAGTCGCGGGGGGTGATGAAGACGATTTCACCGTCCGGAGTCAGGTGCCGCAGGCTCTTTTCGATGAACAACAGATACAGATTGGCGCGGCCGTCGAGCAGGCTGTCGCGGAAATTCTGCCGCGTGCTGGGGGCGATGTCCTGATAACGCACATACGGCGGGTTGCCGATGATCGTCGCGAAACGCTCGTTTTCCGGTAAAGCGAAGAAATCCATCACCCGCGCACCGGGCGGCGCGTGCCGGGGATCGATTTCGATGCCCATGGCAAACGGGAAGTGCTGCAAAAAAACGCCGTCGCCGCATGCCGGCTCGAGAACCCGGCCGCGGTTGCGTACCAGGTCCAACATCAGATCGACTATCGCCGGGGGGGTGAAGACCTGTCCCAGCCGATCGACGTCGCGTTCGGCGACGGACGGCGCGCGCCTCATGCCGTCCCGATCAACGGCTGCTCCATGGCATCACCGGTACCGTCGAAATGCTGTTGGCCGGTGCGCCGTCGATCACCTTGCGACTGATCGCCAGATAAACCAGGGTGTTGTGCGCCTCGTCCCACAGACGGATGACCCGGGTTTCCTTGAAGAGAAACGAGGTGTCGGCGGAAAAGACCGTCGCCTCCTTCGGCAGTTTTGCCGGCAGAGAGATCGGGCCGGTCTGGCGGCAGGACAACGAGAACTGGGACGGATCCTCGGCAACACCGACCGCCCCCTTGACCCCGCCTTTCCTGGCCTGACTGACATGGCAGGTGACGCCGGCGATTTGCGGATCGGCAAAACTCTCCACGCAGACTTTGTGATTGGCGCCCAGCAATTTCCATTCGGTTGTCACGCAGGCCAGTTCTTCGGCGGGTGCCGGAACGGGATTGAGCAGAAATGTCATGACCAGCAGTGTCGGCAGAATAACGCGGGCGTGGATCATCGGGGGTTCTCCCGTGCGAACAGACGAAAAAGACGATAGACCGGCAGCGCGCCTGCGGAAGCAATTCTGGCCAGGATCGTGCTCCCATGGATGCCGGATCCGGCTTTGAGAATCATGATGATTCACCGAATGGATCAATTGCCGGCAACATGGATCCGCCGACTCAATTCGAAGCATACCTGACCGGGACGGTTGCAGCTCAGCCGCAGTTGATAGTTGTTGGCCTGCGCTTGCTGGCTGGCGTGGTAGAGGCCGATTCCCAAGCCGTCCTCGGAGGCGACCGGTCCTTGGAACAGATTGCGCGCCAGTTCATCGCGCAACGGGCTGCCATTATCGCAAACGCTCAACGTTGACGCATCCGGGGTCAGGGAAACGACGATCTGCAAATCCCCTTCGTGCCGCCGCTTCGACGCGGCATTCTGCAACAGATTATCGGCGACGCTGTCGAACAGCGCCGACGGCAGCCAGGCGTCGGCATCGAAGGTCGGCTCGCGGAAGACGAACGGCGCGTCGAGATAACGTTGCCGCAAAGACGCCCACCAGCTGGCGGCGGCGACCGGACCGCCGTGCTCACTTTCCGGTCGCTGCAACTTGGCCAACGTTTGCTGCAGACGGTGGGAGATTTGCGGCAACTGCCGCTGCAGCATCTCGATCCGCCGATCGTCGAGAGGATGGCTGCCCTGGACCAGATAGCACAGATTATTCAGCGATTGCAGAAGGTTTTTCACGTCGTGCGTCAGGCGGGCGCCGGTCTCATGCACTGCGCGCAAATAACCGACCTGTTGCAATTCGCGGGCGTGCAGTTTGGCGACATAGTATTCGCTGGCCAGTTGCGCCAGCAGACGGAAATGCCATACCAACGCCGGACTGAGCCGATAGCGGGTGTGCAGGACCAGGTGCAGCGGCTCGCCGGGAAAGTCTTGTCGGAAGCGCGAATTCTCGCCGAAAGACCCCTGCCGCGTGCCGACATGCCAGTTGCCGCCGTCAACCCACGGTAAGGTGAGCATCTCCTGCAAGGACTGAGACAAAAATTTTTCGGGATCGCTCTCTTTGGTCGCCAGCGTCGTCAGGCGATGCAGCCATTGTTCGAAAGGCAGGCCAATGGTCAGCAGATAACGCGAAAAGATCACGTCGATGCCGGTAAAGCCGGGGCGGGTGTTCCACGTCCAGCCGATCAACAGCAGCAGCACTGCCATCGTCAGCAAAGTGTCGAGCAGGGCCACGAAATAGTCGGTCTGACGCAAGAGCATGAACGCCAGGCTGCCGAGGAAAAGCACCGCGATTAGCAGGAAAATGAACAGGCTGTAGAACAGATCGATCATCCCGTCGCCGGGACGCTCGGAACGGTCGTCTTTGCTCGACCGCGGCAACAGGGCCATGATCACGAACAGCAGCGGCATTCCCCACAGGAATTCGCGATCCAATTGCGGCCCGCTCAACGCCGATGGCGGAACGACACGCGGGATCAGCAGCAACAGCAACGCCGTCAGCAGGTAGGCAAAAGCGAGCAGATAAAACATTCGCGTCGGCCGGTGGTCGATGAACATCACCCGTCCGCCGACCAGTGCGGCGACGATCGTCACCCAGACGTTGAGCAGCCACCAGCCATACCAGGCCAGGCCGGCGCCGAGGACCAGCGCGATGACCGTCAGCGCGACCGGGTCGACGCGCCGCTCGGCGTAGGTGAAGGGTTGCCAGAGAATGAACAGACCG
Organism: Accumulibacter sp.; assembly: GCA_031732795.1. GTDB lineage: Bacteria > Pseudomonadota > Gammaproteobacteria > Burkholderiales > Rhodocyclaceae > Accumulibacter. The sequence goes on along the minus strand of JAVMKC010000060.1, from coordinate 101,999 downwards.
ACGTCGACCAACCAGCACAACCGGCCCATCGGAGTCTCCGTGCCGATGAACAGCGCCACGTGCAGGACGAGCAACAAAGCGATCAGCAAGCCTCGCTGACGCTGGCGCAGCACGTCGGCTAGGCGGGTGAGCAGACGCATGGTCGGAAAGCGGCCCACGGCAGCCGCGCCTCATTTGTCGCCTGCCGACGTCGAACTCCGGTCATCAATGTCGAAAAGCCGACACTTTTTTGAGCGCTGGCCAGCAAACCGACACTAAACCAGACAAAATTTCTGGCATGGAACATGCTTTGGAATGATGGGGATTGTACCCGCGCACGGAGAAAGCAATGAGGGAACTGAAAAAACAGCAATCCGGTTTCACCCTGGTCGAAATCGCGATTGTACTCGTCATCATCGGACTGCTGCTCGGCGGGGTCCTCAAAGGGCAGGAACTGATCAACAGCGCCAAGGTCAAGCGGTTGATCGAAGATTTCCGCAGTTATTCGACAATGGTCTACGCCTATCAGGATCGTTTCAAATCGATGCCCGGCGACCAGAATGCGTCGCAATTGACGGCGGCGTTCGGTTCCACGGGTTCCGGTTCTTCAGTGACTTCGGTGGCCACGGCTTGTAGCGCGGGCTCCGGCTCCACTTCGACGACCTGCGTGCCGAACAACGGCCGGATAGACGGGGTCTTCACCAGCGACAGTACGGATAATGAAACCTATATTCTGTGGCAGCATCTGCGGTTAGCCAATCTGGCCTCCGGCCCGACCGTGATTCCAACCACCACGCCCGATGCGACCGGCTACGTTCCCCGCAATTCGGAGGGCGGCCGGATGGGTATTCAGAGTTCGGCGTTCATCACCGGCATGCGCGGTTCGTTTTTCGTCTGTTCAAGTGGCATCCTTGGGCGCTATGTCAAGCAGATCGAAATCACCATGGATGACGGCAACACCGCCACCGGCTCAGTCCAGGCCGTCAGTGGGGATGCCCCGGGCAACCCCGTTGCCAACACCAGTGTCGTAGATTCGGATAGCTATACGGTCTGCGTCGGTTATTGACCTTTTGATCTTTTGACATCACTGTCCGACGCTACTCAAGGCCCGTCACCAGCGGGCCTTTATTTTTTCTTGTCGTCAGATCGCCCTCGGACGTCGGAAACCGGCAACAATTGCACGGTCAGCAGACACCCCAAAATCAGCGCGGCGCCGACCAGACCGCTGTCGGCCAGTCTTTCGCCGAGCAACAGGAAGCCGAACAAGCCGGCAAAAACCGTTTCCGCCGACAGAATGATCGCGGCTTCGGCTGGCTGCGCGTAACGCTGGCCGACCACCTGCGCCGAAAAACCGATGCCGACCGAGACCACTCCGGTATAAACGATTGGCAACCAGGCTTGCCGTAGCCCGGCCAGGGTCGCCGTTTCCCAGCAACTGGCTGCCAACAGGCTGAGCAGGCCGCAGACGAAAAACTGGCCGGCGGCGACGAGAAACGGTGCCGATAGACGCTCAGCCAGGCGGCCGACGAACAACACGTGCAAGGCCCAGAAAAAACTGCTGCCGATCACCCACGCGTCGCCGACACCGGGAGGCGAAAACCCCTGCCCGGAAATCAACGCCGTACCGAGTACGCAACCGAAAGAACTCGGCCATACCGACCAGTGGGGCAAGCGGCGATCAATGAACCAGACCAGTAGCGGCACCAGTGGCACGTAGAGCGCGGTCAGCAAACCGGCGTTGGTGACGGTGGTGTCGATGATGCCGATCTGCTGAAAAACCGCGCCGAGCATCAGCAACACGCCAAGAGCGAAGACGCTGGCAGCGTCACCGCCAGCCGTCGGCGTGCCGCGTTCGGTCCGTGTCCGCCATTCCCACCAAGCCAGCGGCGCGACCACCAGCGCGCCGAGCAGAAAACGCAGACCGGTGAAAGTCAGTGGTCCGACACTGGCCATGCCGGCTGACTGGGCGACGAAGGCCGAACCCCAGATCAGAGCCACGGTCAACAACAACAAATTGGCCTGCCAGCGGCGCAAGCGCATGGTATCGGGAAAAAAGTGGCGAGTGTAGCCGAAACGTCGGCAAGTGCCGCTTTGGTGCAGAGCAATCGCGCGTAACGCCTCGTTTCCCGGTTGATCATGTTCGAAACCCCAATCTGCGAAAGTATTGGGCCGATTATCCTCATGACATCAATGGCGTAGCCTTGCTTTTCCAAGTGGCTTGTCCCGAGCTGAGGTGAGATATGTTCAGGCGGTACATCGCAATCGATCGGTGGCGAGATCAGAGGGTGAGGTCGTTTTGCAGGTAGACTTCTTTCCTCCGCGGGCTTTCTGGACTCGAGTTCATGCTTAGCTATCGACACGCTTTTCACGCCGGGAATCATGCCGACGTTCTCAAGCATATGATTTTGTTGCAATTGACTCGCTATCTTGGGCAGAAGGAGAAACCTTTCTGGTATATCGACACTCATGCCGGAGCTGGCGACTATGCGCTTGATTCGGCGCAGGCGCTCAAACTTGGCGAGTTTGGCGACGGCATCGGACGGCTGTGGCCGTTACGCCAGTTTCCGGCAGCCGTTGGCGACTATTTGGCGGTGGTGCGTGCCGCCAATATCGATGGCCGGCTGAAAACCTACCCCGGCTCGCCGCAGTTGGCACGGATGACGATGCGCGCCGATGACCGCTTGCGACTGTTCGAACGGCATGGCCGCGATGTTCTTCACTTGCGGGAAGCGATCAGTGGAGACCGGCGGGTAATGGTCGATCAGGCCGACGGCTTTGCCGGTCTCAAAGCGCTGCTGCCGCCGCCGACACGACGGGCATTGGTGTTGATTGATCCGTCCTACGAAGAGAAAGGGGATTATGAGCGGGTGGTGCAGGCGTTGAAGGACGGTCTGCAACGTTTTTCGACCGGCGTGTTCATGCTCTGGTACCCGCAGTTGACGCGTCGAGAGGCGCATGATTTGCCGACTCGCCTGGTGCGTGTGTCACAAGGCCGTTGGCTGCAAGTCGGCCTGCGCGTGCGCACCCCTACGCCGGATGGCTACGGGATGCACGGCAGCGGCGTTCTGGTGGTCAATCCGCCGTGGACCCTGATGGCCACCTTGCGTGAAACCTTGCCTTTTCTGGTGCAGGCGCTGGCGGCCGACTCTGGTGCCGGGTTTACGCTGGCTGGTTCAGACGAGTGAATGGGGTCGTTCTGTTTTGTTCAAGAGTCGTCGGTTGCGGAATATTTGCGGCTCGATCCGTAGCACCGGTCAATCGGATATTTGACGGCGTTTTTGCCCAGTTTGATGCGCGCGGCGTCTGCGAGGTCGATTCCCGCCTGGTCGGCGATCAACAGCAGGTAGAGCAATACGTCGGCGCACTCGTCGCGTAACGCTTCGTGCTTTACCGGATTGTCGAGCAACGCGAGCAGATCCTCGTCGCTCTGCCACTGGGTGAGCTCGAGCAATTCGCCGGCCTCCAGGTTGAGCGAGACGATCAGGTGACGCAGAGTGTGAAACTGCGCCCAGTCGCGTTCGTCGCGAAAACTGCGCATCGCCGCTGTCAATTCGGTGAGAACATCCATCGTTTCAATTGAAGAAACGCGACAGCGCTTCCGCGGGCAGCGTCATGCCGGTCGCCTGCGCACGTGCCAGCAACTCCCAGTAATAGCGGTACGAGGCGCGGTCGTGCAGACGACCCTGGTGTTCGATCGGCGCCCAATCGACGTTCTGCGCGGCGATGAGAATGGCGGTGGCGGTTTCGACTTCAGAGAAATCCGGACGCATCGCTTCGACGATCGGGATGATCTGGTTCGGGTGAATGCTCCACATGCGCAAAAATCCGAATTCGGTGCGCGCTCGATGGGCATCGTTACGAATATGATCGAGGTCGCGAAGTTCGGTGGTGACGTTGTGCGAAGGAACAACGCCATTGGCAAGAGCGGCGCTGGCGATTTCGCCCTTGGCGCGAACGACCAGCGGATGTTCGAACTGACCGGGACTGCTCATCGCGGCTGCCGGGATGGCGCCATGATGGCTGCTGACAAAATCCATCAAGCCGAAATCCAGCGATTCGACCGTTGGAATGGCGGCAATCTCCCACGCTTGGCGCAAGGCGCCGTGTGTTTCGATCAGGATGTGCAGCGGGATCGGGCGCAGCAGACCGGCAGTGGCGCAAATCCGATCCAGGTGACGGATCAACAATCGGACATCCTCGCTGCCGCTGACTTTCGGCAGGGTGACGAACGCCAGGCTGTTACCGGCGACGGGAACGATGATTTCAAGATCCTGCTGCCAATGCGGGTGGGAGACATCGTGGATGCGTACGCCAACCCGACCGTAGCGGTTTTCATCGCCGGCGATCAGTGCGGCGACCATTTCGGCATGCTGACGATTGGCGCCGGCATGAGCGCCATCTTCGCAATCGCAGGTAATGTCGAAAATCGGCCCGAGTTTTTGTTGCAACGCAAGCGCTTTGCGGATCAGCTTTTCGGAACCGGCATAGTGATCGACGGCGGGCAGCAGAGGAAAAATCTTCTCGCCGGCGAAAAGGACTTGACTGGGGTGACGCATGGTGGGCACGTCTCCATAACAGTGGCCATCGGCTGCTTTTGCGCTACGCAGCGCAAAACGACAAACGAAAAAGCCGCGGACGAGCCGCGGCCAAGTGCACCAGGAGAAAACGATTAAAGCATGTCTTTAACGGCGTCGGCTTCGTCGGTCAATTCCTTGAGCGTCTTGTTCATTTTTTCGCGCGAGTAGTCGTCAATCTCGATGCCCTGGATGATCTTGAAGCTGCCGCCTTTGCATTCGCACGGGAAACCGAAAACGATGCCGGCCGGAATGCCATATGAACCATCGGAAGGCACACCCATCGTCACCCACTCGTCCGAACCGAGAACCCAGTCACGAACGTGATCGATCGCCGCGTTGGCGGCCGAAGCGGCGGAAGACAGCCCGCGAGCATCGATGATCGCCGCGCCGCGCTTGCCGACGGTTGGCAGGAAAACGTCGTTGTTCCACTCGGCATCATTGATCAGTTGCTTGACATTGTCGCCATTGGACGTGCAGTTGCGATAGTCGGCGTACATCGTCGGCGAATGGTTCCCCCAGACCACCAATTGCTTGAAGCTGGACACGGGACGGCCGGTCTTGGCGGCGAGTTGCGACAAAGCACGGTTGTGATCCAGACGCAGCATGCCGTGATAGTTGGCCGGATTGGTGCGCCCAACCTTGCGCGCCGCCGCGCCGGCGATCAACGCATTGGTGTTGCAGGGATTGCCGACGACCAGAACGCGCACGTTCTCTTTGGCGTTTTCGGCGATGGCCTTGCCCTGGACAGTGAAAATGGCGCCGTTGGCAGTCAGCAGATCGGCACGCTCCATTCCCGGTCCGCGCGGACGGGCACCAACCAACAGGCAGACGTCGGCATCCTTGAACGCAATCGCCGGATCATCGGTGGCGAACATGCCGGCCAACAGCGGGAACGCGCAGTCTTCGAGTTCCATGATCACACCCTGACAAGCCTTCTGGGCTTGCGGCAGGTCGAGCAATTGAAGGATGACCGGCTGGTCTTTGCCGAGCATTTCGCCGGAAGCAATCCGGAAAAGCAGGCTGTAACCGATTTGACCGGCGGCGCCGGTGACTGCGACGCGCATGGGGGCTTTGGACATGATGCGGGCTCCTGTCTAGTGGTGAGCGAGAAGAATCAAGCAGATCAATCAGCAAAACTGCGCAAGAAAGCGACTGGCGAACTCCACGGAACCCAGGTTTCGTGGAGGCAACAAACGGCTCGAATCATAAAGTGCCGTATCGCCGAGTGTCAAATATATCTGATGTCTTATATAAGATATTTTGTGTTTGTAAGACGCGTGGACGTCATCGGTAAAGTGTGCTGAAATGGCGACTCATGAGCCGGTCGTTGCCTTTGCATTCTCCCACCTTCAGCCCCTTGTACCGGCAGATCAAGGAACTGATCCTGCACCAGCTGGAGTCGGGCGTCTGGGGACCGGGCGATCCGATTCCCAGTGAGTCCGACCTCGCTGCCCGTTTTGGTGTCAGCCAGGGGACGGTGCGCAAGGCAATCGACGAAATGGCGGCAGAAAATCTGCTGGTCCGCCAACAGGGCAAAGGAACTTTTGTTGCGACGCACAAAGACCCAGGTTCCTTTTTCCGCTTTCTCCGCCTGGTGTCCAACGAAGGTGGGGTGCAGGTTTCCCAGAGTGTTCCTCTCGAGTGCTGGCGGGCGAAAGCCGGCGCCGACGTGGCGCGCATCCTGGCTCTCGAAGCCGGCGCACCGATCACCATCGTCCGTCGCCTGCTGAAGTGGGGTGACGAAGCGGTGGTTTTTGACGAGATTTATCTTCCCAGCGAACTCTTCCCCGATTTGTCGCTGGAGGTTCTCCGCGCGGGAGAATCCTTGTACAGCCTGTTCGAAAGCCGTTATGGGGTACGGATGATCCGTGCCGACGAGCGTCTGCGCGCGGTCTCTGCCGACCGGGTCAGCGCGGAGTTGTTGCAGGTTTCGGAGGGCAGCCCGTTGCTGCTCGTCGAGCGAGTCACTTTCACTTACGGCAACAAGCCGGTCGAGTGGCGGCGAGGCTTCTATTCGACCCGCAATTACCATTACCACAACCAGCTGGGGTAGCGGCTATTGCAAGAGGGTCGGCTTTGGTTCGAAATTCCTAAGTCACGCTGCATTGCAGTATAATCGGGCGTGCTATTGCAGGGGTCGAGCGGCACGGATTCGGCCGCATAACTAAGTATGAGGGATGACATTCATGACTGACATGGCAATCAAGAAGAAGCGTCCAAAGAATTTGGATTTGCCAACCATCAGGCTACCCCTGCCGGGTATCCTTTCGATTCTCCACCGCATCAGCGGCTTTTCGATCTTCCTGCTGCTGCCGGTTCTGTTGTGGCTGTTACAGGGCAGCCTCCAGTCGCCGGAAACCTTCGCCGCCGTCAAAGGCGTGCTCGCTCACCCGCTGCTCAAGATCATCGCCTTGGGCCTGATCTGGTTCTACATGCATCACTTCTGCGCGGGCATCCGTTACCTGCTGCTCGACCTGCACAAAGGAATTGACCTCGAGTCGGCCCGGCTGTCGAGCAAGATCGTTTTTGCGGTCAGCATTGCCTTGACCCTGATTCTCGGAGCGAAACTGCTATGGTAAATCGTATTCTCGTTGGGGCGCATTACGGCCTCAAGGACTGGATCATCCAGCGGGCGACGGCCATCGTGATGGCCGTGTACACGGTTCTTTTCCTGGTTGTTCTGGCCCTCGTCAGGCCGGACTCCTTCGAAGCATGGCGCAGCATCTTCGCGCACGGCTTCATGAAGTTTGCCACTTTCCTCTTTTTGATCAGTCTTTTTTACCATGCCTGGATCGGGGTGCGTGATATCTGGATGGATTACATCAAGTCCGGCGGTCTGCGTCTGCTATTGATGATTGCAACGGTGGCGGTGCTCGTCGGCTACGCCGGTTGGGCGATTCAGATTTTGTGGAGAATGTAAGTGACTACGCAAACCATTCCAGTACGTAAATTCGACGCCGTGATCGTCGGCGCGGGCGGCTCGGGTCTACGCGCAGCGATTCAACTTTCCGAAGCCGGACTGAAAACGGCCGTGCTGTCGAAAGTCTTTCCGACCCGTTCGCACACCGTCGCCGCACAAGGAGGGGTTTCCGCGTCGCTAGGCAACTCCGAGGAAGATCATTGGCATTGGCACATGTACGACACCGTCAAGGGTTCCGACTGGCTGGGCGACCAGGATGCGATCGAATACATGTGTCGCATGGCTCCTGAGGTGGTTGTCGAGCTCGAGCATTTCGGCATGCCTTTCGACCGTACCGATGAAGGCAAAATCTATCAGCGGCCTTTTGGTGGGCACATGTCCAATTTCGGCGAAAAGCCGGTTCGCCGGGCCTGCGCCGCTGCCGACCGGACCGGTCACGCCATGTTGCACGCCTTGTATCAGCGCAACGTGCGGGCCAATACCCAATTTTTCGTCGAATGGATGGCGCTGGACCTGATCCGCGACCCATCTGGACAGGTGCTGGGCGTGATTGCCCTGGAAATGGAAACCGGCGATATCGTCGCTTTCCACGCCAAAGCCACCGTCTTTGCCTGCGGCGGCGCCGGGCGCATCTTCTACTCATCGACCAACGCCTTCATCAATACCGGTGACGGTCTCGGCATGGCGGCACGGGCCGGCATCGCCCTGGAAGACATGGAATTCTGGCAATTCCATCCGACCGGAGTCGCTGGTGCCGGCGTGCTGATCACCGAAGGTGTCCGCGGCGAAGGCGGCATTCTGCGCAACTCGACCAACGAACGCTTCATGGAGCGTTACGCGCCGAATGCCAAGGACCTCGCTTCGCGAGACGTGGTTTCGCGGGCGATGGTCACCGAAATCAACGAAGGTCGCGGCTGTGGCCCGAACAAGGATTTCGTGCTGCTCGACATTACCCACCTCGATCCGGCGACGATCATGAAGCGTTTGCCCGGCATCCGCGAAATTTCGATTCAGTTTGCCGGTATCGATCCGATCAAGGCGCCGATCCCGGTGGTGCCGACCTGCCATTACCAGATGGGTGGTGTACCGACCAACTACAAGGGGCAAGTCGTTGGCGACGACAACTCGCCAGTGCCGGGCTTTTACGCCGCTGGCGAAGTCGCCTGCGCGTCGGTGCATGGCGCCAACCGCTTGGGAACCAATTCGCTGCTCGACCTTCTGGTGTTCGGCAAGTCATCGGGCGACACGGTGATCGCCGACATCCGTGCCGGCAATATCGGCTTGCAGCCCTTGCCGGGTGATTTTGCCGACCGGACCTTGGCGCGACTCAATCGGCTCAATAATCAAACCGGGGGCAGCGACGTCAACGAAACCCGCCTCGAGTTGCAACGTACGATGCAGAAGCACTGCGGCGTGTTCCGCTTCAAGGACATGCTCGTCGAAGGCGTGGCCAAGATTATTGCCATCGAAAAGGCCGTCGCGGTGACGCAGATCAAGGACAAGTCGAAAGTCTGGAACACCGCACGGGTCGAAGCGCTGGAACTCGACAACCTGATCGAAGTGGCCAAGGCGACGATGGTCTCCGCCGAAGCGCGCAAGGAATCGCGTGGCGCCCATGTCCGCGACGACGCACCGGATACTCCCGCCAATCCCAACGGCCGCGACGACGTCAACTGGCACAAACACACCTTGTGGCATCGCGACGGCAACCGGCTGAGTTACAAACCGGTGATCATGAAGCCGCTATCCGTTGAAACCATCGCGCTGAAGACGCGCTCCTACTGATCGAGCGTCAAGGAGTCTATGATTATGGCCACCAGTACCATGCAGTTCAAGATTTACCGCTACGATCCCGACAAGGATAATGCGCCGTACATGCAGGACATTTCTGTCGAGGTCAATTTCGACGTCGACCGCAAACTGCTCGACATCCTGACGCGTTTGAAAGCCAAGGACGATTCGTTGTCGTACCGCCGTTCGTGCCGTGAAGGCATTTGTGGATCGGACGCGATGAACATCAACGGCAAGAACGGGCTTGCCTGCCTCACTGAAATCAAGGACCTCAAGCAGCCGGTGGTTCTGCGGCCGCTGCCCGGTCTGCCGGTGATTCGCGACCTGATCGTCGACATGACCCAGTTCTTCAAGCAATACCACTCGATCAAGCCATACCTGATCAACGACGGTCCGCGCCCGGACCGCGAGCGGCTCCAATCGCCGGAAGACCGCGAAGAACTCAACGGCTTGTACGAATGCATTCTCTGTGCGTGCTGTTCGACGTCTTGCCCGTCGTTCTGGTGGAACCCCGACAAATTCGTCGGTCCCGCCGGCCTGCTCAACGCGTATCGTTTTATTGCCGATACCCGCGACCAGGCGACCAACGAGCGCTTGGACGATCTCGAAGACCCGTATCGTTTGTTCCGTTGCCATACCATCATGAATTGCGTTGACGTGTGTCCCAAAGGGTTGAACCCGACCCGGGCCATCGGCAAGATCAAGGAAATGATGGTTCGACGCGCGATCTGATGGAAGATCGGGAAAAACTCAACCGTCTGCGCTGGCGGTGCACCCGCCGCGCAATGCTGGAAATGGACCTGTTGCTGGGGGAGTTTCTCGAAACGATCTTCCCCACGCTGGGCCCGGCGCAGGCGGATGCGTTTGTCGCTTTGGCAGATAAGGAAGATCTGGAACTGTGGCCGCTGATCAACGGCAGCCGTCAGTGTGCAGACGTCATTGAAGCCGAAGTGATTGCGCTATTGCGCAACGTAAGAGTCAAGTAAGGAAGTTGCCATAGTCTGGCTGCTTCCTGTTCATAGCTGTGACCTCAACCACTGAACGGGGATTAACCAATGACGACCGAACGCAAAGCAATTCTGACCATCGAGGGCCAGGCTCCCGTCGAATTTCCGATCATGACGCCCACCCATGGGAACGACTGCATCGATATTCGCACGCTGGGCGGCAAGACCGGGTTATTCACTTACGACTCGGGCTATTTATCGACTGCGAGTTGCAAATCGACGGTCACGTTCATTGATGGCGACAAAGGTGAACTGCTGTATCGCGGTTATCCCATCGAACAGCTTGCTGAGCAATGCAACTTTCTGGAGGTGGCCTACCTCCTGTGGCACGGAGAATTGCCGACCGTCGCGCAGAAAACCACCTTCGAACAGAACATCAAGCAGCACACGATGGTGCATGAGCAACTGGTAAAGTTCTTCCAGGGCTTTCGTCGCGATGCGCATCCGATGGCCGTGCTGGTGGGTGTCGTTGGCGCGCTCTCCGCGTTCTACCACGAAGCCGAGGATTTTTCCGATCTCGAACATCAGAACATCAGCTTCAACCGCATCGTCGCCAAGTTGCCGACGGTCGTCGCCATGGCTTACAAATACCATCGCGGCGAGCCGTTCATGTACCCGCGCAACGACCTCGATTACACTGCCAACTTCATGCACATGATGTTCGGCACGCCTTGCGAACAATACAAGCCCAACCCGGTGCTGGTGCATGCACTGGACACCATCTTCACCCTGCACGCCGATCACGAACAGAACGCTTCGACATCGACTGTCCGTCTGTCCGGCTCATCCGGGGCCAACCCCTACGCCTGTATTTCGGCAGGTATCGCCTGTCTGTGGGGGCCGGCGCATGGCGGTGCCAATGAAGCCTGTCTGCAGATGCTTGAAGAAATCCACGATGTCTCACGCGTCGGCAACTATATCAATCGCGCCAAGGACAAGAATGACGATTTCAAGTTGATGGGCTTCGGTCATCGGGTGTACAAGAATTTCGACCCGCGCGCCAAATTGATGCGCAAAGTGTGCAGTGACGTTCTCGCCGAACTCGGTCTGGAAAACGACCGGCTGTTCAAACTGGCCATGGAACTCGAACGTATTGCCCTGGAAGACGAATACTTCATCGAGAAGAAACTCTATCCCAACGTCGACTTCTATTCGGGTATCGTGCAGAAAGCGCTGGGCATCCCGACTTCGATGTTTACCTGCATTTTCGCCTTGGCACGTACCGTCGGCTGGATGACTCAATGGGAGGAAATGATCAACGATCCGGAATACAAGATCGGTCGTCCGCGGCAGCTTTACGTCGGTCCTGCCAGGCGTGACGTGATTCCCGTCAACCAGCGTTAAGCCGGCTGACGGACTCGAAAGGGGCGGCAGGCAGTAGCCGCCCTTTTTTCATGCTGTGGTCTCTCCACCACAGGTTTTTTCAATTCGGACCAGCACGGTGAAGACAGGTAACTGCCATGATGAATCAGCTTTTCGGTAACTCTCTCCTCTTTGGTGGTAACGCGCCTTTTGTCGAGGAATTGTACGAGAACTATCTCGACAACCCGGGTTCGGTCTCCGAGCAATGGCGCGAATATTTCGACAAGTTGGCGCAGTTGCCGGGCTATGCAGCACGCGACGTTCCCCATCTGCCGGTGATCAATGCCTTTGCCGATCAGGCGAAGAAGGGTGGCTACCGTGCGGCCGCCGTCGCGCCGGTTGATGAGAAAAAGCAGGTTCGCCTGTTGCAGATGATCACTGCCTATCGCTTCCTTGGCGATCGTTGGGCCAATCTCGACCCGCTCAAACGCACGCCGCGGCCCGATATTCCGCAATTGGATCCGGCCTATTACGGTCTGGGCGATGTCGACCTGCATACCATGTTCAATGCCGGATCGTTTCGCGGCGTTCCCGAACGGGCAACCTTCGGGCAAATCTACGATGCGCTGAAAGCCACTTACTGCGGCTCGATCGGCGTCGAGTACATGTACATCAGCACCCATGCCGAAAAGCGCTGGATTCAGGATCGTCTGGAACGGATACATTCCAAACCGAGTTACACGCCGGATGAGCGCAAACGGATGCTCGAACGGCTGACCGCGGCCGAAACGCTCGAACGTTATCTGCATACCCGCTATGTCGGGCAGAAGCGTTTTTCGCTCGAAGGCGGCGAATCACTGATCGTTGCCCTCGATGAGCTGATCCGGGTGTCCGGTGCTGGCGGAGTCGATGAAATCGTCATCGGCATGGCGCACCGCGGCCGACTCAACGTCCTGGTCAACACCTTAGGGAAGGCGCCGGCGATGCTCTTCGATGAATTCGAAGGTAAGAAGGCTCAGAATCTGACCGCCGGCGACGTCAAATATCACATGGGTTATTCGTCCGATGTTTCGACGCCTGGCGGCCCTTGCCATCTGACGTTGTCGTTCAATCCGTCACACCTCGAAATTGTCAATCCGGTCGTCGTCGGCTCGGTTTATTCGCGGCAGCACCGGCGAGGTCAGAACGGCAAGGAAAAGGTGCTTTCGGTGCTGATTCATGGCGACGCCGCCGTTGCCGGTCAGGGTGTCAACCAGGAAACCTTGAATTTCGGTCAAACCCGTGGTTACGGTGTCGGCGGAACGGTGCATATCGTGGTCAACAACCAGATCGGTTTCACCACCTCCGATCCGCGTGATTACCGTTCCTCGCTGTACTGTACCGATATCTTCAAGATGGCCGAGGCGCCGATCTTTCACGTCAACGGCGACGATCCTGAGGCGGTGGCGCTGGTCACTGGCATCGCCGCCGATTACCGCAAGACCTTCCGCAAAGATGTGGTGGTCGATATCGTCTGTTTCCGCAAGCTCGGCCATAACGAACAAGACGAGCCGATGGTCACCCAGCCGCTGATGTACAAAAAAATCCAGATGCATCCGGGAACGCGCAAGCTGTACGCCGACAAACTGGTGGCCGAGGGAATTCTTCCGCCGGAAGGACCGGATGAGATCATTGCCGATTACCGCGCGCATCTCGACCGCGGTGAATTGCTGTACAACCCGGTGATTGCCGGCTATCGCCATCCGATGACCATCGACTGGATGTCATTCCTGCCCGAAAAATACATCGAAAACTGCGATACCAAAGTTCCGTTGGTCGAGTTGCAACGTCTTGCCGAGCGTTTGACGACCATTCCGGAAAATTTCACCTTGCACAGCCGGGTCAAGAAGATCATTGACGATCGCCGGCAGATGGGCGAAGGACGGTTGCCGGTCGATTGGGGAATGGCCGAAAACCTGGCGTACGCTTCATTGCTGGTGTCCGGCTATGGCGTGCGGATTTCCGGCGAAGACGTCGGCCGGAGTACCTTCTTCCATCGTCATGCAGCATTGCATGATCAGAACCGCGAGCACTGGGACAAGGGAACTTATTACCCTCTGGGCCATCTTCAGGAACGGCAGGGAAGTTTCCAGTGCTTCGATTCGGTGCTTTCCGAAGAAGCGGTGCTTGCTTTCGAATACGGCTATTCCACCGCCAATCCACACCAATTGGTCGTCTGGGAAGCGCAATTCGGCGATTTCGCCAACGGCGCGCAAGTGGTGATCGACCAGTTCATCGCGTCCGGCGAGGCGAAATGGGGCCGGGCCAGCGGCTTGGTGCTGTTGCTGCCGCATGGTTATGAAGGGCAAGGTCCCGAACACTCGTCAGCGAGGATCGAACGTTACATGCAACTGTGCGCCGAGATGAACATGGAAGTCTGCCAGCCCTCGACCCCGGCGCAGGTTTTCCATCTCCTGCGTCGGCAGGCGGTGCGCAATCAGCGCAAACCGCTGATCGTGTTCACCCCGAAATCGCTGCTGCGTCACAAAGATGCCACCTCTTCGCTCGAAGAACTCAGCGATGGCGAATTTCAGCCGGTGATTGGTGAAGTCGAAACGATCAACGCCAAAAAAGTCACTCGCGTCGTTTTCTGTTCCGGCAAGGTGTATTACGAATTGATCGCCGCGCGGCAGGAGAAAAAAATTCCGCACGTGGCCATCGCGCGTCTCGAACAGTTCTATCCCTTCCCACAGGAGGCGTTTCAGGAAGAACTGGCCAAATATCCCAAGGCCAGTGAAGTCGTCTGGTGTCAGGAGGAGCCGCGCAACCAGGGGGCGTGGTACTGGATCGCCTCACGGCAGCACCTGTCGCGGTCGTTGAGTGACAAGCAGCATCTGTTGCTGGTTTCGCGTCCCGCATCAGCCTCGCCGGCGGTGGGCTACTACAGCAAGCATAATGCCCAACAAAAGGCTCTGATCGACTCCGTGTTTGGTGAGATCGAGTATTACAAACTGCCCTAGAACGGAGAGAACATGATCATCGACGTCAAAGTTCCACAGCTTTCCGAATCCGTTGCCGAAGCGACTCTGGTCTCCTGGCACAAAAAAGCCGGTGAAGCCGTTGTCCGGGATGAAAATCTGATCGATATCGAGACCGACAAAGTGGTTCTCGAACTGCCGGCGCCGGATGGCGGCGTGTTGGTAGAGATTGTCAAGGGCGATGGTGACACCGTCGTTTCCGGCGAAGTCATTGCGCGCATCGACACCGCGGCTCAGGCCGGTACCGTCGCGGCACCGGCCGTCAAGGCAGCACCGCCGGCACCTAAAGCCGAAGCCGCCGCCGCACCGGCAGCCAGTGTACCGGCGAGCGGTGCGGCGATGCCGGCGGCACGGAAAATCCTCGAAGAAAAGGGCGTGTCAGCGGCCGATGTGGCGGGTACTGGCCGCGGAGGCCGGGTGACCAAAGCCGATGCGCTGGCAGCGCAAGCACCCGCCGCCAGCAAGCCGGCGCCGATGCCGACTACCTCATCGACCGCTGTCACGACGACGCTACCGCCCGCACCGCTCGTCGAAGTACCGCTGGGTGAACGCCCGGAGCAACGGGTACCGATGTCCCGGCTTCGCGCGCGGGTTGCCGAACGCTTGCTGCAGTCGCAATCCACCAACGCCATCCTGACGACGTTCAACGAAGTCAATATGGGTCCGATCATGGCATTGCGCAAACAATATGGTGAGCGCTTCGAAAAGGCGCATGGTGTGCGTCTCGGTTTCATGGGCTTTTTCGTCAAGGCCGCCGTTGCCGCGTTGCAAAAATTCCCGATACTCAACGCCTCGGTCGACGGCAACGACATCGTCTATCACGGCTACATCGACATCGGCATCGCTGTCGGCAGCCCGCGGGGCTTGGTGGTGCCGATCCTGCGCGATGCTGATCAGATGAGCATTGCCGATATCGAAAAGAAAATCGGCGATTTCGGTGTCAAGGCCAAGGATGGCAAGTTGTCGATGGAAGACCTGACCGGCGGAACGTTCTCGATTTCCAATGGCGGCGTTTTCGGCTCGATGCTATCGACACCGATCATCAACCCGCCGCAATCGGCGATTCTCGGCATCCATGCCACCAAGGATCGACCGGTGGTCGAAAACGGTCAGATCGTCATCCGGCCGATCAACTATCTGGCGATGTCTTACGACCACCGGATCATCGACGGCCGTGAAGCGGTTCTCGGTCTGGTGACGATGAAAGAAGCGCTGGAAGATCCGGCCCGTCTGCTGCTCGGCGTTTGAACACTCACCCGCGAGGCACCGCGTTTCAGAGGCGATCTCTGCGCGCGGTGCCTGCCGTGCCTCTGAGGTTGGAAAGGGAAATAGCATGTCCAAATCATTCGACGTTCTCGTCATCGGTGGCGGTCCGGGTGGCTACATCGCCGCTATTCGGGCCGCGCAACTCGGCTTCGCCGTTGCCTGTTGTGAATCCAATCCCTATGCCGATCCCAAAGGCGAACCGCGCTTGGGCGGCACCTGCCTGAACGTCGGCTGCATTCCATCCAAGGCGCTGCTGCATACCTCCCACCTGTTCGAGGAAACCGCTCATCACTTTGCCGAGCAAGGTATCGAGGTCGGCGCACCGACTATCAACGTCGGCAAGATGCTGGCCCGCAAAGACGCGATCGTCAAACAGCTCACCAGTGGCATCAAGAGCTTGTTCAAGAAAAACAAGGTCACTCTGCTCAATGGTCACGGTGCTTTTGTCGGTCGTGTCGGTACTGCGGGCAGCGAACTATGGCAGATCAAAGTCGGTGACACGGTTTACGAAGCCAAGCAGGTCATCGTCGCCACTGGCTCGAAACCGCGTCATCTGCCCGGCGTGCCGGTGGATAATGAAATCGTCTGCGACAACGTCGGCGCACTGGCCATCAACGCGGTGCCAAAAAAACTGGCTGTGATCGGCGCCGGGGTGATCGGTCTGGAAATGGGCAGCGTCTGGCGACGTCTCGGCGCCGAAGTCACCATTCTCGAAGCGTTGCCGGAGTTTCTCGGCGTTGCCGATGGCGATGTCGCCAAGGAAGCGGCCAAAGTGTTCACCAAACAAGGCTTGCAAATCGTCACCGGTATCAGCATCGGCGACGTCAAAGTCTCGCAGAAAGGTGTCGCCATCGACTATACCGACAAGGACGGCAATGAACTCAAACTCGACGCCGATCGCTTGATCGTTTCAATCGGCCGCTTGCCCAACACCGACGGGCTGCAGGCCGACACCGTCGGCATGCAGATCAACGATCGCGGCCAGATCGAAGTCGACGCGCATTGCCGTACCAACCTGCCAGGGGTCTGGGCCATCGGCGATGTCGTTCGTGGGCCGATGCTGGCGCACAAGGCGATGGAAGAAGGGGTGATGGTCGCAGAAATCATCGCTGGGCAGGCTGGCCATTGCAATTTCGAAACCGTTCCCTGGGTGATTTACACCAGCCCGGAAATCGCCTGGGTCGGCAAGACCGAGCAGCAATTGAAGGCTGAGGGCGTGGCGTACAAAGCGGGCAAAATTCCCTTTGCCGCCAACGGCCGTGCGTTGGGAATGGGTGACCCGACCGGCTTCGTCAAGATGCTGGCCTGCGCCAAAACCGACCGTATCCTGGGTGTGCATATCATTGGCGCCAATGCTTCCGAGCTGATTTCGGAAGGAGTCGTGGCCATGGAGTTCGGTGCGGCCTCTGAAGACTTGGCACGTATCTGCCACGCCCATCCGACGCTCTCGGAAGTGGTACACGAAGCGGCGCTGGCTTGCGATAAGCGACCGTTGCATTTTTAACCGGCGCGCCGGAAACGGTCAAAATCGGCATGGGAGGCCGTCCATGATCGACGGCTCCCTCGCACCTGTGGCGCAGGATCATGTCGCGCAATCCGGGCGCGCGAATTCAGGAGTATTGAGGCGCTTCCGACTTGGTTAACCGCCAGTCAAAGGCCGACTATCCCAATCCGCTCATGGGGTCCAACTACTCAAAGCGGTGGCGTTCGATACAGACCGGCTCGTCCTGACGCCAGTTCTGCGCGCCTGGCAATTCAAGTTTGGGTCCCATCGGCCAACTGTCGCGCAAACCCCAAACGAAAGCGCCGGGCACAAGCAGATACCTGTTGTTGCGGCGCGCAAAAGACGCGTTCTGCTTTCTTTCTACACGCAATCTGCTGCAGAAACGCGGTGTTGCTTTGCAGTGGAATTCGTCAGAACAGGGCAGCTTGGTGCGTCTGACTGCAGAGTCAGCCAGGTAGGCGATAGATATGCGCACGAGGGTAGCGAAGCCGGGAGTATCGGTCGGACCTGAGTGATCGTTGCGAATCGAGTGGGAAACCGAGGGCAGTTTTTTCCAAGTTCGAGGCGCCCAGTGGGCGACCCGATGGAGAATCGTATAAAAACTAGCCACTTGTCCACCAATGCAGTGGATCTCGCAAGTCCGACAGGGGGGACGATAAAACTCGAAGCGAGTGACTGGGCGAGCCAGAAGCGGCGAGTTGAGATGCTGGCGATCTTGTCCGTTGGTGCGCAACAGCACTGAGCTACGCCACAAGACGCCTGATCAGGCGCTGAACGACTTGGCGGGCTCTATTTCCCTGCTTTTTGCAATTTTATTTCCACCTTATATCATTAAGCTGGCCGTGCCGATTTTCATTTTCTTTCGATTTCTGGCCACTGATATCCCGTGTCGCTCTTCTACTAGAAACCTGTAGATTGGAAAGGCGGCGGCTTGCTCGATTCCACCTTCGTAGACAATGAATTGTCCTGAAAACTCGATCTCCCACCGCGCGGAGGCTGGTTGGTCCAATACCGCTGTGTGCGTTGAACCGACCGAAGTTCCAGACGCCGGCGCAGACTCGAATTATTACGCAGCCTATCGCTGACAAATCATTTAATAGAACATGTTCGATGAAATCCTTGCACAAGCGGCTGACCTGCTTGGTCAGCGCACTGATCACGCTGTCGATGTTGATCTTCGGCGCAGCGTTCTACCTCCAGATGCGCTCCCAACTCATCGACTCGGTCGCTTCGGAAACGCGCGGTACGGCGACCGGCTTCGCTCTGGCCACTGGCGAATGGATAACGTCGAAGACTCAGATGGTAAATGCGCTCAAGTCGGTAATCGTCAAACCGGACGCCGAGAAATTCTTCGTCACGACGAAACTGGTCGGCGGGTTCGACTCGGTATATGCCGGCTTTCCGGACAAACGTTCTGTCTTTTCCGAAGAGCAGAGCGATCTGCCGGCTGACTGGGATCCGACGGCACGCCCATGGTATCAGGACGCCATGCGCGCCGGCGCAACACAGGTTGTCGTCACCAAACCCTACGAAGATGCGGGCAACAAGAAATTGGTGATTTCAATTTCTTCACTGGTCAAGGAAGGCGAACACGTAATTGGCGTCGTCGCAGCCGATTTGTTCATCGATCGCGTGGTCGGTGAAGTGCTGGGCATCAAATTGGCCGGTGAAGGCTTTGGCTTCCTGCTGCATCAGGACGGGACCATGCTTGCCCATCCAGTCAAGGAAAGCGTCATGAAGCCGGCCAGTGAGCGCTTTCCAGATCTCACGCCCGAGCGCATTGCTCAGGCGAAAACGACGAACACCATGTTTGAAACGCGTACCAGTGACGGCAATCGCTTTCTTTTCCTGGCGCCGATCAAGGGAACGGACTGGGTGCTCGGCGTTTCTCTTGACAAAGCGAAGGTGCTTGCACCACTCGATCGTCTGCTGATCAGTTTGGTGCTTGCTTTGCTCATCACCGCCGGAGTCACTGCGTTTCTTGTCCGATACGTGTTGGGTCGCATGCTGCGCGGTTTACTCCAGGTGCGCGGCAAAATGGTCGAGATTTCGCGTGGTGGCGGCGACTTGCGAGTCCGTCTGAACGTGCTGTCGGACGATGAAGTCGGCGAAACGGCTCGTTCCTTCAACCAGTTTCTCGATCAGTTGCAACGCATGGTGATTTCTCTCAAGGACGAAGCGCAACGTCTGAGTACGGACGTCGTCCGGCTCGACGACAACATCAATCACTTGGCGAGCGAATCGGTCAATCTGACTGAGAGTTCAAGAGCCAATGCAGTCGCCGTCGAAGATATCACGCAAGCGGCATCGAAAATTGCCGACAATGCGCAGGATACCGACCAGTTGATCCGCGCGACCGGCGAGCTTTCGCTGGAAAGCGCACGCGAGGTGGACGCCGTTGCCGCCGACGCCGAGATTTCGATCGCACATGTGAATGAACTCGCACGCGTCATGGCGAACCTTGACAGTCGCTCGCAGGAAATCAGCAGCATTATTAATGTCATCAAAGGTATTGCTGATCAAACCAACCTTCTCGCGCTCAACGCGGCGATTGAAGCGGCACGTGCCGGCGAGCAAGGGCGTGGTTTCGCCGTCGTCGCTGATGAAGTGCGCAAGCTGGCAGAACGGACTGCCAGGGCGACCGTTGAAATCACCGGGAAGATTTCCGCGGTGCACGAAGAAACCAGTCAAGCCGGACTGACCGTCGATTCAGCCGTCGAATCGGTCAGCCGCAGCGTCGAAAGATCGCATCTCGCGGCGCAACGCATCAAGGAAATCAGCGCCAAAATGAACGAAGCGATTTCCCGTGTTGGCGAAATCGCGCAGTCGACACTCGCGCAGCGCCACGCAACGACAGCGATGGTGCAGACCAGCGAACTGACCAGCCAGCGTGTCGAGGCTGAGGATCACGTCATCCAGGAAGCGCGTATCACGCTGTCGGCGCTATCGGGTAACGCACAGAACACCTGTCGGCTTCTCGACGGCTTTCACGTGTAAGTTCCAGCTGTGTTTACTTGCTCAGCAGCTGCATGCCGCGCGCCAACCCGTCCAGCGTCAAAGGGAACATCCGTCCCCCCAGCAGGTTATGGATCAGAGTCGTCGACTGACGATAGGTCCAGGAATGTTCGGATTCAGGATTGAGCCAGATGGCGTGTGGCCAAGTGTCCACCAACCGGCGCAGCCAGACTGCGCCGGGTTCGGCATTGTTGTATTCGACGCTGCCATGTGGGATGAGGATTTCATACGGACTCATCGCCGCGTCGCCAACCAGGATCAGTTTGTAATCACTGCCGTATTTGTGCAGCACGTCATGGGTGGGGATGCGTTCGGTATGTCGACGGCGGTTGTCTTTCCAGAGAAAGTCGTAAACGCAGTTGTGGAAGTAATAATATTCGAGATGTTTGAATTCGCTGCGGCACGCTGAAAACAGTTCTTCGCAAAGGCGGATATAGTCGTCCATCGAACCGCCAATATCCAGCAGCAGCAGCACCTTGACGGCATTGTGCCGTTCTGGACGCAGTTTCAGGTCCAGCCAGCCGGCGTTGCGCGCCGTACCGGCGATGGTGCCGTCCAGATCGAGTTCTTCGGCGGCGCCTTCGCGGGCAAAGCGGCGCAGCCGTCGCAGAGCCACTTTGATATTGCGGGTGCCGATTTCGACACTGTCGTCGAGGTTGCGGAATTCACGCTTTTCCCAGACCTTGACCGCCGAGCGGTTTTCGCTGCGTCCGCCGAGACGGATGCCTTCGGGATGGGTGCCGCCGTGGCCGAATGGCGAACTGCCGCCCGTACCGATCCATTTGCTGCCGCCGGAATGGCGGGACTTTTGTTCGGCGAGACGCTGCTTGAAGGTTTCCATCAGCTTTTCCCAACCCAGCTTTTCGAGTTTGGCGCGGTCGGCATCGCTGAGGTGTCTTTTCACCGCTTCGCGCAGCCAGTCTTCGGGAATCAGCACCTCCATGCCCGGCAGGGCTTCGACGCCTTTGAAATATTCGCCGAAGGCGCGGTCGAATTTGTCGAAATGCGTTTCGTCTTTGACCAGAACCGCGCGTGACAGCAGGTAGAAGTCGTCCAGGCTGTGTTCGATGACGCGTTGCTGTAAGGCTTCGAGCAAGGCCAGAAATTCCTTGATCGATACCGGGACCCGGCTGACCTTGAGGTGCATGAAGAAGTCGATCAGCATCGTGTGGCCTTCATCCGAATCTGTTGCTGTGACCGGTCAGCGATTCTGCCGGGCCATGAAAATCAGCCGTTCGAAAAGATGGACATCCTGCTCGTTCTTGAGCAAGGCGCCATGCAGCGGTGGGATGATCACCTTGCGATCCTGGCTGCGCAGCGCTTCCGGCGGAATGTCTTCGGCGAGCAGCAGCTTCAGCCAATCTAGCAGTTCGGAGGTGGACGGTTTTTTCTTTAAACCGGGCACTTCACGCAACTCGAAGAACACTTCCAACGCTTCCCGCAGCAAGGCCGGCTTCAAGCCGGGGAAATGGACGTCGATGATCCGGGTCATCGTCTCCTTGTCGGGAAATTTGATGTAATGGAAGAAACAACGGCGCAAAAAGGCGTCGGGAAGTTCCTTTTCGTTGTTCGAGGTAATGAACACCACTGGCCGATGCCGCGCTTGCACCTTCTGGCGGGTCTCGTAAACGAAGAATTCCATCCGGTCGAGTTCGCGCAGCAGATCATTCGGGAATTCGATGTCGGCTTTGTCGATCTCGTCGATCAGCACCACCGATTGCGTCGGTGATTCAAAAGCCTGCCACAGGACACCCTTGACGATGTAGCTGCCGATGTCGGCGACCCGCGCTTCACCGAGCTGCGAGTCGCGCAGGCGGGAAACGGCGTCGTATTCGTACAGTCCCTGCTGTGCTTTGGTCGTTGATTTGACGTGCCATTCGAACAATGGCAAGCCGAGTGCGGCGGCCACCTGTTCGGCAAGCATCGTTTTGCCGGTTCCCGGTTCGCCTTTGATCAACAATGGTCGCTGCAGGGTTATCGCGGCATTGACCGCCAGGGTCAGGTCGCGGGTGGCAACGTAATTCTCGGAACCGGCGAAACGCATGGCGAACTCCTGCAGGGAATGGCAAACGAACGGTGTCCTGGATTCTAACAGCAGACCAGCGGACAGCGGGATGCCCTACAACCGGCCGGTGTACCCATCAGACGAAGCCGCCTTGTCGAGCCAGCTCAACAAGGTGCTGTACAGCAGATCCGGCGCCACCGGTTTGCCGATATGGTCGTTCATGCCGACTTCGAAACAGCGTTCCCGGTCGTCTTCGAAGGCGTTGGCGGTCATCGCCAGAATCGGCACCTTGGCGAGTGCCGGCAGGGCACGCAACCGGCGGGTGGCGTCCAGACCGTCCAGTTCCGGCATTTGCATATCCATCAGAATCAGCCGATACGCCGTTTTCTGAGCCATCGCCACCGCTTCCAGACCATTCTCGGCGATATCGACCTGCAGTCCCGCCTGCTCCAGCAGGGCGCGGGCGACTTCCTGGTTGATGATGTTGTCTTCAGCGAGCAGAACCCGGCAGCCGGCGTGGCGCTCCTGCAGTTGCTGGCAGGCGGCCGGAACGCGGCTCGTGCTGCCGTTGAGCGGCTTAGCAATGCTCGGTTGCAGACGTGCGGTGAACCAGAAAGTGCTGCCGACGCCGGGGCGACTTTCCATGCCGACTTCCCCACCCATCATCTGCGCCAGATGCCGGGCGATGACCAGGCCCAGACCGGTGCCGGCATGCTGGCGGGTCGATGAGGCGTCGGCTTGTTCGAAAGGCTGGAACAGTCGCTGTTGGTCGGCGAAATCGATACCGATGCCGGTATCACGGACTTCGACCCGGACAAGAACCGTACGGTCTGGATGCTGTTCGACGACTCGTACGCGGAGATCGATCGAACCGTGTTCGGTGAATTTGACGGCATTACCGGCAAAATTAAGGATGATCTGCCCCAATCGCACCGGATCGCCGCGAAACGAACCGCGCAGCCGTGGGTCGAGGTCGCTGCGCACGATCAGCCCTTTGGCCCGAACCTTGTCGTCGATCAGGCTGAGGACATTGTCGATCACCGTGCCAAATTCGAAGTCATTGTCGGCCAACTGCATCTTGCCGGCTTCGATTTTCGAGATATCGAGAATGTCGTTGATCACTTGCAGCAAATGCTGCGCCGCTTGCGAGATTTTTTCCAGACGGTCGCGTACGCCTTCCTCGGTGCTGTGGCGACGGGCGAGGTAGGCCAGCCCGATGATGCCGTTCAAGGGTGTACGGATCTCATGGCTCATGTTGGCCAGAAAAGCGCTTTTCGCTCGGTTGGCCGACTCGGCCTGAGCCTTGGCATCGACCAGCGAGCGGGTATAGGCGTTGTGATGCCGACAGAGGAGAATCGCTTTCGCCAGATTGCTCATCACCGGTTGAAAAACCAGGGTGATCGGCAAGGAGGTTTCCGGCATCGACGGAGCCATCAACAGGATGATCGCATTTTCATCGACCGGCAAACGCAAGCAGACGCGGTATTTGCCGCAGCCGGGCAGGGAAGCCAGCAGTTCCGGGTCCTCAAGCAGGGCGGCCGTGCCGCGCGCCAAGGTCGTCGACATGACCAGGGTTTTACCCAACTGTTGTGCCAGCTCGAAATTGCCGATCACCGTTGCCACTTCGGCGCGCGTCTGCGGACTGTGCCCGTCATGGTTCAGATTGAGCAGCACGACACCAGAAGGAAAAGACGTATGAAACAGCAGTCGTTGCAGGGTCCGCGTCAACAGCGATGACAGATCCACCTCGCTGCCAATGACCAGCGCCAGGTCATAGAGAATGGTGAGGACGCGTTCACGTTCCATGCTCACCCCACGGTCGGCAAACGAGCGTGGCGTTGTGGAACAGCGGATAGCCCCAATTGCTGAGGCTGCCGATTTCTCCGAGCGACAAGGCGCCCACGACATTGGCCGCGTTCAGGGTCGAGCCGAGAGAATGCAATTCTTTGAGCGCATCGTCCCCGAGGTGCAGACGCCTGCCGGCGCAGTAGAAAACCAGCAACTCACGTGGACCGAGTGGACCGAAATCATTGTGCAAAATTTGACGGATGCGGCTGACACTACGCACCGAATCGACCTGCGGGGCGTAGAGCAGAGTCAGCATCGCATTTGCCGGTACCTCACCGATGCAAAACAGTGAGCCATCGTCCGCCAGGGCAACCGGAATGCGCACCACTAGCTCGTTATTTGCCAGGACGATGCCGAAGGGAAAGTGCGTGGCGTACTGGTAGAAATTGTCAACGGTCAGATCGATTTGGTAAAGGTCATGCACCTGTTCGCGGTAGACCTCGAATGCCGGTCGCCAATCGATACTCACGATCCGGTTGCCGACTGTCGAGGTGGCGGTGATGATTTCTTTAGGCGCCAGATAACCATGGTCGATCGCTGCGCCCTGTTTGCCGGGCAGCAGCAGACAAAGCACTCCATCAGCGACGAGACTGTGGTCGTCGAACAGACAGGACATCGGCTGGAACGTTTCACTACCGGCATTGACGCCGGCGTAAACGACCCGATCGGCCAGCAGCAAGTACAAAGCGTCGAGAATCGACGCGATGTTCGGCAACATGGCATCGAAAATCAGAAACAGCGTATTCCCGGCATCCGTCAGCAAGGGCTCGACGGCATTGGCGATCCGTGCCGCCGCTGCGTTGGCGTCGGCGGGCAAGTTCGGTAATAGCGCCGAATCGGGCATCTCGGTGAAAGGAAGCAGCAAGGCTCCGTGGCTACGGAACTGCTCGCCGTCGATGATCGCCGGAAAAAGGGCGCCGACCAAGCTTAACCCATTTGCCCGGTACATCGCCTGCAGCAGCGGCACCTGATCTTTTTCGGCTTCGGGAAGCAAGGCCAGCGCTCCGGTCGAGGCGGTCTCGGCGTGCCAATCGAGCAATGCGTCCAACATCTTGGCCTGATCGAGTTCTGGAAAATAGAGGGTGCGCAAAAGACTCATCAATGAACTCCAAGCACATGGCGATGTGCGGACGGCTCTGGAAGCTTGTCAGACTCAGGCGATCGTTGCGAGTCGAGAGGAAAAGTGGGGACTGCTTTTTCTGATTTCGAGACGCATAGTGAGTCTATGCTACGAGAAATCAGAAAAATAGACCACTTTTCTGCCGGCACAGTAGATCAGTTTCAAGTCCGACAGGCTCCTGAAGACAACGCAAGTGTTGTCACTCGGCTCCTCCGCCCAACTCCGCCATTCAATCAACAGGATTATATAAGCGTAGATCACCCCGTCGATAACCGACATGAAATGTGGGAGTCAAAGAGAATGTGCCCCAGTGGGTCCAAGGTTACCGCCAAACCCTTGCCCAGTCCGGGATGCTTGACCCCATTCTGCTTGATGTGTTCCACCTTGGGCGTAGGGCTGACTTCTTCAGTTTGCTTGTGGTCACCACAGCGTCGGTGGGCGCAGCTTCGGCAGCGGGTCTCGGTGCTTCCTCCGCCGTCCAGCGGACGCCCCCTCGTCGTCGTTCTTATACGCGGTGATTTTGCCGATTCGGCGGACATCCCTGCGGCAACGCCAGCGCGGCGGGCGGTCGCGCGGTTCGGTTAGGTCTCGGCTTGTTCCATGTCGTTGCTCCTGTGCGTGTTGGTGGATGCTCATTGCAAGACAGGGCCCCGAGAGTCGGTAATGACTTTGCGAACGCGATCAAGCGCGGCGATTGCAGCCGTTACAAGCGATTCAAAACGCGAGTCCGTAGGGTAGGCGGGCTGATGCACAGTGGCCCGTGTCAGCGGCTACGCGGTCCAGCGTCCGAGAGGGGCACAGGCGACGTTTGGCACGGTGCCTTCGTGCTTGTATTGAATTGAGCCTGATGAAGTCGGCCCTTGGGCCTGATAATCCGATTTGCGGGCGTGCCCGGTTCTCAGTGACTCAGCAGCGTCTGCATCCTCGCCTTTAGCGATTGAGTCAGCGCAGCACGACCTTCGGCATTGTTCAGATAGCGGATGTAACGAAGGTGACGGAGATCGAATGGGATATCGTGCTCGCTCTGCGTGATGAGGATCACCTCACGCCCCAGCGTATGCGCAATGCCAGCCTCGTAGAACACGTTTGGGTTCCGACCCGAGCAGTCACACACGACAATTCGGGAACGATCAATCAGTGCAACCACATCCTGAATTATCGCGGCGTTCTCCCAAATGTCGTCGGCTCGCCTACAACGAAGGCCCGCATTGCTTGAGGCTTGCTGAATGGCCTCATACACGGCATTGAACCCCGCATCAAACGGCATCATGGCGGATGCCAGCGTAGGCTCGATGTTCTCGTGTTCAGGAATTTGGAAGACGGACGGGCGCTGCCTGCGGAGGCGCACGTTGCGCAGCAGAAACCGATAAAGATCTACGTCCTTCACCACCCAATGATTCCTCGAAAACTCGAAGTCACTGGGCATGTGCAACTCTGCCCGGTTCGCATGGATCATGCTGTTTTGCAGTGGGGGCACATCAGTATCGAAGCTGATCTCTAACGACACCTGATTGCCGACAATACTCGCTCGGTTGATCTGACCGACATACGCTGTTTCGTCCGTCGTGCCTTCTTCACAGAACAGGCATGGTAGAGCAGTTAGGCGATCAAGCAGAGGGGTGCCATCTTTCCGAAACTGCGTGGTGATGTGGTCATCGGTGTATTCGAACATCCGCCCCATCGGAACGGTGACCCTGCCTGACGGCCAATCGGCGTTGAACATCAAGAGATTGAACATCGGCGATTTCAATCAGCGGGTTTGATTTCTTGTTGTGATGGCGGTGGGTCAGGGATTCGAACCCTGGAAGGACTTACGTCCTCGCTAGTTTTCAAGACTAGTGCATTCAACCGCTCTGCCAACCCACCTAATTCTGTGATGCGCTATGAATCTTCTGAATGGTACCCAATCCGTTACCGAGACGAAAATTTTAAATTGTTGAATTTGATTATTTTTATTTTCAAATTATCGTCTGGATGTAGGGTTTCAAGACCGATCCAACCGATCACTTTACCACTTTCCTACGCGATCATCCGCTCAGACCCAGACGGCGCCACAACTCGCTGGTCAGTGAGACCTGATTGAGAGTGTAGAAATGCAGGCCGGGTGCACCATGAGCCAGCAGCCGTTCGCAGAGCTGGGTGACCACGTCGAGACCGAAGGCGCGGATCGATTCGCGGTCGTCGGCATAGCTTTCCAGTTTTTTACGCATCCAGCGGGGAATCTCGGCGCCGCAATTGTCCGAGAAACGGGCCAGATTGGCAAAGCTGGCGATCGGCATGATTCCCGGAACGATCGGTGCGCTGATCCCCTCCGCCTGACAAGCGTCGACAAATTTAACATAGGCATCGACGTTGTAGAAATACTGGGTGATCGCCGAGTTGGCTCCAGCATCGATTTTACGCTTGAACGCCCGCAAGTCGTCTTCGGGACTTTTGGCTTGCGGATGGTATTCGGGGTAGGCGGCGACTTCGATGTGAAACCAGTCGCCGGTCTCCTTGCGGATGAATTCGACCAGTTCGTTGGCGTAACGGAAGGTGCCCGGTTGGGCCATTCCTGACGGCAAATCGCCGCGCAGGGCGACCAGGTGCCGGATGCCGTTGGAACGGTATTGGTCGAGGATGGCGCGAATGCTTTCGGAGGTCGAGCCGATGCACGACAGATGCGGTGCTGCGCGGTGGCCTTCGGCCTGGATTTCGAGGACGGTGTTCAAGGTCCGCTCGCGGGTCGAGCCGCCGGCGCCGAAGGTCACCGAGAAAAAGCGCGGGTTCAGCAAGGCCAGCCGCGCCCGTGCGACGCGCAGCTTTTCGGCGCCTTCCGGGGTTTGCGGGGGAAACAGTTCGAGACTGTAGGTACGGGAATCGGAGTTCATCACGACATCGGTTCTAATCTTTCTTTCCGGGCAGCAGCCAGGAAAGGATCGAGGTGAAAAGGCTGTACAGCAGCGCGCCGAACACCGCCGGCCAGAAACCGCCGACGTCGAAACCTGCCAACGTCGCACCAGCCAGCCAGAAGGTCAAGCCGTTGATGACGAGAAGGAACAGGCCGAGCGTCAGAACGGTGACCGGCAGCGTCAGGATGATCAGCAGGGGGCGGAGCAGGGCGTTCACCAATCCGAGCACCAGCGCGGCAACCATCGCCGTGCCGAACGAGTCCACCCGGATCGACGGCAACAGGTAGGCGACGCCGAGCAGGGCGAGGGTGTTGAGCAGCCAGTGCAGGATCAGACGCATCCGCGGTCCCCTTCAAACGGTTCGCTCAGTAGCGGTAGTGTTCGGACTTGTACGGACCTTCCTTGGCCACGCCGATGTACGCCGCCTGCTGATCGGTCAGCGCGGTGAGCTGCGCATTGAGTTTCCTCAGTTGCAGGCGGGCGACTTTTTCGTCGAGATGCTTCGGCAGGGTATATACGCCGATCGGGTAATTGGCGGTACGGGTGTACAACTCGATCTGGGCGATGGTCTGGTTGGCGAACGATGAGCTCATCACGTACGACGGATGGCCGGTGCCGCAACCCAGATTGACCAGCCGGCCCTTGGCCAGCAGGATGATTCGTTTGCCGTCCGGGAAAATGACGTGGTCGACCTGCGGTTTGATCTCTTCCCAGGCGTAGCCTTCGATCGAGGCGACGTCGATTTCGTTGTCGAAGTGCCCGATGTTGCAGACGATCGCCTGATCCTTCATCTTGCTCATGTGCTGGTGGGTGATCACATGGTAGTTTCCGGTGCAGGTGACGAAGATGTCGGCCTTGTCGGCGGCGTAGTCCATGGTCACCACCCGGAAGCCTTCCATGGCGGCTTGCAGGGCGCAGATCGGGTCGATTTCGGTGACCCATACTTGCGCTGACAACGCACGCATCGCTTGCGCCGACCCTTTGCCGACGTCTCCGTAACCGGCGATCAGTGCCACTTTGCCAGCGATCATCACGTCGGTGGCACGCTTGATGCCGTCGACCAGCGATTCGCGGCAGCCGTACAGGTTGTCGAATTTCGATTTGGTCACCGAATCATTGACGTTGATCGCCGGGAACTTCAATTCGCCGCGGGCATGCATCTGGTACAGGCGATGTACGCCGGTGGTCGTTTCCTCGGTCACCCCCTTGATCGCCGCCAGCCGGCGCGAGTACCAGGTGCTGTCGCTGGCCAGTTTGGCCTTGATCGCGGCGTAGAGAATGGTTTCTTCTTCCGAGGTCGGGTTGGCCAACACCGACAGATCGTTCTCGGCCTTGGCGCCGAGATGCAGCAGCAGCGTCGCGTCGCCGCCGTCGTCGAGGATCATGTTGCTGTAGCCGTTGTCCGGCCACTCGAAAATCCGGTGGGTGTATTCCCAGTAATCCTGCAGCGATTCACCTTTGACCGCGAAGACGGCGATGCCGGCGGCGGCGATGGCGGCGGCGGCATGGTCCTGCGTCGAGAAGATGTTGCACGACGCCCAGCGCACTTCGGCGCCCAGCGCGGTCAGCGTTTCGATCAGGACCGCGGTTTGGATGGTCATGTGCAGCGAACCGGTGATGCGCGCGCCCTGCAGGGGTTTGGCGGCGGCGAATTCTTCGCGGATGGCCATCAAACCGGGCATTTCGGTTTCGGCGATGCGGATTTCTTTGCGGCCCCAGTCGGCGAGACCGAGGTCGGCGATCACGTGATCGGGAGTTTGGGAAACAGGATTTGCCACGCTGAAGCTCCTCAAGCAACGTCCAGGTGGCGAAGCTGCAACAGGGGGCACGCTGAAGAAAACCACCGTGGCCACCCATCCATGCCGCCGCCCGGAAAAGGGTAGGTAGGATGAGCGCCGTTGGAAGAATCCGAGCCTGAAACCGTCACAAACGGCCTTGCAGCGCCCCTCGGATTGATGATCAATTATAACCTGCCCGTAGGGTGCCAAGCATGGAGGAAATCACGCTTTTGTTCATCGGAGGCAACACTGGAGGGTTGATGCTCGAGGCGACGTGGTTCAGTAGGCCAATGAGTCGTAGGGTTGTTTGGCGCCACGGATTTCGATGCTGATCTGGTTGGCGGCGCAGATGGCGATCTCGCCGGCGCGACTCAGCCAGCCTTGCCGAACGCAGTATTGCCGCGGACCGGGGTCGGCGGCCACGCGCACCCGACGCCGCTCGACGACCACGGTGGTCACGCCGAGCGGCCCGGGAATGTCGAGCCGGCGATCGTGCGACAGATTCAGTTCGGAAAAAATTTCACCGCCGCGGGTGACGATCGCCTTGTCCGGGATTCCCGCCCGCAACGCCAAGGGCCAGGAAAGCGCGCACAGCAGGGACGCCAGCAACACCATCAGCCAGTCGCCGGGCTTGAGCAGCCCGAGCCAGATCAGCACGGCGCGTCGCCGGACGTCGTCGTTTCAGGCCGCAGTTCGCGGTGACGGACCAATACCCGGGCGCAAGCACTGAATTCACGGCCCAGGACCTCGGCAAAATAGACCGAGCGGTGCTGACCACCGGTGCAGCCGATGCCGACGGTCAGGTAATTGCGGCTGTCCTGGATATAGCAAGGCAACCAGTTCCTGACGAAACTGGCGATATCCTGGCGCATGCGCAGGACGTCCGGTTCGGCTTCGAGAAAGGCGACCACCGGTTCGTCGCGACCGGTCAAGGGCCGCAGCAGCGGGTCATAGTGCGGATTGGGCAGGCAGCGCACATCGAAAACCAGATCGGCGTCGAGCGGAATACCGTTTTTGAAGCCGAAGGATTCGAACAGCAGCGTCAAGCCCTGACTGGGGTTGTTGACCACATCGCTGGCGACGAATTGGCGGACCCATTCGCGCAGCACACTGGCCTTGATGCCGCTGGTGTCCATGTGGTGGCCGAGCGCCGACAGTCCGGCCAGGCGTTCGCGTTCCTCGACGATGGCCTCGGTCAGCGTCCGCGTGTCACAGGCCAGCGGGTGACGGCGGCGGGTTTCGGAATACCGTTTGATCAGCGTCGAATCCTGCGCGTCGAGAAACAGGAATTTCAATTCGAGATCGTTGGCCCGCAAGGCGTCGAGTTGCATCGGCAACATCGCCACGCTGTCGCCTCCCCGGATGTCGATCACCACGCCAACCTTGTCATAACCCTGCAGATCGAGTTGCCCGACCAATTGCTGCAACAACTGCGAGGGAAGATTGTCGACGCAGTAATAATTGGCGTCCTCAAGCACTTTGAGGGCGATCGATTTGCCGGAGCCGGACAGGCCGCTGATCAAGACGAGATGCATGACGTGGACAATAACGGATGCAACGCTCGTCGGGCAAGTCGTTGTAGCATAAACTGAGAATAGTCTTTTGCCCGCAGGCCCCGACATGCTGAACATTTCGTTCCTCAACGAGCTCGAAGCGCTCCGACGTGATTTCCACGCCCACCCGGAGCTGGCTTTCAAGGAAGTGCGTACCGCGGCGATCGTCGCCGATCAGCTCAGCCGCTACGGGGTGTCGATCGACCGCGGTCTGGCGGGGACCGGGGTGATCGGCTGGCTGCGTTGGGGGAGTGGCGGGCGCGCCATCGGCCTGCGCGCCGACATGGACGCGCTGCCGTTATTTGAGAAGAACGAGTGCGCGCATCGTTCGCAAAACGCCGGCGTGATGCATGCCTGCGGTCATGACGGGCACACGGCGATGCTGCTCGGCGCGGCGCGCTATCTGGCCGAAAATCGTGAGTCGCTGGCTGTCGACGGTACCGTCTATTTCATTTTTCAGCCGGCCGAGGAGTCCGAGGGCGGCGCGGCGCGGATGATTGCCGAAGGACTGTTCGAGCGTTTTCCGATGCAGGCCGTTTATGGTCTGCATAACTGGCCCGGTTTGCCGGTCGGCGAAATGGCGGCGATGCCGGGGCCGGTGATGGCTGGCACCTGCTCCTTCGAAATCAGCGTGCAGGGGCAGGGCTGCCATGCGGCGATGCCGCATCAGGGCGTCGATACCCTGGTGGTTGCCAGCCAACTGGTCCTGGCGCTGCAGACGGTCGTGGCGCGCAACCTGCATCCCTGCGCCGCGGCGGTGGTCAGCGTGACGCAGATCCATGGCGGCGAGGCGTGGAACGTCATTCCGGACGAAGCGGTGCTGCGTGGCACGTTGCGCAGTTTCGACGCCGAGACGCAAGCCACCGTCGAGCGGGCCATCGAGCGCTTGTGCGCCGGGATGGCCAGCACGTTCGGCGCACGAATCAGCGTCCGTTACGACCATCACTACCCGCCGACGATCAACAGCGTCGCGGAAACCGAACTCTGCCGCCAGGTGGCCCGCGATGTTTTCGGTGCCGAGCACTTGCGCGTCGACGAAATGCCCTCGATGGGCGCCGAGGATTTCGCGTATTTTCTGCGCGAGAAACCCGGCTGTTACGTCTGGCTCGGCAACGGTCCGGGCAGTGGTGGCTGCACGCTGCACAATCCGCACTACGACTTCAACGATCAGTTGCTGCCGTTGGGCATCAGTTATTGGGTGCGACTGGTCGAAACGGCGCTGGCGCGCACCCCTGGTAACGCTGACTGAACACCCAAGCGCCTTTTCGACGCGGGCGGCTGGGTGCGGGTCATTTCGTCGTGGTCGGCTATCCGACCAGCGCGCGTGCCGCGTTGACGATCTCTTCGACGGTTACTCCGAAATAATCGTAAAGCACGTTGGCTGGCGCCGATTCGCCGAAGCGGTCGATGCCGATCACCGCGCCGTCGGTGCCGACGTATTTGCGCCACAGATCGGGATGTCCGGCTTCGACGGCGATTCTCGGCACACCCGGCGGCAGCACCTGTTGCCGATAAACCACCGGCTGGGCGTCAAAGCGTTGCGTGCAGGGCATGGAAACGATCCGCGCGGCAATGCCTTCGGCCGCCAGCGCCGACTGCGCGGTACAGGCCAGCGACAATTCGGAGCCGGTGGCGATCAGCACGACGCGCGGCACGCCTCCGTCCGCTTCGTGCAGGATGTAGCCGCCGCGCGCGATGTCGACAGCCTGTTCCGGTGTATGCGACAGCGCCGGCAGGTTCTGGCGCGAAAGCAGCAGGCACGACGGACCGTCGGCACGGGCCAGCGCCGTTGTCCAGGCCACTGTCGTTTCGAACGCATCCGCCGGCCGCCAGACGTCGAGGCCGGGGATCAGCCGCAGGGAGGCGGCGTGCTCGATCGGCTGGTGTGTCGGCCCATCTTCGCCCAAACCGATCGAATCGTGCGTAAACACCAGCACCTGACGAAGTTTCATCAATGCCGTCAGGCGGATGGCGTTGCGCGAGTAATCGGAAAAAACGAGGAAGGTGCCGGTATAAGGAATGAAGCCACCGTGCAAGGCGAGGCCGTTGGCCAGGGCGGTCATGGCGAATTCGCGCACGCCGTAATAGACGTAGTTGCCCGCGGTTTGCCGGTTGGCCGGACGGGTGCCGCTCCAGTTGGTCAGATTGGAACCGGTCAGGTCGGCAGAGCCGCCAAGGAGTTCGGGCAGCGCCGGTGCCAGAGCCTCGATGACGTTTTGCGAGGCTTTGCGGGTCGCCAGGGTGGCCTTTTCACTGGCGATACGTTCGAGCAGGCGGTCGACCCTCGACGACCAGTCGGCCGGCAAGGCACCTTGCATTCGCCGCTCGAACTCGGCGGCCAGTTCGGGATAGTCCGCGCGATAGTTGTCGAACGCCGTCTGCCAATGGTATTCGGCCGCTTCGCCGCGATCACGCGCATCCCAGCCGAAACGGACGTCGGCGGGAATTTCGAACGCCGCGTACGGCCAGTCGAGCTGGCGGCGGGTTTCGGCGACTTCGGCGGCGCCCAGGGGCGCGCCATGCGATTCATGCGTGCCGCCCTTGTTCGGCGAGCCGAAACCGATCATCGTCTTGCAACAGATCAGCGTCGGCCGGCCGACGGAGGTGCGGGCCAGCCGGATCGCCGCCTCGATCGAATCGACGTCATGCCCGTCGCAATGTGGCACCACCCGCCAGCCGTAAGCTTCGAAACGCTTCGGCGTGTCGTCGGCGAACCACGGTTGGACCTGGCCGTCGATCGAGATGTCGTTATCGTCGTAAAAGACGATCAGCTTGGACAGCGACAGCCGTCCGGCCAGCGAACAGGCCTCGTGTGAAATCCCTTCCATCAGGCAGCCGTCGCCGACGAAAGCATAGGTGTAATGGTCGACGATCTGGTGGCCGCCGATATTGAACGTTTCGGCGAGCAGCCGCTCGGCGAGCGCCATGCCGACGGCGTTGGCCAAGCCCTGTCCGAGCGGGCCGGTGGTGGTTTCGACGCCCGGGGTGACGCCGTATTCGGGATGACCGGGGGTTTTGGAATGCAGTTGCCGGAAGCGCTTGATCTCGTCGATCGGCAGATCGTAGCCGGAGAGATGCAGCAAGGCGTAGAGCAACATCGAGCCATGGCCGTTGGAGAGCACGAAGCGGTCACGATCGACCCACCCGGGATTGGCCGGATTGTGCTTCAGATGGCGGCGCCAGAGCACCTCGGCGATGTCGGCCATGCCCATCGGCATGCCGGGGTGGCCGGAATTGGCGGCCTGCACGGCATCGATCGACAACATCCGCAAAGCATTGGCACAGCGGCGACGAAACTTCCGGGATTCGGTGGGCACGACATTCTCCTTCGATCAAAACAGGGCCAGTGGCCCGGGGTGTTACGGTAACTCAGCGGGTGAGAATAAATCCACTGCGCGGCCAATCGGCGGCGTTGCTCACTCGCTCACTCCTGGCTTATCCACGTCACAGTCCTCGTCGCTCGCTCGCGCCTGGCATCTTGGCCTGTTCGTGAACATTTCCTCACCACCTCTCAGCGAGCGCGACGCTTCTTATCCATCAATTGCAGGATCATCGGGGTGAAGATGATCTGCATCGCCAAGCCCATTTTGCCCCCTGGGCAGACGATGATGTTCGGCCGCGACATGAACGAATCGTGCAGCATGCTCAGCAGATAGGGAAAGTCGATGCCGCGGGGGTTGGCGAAACGGATGATCAGCATGCTCTCGTCGGCGCTTGGAATATCCTGGGCGATGAACGGATTCGAGGTGTCGACCGTCGGAACGCGCTGAAAATTGACGTGCGTTCTGGAAAACTGCGGGCAGATGTAGTTCACGTAATCGGGCATCCGCCGCAGGATGGTATCCATCACCGCTTCGGTGGAATAACCGCGTTGCGCCTTGTCGCGGTGCAGCTTCTGAATCCACTCCAGGTTGATGATCGGCACCACGCCGACGCACAGGTCGACATGGCGGGCAACGTCGATGGTCTCGGTCTGCGCGGCGCCGTGCAATCCCTCGTAGAACAGCAGGTCGGTCTTTTCCGGCAGGTCCTGCCAAGCGGTGAAAGTCCCCGGCGGCGCGCCGTAGCGTTCCGCCTCGACTTCGTCGTGAATGTAGTGACGGCTGCGGCCGCGGCCGGTTTGGCCATATTCCCGGAACAGTTCGGCCAACTCGGCGAGCAGATTGGCTTCCGGGCCGAAATGACTGAAATGATGGTCGCCGGCCAGACTGCGGGCAGCCATCGTCTCACGCATTTCCTGGCGATCGTAGCGATGAAAGCTGTCACCTTCGATGATCGCCGCGTTGAGCTTCTCGCGGCGGAAAATATGCTGGAACGATTTGGTCACCGAGGTGGTGCCGGCGCCGGATGAGCCGGTGATGGCGATGACCGGGTTTTTGAGCGACATGTCGAAAAGCTCCTGACGGGTGATTGGCCTGAGCGGCCTGCGCAAGACGGATGGGTCAGTCGTCCCGGAACAGCGTGCGGGTCGAAAACAGCGGCGACCGGAACGGCAGATCGTCGCCGTCGGCGTGCTCGCGGTGATAACGCTCCAAACGTTCGACCTCGTCCCGCGAACCGAGAATCACCGGGATCCGCTGGTGCAGGCCGTTCGGCTGAACGTCGAGAATCCGCTCGTCACCGGTGGATGCCAGACCGCCCGCCTGCTCGACGATCATCGCCATCGGGTTGGCTTCGTACATCAACCGCAGACGACCGGGTTTGCCGGAGTCGTTGCTGTCGCGCGGGTACAGGAAGACGCCGCCGCGCATCAGGATGCGATGCACTTCGGCAACCATCGACGCGACCCAGCGCATGTTGAAATCCTGGCCACGAATCCCCGTTCTGCCAGCCAGGCATTCGCTGACGTAGCGCTTGACCGGTGCTTCCCAAAAGCGCTCGTTGGAAGCGTTGATGGCGAACTCGCGGGTTTCGGGCGCAATTCTGAGATTCGGATGCGTCAGCAGAAACTCGCCGATCTCTCGGTTGAGCGTAAAGCCGAACACCCCGTTGCCGACGGTCAGCACCAACATCGTCGACGGACCGTAGAGCGCGTAGCCCGCGGCCACTTGACGGCTGCCGGGCTGCAGGAAATCGGCGCTGCCGAGCGGCGGCTGCTCATCGGTCCTTTCCGGGCAACGCAGCACCGAAAAAATGCTGCCGACCGAGAGATTGACATCGATGTTCGACGAACCGTCGAGCGGGTCGAAAACCAGCAGGTAGTTGCCTCGCGGATGCTCGGTCGGAATCGAATAGATGTCTTCCATTTCCTCGGAGGCCATCGCCGCCAGATGGCCGCCCCATTCGCAATGATGGAGAAAAGCCTGATTGGCCAGCACGTCGAGTTTCTTCTGCGCCTCGCCCTGCACATTGACCTGTCCCTCTTCGCCGAGCACGCCGGCCAGCGCCCCGCGCGAAACCCCCTGGGCAATGGCCTTGCAGGAACGTACGATATCGCTGATCAGCATCGAGAAATCGCCGACCAGCGCCGGATTGCGTCGCTGCTCTTCGATCAGAAATTTATTGACGTTGGTACGTCCACATAACATCGCGACTCTCCCGGACAAGCGTATCGTGCGGCCTGTTTTCGACCGGGGTTGATTGTAGCGATTCGATCAAAAACGACCAGTTAAACATGTTGTCCAAATAGTTAAGCAAAAACTAAATAATGAGAAACGCGACGATTCGTCAATTGCAAATCTTCACCGTGGCCGCCTCCTCGCTGTCCTTTGCTCGCGCTGCCGAGAAACTGCATCTCACGCATGCGGCGATTTCTCTTCAAATCAAACAATTGGAAGAAGTTAGCGGCACTTTGCTCTTCGAACGGATTGGCAAGCGAGTTTTCCTCACCGCCGCTGGTGAGACCTTGTTGGTCCACGCCCGGCAGATTCTGCAATCGTTGAAAGAAGCCGATGAAGCCCTGCTGGCCTTGAAAGGGCTCAAGGGCGGGCGGATCGCCGTGGCCGTCACTAGCACTGCCGAGTATTTCGCTCCCGGATTGTTGGCCGAATTCGGCAAGCGGCACGACGGGGTCGGCATTCGTCTGCTGATCGAAAACCGGGATACGGTAATCCGTCTGCTGGCCGGCAACGAAGTCGATCTGGCGATCATGGGGCGTCCCACGGCCATCCCCGACGCGCTTTCGGTCGCTTTCGCGCCGCATCCCCTGGTGCTGGTCGCCGCGGCCGATCACCCGCTGGCCAGCACCGAAACACTGCCGCTGGAAGATTTGGCCGGCGAAACGCTGATCGTCCGCGAGGCGGGTTCAGGAACGCGCTCAGCGATGGAGGAGTTTTTCCTGGAACGCGCGGTCAAGCCGCGCATCGGCATGGAAATGGCCAGCAACGAGGCGATCAAGCAGGCGGTGGTTGCTGGGCTGGGAATCAGTTTCATTTCGCAGCACACCCTCGGCCTGGAACTCACGGCCGGACGGCTGGCGGTGCTCAAGGTCGAAGGGACGCCGGTAGTCCGACATTGGCATCTCGTCCGACACAAAAACAAACATTTGACACCCGCTTTCGCGGCTTTCTGGGATTTCATCCTCGAATTCGCGCCGGGTTACCTCAAAAAGCTCGGCTAAACGCGTGAGAGTTTTTCTCCGAACGGGTCGCTTTGAAGTTTCCTCGGACTGCCCCGGTCGGAATGGTGCAGCAGACCGACGTCGGACGCTTGCGGAACCCGACCCTGGCCAGCGCACTCGTCACAATGTCCGAGGTCATGTGCGGCGTGAGTGAGCCGCCGACGACGTCTCGGTTGAACGGCTCGAGAGCGATAGCCCGGTAGAACCCGTCTTCCTCCGGTCACGGTTCTGCGATATCTGACGCTCAGGCCTTGCATAGAACATTGATTTTAATTTATTTAATTTGCAAGGAAAGAGGTGTGAAGATGCGAGTCAAGCTCGGACTACCGCATTTCGTTTCCAAGGGCGATCTCTCGTAGCCACGGTTCGAGTCTTTGGCCAATGGCGATGGTGGCTTGGAAAGGAGGCGTCGGGTTGAAGGGGTGATGAGCAGCCACTGTGGGCTGCAGTTCGACCGGGATGTTGATTTCGCTGATCGCCAGTCGACCGATGCGGCCAGATAGCGTCGGCTGCGATTGATCGTGATGCCACTGCGCGTATACGCGCCCTTTGGCGATCAAATAGCGGGTCCGGTCCGGGTACTGCGCACGCAAGGTCGCTGCGTCCAGTCCGGCGTCCACCGCGAATAGTCGGCTGTTTAGCGTTTCCTCGCGCTGCAGTCTTTTTTGCGCATCGTCACGACGGCGAACAAACTCTTGTTTCCCCGGATTGGCGGCGAGCAAGCGGCTCTCCTCGGCGTATCGTTCCCTGGCGAGATTCAGCGCCTGCTGGTACGCCGGTCCATCGAATTCCAATACCAGCAGCACGTCTCGGCTGCGTTGCCGGCGGATCGCCGCCGGGGTGATCGTTGACGGTTCGGTGACTTCGAAACCGAGACTCCGCATTTTCTGCGTGTCGAGCCAGACCGGTGAGCCCCCGATGGTGGCCCAACTTCCATAGAAATCGTCGCTACCTTTCGCCGGCAGTACGCGCCAGGCCAGCGTCAGGATCATGCCGCCACTTTCGAACTTCAACCAACGGCCATTTTTCGGCGGCAATTCTCGTTCACTCAGACGCAACAGGCTGTCCGGTTCTCCAGAACGGTTATACGCCACACCGCCCAATACCAGCGCATTGACCAGCGCGATCAGTCCGCAGCCGGCGATGAGCGTCCGCCAGTGTTTTCGTCCGCTCATCGTGGGTTTTCCCGTAGCCGGCCGCCGGCAGTGCGCCAGCGTTTGAGAACCAAAAGGATCAGCACCGCGATCAAACCGAGAACCAGGAAGAAGAGGTACTTCGGCATGGCTTCCCACCACCAGTCGAACAGTTTGGTGTAGAGAAAAATCACAAAGAAGGTCAGCCCGGTATTGACCGTTTCAGGCCAGCCACGCCGGGCACCGAGCCAGATCACCAGTCCGGCGAGCACGAAGCCACCGATCTGGTACCCACCTTCGATGAGACGATGGTCGAATTCGAGGTAACTGCCGTATCCCCAGTTGGCGAGCACCAGCATCGGCAGGAACAGTGCCAGCAGACCGAATATCCGGTAGATCGGCGCGAATTCGCGTGACGGTACGTGCGCGGCCAATGGCGGCAGCGATGGCAGCAGGAAGAACAGAACGCCGGCCGGCAGGAAATTTTCCGGACGTTCGCCGAAATCGAGCCAGTACATGCCGCCCCAGGTGCCGGTGCGGGCGGCGATG
Organism: Accumulibacter sp.; assembly: GCA_031732795.1. Classification (GTDB taxonomy): domain Bacteria; phylum Pseudomonadota; class Gammaproteobacteria; order Burkholderiales; family Rhodocyclaceae; genus Accumulibacter. The sequence continues at coordinate 62,185 of JAVMKC010000060.1, read as the reverse complement.
AATGCCATCACGCAAAGGATTCCAGCCGCCAGCAGCAGGCGCAGGTCGCAGGTGTAGGCCAGCAGAAAGGCCAGCGCCGCCCAGGCGAGCAGGGCATTGTCGGACGGGGTGAGATTGAAGATCGTGCCGAGCAGCGTGACATTGAGCACAAAGCAGACGAACGCCAGCATTGCCGCCAGTTTGGTGAAATAGCCGGAACGGTCTCTGCCGCGCAGCGCGATCGTTGCCACAAAGCTGCCGAGCGAGCTGGCGATCAGCACGCCGACCTGCAGTGCCGTCGGCAAAGCGCCCCAATAGCGTCTGAAGAGGAAGAAAACGCTGGCGGCCAGTGCCAGTGCGCCGAGGAATGAGGCCACGCGCATGCCGAGCGACAATTGATGCGCCTGCAGATCGGCGTCGATGTCGAAGGCGTGCGCATAATCGGCCAACAAGGCTTGATGATGGCTGCGCAGAGTCGCTTCTTGCGCTGGGTCCGGCTGCAGTATGCCTTCATCGACCAGCCGCTGCCATTCGCGCTCGAAAACGCGAATGTCGTCGACGCGGCGTTGGGCTTCGGGTCGGCTGGCGGCGGTCATCGGCGATCGAGAGGAGGGGAAAGTACGGATGATGCCATGTCATCAGCGGACGAAAAAGCCGCCGATACACAACGCCGCCAGCGCCCCGGTGATCACGTCCAGCGTCCAGTGCGCGCGCAGGACGATCACCAGCGCCATCTGCAGCACTGCCAGCAGTACGCCGATCGCGGTCAGCAGCGGCAGGCCGAGAGTGGCCATCTGTATCGCACCATAGACGGCCAGCGCGGTATGGCCGGAAAAGAAGAAATCGTTACCGACGGCGTATGTGACGAACAGGGACGGAAAACCGGGATCGCGCCAGATGATTCCCGCCGGTGACGGCAACGCGACTGCCGCCTGGCTGAGCTGGCGCAGCAGAAACAAGGTCAGGAGCCCCCAGAACGGCGCAAAACTGGGGCCGACGATGGCGTAGCCGAGAACGAACAGCGTGCTCAGATCGATGGCCAGCGAACTGCCGATCAGCAGAGCCTTGGCGGCGCCGGGGTGTTCGTGCAGCCAGGCGTTGGCCGGTGCGCTGATCTGGTGCAGATGATCGTAGATCCGCTCGCTGTCCAGGCGACGCTCGCCGATCAGACGCTGGCTGACGAACCAGGCCACCATCCCGCCGGCGATGGCCAGCAGGCGCAGCGCGATGGTCGAAAACGAGGGCCAGTCGCTCATGGCGTTCAGTGACCGTCAGCGGCAGCCGACGGGCGGCTGGGAGCGTCGTCCCGCGGCAATTCGATGCGTTGCGCGGGAATGCCGGCCCAGGTTTCGCCGGCGGGAATCCGCGTGTTCGGCAGCACGAACGAACCGGCGAGAACCTTGGCTTTGGCGCCGACATCGACGCCGCCCATGACGATCGCCCGCAAACCGATCGTCGATCCGGCGCCGAGTTTTACCGGGGCGATCACCAGATAGCCGCCTTGCGCATAATGCGCCATCACGCTGGCGGTGCCCCCGATGATCACGTTATCGGCGATCTCGATCAACGATGGGTCGGCAATGGCCGTCGAGTTGATCGACACGTTGCGGCCGATCTTCATGCCCATCAACCGGTAGTAGGTTTGCGCGAAATGCGATGGGGTGACGAACTCGAGAAAGGAATAGCGGACGACCAGCGTCAGCGTGCAATGGACGTACCAGCGCAGGGCGGTCAACGACACCGCCGAACCGCGGTACGGTTTGAGACGACCGCCGAGCAGCAGATTGAGCGTTGGTGCAACCAGCAGCAAGCTCAGCCCGTAGGCGAAATAGCACAACGCCAGCGACAAGCCGGTCAACGGATAACGCCACCACGAACCGATCCCAGACAAGGCCGGGGAGAAGACGTCGAGGTACAGCCAGACGGCTACCCCGAGCGACAGACCGGCGGCAAGAATCGCCAACGCCAGAAAAGGAATGGGGCCGAAAATGGCGAGCAGTCGTTGCATGGGCGTCGGTTCCGGGTAGGTCAGACGGGGAGGGTCAGGCGCCTGTTGGACTTGAACGATCGCTGCGATCCGATCGGGAAAGCGAAGACAGTTTTTGCCGATTTTTGAGGAGCATGGCGCATAGTGGACCTATGCCACGAGAAATCGGGGAAAAACGGACCGCTTCCCTACCGGTGCAGTCGAGTAATCTCCAGTCCGACAGGCTCCCAGGGAACAATCCGCCGGTGGGCGCCCACCGGCTGAGCGTGCATTCTATCCTGGCCGGCCGTTTACTCGCCGCCGCGCACGTCGAACTCGACTTTCCAGCGGGTGTTGTCGTCGTGCGGCAAGGCTTCGAGTTCCAGGGTGCCGGTTTCGGTGACCCGGGCGTGCAGGCGCACGCGCACCACTTCGCCGGCGGTGCGTCCGTCGGCAGGCAGCGTGGTCTGGATTTCCTCGAGTTCCTGCAATTCATCGGCGGCCCAGTCGTCGAGCAGCGCGCCGACCTGATCCTGGCGGCGGACCGACGAGCCGAAGAAGCGGAAGCGCACCGGTTCGCCGACGACCAGACCGAATTCCTGCGCCGGCAAGGCCGCTTCACTGCCTTCTTCCATGCCGAACGGCGCCAGGCACAGCGCTTGCACTGGCGGCTCGACGCCGGGAACGGCGGGCATCGACGACTCGATGGCCACGTAATACGAGCGTGCCGTGCCACCGCGGATGCGAACGCCCTGTCCGCGGCGGACATGGCCGTAGTAGGCCGCGCCGCGGGCGACGGCCAAATCGAGATCGGCACCGGCAAGCAGCCGCGCCGGAGCAGCGCCTTCGCCGGTCAGCCAGGAATTGACCGTCGCCAAGGTCCGTTCAGCGAGCAGCGGGGATTTGAAGACCCCGCCGTTGAACAGCACGGCCGTCGGATGGAGGAAGGTCGCGCCTTCCGGCTGACGGCTGCTGAAGCCGGACAGCTCGTCGGTTGCCGTCCGTTGGCGGGCCAGGAAAGCCGCCAGGTGGCGGGTGACCGCCGCATCCTGCGCGTAAGGCAGACCGAGTTGTGTCAGGCCGCCGCGGCCGCGTCCCTGCGGCCGGTCGGCGATCGATGCCGACGGGAAGAAACCGTCGAGCAGCGTGGCGTTGACCTCTTCGCGGGTCAATTCGCTGCGTAGCGAGCCGCCGATCAGCTTGGCGCCACGGCTGGCAATGAGCAGCGGCACGCTGGTCAGTTCGCCGTCTTTGAGCAATGTTTCCTTGGCGCCGCGGCAGGCGTGAGTCAGCGCACGCAATTGCCAGGCGTCGAGTTTGCTGCCTTGCGCGGCCAATTTGCCGGCGACGGCGTAAGCCAGCGCCAGATCCATGTTGTCGCCGCCGAGCAGGATGTGTTCACCGACCGCGACGCGGTGCAGTTCAAGGGTGCCGGCGCGTTCGATGACGGCGATCAACGAAAAGTCGCTGGTGCCGCCGCCGACATCGACCACCAGGATGATGTCGCCCGGCTGGACCTGTTTGCGCCAGCCGCCGCCGCTCTGCTCGATCCAACTGTACAGCGCCGCCTGGGGTTCTTCGAGCAGGGTCAATTGGTTGCAGCCGGCGGCGCGCGCCGCTTCGGCGGTCAGCTCTCGTGCCGCCGGGTCGAAGGAGGCGGGAATGGTGACGACGATTTCCTGATCGACGAACGGAGCCGTTGGTTGCGCCTGGTCCCAGGCGCTACGCAGATGGTTCAGATAACGCAGTGACGCGTCGAGTGGCGACAGGCGCGTTACCTCCTGTGGCGCGTCGGCGGGCAGGATCGCCGCGCGGCGATCTACGCCGGCGTGGCACAGCCAGCTCTTGGCGCTCGACACCAGGCGGATCGGCGTCGCCGCACCGCGGCTGCGGGCCATTTCGCCGACGGCGTAGTCCTGCGTGCCGGTCCATGGCAGTTCCAGATCGCCAGCCGCCAGTTCGCTGGCGTGCGGCAGGTAGATGAATGACGGCAGCAGGCCGAGTGATTCGACAGTGCCCGGTGCGGTCAATTGCGGCACCGGCAGCACCTGCTGCGCGACCCGGTCGCCGTCGCAGGCGGCGAGATCGACGTATGACAGCGCACAATGAGTGGTGCCGAGGTCGATGCCGATCGAAAAACGGGCCTCGCTCATAGTTCCACCTCCGCCGGAGCGACGATCCTGAGATCGTGTTTTCCGGAGAGTTTGGGCAGCCGGGTGTCGACCACCCGCCAGCCACGATGCGTCAGGCTGCCGGTAAACGGCGCCGTGCCGACGACATTGCCGGTGACGCGGACTGCGGCGGCGTCGAAACCGGAGGGCAGGGTCACACGACTGCCTTCGGCTTCCTCGCGGATGGCATCGAGGGTGAAGTTGTCGCGCAACACCTTGCGGCAACCTTCATGGACGACGCGCGCGGCGGCGCCGATGTCGGCGTCGGCGTAGGCGGCGACATCTTCCTGGATGAAATCGATGAACCGCGCTTCGCGCTGCAGCAGGCCGAGCAGTTGCAACGCGCCGTCTGGCGTCGCTTCTTTGAGCGGTGGCGCAACGGGGGCTGGCGGGGGTTCGGGTACGACTGGTGCGGCGGGTGACGGCGAATCATTCAATGCGCGCACCCGGGCGGCAAAATCGGCGTCCCCGAGGATTTTGAAGAAGCTGTTGAGAGCGATCGACAATCGGCTCAACAAGGAGGGTTTGTTGACGTTCATAGTGGTCCTGCGGTTGGTTGGTTACCGCCGTGCCGGCGGATCAGTGTTCATTCGCGCCTGCCGGTGCGCCGCGGGGGCGCGTCGATATGGTCTGAGCAGGCGGTTGGGAGTGTGCGGCCATGGCGGCCAGCGCTGAGAATCGTACTGACCATTCGTTGGTCACCGGTGGGTCACCAAGGTCAGCCAAGCCGACCCATTGACCACGCGCTGGCGCAGTATTACGAAAGGTCGGGGCGGCAGACGACCAAAGCGTCTATTTCGGCGCAATATAAACCATTCCACCGCTTTCGGGTAGGTCGTCGGCATCGGTTGTAGGGAACACGTAATCTGTCCGGTTTATGTTGCTCCACAGGAGGAGCGAGCTGAGGCGGACGGCGTTGCTAACGGAGATCAGGCAGATGAGGTTTAGAGAAGCGTATGAAGGTTGGGATTCCGGGCGGTTGACGCAGGAGGAGGCGGCGAATCTGCTGGGGGTCCGCGATTGGACATTCCGTCGGTAGCTGCGGCGTTACGAAGCGGACGGGTTGGCGGAGTTGGTCGACCGACGCCTGGAACAGGTCTCGCACCGGAAGGCGCCGGTAGACGAAGTGATGGAGCGGATGTCGTCGTACCGGCGACGGCACGACGGCTGGAGCGCGAAGCATTTTTTCACGGGGTATCGCAAGGATGGCGGGACGCGTAGCTACACCTGGGTGAAGAGTCGGCTGCGGGAAGCGGCTCTGGTTCCCAAGGCCCAGGCCCGTGGGGCCCATCGGAAACGGCGGGAGCGTGCACCGTGGCCGGGGTTGATGATTCACCAGGATAGCAGCCGGCACGAATGGATCGCTGGGCAGCGTTGGGATCTGATCGTGACCATGGACGACGCGACCAACGAGCACGACTCGGTGTTCTTCGTGGAGGAAGAAGACACGATGAGCCGCCCGCGGGGCGTACGTGAAGTCATTGAAGCACGAGAACTCTTCTCGACCTTCTATTCGGGCCGGCGATGAAGCGCCTCGGAATCGAGAGGATCGCCGCCTACTCGCCGGAAGCGCATGGGCGCTCCGAGCGGATGTTTCGCGCCCATCAGGAGCGCCTGCCACGGGAACTGGCGTTGGCCGGGATCACCGACATGGCGGGCGCCAACCGCTATCTGGCCGACGTCTATCGGCCGGCCTTCAACGCCGAGTTCATGCAATCGGCGATGGAAGAAGGCAGCCTCTTCGTCGGCCGGATCGGCGGCGCGCTCGACGACATCCTGGGCGAGCGGTTCGAGCGCACCGTCGGCAATGACAACGGCGTCAGCTTCGAGAGGATGAAGTGGCAGATTCCCGCCGATCGTCATCGCTGCCACGACGTCAAGGCCAAGGTCCCTGTGCTGCGTCATACTGACCGCACGCTGACCCTTTTACAGGGCCAACGCAAGTTAGCCGACTATGACTCGGCCGGCAACCTCCTGCGCACCGCCACGGTGAGACGTCAGGACGGCCTCCAAGCCCGGCGCCTCATCGCCGCAACTTCTGATACCTTCCGGGCACAACTCCTGGGTCGTGTACAAGATTTTTTATGCGCTTGCCCTGTTTTGACGGGCGTCTTGCTCCGTCAGGCCGGCGAAGCCAACCACTCGGCGGCGGACAAGGCGAAGTAACTGAGGATGCCGTCGGCGCCGGCACGCCGGAAGGCCAGCAGACTCTCCAGGACACAAGCCCGTTCGTCCAGCCAGCCGTTTTGTGCCGCCGCCTTGAGCATGGCGTATTCCCCACTCACCTGATAGGCATAAGTCGGCACCCGGAAAGTGTCTTTGACCCGGCGGACGATGTCGAGGTACGGCAGTCCCGGCTTGACCATCACCATGTCCGCGCCTTCAGCCAGATCGAGAGCGACTTCGTGCAGTGCTTCGTCGGTGTTTGCCGGGTCCATCTGATAGGTATGCTTGGTTCCTTTGCCCAGATTGGCTGCCGAGCCGACGGCATCACGAAACGGTCCGTAGAAACTCGACGCGTATTTCGCCGAATAGGCCAGGATGCGGGTATGCGTCTGCCCGGCGCGTTCGAGGTCCTGGCGGATGCGGGCGACACGGCCGTCCATCATGTCCGATGGCGCGACGATGTCGGCGCCGGCTTGCGCGTGAACCAGCGCCTGGCGGGCCAGGACCTCGAGTGTTTCGTCGTTGAGCACGTACGCTCGAGGATCGTCGTCGGCAATCAAGCCATCCTGTCCATGGCTGGTATAGGGATCGAGAGCAACATCGGTGATCACGCCCAGATCAGGAAATTCCTTTTTCAGCGCGACGACGATCCGTGGCACCAGCCCGTCGGGATTGTAAGCTTCGCGGGCGTCGGCGGTCTTTTCAGCGCTGTCGATCACCGGAAACAGCGCCAACGCCGGAATCGCCAGACGACTGGCGCGTTCGGCGGTGTGCAGCAAATAGTCGAGGCTTTGCCTTTCGACACCGGGCATCGACGCGACAGCTTCGCGGCGCTTATTGCCATCGACGACGAAAACCGGGTAAATCAGGTGGTCGGCGGTCAAACAAGTCTCGCGCATCAAGCGGCGGGAAAAGTCATCACGACGCATCCGCCGCAGACGAGTGGCTGGGAAAGAGGCACGGGGAGGTTGGAAAGTCATGGTTGGCAACTTCTCGGCTAAAAATTTTTTTCAAATACCGCCAGCGAGGAAACTTTCGACGACGGCCCGACTTCAAATTGTGGGACGGTCATGCTGTCCCCCGCTTTATCTCCCTGAAAGCGGGCACCTTGCCGGTCCAGAGGCCGCAGGTGCGACTTACCCCCGGTGCCATCTTGCCGGGGTTTTTTTGTGCCCTTCTTTGGGTTCATTTTTTCCGTCTGTCGGGTTGCGATCAGCGCTTGGCGGCGTTTTGCCGGGCACTCCAGCCCATCGCGCGTTGCCGGGGACGGGCGATCTTTTCGGTCCGCGTCTGGCTCGGCGGTGGGCCGGCGACGACCGGACTCATTTCCAGCCAGTCGGCAAGGACGTTTTCCGCCGCCTCGATGCCGGTTCTTTTCAGACTCGAAAACAGTTGCACACTACACCGGTCGCTGAAACGGCGCGCCGCCTCGTCGACCTCGCGCAGGGTCAGGCACTGCGTTTGCCATGACAACTTGTCGGCTTTCGACAACAGAATATGGATTGGTTTGCCGGTCGGCGCGAACCAGTCGAGCATTTGCTGATCGAGTTCGGTCAAGGGATGACGGCTGTCCATGATCAGCACCAGTCCCCGCAATGCCGAACGCTGCTGCAGATACGGGGCCAGCAATCCTTCCCATTGACCGCGCACGTCTTCCGGCGCCTTGGCGAAACCGTAACCCGGCAGATCGACCAGATATTTGCCGTCGACCAAGCGGAAATAATTCAGGTGTTGCGTGCGGCCGGGGGTCTTGGAGACGAACGCGAGTCGCGAATGATTGGCCAGGGCGTTGATCGCCGATGATTTTCCGGCGTTCGAGCGACCGGCAAAAGCCACTTCGCACCGCGAGTCGGCCGGCAGATCGCGCAAATCGGCAACCGTGGTGTAAAAAACTGCTGACTGGAAAAGGGGCATCGATCAACCGGCCTGGACAGAGGGGGGCGAGAGGCGTCCGCCGTAACGACAAACTGATATAGAATATCAGGTTTGTAGATATGCTTCTCCGGTCAAAGTTCTCCGGCCAAAGATTTGTCATCGTTGTCAACGGGAGTTTGGACATGATTCGTATAACGGCACTTGCGGTGATCCTGGCCGCCAGTTTTCCCGCCTTCGCCTCGGAACAGGCAAAAGCAAAGGTGGACTTGGCCAAGGCCAAGGAAATCGCCGAGGGAGTTTGTGTCGCCTGTCACGGCGCCGACGGAAACAGCCCGGTCGCCGCCAATCCGATTCTGGCCGGCCAGGGTCAGGAGTATCTCTACAAGCAGCTCAGCAATTTCAAAGCCGCCGACGGCAAGCCGGCGGTACGCAACAGTGCAGTGATGGCCGGGATGGTCGCCGCGCTGAGTGATGAGGACATGCGCAGTCTGGCCGCTTATTTCTCGCAGCAAAAAATCAAGCCCGCTGGGGCCAAGGACGAAAAACTGCTCGCCGAAGGCCAGACTTTGTGGCGCAAGGGCGATTTCAACAAGCAGATTCCGGCCTGCGCCGGTTGCCACGGCCCCGCCGGCGCGGGTCTGCCGGCGCAGTATCCTCGTCTGGCCGGACAGTACAGCGACTATACTGCGACGCAGTTGAAAAGTTTCCGCAGCCACGAACGCACCAACGATGCTGAACTGATGATGCGCACCATCGCCGGCAAGCTCTCCGACCGGCAGATCAGCGCCGTTGCGGAGTACGCGGCTGGTCTGCGTTAAACTGTCGGCGACCATCGCCGGGGAAGTGGGCGGACGGCAGACTGCCCCGACGTTTTCCCGGTCGCTGAGTTGTCGTATCAGCGCCTGCTGATACCAGCCCTGAAAGGACGATCGATGAAAACATTGAGGCAATTACTCGCCAGCAAAGCTCGTGCGCCCGTCAGCGTGGCACCCACGGATACCGTCTATGACGCCTTGCAAGTGATGTCCGGCAACAACGTTGGTGCCGTTCTGGTGCTTGATGATGGCAAACTCGTCGGCATCTTTTCCGAGCGCGACTACGCGCGCAAAGGGATTCTCCACGGCAAGGCATCGAAGGACACCCTCGTTCGCGAATTGATGAGCGACAAAGTGCTTTACGTGACACCCGACCGGTCGATCGAGGAATGCATGGCGATCATGACCGACAAGCATTTCCGCCATCTGCCCATCCTCGAGGAGGGCCAGGTGGTCGGCATCATCTCGATCGGCGATGTGGTCAAGGAAACGATCAGCGCGCAACAATTCATCATTGCGCAGTTGGAAAAATACATCGCCGGCTGATCTTCACTCGCCGCCCGAAAAAACGCAACGCCTGCCGGACCAATAGGCTGTCGGCAGGCGTTGTGTCGTTGTGCTGGCGCTTTCTTCGCGCCGTACCCGCCGTACCTCTTCGTGCCCTCTCCGGCGTGGCCCAGGGATCAGGCGGTTCCAGGTAGGCGGTTCCAGGTTTCAGGCAGTTCCACCAACGGTCAGGCCGTCGATGCGCAAGGTGGGTTGTCCGACACCGACTGGCACGCTCTGCCCGTCCTTGCCACAGGTTCCCACACCGGCGTCGAGACGCAGATCGTTACCGATCAACGACACCTGCTGCATCGCTTCCGGTCCGCTGCCGATCAGTGTCGCGCCTTTGACCGGCGTCGTGATCTGGCCGTTTTCGATCAGATACGCTTCGGATGTCGAAAAAACGAATTTGCCGTTGGTGATATCCACCTGTCCGCCGCCGAAATTGGCCGCGTAGATTCCCTTTTTGACCGAGCGAATGATTTCCTCGGCCGGCATTTCGCCGTTGAGCATGGTGGTGTTGGTCATCCGCGGCAAGGGCAAATGGGCAAACGATTCTCGACGTCCGTTACCGGTCGGGGCGACGCCCATCAGCCGGGCGTTGAGCGCATCCTGCATGTACGCTTTGAGGATGCCGTCCTCGATCAACACCGTCCGTTGTGTCGGATTACCTTCATCGTCGATGTTCAGCGAGCCGCGTCGTTGAGGGAGCGTGCCATCGTCGATCACGGTGACGCCTTTGGCCGCGACCTGCTGGCCGATGCGGCCGGCAAAAGTGGAACTGCCTTTGCGGTTGAAATCGCCTTCCAGCCCGTGTCCGACCGCTTCGTGCAACAGGATGCCGGGCCAGCCGGGACCGAGAACGACGGTCATCGTTCCCGCCGGCGCCGGCTTCGCGGACAGGCTGGTTACCGCCTGATGCACGGCCTCGCGGGCGTACGTGCGCAGCATCTCATCCGTGAAATAAGCGTAGTCGGTACGTCCGCCGCCACCGGACGAACCCTGTTCGCGTTGACCGCCCGCCTCGACGATCACCGTCAGTGACACCCGGACCAGAGGCCGGATGTCGGCGGCCAAGCGACCGTCGCTGCCGGCGATCAGGATGACTTCGTATTCGCCGGCCAAATGCGCCATCACCTGACTCACCCGCGGGTCTTCGGCTCGGGCCAGCCGTTCCAGCGTTTCCAACAGTCGCACCTTGTCCGCTGCCGGCAGCGACGACAACGGGTCTTGCGGCACGTACAACCGATGGCCTTGGCGGGGTTTGGCCACCGGCACGCGCCGTTGCTGGCCGGTCTGGGCGATGGACCGGACGGCGGTCGCCGCGGCGTTCAGCGCTGCGATGCTGATATCGTCGGAATAGGCGAAGGCGGTTTTTTCACCGGCCAGCGCGCGGACGCCGACCCCTTCGTCGATATTGAAGCTGCCGGATTTGACGATCCCTTCTTCGAGGCTCCACGCTTCGGAACGGCTGTACTGAAAATACAAGTCGGCGTAATCGATCTGATGGCCACGTATCGTGCCGAATACTTTGTTGAGATCGGCGAAATCCAGATCATAAGGCGTCAGCAGAGTGGCGCGCGCCTGTTCGAGCGTTGGGGAGAGAGTTGTTGTTTTGGTCATTTAAATTCCAGGTAGGGCGGTGATAGGCAGGCCGCAGGTTACATGACACGATGCTGCAGCGCGGGCAGGGCGGCGCGAACGTCGGCCAGCACGGCGGAATCCAGATCACCGATGACGATTCCCGGCCCTTTTGCCTTGCGGTCGAGGATCGTTCCCCAGGGGTCGATCAACAGGCTGTTGCCGTGCGTTTCGCGTCCATTCTCATGCACCCCGCCCTGAGCGGCGGCGAGAACGTAACACTGATTTTCGATCGCCCGGGCGCGCAGCAGGATTTCCCAATGCGCCCGGCCAGTGGTCTCGGTGAATGCCGCCGGTACCACCAGCAGGCGGACCGGGCCCAGAGCCCGATAAAGCTCGGGAAAGCGCAGGTCGTAGCAGATCGACAGACCTATCCGTCCGGCCGGAGTGTCGAAAGCGACCGGCTGGCGACCGGCCTCGATCGTCGTGCTTTCATCGTAGCGTTCCGCTCCCTGCTGGAAACCGAACAGATGAATTTTGTCGTAACGGGCAACGCGTCTGCCCTCCGGATCGTAAACCAGACTGGCGTTGAATACCTTGTCGGGCTGGCTGGCGACCAACGGCAGGGAGCCACCGATCAGCCAGAGACCCCGCTCACGCGCCGTCGCCGCCAGAAAGCTCTGGATCTCACCATCGCCGTCCGTCTCACGCCGCGCCACTTTATCGCGCTCGTTCAGTCCCATCAGCGGGAAGTACTCCGGCAGGACGACCAATTGTGCCCCCTGGGCGGCCGCGTCGGCGACCAGCCGTGCAGCGACGTTCAGATTCTCGTCCACGCGCGGGGTGGACACCATTTGCACCGCCGCCACTCGCCAGCGGGAGGCCGCAGGCGATGCGGAGGGGTCAGGGTTATTCGGCAACGGGTTCATCAGTGACTCCAGCAGCGGGTGGAGCGGGCGTCGAATCGGCATTCACCGCCTGCGAACGGGACAGTTTAGTCACTTTCGGGTCGTCCCATTTGCCAGTGACCAGATAATCGACGCTGAAAACTTTGTTCAGCGGATTTTGGAGCATCTTGTGCGCCAGCAGCGTCGCCACACCGGCCAGCGGATTGACCAGCGCGACGCCCAAGGCGGCGCTGCCGCCGAGTTCCGGTTGCACTGTTACCCGCAAGCGCTGTGTTTCCTGCTTGAGGTCGGTTTCGCCGTGGATCATCACCCGCGCGGCCGGACCGTCGATCTGCAAACGGTCGGTACGCATCGAGCCGCGCTTGACGGTCAAACGGCCGCTGATATTGTCGAAGGCGAAACCTTCGCTGAACACATCGCCGAAATCAAGCAGAAAACGCCGCGGCAGACCTTGCAGGCTGATCAGGCCGAGCAGCCGCCCGGCCCCCGGTTCGAGTTTCAGGAAGCGTCCCTGTGCGGCGTCGACCTGGATTTCACCGCTCAGCGTGCCGTAGTCGAGCGCCGTCGGCTGCGCATTCCAACCGATCTTGCCGCTCATCGTCGTCGTTCCGCCGCGTACCGCGCCGCCGTAGCCAAGACGGTCGAGCAGCTTGCCGACATCGTTGCTCTCGAGCGTGAAGTCGAGTTGGGTCCGGTTGCCGTTGGCGAATTGCCATTGTCCGCTGCCCGAGAGGGAGCCGTGCGGGTTGCTGATCGCCACCTTGTTCAGTCGCCAGAGATTGCCTTCGTTGTTGGTCTGGACCTCCAGACGACCGAAACGATGGGCGCCGATGATGAATTCATCGATCACCACGTCGAGCGCCGGCAATTCCTTGAACACGTCCTCGGTCGGTGCTCCAGCGCTTTCCTTGTCGGGCCGACGCCATTTCTTGAAATGCGCGGTCAGCTTGCCGCGGCCGGCGCCCTCCCAACCGAAATTACCGATGGCGTCGCGCGACTGGACCATCCCCCGCCAATGCGGTCCGATTCCCCAGGCGGCAAAAGTGACATCGCTGTAATACTTGCCGAGCAGGAGCACTTCCTCGGCTTTCAGATCCAGCGACAGCGGAAATTCACTGCCATCCTTGCCCGCACCAGCCAGCAGGCTGCGCCACGAATCGATATCGAGGGTCTTGGCGGTGACGCCGATGGCTATTCCACGTTCGGGAAGTGGCGTCAATGACCGGCCGATCATCAGGACGCCGCGCTCCGGAATGACTTGCTGATTCTTCTTGTTCACAACCAGTTGCAGGCTGGCGAGATTACCCAAAGTGCCGCGTATTTGTTCGCGCCCCGACGTTGCGCGCGCGCCCTTTCCGGAGGTGGGTGCGATCTCCAGGTGCAGTGGCAGCGCGTCAGCGGCGGCCTTGTTGAACGGTGCGCTCAATGTCGAAGTGACGCCGACCAGATTCGAATCGACGGCCCACTGGATCTCGCCGGGATTGCGCACCCGCAGTTCGGCGCGATAGGCGGTAGTGCCCGACAATTGTTGCAGCAACGGCCACTCGGCGTGACGGCGCAACTCGTCGACGCCGACCGTTCCGGCGGCGGTGATCGCCAAGGGACCGCCATCCGTGCCGCCACTGATTTTCAACGGCCCGCCCAACAGATTGGCGCTGATCTCCGAAAAACGCAGATCGTTGGCGGAAAAGCGCAGATTGCCTTTGATCTGGCGCAACGGCGGCAAGTCGCTGGTCACGCGCAGTTCATTGTCCAGAATGGTGAAATCGCCATCGACCACCGATTCGCCGAGTCGCGCTTCCTGCAAGGGAATGGTCAGGCCGATGGCCAGCCGACCTTTGCCGACGGCGCTCATCCGGTCGGTAAAGTGACCGATCTTGGCGGCAACCGGGCTTTGCTTGATGAATTTGAGGAATTCCGCTGTCTCGCCTTCGGCGTTCCCCTTGATGTGCAGCATCGAGACCGGGGCGTCGAAATCGGGAATTTCGGCACGCGTGCGCGACAATCTGGCGCCAAGGATCGCGCCGCTTTTCGCATCGACGATCATCCCGGCGCCTTCGAAACGCAGATCTCCGTTGATGCCGGTGATCACCGGCCAACCCGGTCCGTAATCGAGCGTCACATCGTTGGCCTGAACAGTGACCAGAAATTGACCTTGCCGACGATCGAGGAACGGGAAATGAGCCAGATCGCCTTTCAGAACCAGGTTGGCTCCGCTCGATGAGCCGCTGCGCAAGGCCCGACGTACCCATTGCCGGGCGTCTGCATTGACCACCCAAGGCAGGTAACGCCAGACCGCGCGGGCATCGGCGCGCGTCAGCGCCGCGTTGAGGTCGATATATCCGGGCCCTTGCCCCGCGTAACGGTAGTTTCCTTTCGCCGAGCCGGCGGCTTCCGGTCCGGCAAACTCGGCACGCGACAAATCGACCGTCAATTGCCCGCCGTTGAGGGTCCATTTGGCCTGCGCCTGCAGCGTATCGAGAGGAACGCTCGACTCTGGAAAAACTCGCGGGACATATACCACCACTTTTTGTGCCTGAACCGTAGTTTGCCCGCCGGTTTCGTCCGCTTCGAGCGATCCAGACAGGCCGGTCACGCCTGGCCAGTGGCCATGGGGCTTGATCGCCAGTTGATCGAAACGTCCCTTGAGACGATAGGTCTGCAGCTTTTCGGCGTTGCCCAGCCAGTCAAGGTGTAAATCGTCAATCCGCCCGCGCGGCGCAAAGTCGACCAAACCGCGTCGAGACGCCGCATCCAGCGGCAAATACCCTGCCAATTCCGCCAGAACACCCAGGTCGAGCCGGCTGGCGCTGGCTTTGCCGCGCAGATCCTGGCCGTTTTTCTCGCGTTGCCATTCGAGATGGAAGTCGGTCGGAGCGACGGTGATGAGCGAGTCTGCATCCGGTGCCGAGGCTTGGGGATGGGCATGCACTTCGACAGCGCGGCCGTCGATACTGTAGCCCGCGTTCAGCGAACGGACCGCCAGCCGGCCGGCCAGGTGGTCGAGCTCAAGCGTCGGCAGGTTTGCGGCCAACCGCAGGCGGACGTCTTCGATCGCCAGATCGGCGGTCAGATCGTGCGGACGACCTTCGGCGACCGTCAACCAGGCCCGGACCGCGCCGCGCCCCTGTGGCAGCGCCACGGGATAATCCAGCCAGGTGCGCCAGATCGCCAGATCGGTATAGTCGAACTGACCGTAAAGCTGCCCCTGCCACGATTCCGGGCGGGTGAAATCCGTGCCGCGCAAATCGCCGCGCAAATCGATCCGGGAGGTCGAGTCTTCGGCCGGCAGGGCGGTCAAGCCAAAACGGTGCTGCCGTCCGCGGTTGTCCAGAGCAAGATTGACGTCTTCGAGCACCAGCGGTGGGGCTCCTCTTTTGGCGTCTTCCCAGACCACGGTCGCGCCGCGGATGCGGATTCGTTGCTGGGCCAGCAGCCAATCGGCGAAGTCGCTGTTGCCGCCGTCTTCGCTGATCGGAATCCCGGCGATTTGCAGACGGCCGTCGCTGTCGCGGCGCAGATGCAGTACCGGCTCATCGAGAGTCAGCAGGCGCAAACGTAATTGCAGACGTGCCAAGGACGACCAGGCCAGGACGCCGCGCACCTGATCGAAGGCCAGGGCTGGCTGTCCGCGCTGGTCGAAGATGCGCACTTCGCCCAGCGTCAGGTCGGGGTGGAGACCATCCCAACGGGCATCGATACGCCCGATGGCCACCGACAGACCCAGCGCCCGGCTGATCGAGCGTTCGATTTGCGGCCGATAGTCCTCGATATTCGGCAGCAGCAGATAACGCAGCGCCAGAATCAGCAGGACGAACGCGAAATAGAGCAGCAGGATGCCGCGCACGGCGATCCGCCCCGCACGTCGTGCGAATGGAGGCAAACCTCCGGCCAGCAAATGCCGGCAGCGTTCGACAACCCTCCTGGACGTTTCCGAATGCATCAGTTGTGCTGACCTTGCAGAGACTTTTGCCAATAAGCGGTGCGCGTCACTAGAATGTCGGAAGGCGTCGTCGAACCACGAAAGAGCCCATTGTAACGACTTTGCCAAATGCTTGACGGCAGACCTTGTGCCGACTCCCCCGCACCGCCACGCCGCGGCGACCATCGAACGAGAGAATCATGACCATCCCGATTAACGCGCCAGTCGCCGAGACGATCACGTTGCATTCCCCATGGCCGATGGCGCGGACCCACAGCCGCTACCTGGACGTTCTGTTGACCAGCCGTCCGGAAATCGGGCCGTGGCTGGAACGACACGTCACGGCTCCGCTGACCCGCCAGCAACTCGACGACTTCATCGCCGAGTCGACCATCGACGACGACGAGAGTTTGAAAAAAGTTCTGCGGCGTTTGCGCCAACGGGTGATGGCGCTACTGATCATCCGCGATCTGGCCGGTGCCGCGCCGCTGGCCGAAGTGGTCGAAACGATGACCCGGCTTGCCGACGTGACCACCAATTTCGCTCTCGACTACTTCCACCGCCAGTTGAGCGAAACCTTCGGTGAGCCGCTCGACAGCCGCGGTCGGCCGCAGCGGCTGCTGGTAATCGGCATGGGCAAACTTGGCGGCCGGGAGCTGAATGTCTCTTCCGACGTCGATTACATCTTCATCTACCCGGAAGAGGGGCAAACCGCCGGCAACGGGCGGCGAATCGATAATTACGATTTCTTTACCCGGCTGGGCAAACGGCTGATCGGCGCGCTCGGCGATTTCACCGAGGACGGGCAGGTCTTCCGGGTCGACATGCGTCTGCGGCCAAATGGCGATTCCGGACCGCTGGTCGGCTCGCTGCTGTCACTCGAAAACTATCTGATCAGCCAGGGCCGCGAATGGGAGCGCTACGCCTGGATCAAGGCGCGGGTGATGAACGAAGGGGACAATCTGCAAGGCGAATGGCTCACGGCGTTGCACCACATCTGTCGGCCGTTCGTTTTCCGTAAATACCTCGACTTCGGGGCAATCAACGCCATGCGCGAACTGCACGCGCAAATCCGTCGCGAAGTGGCGCGCAAGGACATGGCCGATCACGTCAAGCTCGGACCCGGCGGGATTCGCGAAATCGAATTCATCGCCCAGGTCTTCCAGTTGATCCGCGGCGGCCGGCAGATCGCCTTGCAGACCCGCCCGACACTGGCAGTGCTGGCACAGTTGGTCGATCAACGATTGCTCACGCCGGAAAATCACAGCCAGCTCAGCGCGGCGTATGATTTTCTGCGCCGCCTCGAACATCGTCTGCAATACGTCAACGACGCGCAAACGCACAAACTGCCGGTTGGCGACGCGGAAAAGCGGCAGATCGCCGTGAGCATGAATTTCGCCGAGTGGGACGATTTTTTCGCCGGGCTCAACCGGCATCGCAGCAACGTTTCCCGGCAATTCGAACAGGTGTTCTCCGACCCGGACGAAGGACGGCATCCGTTGGCCGACCTGTGGGAAGGGCTGATCGTCGGCGATGAAGCCTGCGAGCGTCTGAACGCTCTCGGTTTTCGGCAACCGCAGTTGGCGTGTCAACGTCTGCAAAGCTTTCGGCAAAGCGGCCGCTATCTGCAGTTGCCGACCAACAACCGTGAACGCCTCGATGCTCTCGGACCACGGCTGATCGAAGCGGCCGCGACGACCGGCGCTGCCGACGCCACCTGGCAACGCGGTCTGGATTTCCTCGAAACGATCAGCCGCCGCGGCGCCTACCTGGCGCTGCTGCAGCAATATCCGCAGGCGCTGGGCAAGCTGGCCGAAGTCATCAGCAGCTCGTCCTGGGCGGCCGACTATCTCAACCGCCATCCGATTCTGCTCGACGAACTGCTCGATGCCCGCCTGTTCGATCCGACGCCAGACTGGCAGGCGTTCCGCGAAGATCTACGCTCGCGGCTGGCGCAACATGTCGACGACACCGAGCGGGAAATGGACCTGCTGCGCGAAACGCACCATGCGCAGGTGTTCCGGCTACTGGCACAGGACATCGCCGGCATGCATACCGTCGAACATCTTGCCGACCGACTCAGCGAACTGGCCGACATCATGGCGCAGACGACCTTGGATCTCTGTTGGCAAAAACTCAAACACCGTCATCCGCATCCCGAACGACCTCCGCGATTCGCGGTCATCGGCTACGGCAAACTCGGTGGCAAGGAACTCGGCTTCGCTTCCGATCTCGACCTGGTTTATCTGCACGACGATCCGGAAACCGACATCGGGGAACTGTACGCCCGTCTCGGTCAGCGCATGAGCACCTGGATGTCGACGCAAACGCCGGCTGGAATGCTCTTCGAAGTCGATCTGCGCCTGCGACCGAACGGCGACTCGGGAATGCTGGTCTGCCCGGTGGCCGCTTTTCGCGATTACCAGCTCAATCAAGCCTGGGTCTGGGAACACCAGGCACTGACGCGCGCCCGGTTTTGTGCCGGCGATGCGGCCGTCGGCGAACAGTTCGAAGCCATTCGGGCCGAAATCCTCCGTCAGCCCCGCGATCCGGCGGTCTTGCGCGACGAGGTGCTGGCGATGCGTCAGCGGATGCTCGAACAGCACGCCTCGCGCAGCGAGGAATTCTTTGACATCAAACACGACCGCGGCGGCCTGATCGACGTCGAATTCATCGTTCAATACCTGGTTCTGGGCCATGCCCACCAGCACGCCGAATTGTGCGGCAATCTCGGCAATATCGCCTTGCTGGCCATCGCCGCCGATCTCGGCCTGATCGACGGCGCTCTGGCCATACCGGTACGTGACGCGTACCGACACTTCCGCCACCAGCAACACGTCCTGCGGCTCAACGCCGGCCGCCGGGCCCGCGTCGAGCGGGCTGGCGAGCAGTCAAGGATCGACGCGGTTCGTAGCTTGTGGCAGGCGGTATTCGGTACTTCCTGATACGTCAGCGCCACGGCTCAGCGACCGCTGCGACCGCTTTTTCTGCGACTACCGAGCAGCCCGGCGAACGCCAACGCGGCCAGGGCCAGGCTGCCGGGTTCGGGAACGCTGCCCGGCGGGTCTACCAGGATGCTGTCGTTGGCGCAGTTCTCGGTCCAATGAATGTCGAAAGCCTGTCCGTTCCAGCCACTGCGGGTCAGCAAAGCCAGATCGATGCTCATCTCGTAAAAATAATGATTATCGGTCGGCTGCGAGCCGTAGCCGGTCGTGGGGGTGGTGGTATAAGCCAGGGAAGCCATTCCGCGATAGGTGCCCGCTACCAAGTGTGTCGGGTGCAGGGGATCGGGGTTGTACGCGGTGCTGCCAGGAGGCGTGTACGCGCCAGCGCTGGTCCACAGCCCGTAAGCCCAGGTCGGGTTGGAATACACGCCGCCCTCGACGCCGAAATCCTCGAAGGTGTATACCCCGTTTTGCACACTCAGCGCGTGCTTGATATTGATCCCGAGATCGTAAGTGCCATCCTTGCCGAAATCGATAGCGAAATCACCGGCGCCGAAGCTGATGTTGTTGTTGAGCGTGCGCGGGTTGTGGCCCGTAGCCAGCGCGATATAAAGCTTCTGATCGGCTTGCGAAATTTTGGCGTAGAGCGCCTCGGCGTCGTAGGCCTGCCCACCCCAGCCGGGGTTCAGGTAGTATGAACCGCTGCCGACCTGGTCTTCGACGGTGTAATTGATCGACGAATCCGCCGGCTTCCAGGTGGTTTTATCGATTCCCCAGTCCGCAAGGTTACCGTCGATAGTGATCGTCGACGCGGAAGCCATACTGCAGAAACCAAGCAGTCCGAAGAGTAAGGAAAGATTTTTTTTCATGGGGTGCTCTCAATAATTATCGGTTATCAAAATTGGACGCCTGAACATTTTTTCTCGGCGTTTCATGAAATGTATTTTGGACCAAATTCTTTTAAAAATTAAGGAACTATTGCACGGCATCCAAAACATTGCCGGCAGATGACGGAGGCTTTAGGAAAGCTGGCGCAGCACGCTCCGGCGCGAGCGCGGATTTTTGCGGCGCGAGTTGGGGCAGTAAGGCCGACAAGCTGGCAAAGCGCTTCGGCGGCGGCATCCCCAGGCGGATCGATGGTGCAACAGCTTGCCCAACGAACCGTTCATCGACGAGGACATCCACGAAACCAGCTTCCAGCGGCAAAGCGCCAGCCACCGACCGAATCCGGTCGTCAGTTGCTTGATTTGAAACACTGCCGTCGGGATCAGATATTCGTTTTCGGCGCCAATCCGGCGAAGTGCAGCACGCGGCGGACATACTGTTGTGTCTCGGCATAAGGCGGCACCCCGCCGTAGCGATCGACCGATCCTTCTCCCGCGTTATAAGCGGCGACCACCAGCCGCCAATCACCGGCGAATCGTTTGTGCAACCAGCGCAGATACGCCAGGGCGCCACGAATATTCTGTTCCGGATCGAAAGGACGCGTGACGCCAAACCGCTCCTGTGTTGCCGGAATCAACTGCATCACGCCTTGCGCGCTTTTGGGCGAAACGGCGGTGGCATTGAGGTTTGATTCAGCCATGGCAATGGCCAAAGCGATGCGGGCGTCGAAGTTGTACTCGCGGGCAGCCTGGCGGATGATTGCCGCGATTTTCTGCTTGGAAGGTGGCTGATGAGTCAGGTAGCCGTCGAGATCGAAGCCGGCGCCATTGACGGCCACCACATAGGCTGCGCTATCGAATCCCCCTTCTTCCGCTCCGCATTGGTCACCCAGCGCCGCATTTTCGACGTTCGAGCGGTAATATTTGAGCGCTTCCTGATTGCCCAGCCGGATAGCCAGTGCCAAGTAAGCGTTGGCCAGTTGCTGTTGGCGCCGAGTGGATGCGGTCGTGGCCAGCACCCGGCCCACCCGAAAATAACCTTCTGGACTGCCCATCGTCGCCGCATCGCAATACAGGGCGATGGCCAGCCGGGGATTCTTGCGTGTCCCCCATCCCTGTTCGGCGGCTCGGCCTTGCTCGAGAGCGGCGACTACCCGGGGCGCTTCGAGATAATTCTCGGCTTGGGCGATCGCACTCGTCGCACCAACGATCAATGACAGGCAGAGGATAAAACTGTGTATCATTCTCATTCGTCTTTCGCGTCACCATGGGATGGCCACTGTGCCGTCCCCTGTTGCTGCTCTTTGTTACTGTGGCAAAACCCTGAATGAAGCGTCGATCAGGATGTTGTTAACGCTGTCTGAAGGATCGCCTCAAATTGAATTTAGTCGAAGGAACTAAATCACGAGAGAGGTGGATGAGGCGAAATGTGGAATAGTGCCGCTGGCCTGACGATTCGCCGTCACGCGCTGCCGCACCGCGCAGGATGCGCATCATCAACCAGACAAGCCCCGGGTAATCGATTCATCGACCGACAAGGAGACACCAGATGCCCACAAAAATCACTCGCCCGTTGAGATTACTGACCTTGCTGACCGCTGCATTGCTCGGTGGCGCCCCGATGGCCGCCTCTGTCACACTGAGCGAGCCGCCGCTGGCCTATGTGGTGCTTGGCGAACGTGCGCACGCTTTGCGTGGCGATACCGTACCCCTGCTGCGAGTGATTCTGGCCACGCCACAGGACGATGCCTGTCATCGTTTGCAGCTTGTCCCACCCAACGGCGCGACGCTCGACCGGCCGCTGGCGCGCGCCAACCCGGACGTCAAGCGTTTCCCGATTGCCGTTTGCGAAGCCGTTCTGCCATTTGCCGACAGTTACCAAGCCAGCGGCGAGACCTGGACGGCCAAGCTCGACGGGAAAACCTATCCGTTGCGCGTGCCGACGGTGGTCCGCAATCCGGAAAAATTCCTGATCGTCGGTGACATGGGCTGCCGCGACAACAAAAAGCAACATTGTCACGACGCCGAATGGCCGTTTTACACCACCTTGCCGCAGGACATGGCTAAGCGGATCGCTGCCGACAACAAGGCAACAGTTCTGGTGATCGTTGGTGACTTCAAGTATCGCGTCGAAAAGAAAGGCGGAACTGCCGACAAGGAATGGCAGAACTGGCAGGCTGATTTTTTCACCCCGATGTCAGGTGGCAATTCGGGTAAGCGCAAACTCTGGTCAGGCCGGCGAAGTCTCGAAAATAATCTGCTGTCGATGGCTCCCTGGGTGGTCACTCGCGGCAACCACGAGTTGTGCAACCAGTTCAGCAAGGGCGGTCCCGGCTGGTTCTATCTGCTCGAACCGACGTCTCCGCTGCTCGGCGACTCGGACGCTACCCTGGCGGCAGCCACGTGTCCGAGCGATCCGTCGGCCGCGGAATCGATCGGTCCGGCGTATCGACTCGACTTCGCGCATGGCTTCAGCCTGCTGCAAACCGATTCGGCGGCGATTGCCGAAAGTAAATCGGCCAACGTCGATCAGGCTCAGGCGCTGGCGCAGACCTTGAGCCGCGTCGACCAGGGGTTTCGTCAGGAGACCAATCCGCGCCTCGCCTGGTGGGTAACCCACAAACCGGTATGGGCCGCCATCGGCAGCCAGCAGCCGAAACTGAGTAACGCTACCCTGCAGGCTGCACTGGCCCAGTTGCCGGAAGGAACGCCGCCGACGAACGTCAAATTGATCGTCTCCGGCCACAAGCATTTCTACCAAAGCATCGAACCCGGCGCGGCAACCCGTCAGCCGTTGCAATTGGTCGTCGGCAACGGTGGCGTGCTGATCAATCCACAAGCCTACAACGGACCACTGGAGGCCATTCCCGCTGAAGCACGCGGTGCCAGTCACTATGGGTTCGTCGAAGGGCGCCTGGAGGTGGTCAATCAACGAGTCACTGGCTGGACGCTCGACGTCTATGCCTACCCGAATCGGCCGGACTGGGGTGCCGCTGCCGGTCCTCAACTGATCCAGACCTGCCGCTATCCGGCGTCGGGAAGCGCGTGTACCGTCGTCAAGCCCTCGTATTTCACCGCGCAGCCGGGAGAAGACAACGATCCCGATTGAGCCACGCCCGCTTGGCCAATCTTGAAAAGCCAATACGTGTTGGATTACGTGCTGGATTATCTCTTGGCCCAATAGCGGGCGGTCCCAGCCGACCCGCTTATTCGGCTGTTTTTTTGCCACCTCCCAACGAATCCCGGGCCCGTGTTTTACGTACCGGTTTCGTTACGGCCTGATCACCGTCGCCGCCTGCCGTCGGTGCGGCGCCGAAAACCTCGTTGCGCGCGGTCTGGCTGATGGCGACGATTGCTGGATGCGTCAGACGCCGTTCCGTGGTGATCGCGAACAGTTGCTCGTTGATCGAATCGATACGGCCGACGGCGACGACTTGGTGCTGCTGGCAGATGTGCGCCGCCAAAGCCGTGGGGGCGACGAACAACCCGGCGCCCGCCTGACCGAACGCCTTGACCAGTGCGCTGTCGTCGAATTCACCGATCACCCGAGGATGCAAGCGCTGGGCGGCCAGCCAGTGTTCGAGACGGGGGCGGATCGCGGCATCCTCGCCGGGAAGGAGCAGCGGTGCATCGGCAAGCAAGGCGGGGAAATCGCCGGACAAGGTTTTCAATAACTTGTCGGTTCCGAAAACCGTCAGATCGCTTTCGCCAAGCAAATGGCTGTAACCGCGAACGTTCAGGTTCGCCGGCATCGGGCGGTCGGCGATGACCATGTCCAGCCGATGAACGGCCAAGTCGGCGAGCAGCGCGGTCAACCGTCCTTCACGGCAGATCAGCCTGACTGGTTCCGACAAGCGTAGCGCCGGTTCGACCAGCAGATAAGCCACTGACTTGGGGACTACGTCGGCAATGCCAATGGCAAATGGCAGGCTGCGCACCGCCGACTGATCGCGTATCACGTCAAGCAGTTCGTCGCCCAGGGCGAATATCTCTTCAGCATAACTCAGGATGCGCTGACCAGTGACGGTGAGTTCCAGGCCACGGCCGACGCGGCGGAACAGTTCGACGCCCAGACTTTCTTCGAGTTCGTTGAGTTGGCCACTGATTGATTGTGGGGTCAGATACAACTGCTGGCTGGCACGAGCAATCGAACCCGATTTGGCGACCACCCAGAAATAGCGGAGATGTTTGAAGTTCAGTGCAGGCATCGTCGGGTGATTTTCCGATCTCTCAAATTCTTATGATTCGAAAAAAACGAATATTTGAATTTAAATATTCGAATTGTTAGATGATTTTGCTTTTCCTAGACTATGTCCACCATTTTGGCCTACAGGAGAATCATCCCATGCAGATCGTCATTCAAGCCCGTGGATTGTTGCTTACCCCCACTTTACGCGCGCATATCGAGCGACGCCTCCGCTTTGCCCTGGATTGGGCAAATCAGCATGTGCGCAAGCTGTCCGTCCGTCTGGTGGATCTCAACGGTCCGCGTGGGGGTGAGGACAAGTGCTGCCAGATTCGTCTCAATCTTCCCGGAGCAAGCGCTATCGTAATTGAAGACACGCAGGCCGATGTGTTCGTCGCCATCGACCGTGCTACCGATCGTGCGGGACACACGCTGGCCCGTCGGATGGCGCGTCGTCGTCAGCAACGCCATGAGCGCTCACGGATCACCGATCGGCCTGAAGTGGCAGCGGATGCGCCTCCCCGAACCACCACCGAGACCTGATCTGGGAGGTTCGGGCCAAGAGGCTAGGCGCGAGCGAGCGAACGACGAGACCTATCCAGTGGATAGGCGAGGAGTCAGCGAGTAAGCAACGACGCAGAGTGGCCGCGCAGTAGATTTATTCACCACCGTCTGTCGGTTCAGATCGACTTTCGTGCCGACAGCGCATTAGCACGGAGCTTCCATGAAACGAATTTTGTTGTTCATTGGCACCAACCTGGCAATCATGGTGGTGCTCGGCTTGATCACCACGCTGACCGGCGCCAATCGTTATCTGACCGGCAGCGGGCTCGATCTCGGCAAATTACTCGGTTTTGCCTTGATCATGGGCTTTGGCGGCGCGTTCATTTCCTTGTGGATGTCGAAAGCGATCGCCAAATGGACCACCGGCGCCCAGGTGATCGAAACACCGGCGAATTCGACCGAATTCTGGCTGCTGGAAACAGTCCGCCGTTTTGCCGACAAGTCTGGTTTGTCGATGCCGGAAGTGGCGATCTACGAAGGGGAGCCGAATGCTTTCGCCACCGGACCGACACGCAACAACTCGCTGGTAGCGGTGTCCACCGGCCTGTTGCAAAACATGACCCGTGAAGAAGCTGAAGCCGTTCTGGCGCATGAGGTGGCACACATCGCCAACGGCGACATGGTCACGCTGACGCTGATCCAGGGCGTGGTGAATACCTTCGTGACGTTCATTTCGCGGGTAGTCGGCTATTTCGTCGATCGCGTGTTGCTCAAGAATCGAGAGGAAACCGGCATCGGCTACACGGCGACCGTGGTGGTGTGCGATCTCGTGTTCGGCATCCTGGCCAGCATCATCGTCATGTACTTCTCGCGGCAGCGTGAATTCCGCGCCGATGCCGGTGCCGCCCAACTGATGGGTTCGCCGGCACCGATGATGGCCGCCTTGCGCCGGCTCGGCGGCGTCGAAGCGGGCGAATTGCCGAAAACGGTGGCCACCGCCGGGATCAACGGCCGTCCGGGCTGGATGAATCTGTTCTCCAGCCACCCACCGATCGAACAACGGATCGAGGCGCTGCGTCGAGACGTTTCGGTGAGCTGATCGATCGTTTCATTGCGCCGGTAGGCGACTGAACGGGTCACTGAAGGCTTCGGTGGCCCACTTGGACGACCAACCGACTCCTTCCACTCCAGACCCCATCCACTCTGATGTTCTCTTCTATCGATTCTTTTGCCACTGCCCCGATGTGGGCGGGTTTCATTGCCTTCATCCTGCTCATGCTGGCGCTGGATCTGTTCGTCTTCGGCGGCAGAAAAGCGCATCGGGTGTCAGTACGGGAAGCACTGACCTGGGTGATCGTCTGGATGACGCTGGCCCTGGGTTTCGCTGGGCTGATGTGGTGGTATCTCAATGGTGCGCCGGGAATGGGCCGAGAGATTGCCAACCGCAAGACCATGGAGTTTCTTGCCGGTTACCTGATCGAGCAGTCGCTGTCGATGGACAACATGTTCGTTTTCGTGATGATCTTCAGCTATTTCGCCGTGCCGCCGGAGTTGCAACGCCGGGTGCTGCTTTACGGCGTGCTGGGGGCGATCGTCATGCGTATCGGCATGATTCTGGGCGGGGTCTGGCTGGTCAACCAGTTTGCCTGGCTGCTCTACGTCTTCGGCGCCTTCCTGGTCGTCACCGGCATCAAGATGATTCTTTTTGCCAACCAGACGCCCGACCTGGAAAAGAACCCGCTGCTGCGCTGGCTGCGTGGTCATTTACGCATCACCCCCGGTTTTCATGGCGAAGCGTTTTTCGTCCGTCGGGACGGCATCCTCTGGGCGACGCCGATGTTCCTGGTACTGGTGTTGATCGAAGCCAGCGACGTCGTTTTCGCCGTCGACAGCATTCCGGCAATTTTCGCCGTCACCACCGATCCGTTCATCGTCATGACTTCGAACATCTTCGCCATCATGGGCTTACGGGCGCTGTACTTCCTGCTCGCCGACCTGGCCGATCGTTTTCATTTGCTCAAATACGGGCTGGCCCTGGTGCTGGTGTTCATTGGCGGCAAGATGCTGGCGATGCCCTGGTTCCATATGCCGATCCACTGGTCACTGACCGTCGTCGCCACGGTGATCGGTATTTCGGTGATTGCCAGCCTGATGACCAGCAAGCCGGCCGACACCGTCAGCGGCTCATGATTCCGACGCGGATACTCGTGACGGATTCCGCAGCAGACCACACCAACTTTTTTCGATCACTCTTTGAAGGACCACCGATGACCTCCGAACAGAAAAAAGCCCTGCTCTCGATCGCCTTTTTTGCCGCATTGGCCGATGGCGCCAAGGACGATCACGAAACCGAGCGCTTACGTCAATTGGCCGATTCCCTCGACGACGCCAAGACACCGGATTTGCCCGGCATCTATCGCAACGTGCTGCTCAAACGCGTTACCCTGACCAGCGCGACTTCGATTCTTGAGGATCTTGAACACCGGCGGTTGGCCTACGAAATGGCAGTTTGCATCTGTGATGCTGATGGCCGGCAAACCTCGGATGAACAGCAGTTTCTCGCCGAGTTGCAAGGTCTGCTGGGTCTGGACGCCGAGCAGGCCCAAACCCTGGGCCGTCAGGCCGAAGCAATCGTCGACGCCGGCCTGGCCGTGTCGCCAGACTCTGCGGTCCGTCAAGCGGCGGCATCGACGTCGGCCAGCGGTCCGGTGGTGGCGACGATACCGAAGATTCCTGAAGAGGAACTCGATCAGCAGATTCTCAACAGCGCGATCATCAACGGCGCGCTCGAACTGCTACCGCAATCGTGGGCCTCGTTGGCGATCATTCCGCTGCAGGTCAAGCTGGTGTACAAGATTGGTCAGGCTTACGGCGTCGAACTCGACCAGGGGCACATCAAAGAATTCATCGCCACCCTCGGCGTCGGGTTGACCTCGCAATACCTCGAACAGTTCGGCCGCAAGCTGCTGGGCGGAGTGCTCGGCAAGATTGGCGGCAAACTGGCCGGAACAATCGGCCAAGCCGCTACCGGCGTCGCCTTCTCATTCGCTACCACCTATGCCCTGGGACAGGTCGCCAGACGCTATTACGCCGCTGGCAGACAAATGGATACTGACATGCTTCGCCAATCGTTCTCCGAATTGCTCGCTGCAGCCAAGGAATTGCAGACCCGTTATCTGCCGCAAATCCAGGACACCGCCAACGGACTCGACGCCAGTAAAGTGATGGCTCTCCTGCGCGGCCAGTAATCGCCGTCTCTCCGCAGACCAAGGTCGGTCGTGCCGGGTTCCGTCGCCGAAAGCTTGCGCATCGAACGAGGCCTACGATTCAGACGGCCGACTTCATGCGCGGCTTCAATGCCTGGCGCCATCAATCTTCAATGCTGAAAAGACAGGAAAAATACGCGATCAGCGACGAAGCCGTCTTGGTTTTCGCGTCTGGCCATCCACTATTCCGGGTCGAAAAATAGTAGCGTTCGGCGTGTGTTACAATTTATCGAGTCGATCGTCGTGGACAAGCGTTCCGTCCAAGCAAAAACGATCGTTTTCTGCGGCAAAACCCAACTCTTGCACTGAGTTTTATTCGTCAGGCTGTCTTCGCCGATGACAGCGCGCCGGTGGGTCGTCCGCCCGATTTCCGCGAGCCAGAGCTGGTCTCTGGCTTTCGTTTTATCACACCGACTTTGCCGGGGAGCGCCCCTGGCGAGCAACTGGGGCTTGGCAGAGACGCCACTTTTCCAAGCCGTTTCGCCCGGTCACGGGCCTGGATTTACGCATTGAGGTTGCACGATGCCCGTAGTCTCACTCCCCGATGGTTCCCGCCGGGAATTCGCTGAGCCGATCACCGTTGCCGAGCTTGCCGCCCGTATTGGCAGCGGTTTGGCACGCGCCGCGGTGGCCGGCAAGGTCGATGGACGACTGGTGGATACTTCGTTCGTCATCGACCAGGACGTCGAATGCGCGATCGTCACCAGCAAGGATCCGGCGGGTCTGGAGGTCATCCGTCATTCAACGGCGCATTTGTTGGCTTATGCGGTCAAGGAACTTTTTTCGTCCGCGCAGGTGACGATCGGTCCGGTGATCGAAAACGGTTTCTATTATGACTTTGCCTTTGACCGGCCATTCACGCCGGAGGATCTGCTGGCGATCGAAAAACGGATGGCTGAGTTGGCTCGGCGCGACCTGCCGGTGACGCGCGAGGTTTTGCCGCGGGACGAGGCGATCGGTTTTTTCCGGTCCCTGGGCGAGCATTACAAGGCGGAATTGATCGAAGCCATTCCGGCGGGTGAGCCGGTTTCGCTGTATCGCGAAGGCGATTTCGTCGATCTCTGCCGCGGCCCTCACGTTCCATCGACCGGCAAATTGAAAGTTTTCAAGCTGATGAAAGTGGCTGGCGCCTACTGGCGCGGCGACCATCGTAACGAGCAATTGCAGCGCATTTACGGCACGGCCTGGGCCAGCAAGGAGGATCAGGACAGCTATCTGCACATGCTCGAGGAAGCCGAAAAACGTGATCATCGCAAGCTCGGCCGGCAACTCGATCTGTTTCATCTGCAGGACGAAGCGCCGGGGATGGTTTTCTGGCACGCCAAGGGCTGGTCGATCTGGCAGGAAATTGAGCAGTACATGCGCGGCGTTTATCAGCGCAACGGTTATCTGGAAGTCAAATGTCCGCAGATTCTCGACCGGACGTTATGGGAAAAATCCGGCCACTGGGACAACTACAAGGACAACATGTTCACCACCGAGTCGGAAAAACACGACTACGCGATCAAGCCGATGAACTGTCCCGGTCATATCCAGATTTTCAACACCGGCCTGCGCAGTTACCGCGATCTGCCGCTACGCTACGGCGAGTTCGGCTCCTGTCACCGCAACGAGCCGTCCGGCGCCTTGCACGGCATCATGCGCATCCGTGGATTCACCCAGGACGATGGCCATATTTTTTGCACCGAGGATCAGATCCAGCCGGAGGTGGCCGATTTCATTGTCCTGGTACGCAAGGTCTATGACGATTTTGGTTTTCGTGACATCGCCGTCAAGCTGGCCCTGCGCCCAGAAAAACGCGTCGGTTCGGACGAAGTGTGGGATAAGGCTGAATCAGCGCTGCGCGAGGCGCTGAAATTCTCCGATCTGCTTTGGGAAGAATTGCCCGGTGAAGGCGCGTTTTATGGGCCGAAGATCGAGTTCCACGTCAAGGACGCCATCGGTCGCTCGTGGCAGTGCGGAACGATACAGGTTGATTTCTCGATGCCGCAACGCCTGGGCGCCGAGTACGTCGGCGAAGACAACAGCCGGCACACGCCGGTCATGCTGCACCGGGCGATTCTCGGTTCGTTGGAACGATTCATCGGTATTTTGATCGAGAATCATGCCGGTGCGATGCCCTTGTGGCTTTCGCCAGTTCAGGCGGTGGTCATCAATATTTCGGAAAAACAGGAGCAATACGCCGCTGAAGTCGCGGCAGCATTGCGCTCAGCCGGTCTGCGTGTCGAAGCCGATTTGCGCAATGAAAAAATTACCTATAAAATACGAGAACATAGCTTGAACAAGCTGCCATACCAGATCGTCGTCGGCGACAAGGAAGTGGCAGCCCATTTGGTGACCGTGCGGACACGCGGCGGAGGGGACCTGGGACAGATGCCGGTAGAGGCGCTGATCAGGCGACTACTCGATGAAATCGAGGCGCGTAGTGGCACGGTTTAACTTTTCGTGTGGACAAGGAGTCTGAGCCATCGCAATACAAAAGGCGCAACGCGTTAACGAAGAGATCAACGCACCGGAAGTCCGTCTGGTCGGGGTGGACGGCGAGCAACTGGGAGTGATGAATGTCAGGGCGGCTTTGGCTCTGGCGGAGGAAGCGGGGGTCGATCTGGTCGAGATCGCCCCGATGGCGCATCCTCCAGTCTGTCGTATCGTCGATTTTGGCAAGTTCAAGTACCAGGAGCAGAAACGCCAGCACGAGCAGAAGCTGAAGCAGAAGCAGGTGCAGGTCAAGGAAGTCAAACTGCGGCCCGGCACCGACGAAAACGATTACCAGATCAAATTGCGCAACATGACGCGTTTTCTGGAGGAAGACGACAAGGTCAAGGTTACTTTGCGTTTTCGTGGCCGTGAAATGGCGCACCAGGATATCGGCATGCGCCAGATCGAAAGAATCCGCACCGACCTTCAGGACGTGGCTGTCGTCGAGCAGATGCCGAAGATGGAAGGCCGTCAGATGGTGATGGTGCTGACGCCGAGCCGTAAAAGGTAAGCCCGGCGTCGCAAGAAGCAGTAAAAACAAGTGAGGTTGGGTTTGAAGTTCTTCCGCCGGGAGACACCTGACAGCATGGCATAAACAGGAGCAGTCAATGCCCAAAATGAAAACCAAGACTGGAGCGAAAAAACGCTTCAAGATCAGTCCCAGCGGCCGCATCAAGCGCTCGCATGCGTACAAGCGACACATCCTGACCAAGAAGGACACCAAGACCAAACGTCAACTGCGCGGCGTTACCGCCGTGCATGATGCCGACAAGGCCGTTGTCCGTTCGATGTTGCCCTACGCCTGAGGAGATAGAAGATGCCCCGAGTAAAACGCGGAGTCACCGCGCACGCGCGCCACAAAAAAATTCTCGCCCTGGCCAAGGGTTACCGCGGTCGCCGTAAAAACGTTTATCGCGTCGCCAAACAGGCGGTGATGAAAGCCGGGCAATATGCCTACCGCGACCGTCGCCAGCGCAAGCGTCAATTCCGCAGCCTGTGGATCGCCCGGATCAACGCCGCCGCCCGAGCCCTGGGCATGAAGTACAGCACCTTGATGAACGGGCTGAAAAAAGCGCAGATTGACATCGACCGCAAGGTGTTGGCGGATCTGGCGGTTTTCGACAAACCCGCCTTCGCCGCACTGGCAGGTCAAGCCCGGGCGCAGCTCGATTCCTGAAAACGACGACTGTCTGAAAAGGAGGCGCGAGCCTCCTTTTTTCGCTGAACCATGTCCAACTTCGAAGATATAGTCGAGGCCGCCACCGCCGCTTTCGCGGCGATCGACGATCCGGATACTCTGGAACAGGCCAAAGCCGGTTTCCTCGGCAAAAGCGGCCAAATCACCGGCCTGCTGAAAACCCTGGGCGCCCTGCCACCGGACGAGCGCAAAGCCACGGGCGCGGCGATCAACCGTGCCAAGGAAGGCGTCGAAGCCGCACTTGCCGCGCGGCGGGAAGCGATTCGCCGCCGCCTTCTGGCCACCCGTCTGGCTGAAGAAGCCTTGGACGTGACGCTGCCCGGTCGCGGGCAGGCGCGCGGGGGGCTGCACCCGGTGACCCGGACGCTGGAGCGGATCGAGGATCTGTTCCGCTCGATCGGTTTCGAGGTCGCCGACGGCCCGGAAATCGAAGAGGATTTCCAGAATTTCACGGCCCTGAATACGCCGGAGGATCACCCGGCACGGTCGATGCACGATACCTTCTATCTGCAGGACGCCGAGGGAAACGTCGCTCCGGGAATCCTGCTGCGTACTCACACCAGTCCGATCCAGGTCCGTTACATGCAGGCGCACGTCGCACGTTACGCTGCTCAGGCCACGATGCCGGAAATCCGCATCATCGCCCCGGGTCGGGTCTACCGCGTCGATTCCGACGCCACGCATTCGCCGATGTTCCACCAGGTCGAAGGGCTGTGGATTGGTGAAAACGTCAGTTTTGCCGACCTGAAAAGCGTGCTCGGCGACTTCTTGCGGCGCTTCTTCGAAAGCGACGACCTGCAAGTGCGTTTTCGACCGTCGTTTTTCCCCTTTACCGAACCGTCCGCCGAAATCGACGTCGCCTTCATGAGCGGCGCGCTGAAGGGGCGCTGGTTGGAAATCGCCGGCTGCGGCATGGTGCATCCGAATGTCCTGCGACACGTCGCCATCGATCCGGAGAAATACCTCGGTTTCGCTTTTGGCATGGGCCCCGACCGCTTGTCGATGCTGCGTTATGGCGTCAATGACCTGCGTCTGTTCTACGAAGGCGACCTCCGTTTCCTTCGGCAGTTTGTCTGAAATTTAGCTTGGATAACCTGATTCGTAATGAAATTTTCTGAATCCTGGCTGCGCGGCTTTGTCGACCCGACGTGTGTCGGGCATGAGTTTTCGCATCTGTTGACCATGGCCGGACTGGAGGTCGAGAGCGAGGAAAGCGTTGCGCCGCCCTTCGACCGCGTGATCGTCGCCCAGATTCTCGACGTCGACAAACACCCGGCGGCCGATCGTCTGCACGTCTGCCGGGTCGATCTGGGGGCAGGCGAAATCGCTCAGATCGTCTGTGGCGCACCGAACGCCGCGGCGGGTAAAAAAGTGCCCTGCGCGTTGCCGGGCGCCGAATTGCCGGGTGGATTGACGATCAAAGTCGCCAAGGTCCGCGGCATCACTTCATCAGGCATGCTGTGCTCGGCCAAGGAACTGGCCATCAGCGACGACGCGTCCGGCCTGTTGATTCTCGATGACGACGCGCCGGTCGGCGAGAACCTTCGCACTTACCTCGATCTGGACGACCGGCTATTGACCCTCAAGCTGACGCCCAACCGCGCCGACTGCTTGTCACTGGAGGGCGTGGCGCGCGAGGTGGCAGCCTTGACCGGCACCCCGGCGCGTTACATCGAGGTCGCCGCCGTCGAGCCGACGATCGACAAAGAACGGCCTATCGTGCTCGCCGCGCCAGAATCCTGCCCGCTGTATTGCGGCCGGGTGATCAGCGGAGTCAATGCCCGCGCCACGACACCGGCCTGGATGCGTCGGCGTCTCGAGCGTAGCGGCTTGCGGTCGATCTCCGCGCTGGTCGATATCACCAACTACGTGATGCTGGAACTCGGGCAGCCCCTGCACGCGTTCGACAATTCCCGACTGAACGGTACCATCCGGGTCCGCCTGGCCCGTCCAGACGAAACCCTGCGGCTGTTGAACGAACAAACGCTGCGCCTGCGCAGCGATACCCTGTTGATCGCTGACGACGCCAATCCGCTGGCTCTGGCCGGAATCATGGGCGGCGCGGAGAGCGGCATCACGCTCGATACCGACGAACTGTTTCTCGAAGCGGCATTCTTCGCCCCCAAGGCGGTGGCCGGCCGCGCACGCCAGTATGGCTTCGGTTCGGATGCCTCGCACCGCTTCGAACGGGGGGTCGATTTCGGCGGTACGCGCCGGGCGCTCGAACGGGCCAGCCGGCTGATTCTCGAAATCTGCGGCGGTCGGGCCGGGCCGGTATCGCAGGCGCTGGCCGTGCTGCCGGAACGGCTGCCGGTGCGTCTGCGGCCATCGCGGGTGGGCAAAATTCTCGGCACGCCGTTCGCCGCCGAGCACATCGCCGAGATTCTGACCCGGCTCGGCTTGCCGTTTTGTCAGGACGCGGAGGAATTCAGGATCACGCCGCCGAGCTATCGCTTCGATATCGAGATCGAGGAGGATCTGGTCGAGGAAATCGCCCGCGTGCATGGGTATGACAACATCCCCTCGCCGAGTCCGCGAGGCGCGCTGAACATGCTGCCGCGGCCCGAAGCCAAGCGGACGCTGCCCCGTCTACGCCAGATTCTTGCCGACGGCGGCTATCAGGAGGTGATCAATTTCGCGTTCGTCGAGGAATCCTGGGAAGTCGACTTCGCGGAGAATCGCCAGTTGATCCGTCTGAGCAACCCGATCGCCAGTCAGTTGAGCGTGTTGCGTTCGACCTTGATCGGCGGATTGGTCGCCAACGTGCTGACCAACCTCAAACGTCGGCAGACACGCATTCGGCTGTTCGAAACCGGACGCTGTTTCCATCGCTATGCCGCCGGAGAGCCCGTGCCTGGTTTCGTCCAACCGTGGCAGTTGACGGCGGTGGCTTACGGTCCCGCCTTGCCCGAACAGTGGGCAGTTCCGTCGAGGAACGTCGATTTTTTCGACCTGAAAGGCGATCTCGAGCGTCTGCTGGCCCCCAAAACACCGCGCTTCGAACGCGCCAGCCACCCAGCGCTGCATCCCGGGCGCAGCGCACGGGTGATCGTCGATGGCCGCACCGTCGGCATGATCGGTGAACTGCATCCGCAGTGGCAGCAGAAGTACGAGTTGCCCTTACCGCTGGCCCTTTTCGAGCTCGAACTGGCCACGCTGCTCGAAGCTCATCTGCCGGAATACGCCGAGTTCTCCAGACAACCGCCAGCCGTCCGTGACCTGGCCGTTGTTGTTCCCCAAGCCGTTGAATTGCAGACGATTTGCGATGGGTTGCAAGCCAACCGTCCTGAACTGGTCCGCGAAATCACCTTGTTCGACGTCTATACCGGACGCGGCGTCGAAACGGGCAAGAAAAGCCTTGCCTTCCGAATTGTGATGCAAGATACTCGAAAAACTTTGCTCGATGCCGAGGTCGACCAAGCGCTGCAGGCGCTGACGACTTATTTACAAGAATCATTTACGGCGCAACTCCGCGTCTGAAGGGAAGACGATGACGCTTACCAAAGCAGAATTGGCCGATTTGCTGTTTGAACAGGTCGGCCTGAACAAACGAGAAGCCAAGGACATGGTCGAGGCTTTTTTCGAGGAAATCCGCAATGCGCTCGAAAAAGGCGATGGCGTCAAATTGTCGGGCTTCGGCAACTTCCAGTTGCGCGACAAGCCGCAAAGACCGGGCCGTAATCCCAAGACTGGGGAAGAAATTCCGATCACCGCCCGCCGAGTGGTCACTTTTCATGCCAGCCAAAAATTGAAGGCTGAGGTGGAGCATGCCTACGATGGAAGCCAATCCTAAAGATTTCGGCACCGAACCGCTGCCGCCGATTCCTGCAAAACGGTACTTCACCATTGGCGAAGTCAGCGAGTTGTGCGGCGTCAAGCCACATGTGTTGCGGTATTGGGAACAAGAGTTCACCCAGCTCAAGCCGGTAAAGCGGCGCGGCAATCGCCGTTACTATCAGCACCATGAAGTCCTGCTGGTGCGCCGTATCCGCGAATTGCTCTACAGCCAGGGATTTACCATCAGTGGCGCGCGCAACCGTCTCGATGAGAGCCAGAACGAGGAAAAGGCCGCCGCAGCGGGCCTGTCTCCAGAAATGCTGCGGGAAGATCTGGTCGCCATTGCCGAAATGCTGCGCGTTTGAAATGGCTTGGCCATTTCGCTTATAATCCCCGTTTCGTCGGGGCGTGGCGCAGCCTGGTAGCGCACTTGCATGGGGTGCAAGGGGTCCCGAGTTCGAATCCCGGCGCCCCGACCAAAAATCAATGAGTCAGGCCAACTTTTCGGAGTTGGCCTTTTTCATTTGCGTGACTTTTGCGGGACGGGACGCCACGCGTCTTCTTTCCGCGAGATTGCCCGCCTTGCCTCATCGCCCTCCAACACCCGCTTCGGGTAGGTCGTCATCCACCAGTCGTCGATTCAATTCGTGTGCCGCGCGACTGCTCGCACGGGCGAATAACGTACTATTCTGAAAACGGCGGTGGGTGACCGGCTCATGGTACCAACGGCCGGTGTCGATGATTTTGACGGCGAATGTCCCGCCGCCGCCCCTGACTTTTTGAAGACTGATGCCCACTTTCTCGAATCCATCGGAAATCGCCCGCGAAACCTTCCGCCAGCTGGCGCTCAGACGGCTGCCGCCTTCACCCGAAAATTACCGGGCGATTTATCACGAGATCGCCGGGACCAAGAGCGACGTTGGCGAAGGCTTTCCTGAACGCGAATTTGCCGCCTTGCTGGCCTCGCTGCCCAGACAATCGGCTGTGCAACTGCGCATCGTCAAGCGTTTCGAAACGGCATTGAAAGCCAAAAGCTGGCAAGACTGCCAGACCGCTTTCAACGGACTGGCCAGCCAGTGGGGACAGGAACAGGAAACGCCCTGGGGCGAACTGTTGGGCGAATTTCTCCGTCAATGGGAAGGCAAGCAGCCTGGGTTGACCACTGCGCGCAAGCGGGAGGCGCTCGAGCACGTGCTGACCGGTAGCGCCAGCAACGAATCGCTTTTTTCGCGACTGCAAGGGCTGGTCAAATCCTGGGCGCAGAATGTCGTGGCCGGCGAGGAGATTCCCTTGGCCGAGGGTATCGTTGCAGCGGTTGATTCGACCGCGCCGCCCGCTTCGACGGATGCCAAACCACAGGCTCTCGGCATCGACGGCGAAGAAAAACGCCTGGCGGGCGAGTTGCGGGAATTGTTCGGCTATACCTTGGAGACACTGATCGCCGATTCGTTCACCGACGAACCGGAAATCGTCAGTGATTCCAAGCGTCTGGCGCATCAGGCGCGCACCGCGACATCGCGTGCCTCGGTCGATGGCCTGCAGACTGGCCTCAAACGCTTGGCTTTTCGCCTGGAGTTATTGACCGAAGACCGTAGCGAACTGCGCAGCAACCTGCTCAATCTGTTGCGTTTGTTGATCGCCAATGTCGGCGAACTGGTCAGCGACGACCATTGGTTGCAAGGCCAGATCGCCATCGTCAGCGACATCGTTGCCGCACCGCTGAGTCTGCGGTCGCTGAACGATGCCGAAACCCGCCTGAAGGAAGTGATTTTCAAGCAAAGTCAGTTGAAACAGAATCTGACCGACGCCAAGGAAAGCCTCAAACACATGCTCGCCGAATTCGTCGATCATCTGGCCGAATTCGCCGACAGCACCTCGGAATACCACGACAAGATCGAAGTCTGTGCCGAGAAAATCAACCAGGCTGAAAACATCGACGAGTTGAAGGATGTTCTCGATGAGGTGATTCGCGAAACACAGCAGATCCAGCGCAACACCCAACGTTCACGGGACGACTTGCAAGCCACCAAACAGCGGGTGGAGGAAGCCGAGAAGCGAATCGACGAATTGCAATCCGAACTGGACAAGGCCAGCCTGCTGGTCCGCCACGATCAACTGACCGGGGCACTCAATCGTCGCGGTCTGGAAGAAGCGATGAACAAGGAGGTGGCGCGGGCCAAACGGCGACGGGCGGTACTCTGCGTGGCCCTGCTCGATATCGACAATTTCAAGAAGCTCAACGACTCGCTCGGCCACGATGCCGGCGACGCCGCATTGATCCACCTGGCCACCGTCATTCGCGAAAGCATGCGTCCGCACGATACCGTGGCCCGTTTTGGCGGCGAGGAATTCATTCTGCTGTTGCCGGACACGACACTGGACGACGCTCAGACCGCCTTGATCCGCTTGCAGCGCGAATTGACCCGGCGGATTTTCATGCATAACAACAACCGGCAGTTGATCACTTTCAGTGCCGGAGTCACCGATTTCCGTCCGGACGACAGTCAGACGTCGGTTACCAAACGGGCCGATGAAGCGATGTACGCCGCCAAGCAGGCCGGCAAGAACCGCGTCTGCGTCGCCTGAACCTGCGGCGGACGATCGGGAAAATCGGAACGATCAGGGATTCACGGTGACCGACAGCCGGCGCAGGGCTTCGCCGGCGGCCAGCAGGCCGAAAGTCGCCGTCACACACACCGACGACCCGAAACCGGCGCATTGCAAACCATGCGCACCACCTGCCGGTGTGTCGCAACGATCGACCGGCTGTGGATAACGCAGCGGCTCGGTCGAGAAAATCGCCGGTACGCCGAATTTTTTCTTGGCCTCGCGACTGAAGGCGTGTTCCTTGCGCAAGCGGGAACGCACTTTCGACAGCAAGGGATCCTGAATGGTCAGTGCCAGATCGGCGATCAGGATCCGGGTCGGATCGGTTTGCCCGCCGGCACCGCCGACAGTGATCAATGGCAAACGACGCCGCTTGGCGCAGGCGATCATCGCCACTTTGCTGCGCACGTGATCAGTGGCATCAATCACCTGATCGAAACCGGCAGCAAAAAGCGACTCGACGTTTTCCGGGGTCACGAAATCATCGATCGCCTCGACCGAGCATTTCGGGTTGATCAAGCGGATGCGCTGGGCCATTGCCGTGACCTTCGCCTTGCCGAATTCACCGTCGTGAGCGTGAATCTGCCGATTGACGTTCGACTCGGCGACGATATCCAGGTCGATCAGCGTCAGGCGACCGATGGCCGAACGTGCCAGAGCCTCGGCAGCCCACGAGCCCACGCCGCCGATACCGATCACGGCAACGTGCGCGGCCTCGAACCGGCGCCAGACGGCTTCGCCATAGAGCCGGCCGATGCCGCCGAAACGGCGCTGCAGATCGGCCGGCTCGTCGATCATCAAGCCGCTTCCAACGATCGGCGGATCACCTGATTGAAGGGCGCGATCCATTCAGCGGCGAATTGCTGATCGCAGGCGTTGATCTCGGCGATCGCCCGTAGCACCGAGCGGTTACGGCCGCGGTCGATATGCTTGAGCATCACCGCTTCGAAGGCGTCGACAATGGCCAGCACCTTGGCGCCCGGACAGATCCGCGGGCCGTCGAGACCTTCCGGATAGCCGCGGCCGTCCGGCATTTCATGGTGTTGCGCAACCATTTCGGCCGCCTCCGACCAGCCGTCGATGCGTTCCAGCAACCCTGCCGCATACGTCGGGTGGACGCGGAGAGGTTCCTTTTCCTTGTCGGTCATCACCACCGCTTTCAACCAATTGGATTCGGGGAGAAACATCATCCCGATATCGTGCATATAAACCGCCGCTTCCAATTGTCGGGCATCGATCACCGAGCCGGCAAGCTGATTGGTTTCCTTCGCCAGCCGCAGAATGCGCGTCGTCCGCCCTTTGAACAGCGGCGAGCGCGCTTCCAGTTGCTGGGCCAAGGACTGGAAAAACCGCAGGTCGTCGTCGATTGGCGAACGTCTGCCCTGGACCGATGATACCCGACGCCGTCCCCGCGACAGCACGCTGATCACTGGCCGGAAACCGGTCACCGCCTCGATGATTTCCGAGACTTGCTCGTCGATGTTACTCGTCGATGCTTGCGCCAATTCGTCCAGTCCCTCGACCAGCGCGATCAATTGCAAACCGTCGAGCGAGTCACCGCGGGCTAAGCGAGCCGTTGCCAATTCGAGCCGGTCGATGGCCAGCAGGATCACCTCGGCAATCGGCTCGGTGAACGGAAAATCGTTGCTGCGCACGCGGGCCAGGATGGTTTCGATCGGATGGACCACGGCAATGGCCAGTTCGACCTTGCATAAGGCCGCATCCCCTTTGATGTTGTGCAGCGCCCGGAACAGGCTGCCAATCAGTTCCCGGTCCCTGGGTGAGTTCCTGAGCCGGGAGACATCGCGCTCGATGGCCGGCGCATAGTCACGCAACGCATCGATGAAATCCTGCAGGCCTTCGTCATCGACGATTTCCGGTGTTTCCAGTGTCGCAGTATCCATGGTAAAACCTTTCAGCTATCACCTGCATTGAGTGTAGTCGACACCATCGATCAGCGTGCGCCGAGTGCCAGCCCTGCCCCGGCGGCTTCTTGGCCGGGCGGAGCCGGCGTATGATTCCCGTTTCGTCGCTGAGGATCGACGTCTGATCGGTCGGCCAGAACAAATCCATTGCTGGAGTAACCGTATGACCTTGATGAAATGGAGTGCCCATTTTCTTACCGGCATCGAGTTGGTGGACCGCCAGCATCGGCACCTGGTGGATCTGGTCAATACGGTAGCGCCGATGCTGGCGTGTAACGAGACGACCCCCGCCGAATGCCTGACCTTGATCGACCAGCTGACCGATTATGCGGCCACGCATTTTCGGACCGAGGAAGAGTGCATGCGGGCCGGCGGACTCGCCGACAGCCGGTTGATGAACGAACATGTGCATATTCATCAGGGTTTTGTCGCAGAAGTGGCCAGAATGCGTCAACAGGTGGACGCCGGCGTGGCGTTGGACGGCGAGCAGACGATCCGCTTTCTGGCCAGTTGGCTGACGTTCCACATCCTCGTCGAGGATCAGACCATGGTTCGCGAGATGCGACGGCTCGCTGTCGAACGCGGTGAGCCGTCGCTGGCCACCGTCGTCGAGCCGCCGGCCACCGGGGATGGCGATGGCGTGGTCA
Source organism: Accumulibacter sp. (assembly GCA_031732795.1). GTDB lineage: Bacteria > Pseudomonadota > Gammaproteobacteria > Burkholderiales > Rhodocyclaceae > Accumulibacter. The sequence continues at coordinate 21,839 of JAVMKC010000060.1, read as the reverse complement.
ACGCGGTGCTGGTCGACGCCCTGACCGATCTGTTCAGCGTCGTTTCGCAACGGAACCGCACGCTGGTCGAAACCAACGCCAAGCTGAAATCCGCGCAGGCGCGTCTGGCCGAGTTGAACAGCGACCTGGAAACCCAGGTTGCTGCGCGTACTCATCAACTGCAGCAGATGAATGAGGACTTGCTGCGCGAACAGGCATCGTTGCAGCGGGCGATGGAAACCATCGAACAAACCCAGGGACAATTGCTGCAATCCGAGAAGATGGCCGCCGTCGGGCAACTGGCCGCCGGCGTGGCGCACGAGATCAACAACCCGACCGGCTTCGTCAGTTCGAATCTCGGCTCCTTGCGTCGTTACATCGAACAGTTGCTGGCGATCATCGATGCCGACCAGACGGCGATCGAAGCGCTGGCCGCCGATCATCCGGCGCGCTTGATCGCCGAAGCGCGCCGGCAGGAAGCGGAACTCGATTTCCTGCGCGAAGACATTCCCAATCTGCTCGACGAATCGGCCGAGGGGCTGGGGCGGGTACGCAAGATCGTCGCCGATCTGAAGGATTTCTCGCGGATGGACGAGGCCGAAATCCAGGAGGCCGACTTGAACCAGGGACTGGACAGCACCCTGAACGTGGTGGCCAACGAATTGAAATACAAAGCCAAGGTTGTCCGGGTTTTTGGCGACCTCCCGAAAGTGCGCTGTCGCCCGGCGCAAATCAACCAGGTGTTCATGAATTTGCTGGTGAACGCCGGACAGGCCATCGATACCACCGGGACGATCACGCTGCGCACGGGCCAGGAAGGGCCGTGCGTGTGGGTGGAGATCGCGGATACCGGCAAAGGAATGTCCCCGGAGGTGCGAAATCGCCTGTTCGAACCTTTCTTCACCACCAAACCAATGGGCAAAGGCACTGGTCTGGGGCTGTCGATTTCACGCGACATCATTCATCGTCATCAGGGAACGATCACCGTAGCCAGCGAACCAGGCGTCGGCACGCGTTTCCTGATCCGACTGCCAGTCGCCGGCCCCGACGAACCCTGTGAGAAACGGCGATGAGCCCGATCGTCGGCGGCGCGCCAACATCGATCTACGACCTGCTGGGGTGCATCGTCATGCGCCTGGATCACCATTTGCGGGTCTGGTACATCAATTCCTTCGGTTTGCGGCTGCTCGGTTACCAGCGCCTCGGCCAACTGTTCAAGAAGCCGTTGGCCAGCCTGGTGGTTGCGGAGGCGACGCAGACCACCGAGTTCCTGGCGCAGATCGGCGATATCGGCGCGCATGGTCTGGTTCGGCAACTCGAGTCGCCGATGCTTACGGCCGACGGGCGGCAACTGTGGGTGTCATGGACCATCGAGCACCGCGGCGACAGTGAATCGCATCTGGCGCCGATTTTTCTGGTCGGCGCCGACGTGACCCATTTGCGCGAAAGTGTCGAGACGTCGCGCTTGTTCCGCGACATCGCCGAATGCAGTCCGCTCGGTATCCTGATTACCGACGCCGATCTGAGAATCCGCTTCGCCAATCCGGCCATGCTGGCGATGAGCGGTTTTTCGACCGCGGAGGTGCTCGGCAACCAGCCACGGCTTTTCCGTTCGGGAATGACGCCGGTCGAGACTTACCAGTCGATGTGGGAGTCGCTCAATGCCGGCGTCAGTTGGACCGGTGAATTGATCAACCGCCGCAAGGACGGAACCTTGCACGTCGAGAAAAAGTTCATCGCGCCGATTCCCCACCGTGACGGATCGGTCAACTATTATTTTTCGATCAGTGAAGACCTGTCGCAAAAACACGAGCTCGAACAGCGGATCGAGCGCTTGAGCCACACCGATCTGCTGACCGGCCTACCCAATCGCCGGGGCTTCTTGCGTTCTGCCGAAGAGTCGATCGACGACGGCAAAGCCGACAGCGGCTTGATGGTCGTGGCCATCGATATCGACGAATTCGAAACGCATAATCGCATTCTCGGTCCCGAGTGCGCCGATCATCTGCTGATCGCATTGGGTCGCCGCCTGCGCGACGCGTTTCGCGAACAGGTCGTCGTCGCACGCTTGGGCAGTGACGAATTCGGCGTGCTGCTGCCGTTTGCCGCGCCACCGGGTGAAAGCGACTGCGCCGAGGTGGCCAATCGCCTGCTCTCCGCCATCCGCCAGCCTTTCGTCCTCGACGATCGGCCGACGCAGGTCAGTGCATCGATCGGTATCGCCTGTTTTCCTTTCGACGGCGTCGATGCCGGCGAGGTGCTCGGCAACGCCGCCAGTGCCACGCAGAAGGCCAAGCGTGTCGGTGGCGATACGGTCGCCCGTTTTGATTCGGCATTGGCGACCGCCGACTTCAGTGCTCGCGATCTGCTGGTCGATTTGCGCGACGTCGTTGCGCGCAATGAATTGTTCCTGCTCTATCAGCCGCAAATCAGTTTGCGTACCGGCGCCCTCGTTGGTCTGGAAGCGCTGATTCGCTGGCAGCATCCGGTGCGCGGGCTGATTCCGCCCGCCGATTACATTCCCGCCGCTGAAGAAGCGGGTTATATCATCGGGATCGGCGAGTGGGTGATCGCCGAAACCTGCCGGCAGATCCGTCGCTGGCTCGATGCCGGCTGGCCGCCGATGAAAGTGGCGGTCAACCTTTCGGCCCGCCAATTCCGCTTTGCCGATCTCTGCGAGTCGGTTGCCGATGCGCTGGCGGCCAGCAACATCGCACCGACCCTGCTCGAACTGGAAATCACCGAAGGGGCGATGATGCAGGACCTGGCGTCGGCGATTCGTACCAGCGAACGTCTGAAAACAATCGGCGTCGGGCTCTCGCTCGACGATTTCGGCACCGGCTACTCGTCGCTGGCGTATCTGTCGCGTTTTCCGATCGACATGGTCAAGATCGACCAATCCTTCGTCCACGACATCGTCAGCAATCCGACCAACGCCGCCATCGCGCAAGCGATCATCGCCATGTCGCACAAACTGGGCAAGGTGACGCTCGCCGAAGGAATCGAAACCGAGGAACAGATGCATTACCTGCGCCGTCACGATTGCGATGAGATGCAGGGCAACTATTACTCGCCGCCACTGAGCGCGGACGGCATCGCCGCGCTCCGCCAGCAGGATCGTCGCGTCCATTTCCAGACCATGCCCGGCGAGCCTCCGCCAACGGTGCTGCTGGTCGACGACGAACCGAACGTACTGGCCGCCTTGCGGCGTCTGTTGCGCCGCGACGGCTACCGGGTGTTGACGGCCGAAAGCGCCGAAACGGCCTTGGTGACCCTGGCCCGAGAGACGGTGCACGTCATCGTCTCCGATCAGCGGATGCCATCGATGGACGGCATCGAATTCTTCTCCCGGATTCGTATCCTCCATCCGGAAACGGTGCGTCTGGTGCTTTCCGGTATCGCCGAGGTCGGCGTGCTCACCGACGCGATCAACAAAGGAGCGATTTACAAATATCTGAACAAGCCCTGGGACGACGGGCACTTCCTCAGCGAAATCCGCGACGCTTTCCGTTATTGGCGGGAACGTTTCGGCAACGTGTAAGAACATTTCCGGAACGATGAACTGGCCGATACCAATCGACCCGCTGCCGGCCGACTGTCGCGGCTACCGAAGCTGATCATGCAGACCGGCACACAAGAAGGCACTTTGCTGATCGTCGACGACCAGCCGGTCAATCGCTTGATTCTCGAAGAACTGTTGCGCAGTCGCTACCGGGTGATATCGGCGGCGTCCGGACCGCAGGCGCTGACCCTGGCGACCCAGGAACCGGTACCGGAACTGATTCTGCTCGACATCATGATGCCGGAGATGGACGGCTATGCCGTGCTTGCCGCCTTGCAGTCGCAGCCGGCGACGCGGGACATTCCGGTTCTGTTTCTGACCGCGCTCAGCGACCCGGCCAAACATGCCCACGGTTTGTCGCTGGGCGCCGTCGATTACATCGTCAAGCCGATCCAGCCGGCGGTGGTTCTGGCACGGGTACACACGCATCTTGAACTCAAACGGGCCCGCGACCTGTTGCGCGACCACAATGCCTGGCTGGAGGCGGAAGTCGCCCGCCGCGTCGAGGAAAACCGACGTCTCGACGACGCCAACCGGCAAGAGCAAGCACGGCTCAACCACCGGCTCGAGCTGATACTGCGCACCGCTGGTGAAGGGATTTACGGTATCGACCTCAATGGCCGGATCAATTTCGTCAATCCGGCGGTGGTGGACATGCTGGGCTATCCCCGCGAAGAATTGCTCGGGCGCTCGGCGCACGCCACTTTCCATCATTCCAATCCGGATGGCTCGCCCAACCCGTTCAGCGATTGTCCCTTGATGATTTCGTTGACCGCCGGCGTGTCGTTGCGAGACCGTTGCGATGTTTTCTGGCGACGCGATGGTTTGCCGCTGATCGTCGAATACTCGAGCGCACCGATCATCGAACAGGGACAAGTGGTCGGGGCGATGGTCAGCGTGCGCGACATCAGCGAACGGCAACGTTACCTCGAACAACTCGAACGACAGTCGAATTTCGACGATCTGACCGGACTGCCGAACCGCAATCTGCTCGCCGACCGTCTGGCACAGGCCATCGGCCTGCCGCGGCAGGAAACGCCCTGGCTGGCCGTGTTGGCCATCAAGACCGATCGCCTCGAAAGCGTGCGGGGAACCCTGGGACGCGAAGCAACCGACCAGGTGATCGTCGAACTGGCCCGGCGACTGGCGGCGCAAATGCCGCCGACGGATACGCTGGCCCGGTTGGAAGGCGACGAATTCGTCCTCCTCAGCGAATTGGCGCGCGCCGAACTGGCTGGCGCCCGGGCACAATCGATGATCGACGCCTGGACGCCGCCGGTGGGCATCGGCGAACACGAGCTGACGCTGGGCGCCAGCGTCGGCATCGCCCTGTTTCCAAAAGACGGTGACAAGGGACAGGAACTGCTGCGGCATGCCTTCTCGGCCCTGCACCGGGCACGCGCCGACGGTGGCGGCCTGAGCCGCTATTACGCCGCCGACATCGACGCGCAAGCGATCGAACGTCTGGATCTCGAAAGGGAATTGCGCCGGGCGATCGCCAACGAGCAATTGATCCTGCGTTATCAGCCGCAAGTCAGCCTGCGCAGCGGTCTGGTGGTCGGCGTCGAGGCGTTGATTCGCTGGTTGCATCCGACACGGGGCGAACTGCCGGCGGCAGCGTTCATGGCCCTGGCCGAAGAAAGCGGCTTGATCCATCCGCTCGTGGATTGGACATTGCGCGCCGCCTGCGCACAAAACCGGGCCTGGCGGCGAGCCGGTTTGCGGCCGGTACGCATGGCCATCAATTTCGCGGCGCGCCAATGTCTGGGGCAAGATTTCGTCGACAGCGTCGCCGCCGCGACCCGCGCCAACGGCCCCGATCCGCACGGTCTGGAAATCGAACTCACCGAACGAACGGTGATGGCCGACCCCGACGCCTTCGTGCGGATTTCCCGGCAACTGCGTCAACTGGCGGTCTCCCTGGCCATCGACGATTTCGGGACCGGTTTTTCATCGCTCAATCATTTACGTCATTTCGCCATCGACCGGCTGAAAATCGATCGATCGTTCATCTGCGACATCAACCGCGACCCCGACGGCGCATCGATCGTTCAGGGCGTGATCGCTCTGGCGCACAACCTGCGTCTGTCGGTGGTTGCCGAAGGCGTCGAAACGGAGGCCCAGCTCGCCTTCTTGCGCAGTCGCGACTGTGACGACATGCAAGGCAAACTGTTCAGCGAGCCATTGACCGCCGTCGAATTCGCCCAGTTGCTGATCAGCGGCCGCAAGGTCGAATTCCCCAGTGCGCCGACGACATTGCGCACGCTCTTGCTGGTCGATGACGAAGTGCATATCCTGTCATCGCTCAGGCGCTTGTTCCGTCGCGAGGGTTACCAGATCCTGACGGCGAGCGGCGCGGCGGAAGCGCTCGACCTGCTCGCCACCCGGCCGGCGCAGGTGATCATTTCCGATGCCCGGATGCCTGGGATGGACGGCAGCGAACTGCTGGCCAAAGTGCGCAAGCTGTATCCCGAAACGGTGCGGCTGATGCTCTCCGGGTACACCGACATGGGAGCCGTAACCCGCGCGGTGAACAGCGGCGAGTTGTATCGCTTCATTACCAAGCCGTGGGACGATGACGAACTGGTCGAAGCCGTGCGTGAAGCGTTTCGCCATCACGCCGAGCGGAAATCGCTTTGAACCCGTTCCGTCCATTTGATCCTCACTCCCATTTCATACCGATCCACCACTCAAACCATTCGCGTTACCGATCGGTGCCGCGTCTGAAATCAGGCGAGCGTGTTCATGAAGTTGAAGGTTGCCACCTACAATATCCATAAAGGCGTGACAGGTTTGCGTGGCCGACCGCGCATCCACGATGTCCGGCAGGCGCTGCAGGCGATCAACGCCGACATCGTTTTTCTGCAAGAAGTGCAAGACCGCAACGAACGTCTGGCCCACCATCCGGATTACCCGGACGGCACACAGCTCGACTTTCTGGCCACCGGCGGCGCATACGCGCACCACGCGTACGGGATGAACGCAGTTTATCCACATGGTCATCATGGCAATGCCATCCTCTCGCGGCATCCGATCGTCCGCTCGAGCAATCACGACATATCGGATCATGCTCTGGAAAAGCGCGGTTTATTGCACGCGGTCACTACGCGCGGGCGTGGGCGCGAACTGCACCTGATCTGCGTCCATTTCGGCTTGATCAAGCGTAGCCGCTTGCGTCAGGCGTCGTATCTGGTCGAATTCGTCGAGCGGGAGGTGCCGCCACGGGCGCCGCTGATCATCGCCGGCGACTTCAACGACTGGCAGAAACGGGTAGATGAACTGCTGCGCGCCCGCCTGATGGTCGATGAAGTGACGGTCGCGGCGCGGGATGACAAACCCGCCGATGGAACGGTCATCGAGCGTTTGCTGGCCTGGCGGCCGAACGCCGACACGCCGCAAAGCGTCACCCGTACCTTCCCGAGCTTCGCGCCCTGGCTGACGCTCGACCGGATCTACGTTCGCGGGCTGCGCGTGCTCGATATGCACGTTCCCCAAGGATTGCTCTGGGCGCGTTATTCCGACCATGCGCCGCTGATCGCCGAACTGGAGTGGTAGCCGATCGCACGGCTTTTCAGCGCGGTCGACCAGCAAATGACCGTTTTTGAACGCCTTTCCGATAGATAATTTTTATCTCCGCAGCTGCCCGCCAGACGCCGCATGCGCGCACGCGGACATTCGTTTAGACTCGTCATCGGCGCGAATCGAGGATGGGCGATTCGCGAGGAGGCACTCCCGATAACAGCAACCAAAAACTTGGCAGAGGTAGTGAGTATGAGCGATAAAAAGACTGTTGAACCAACGAACACCAAGGATCAGACGGCAATGATGCTGATTAATGAAGACCGGCGGACGGGTCTGGGAGTCGATGCGCTGAAGCGCGCTTTTTTCGACAAGCTGATGTACGTGCAGGCACGTTTTCCCGAAGTGGCCACTCGCCGCGACTGTTTTCTGGCCTTGGCCGGTGCCGTTCGCGATCGTCTGCTGCAGCGCTGGGTACAGACGGCACGTACCTATCGCGATCAGGGCAGCCGTACGGTCTGCTATATGTCGGCAGAATTTCTGATCGGCCCGCAACTGGCTAACAATCTGATCAATCTTGGCATTTACGATACCGCCAGACAGGCGATAGAGGAATTGGGACTCAATTTCGATGACCTGCTCGACGAGGAAGTCGAACCCGGACTGGGCAACGGCGGTCTGGGCCGCTTGGCCGCCTGTTATCTCGATTCGCTGGCGACGCTGGAAATCCCGGCCATCGGTTACGGCATCCGCTACGAATTCGGCATTTTCACCCAGGCCATCCGTGATGGTCGGCAGGTCGAGTTGACCGACAACTGGCTGCGCGGCGGCAGTCCGTGGCTGATCCACCGGCCGAACATCTCGTTCGACATCAAGCTCGGCGGTTACACCGAGCACCAGTACGAAGCCACCGGCACCCGTCGCCTGCGCGTGCAATGGGTGCCGGGCCGGATCGTCCGCGGCACCGCCTGGGACATGCCGGTGCTCGGCTACGGCGTCAACACCCCGAACCGTTTGCGGTTATGGGGTGCCGAGGCGCCGGAGGCCTTCGATTTCGGTGCTTTCAACGCCGGCAACTATACCCAGGCGGTCAATGCCCAGGTGCTTTCCGAAACCTTGACCAAGGTGCTGTATCCGAACGACGAAATGGAAGCCGGTCAGACCTTGCGCCTCGAACAGCAATACTTTTTCGTCTCGTGCTCACTGCAGGACATGATCCGTCTGCAGTTGCAGCGCGAAAACAACCTTGAACACTTCGATCAGAAATTCGTCGTCCAGCTCAACGATACCCACCCGTCGATTGCCGTCGTCGAACTGATGCGTCTGCTGGTCGACGAATACGCCATGGAATGGGATCACGCCTGGCGGATCACCCGCCGGACGTTCGCCTATACCAATCACACCCTGCTGCCGGAAGCGCTCGAAAAATGGCGGCTCGATCTTTTCAAACGCGTGCTGCCCCGGCACTTCGAGATCATCTGCGAAATCAACGAGCGTTTCCTCGACGAAGTGCGCATCCGCTTCCCGGCCGACGACGACCGCCTGCGGCGGATGTCGCTGATCGACGAGGATGGCCCGCGCTATGTACGCATGGCGCACGTGGCGGTGGTCGGCAGCTTCGCGGTGAACGGCGTCGCCGCGTTGCACAGCGAATTGCTGAAATCCGACGTTCTCAAGGATTTTTATGATCTGTGGCCGGAGAAGTTCAGCAACAAGACCAATGGGGTAACGCCACGCCGTTTCGTGCTGTTGTCGAACCCGAAAATGTCGCACCTGATCGACGAGACCATCGGTACCGGGTGGGTCACCGACATGCCTCGCCTGCGCGAACTCGAGCCGCATGCCGACGACCCGGCTTTCCGCGACGCCTGGCGCAAGATCAAGAGCGCCAACAAGCAGCATCTGGCCCAGGAAATCCGTCGCCATGCCGGCGTAATCGTCGACCCGGCGACGATGTTCGATGTGCAGGTCAAGCGGATCCATGAATACAAGCGGCAGCATTTGAACCTGCTGCACGTGGTGTCGATGTACAAGCGCCTGAAAGACAACCCCAATCTGTCGATCGCGCCACGGACGGTGATTTTCGGCGGCAAGGCGGCCCCCGGTTACGCGATGGCCAAGCTGATGATCCGGCTGATTACCGCCGTTGCCGACCTGATCGGCCGCGATCCGGCGATGCGTGGACGTTTACAGGTAGTGTTCTACCCCAACTACAACGTCAAGAACGGCCATTCGATCTTCCCGGGAACCGATCTGTCCGAGCAGATTTCGCTGGCCGGCAAAGAAGCCTCCGGCACCGGCAACATGAAATTCCAGATGAACGGTGCGCTGACCATCGGTACGCTCGACGGCGCCAACGTCGAAATTCGTGAGCAGGTCGGCGCCGAGAATTTCTTCCTGTTCGGGATGAGCACTCCGGAAGTCAAGGAACTGCGCACACGCGGTTACCGGCCGCGCGAATTTTACGAGCGCAACGCCCATTTGCGCGAAGTGATCGACCTGATCGCCTCTGGATTCTTCACCCGCGGCGACCGCGAAATCTTCAATCCGTTGATCAATCATCTGCTCAATCACGACGAGTACATGCTGCTCGCCGATTTCCAGTCGTACATCGAGTGTCAGGAGAACGTCTCGCTGGCCTACCTCGACCAGGAACGCTGGTTGCGGATGTCGATTCTCAACGTTGCCCGTTCGAGCTTCTTCTCCTCCGACCGGGCGATTCGCGAGTATTGTCAGGAAATCTGGCGCGTGCAGCCGGTGCGCATCGAGCTCAGCAATCTGTCAAACCAGGATCTGGCGTTCCGCCGCGCCACCGCCGGCTCGGGCTGAGCCGGGAATCGACGGCTCAGGACGGTTCAGGGTCGCTCCGGCTGACCTGCACCCCGTACCGTCCGCACAGGCGGACGGTACGGGGTTTTGGCATTCGGCGCCGGAAGGCCTCGCCAGCGTATCCCTGGTCCAATCCGCCGCGTTTCAGGAACTGCAAGAAAGCATCGAGCAACCGGCCCGGTGCCGCGCCCAATCGGGCCGTTTGGCGCTGAAGCGCTCAGCGCCCTCCTGTTCGTCGTAGGGGTGGCGCAGAACGGCCAACAATTCGGCGATCATCGTCGTGTCGCCTTGCTCGGCCAGGTCGATTGCCTGCTGAGCAAGGTAGTTGCGCAGAACGTAACGCGGATTGGCCCGGTTCATGCGCGCGATCCGTTCCGCCGCCGAATCGCCGTCCTGCCGTAGACGCGCCGCATAACGGGCCAGCCAGCGCGTCAAGCCCGGGGCAACCTGTCCGGCCAGATCGTCACGGTAAAACGCCGACTGCACCGTCGCCAACTGTGGGTCGTCGACCGCCAGATCGGCTAGACGACGGAAGAATTCGGTCATGTCGATTTCGCCGTGGTACAGCAGGTCGAACAAGGACTCGAGCAGATCGGCATCGTCGTTCATCCAGCTTCTGAAGCCGAGCTTGGCGGCGTAAGCGGTACAGAATTCGCTGGCATAGACCGCGTGGTAACGCTCGAGCCCAATACTCAGTTCGTTGGGATCCGGCAACAGTGGCGACAGGGCATCAGCCAGCCGCTCGAGATTCCAGTGAGCGATCGCCGGTTGGCGGGCGAAGCAGTAGCGACGACTCGAGGCGTCGGTGGTGTTTGGCGTCCACCCCGGATCGAAATTGTCGACCCAGCCATACGGGCCGTAATCGATGGTCAGGCCGATGATCGACATGTTGTCGGTATTCATCACCCCATGCACGAAGCCGACTCGCATCCAGTGCGCCAGTAGCCGGCCGGTCCGTTCGCAGATTTCGGTGAACCACGCCACCAAGCGGCGGGCAGGATCGAAGGACTGTCCGGGAAAATCGCGATCGATGGTGAAATCGACCAGTCGTTGCAGCAAGTCGAGATCACCGCGGGTCGCCGGCAATTCAAAGTGGCCGAAACGGGTGAACGACGGCGCGACCCGGCAGACGATCGCCCCCGGTTCATCGACCGGATGCCCGTCGTAGAACATGTCGCGAACGACCGTTTCGCCGGTGCCGACCAGACTGAGCGCGCGCGTCGTCGGCACACCGAGGTGGTGCATCGCTTCACTGCACAAAAATTCGCGGATCGACGAACGTAACACCGCACGGCCGTCGGCGCGCCGCGAGTACGGCGTCGGTCCGGCGCCTTTGAGCTGCAATTCGAAGCGCTGACCGCGCCGGTTGATCAGTTCGCCGAGCAGGATCGCCCGCCCGTCGCCGAGCTGTCCGGCCCAATGCCCGAACTGGTGGCCGCCATAACAACTGGCGTAACTGACCATGCCGGGCAACAGCGCGTTACCGGCCAGCGCGGCGAGCAGCGCCGGGGAATCCATCGTCTGCTCGTCGAAATCGAGATCGGCGGCGACCTCGGGCGAATAAGCCAGCAGCCGGGGAGCGGAGACCGGCTGGGCGGCAACCGCGGTCCAGCACGCGCCATGAACCTGCCGGGGGATGTTTTCTTGTTCATCGTCACCGGGCAATTCGTTGACGAAACGATTGTCGAATTTCATGGTTGCTGTCTCACTCACCAAAGTTTTCGGTCAACGGGCCTCTTTGGCCGCTGACGATACGGATTCATCGAGATAAAGCGCCGCAGGATACAAGACCTGCGGCGCTTGACAAGAGTGCGCGACGGCATCGATCCGCGCCGTTGCCCAACTTCCCGGACGCAGGCCGGCAAAACCCTCCAGTCTGCGATGCCTTCCCCTGTCGCCCGCTTCATATTACGATGCCCGTGGCCTTGAATCGCCACTGTGGCGGATTTCGAGTTCCGGGCTCACCAGATCATGCCGGTCCAGGACCTGAACCACCCTTGCCGTTGGCTGGAAAGTGACGGAACGGCCGTCATTCGTCATAGACAAGACCGGAGGCCGCTTGGTGCGTTTCGATTTGTTCGTCAGCTGTGAGACTCCGAATTGACCAAAAATGCCAGGGCCGCGGAAGTCAGCCCACCGGCCCCGCCAGAGCGTGCCGACCACCGTCCGGTTTCCGTCGTCAGGGAATTTTCGCGTCGTGCCCGCCTGCACAGTCTGGCGAAAGGAAGCGGAACGACGGTGTTCATGACCCTCTTTTTCCTCGCCTATTTTCATTTGCTGCACCATCCGGTCTACCCGGTGACGGAAATGCCGCTGACCGCCGTCGACCGGCTGATTCCCTTTGCTCCCTGGGGACTGCCGGCTTATGCCTCGTTGTGGTTGTACGTTTTCCTGCCGCCGACTTTGCTGGTCAACCTGCGGCAGCTTTATTCCTACACCGGCTGGATCGCCGGCCTGTGCCTGACGGGGCTGGCGTGCTTCTACTTCTGGCCGACCGCCGTACCTCCGTCCGGTGTCGTCGCCTCGGATGCCCTCGGTTTCGCGATCCTGAAAGGCGTCGATGCCGCCGGCAACGCCTGTCCTTCACTGCACGTGGCGACGGCTGTATTCTCGGCGATCTGGCTCGATCATCTGCTGCGGGGAATGGCCGCTTCGCGACTGATCCTGCTGCTGAACGCGTTGTGGGTCAGTCTGATCTGCTGGTCGACGCTGGCGATCAAACAGCACGTCTTTCTGGATCTCATCGGCGGACTGCTGCTGGCCTTCGCTTTCGCGCTGCCTTCGTTACGCCTGCGACCCCGCTAGGAGCCTGTCGGACTTGAGCGATCGTTGCGAGCCGAGTGGGAAAACGAGGACGGTTTTTCCCGATTTCGAGGCGCATAGTGGATCTATGCAACGAGAAATCGGGGAAAAATGGACCGCTTTCCCACCGGCGCAGTCGATCAGCCTCAAGTCGACAGGCTCCTAGAGCACGGCGGGTCGCCGATTGCGCCATCGCCAAACATAACCGGTTCATCATCGGATCCGCCATGGACTACCAACGCCTGGAAGAAAAATTGAACATTCTCGCCGACGCGGCGAAATACGATGTCTCGTGCTCGTCGAGTGGCAGCCGGCGGGCTGCCGCCCAAGGCGTCGGCAACGGCATGCCGGCCGGGCTGTGCCACTCATTCACCGAAGACGGCCGTTGCGTGTCCTTGCTGAAAATCCTGCTCAGCAACCACTGCATCTATGACTGCGCCTATTGCGTCTCGCGGCACAGCAACGACATTCCGCGCGCCGCATTCACCGTCGAGGAAATCGTCGACCTGACGCTGAATTTCTACCGGCGCAATTACATCGAAGGGCTGTTTCTCAGCTCAGGCGTGTTCAAGAACCCGGACTACACCATGGAGCGGATGGTCAAAGTCGCCCGGAGCTTGCGTCTCGATCACGATTTTCACGGCTACATTCATCTGAAAATCATCCCCAAGGCCTCCCCGGAACTGGTTCATGAAGCCGGTCTGCATGCCGACCGGCTGAGCATCAACATGGAGATTCCGACCGTTTCCGGCTTGCGGCGGCTGGCGCCGGAAAAAACGCACGCCGACATCATCCAGCCGATGGATGTCGTGCAGCACCAGATCGTCAATTACCGCGACAGCGCCAGGACGATCAAATCGACACCGGCGTTCGCACCTGCCGGCCAAAGCTCGCAATTGATCATCGGCGCCGCGCAGGAGACCGATTGGCAAGTGCTCAGGACCGCCGACCAACTGTATCGCCGCTTCGCCTTGAAACGGGTGTACTACTCGGGCTATGTACCGATGCTCACCGACGAGCGGCTGCCGGACATTCACAGCAGCGTTCCCAGCGGTCGGGAAAACCGCTTGTATCAGGCGGACTGGCTGATGCGCTTTTACGGCTATCAAGCCGGCGAACTGCTGGCCGAGAATCAACCGTTCCTCGATCTCGAAATCGACCCCAAACTGTCCTGGGCGATGCGCCATCTCGATCAGTTTCCGGTGGCGATCCAAAGCGCGCCGTTGGAGATGATTCTGCGCATTCCCGGCGTGGGTGTGAAATCAGCGCACAAGATCGTCGTCGCCCGACGTTTTCAACCCTTGACGCTCGAGCATCTGCGACAAATGGGCGCGGCGGTGAACCGGGCGCGTTATTTTGTCGTCACCGCCGGCGGCAACCCCCACCTCAAACATCTGACACGGGAAAATCTGCTGTCGCATTTATCGGCCAGCAGCCAGATCGGCAAAAAAATGCACCAGACACGGCAACTGAGCCTGTTCTGAGCGTTCCCCGACGACAATGCGCATCCTCACTTACGATGGCAGTTTCGTCGGCTTTCTGACGGCGGTCTTCCGCTTGTACGCCGAATTCGGCTATGCCCGGGCCGACCCCGAGCAGTTCGCCATCGCCAAAGCCAACGCTTCGTCCGCCGACCTGTTCGCCCCGGCGATCGACTCGCCCGGCGATCCGGAAAAAGCCGATCGGGTTCTGCGAAAACTGGAAAAGCTGTTTTCCCGCTCCGGCGTGCAGCGCCTGCTGTTGGCTTTTCTATCCGAAGCTCCCGGCATCGAACAACACTTGCTGACCACGCTGCGTCATGCGCTGGCCTCCCCCGGACAAAACGTCCTCGACGATCATGCCCATCCGGCAATCAGCGAAATCAACCGGCTGGCGAATCGGGTATGGCGCGAAAGACACCGCCTGCTCGGCTTCGTCCGCTTCGAAAAAACCGGCAATGACGTCTACTTCGCCCGCATCGCCCCCGAATACGACGTTCTGCTGTTGCTGGCCAATCATTTCAAACGTCGCTACGGCGATCAACGCTGGGCGATTTTCGACGTCCGTCGCCAGTTCGGCATTTATTTCGACCGCCAGCAGATCCAGTGGATCGACCACCTCGAACCCATCATCGGCGCCGAGTGGCGACAACTGCTGGCCAGTGACGAAGCGTCCTATCAAACGCTATGGCGAGGCTATTTATCCCATGGCAACATCGCCGAAAGAAACAATCCCCGTCAACATCTGCGGCAAATGCCGAAACGCTATTGGCGCTACCTTACCGAGAAGAATTTTCAGCCGGGCGACAACTCTGGCCATTCACCATGACCAGATCGTTCTGCCTGCGATTGCCATGCTCATCATGAGAAACCTCGTACCGGGACGCTCCTGCACCAGTTCAGCGACGATTTGAACGCTCCGCCACCTCATCGTAATCAAAGCACCCGAAACGGGATCCGCTGCCGGGCAGGGATCAATCGACCACGACCTGAACGCGGCGATGCAGGCGACGGATGCCGAGCCAGACCATCGTGGCAATGAAGGGAACGCTGATGGCAACGGCAATTTCCGGCGCGACCGCAAACAGCCCCGCCTCCTTGGCCCCTTTCGCCAGATAGCCGATCAGGCCCGCGCCGTAATAGGTGACGGCAGCGACAGAGAGCCCTTCGACCGCGCTCTGTAAAAGAAACTGCGCCTTCTGGCGACGGTTCATGGCCTCGAGCAGGCCCGCACTGCTTTGCTGCGTTTCAATCTCGACGCGCGTCCGCAACAGATTCGAAACCCGGGAAATACGTTCCGAGAGCGCCTGCTGGCGACGCGCAGCCCAGGCGCAAGTCTGCAGCGCCGGCAGCAGACGGCGATCCATGAATTCGCGCAGCGTCTGCAGGTTGGCGGTGCGCACTTCGCGCAGTTCGTCGATGCGCCGCTGCACGAGCTCGAAATACGCGGCGCTGGCCGAGAAACGCGAATGCGTGCGTGCATACAGCCCTTCCACATGAGCGGCAAGTTCGGTCAGCCGATGCAGAAGTTCCGGTTCCTCGCAGGCGCTGGCATTGCCAATCCTGGCCGCCAGCGCCGCGAGATCAACTTCGGCCGTGGCAAGCGCGGCATTCACCTCACGCGCCACGGGCAGGCCGAGCAGAGCCATCATCCGGTACGTGTCGAGTTCGATGACCCGCTGCACGAGGCGTCCCAGACGACGTGGCGACATTTCATCGACCACGACAATAAAGCGGCCGAACCCGCCGTCGCGCAAGCGGAAATCGGTATAGATCCTGGCGGCGTCCTCGATCGCTGCACAACCGATACGGCTGTCTTCGTCGAGATCGCGACGCACGGCCAGCGGCAGTTCACCATCCCCCTCCTGCAGCGGCAATACCAGCACATGCAGGCCGATCAACCATTTGCCCGGCAGTCCGGCCAGCCAATCCGGCGGCAGGTCGGCGAGAGCGGAACGTGAGAAATCGGCGGCATCAGGAAACAACGGTCGCCAGAAAGTGCAGGTGTAGAACTCGGTGTGTTGCTCCCAGCGCAACTTTATGCCACCGAGATCGACGCTGAGATGATTGCTGTCGTTTGCCGGCAACGGCAGGTGACGATCGCGCAGCAGCGCTCGCAGATGTTCCCGCACCTGCGCACCATCCGCCTCGACCAGTCCGATACGGGTAAGAATCAACGGCGCCGCAAGGCGCTCGTAAGGACGCGCATGCACTTCATGGTGCAGCGCGTCGCGCTGTGGGTGAATGGTCTTCATCGCGCAGAAGAGAGTTTGCGTCCGGCAATACCGAAGCTGGGTGCGGCGCAAACGGAAAGCGATACGACAGTCGGGGATTATACTCCTCGTCTTCCGGTATTCTGCCATCGGCTTCAGATCTGGCGGGCAACGACCATCCGCTGCCGACACATACCACGCCACCGGCTTGTCGGCAAACTACGTAACGAGATCGGTCACGCTTTCGGCACGATGAAGCGCCAGTTCCACGGAACCAGAGCTTGGCAATCTGAAGCCGCCAAAACGTGCGGATTCGAGCCGGACAGACACGAACCAGCCCAAACACGCTGCATGCTCGAGCGAAGGCGCTGTGTCGGAAAAGTCATGCGCCGCGCACGATGACCAGCCCGAAATCCGGCCGTAAAAGTCGTGACCGACGAATCCGCACGCTGCCGGCTTCGACGGCAGCGACGAGGTCCGATCGGGGGGGGGCGACGCTCATCACGCCAAAGACATCTGGCTCGCTAGTCACTAATTGCGAATAAATACGGCAGTATTATGATGACACTTTCACCAACTCATTGGGCGTGTTGTCATGGCGCGAGTGGCCGTTGCGTTGTCGTGTACGCCGGAAGTCATGGACGATCTTGAGCGCATGGCCAGGAGTCGAAGCGGGGAGGTTCGTATGGCTGAACGCTCGCGCATCGTGTTGGCCTGCCTCATCCCAACGTCACCTTCCACTTCACGCCCACCCGTGCCAGTTGGCTCAATCAGCTCGAAATCTGGTTCGGCATTTTCCAGCGCAAGACCCTCAACAACGCCAGCTTGCGAAGCAAGACCAACTCATCGAGGCCATCCATGCCTGCCCAATGCCTACAATCAGAACACAGCACCCGTCGTCTGGCGCAAGCGCGAAGTCCGGGGAACGCGGCTTCGTAACACTATTGTTAATTCATGAAGTTAGACGCTGGCGGTGCTTTTCTTCATTTTGCGCCTGAGCTTTCTTTAGGTGGCGTGCAACGCCCGGCCAGCCAATGGCTTGTATGAGAACAAGAGCGACTACAAGCGTAATTACCAAATAGAACCAAATGTCCCTGTGGCTTAGATACGCGGTGATTAGCAATATTGAAAGTATTGGGAATAGGAATATGAGAATGATTGGGTAGTAGCTAACGATTTTTGGGATGACGACAATCGGGGTATTCGTTACCGGGTCTAGCCAGCCAACAATGTCCGTTATTGCCTCGCCTCGAAAAGCAACAATTACGTTTTGGCCTGAATTTGGTTTGGTTGCCACAGCGATAGGCAATTCGGGAATGTGTTGACCGTCTATGTAGATGGATACGACCGAGTGAGCAGTTCCTCCACGGGAGGGAACCGTGACAAAATGAGAAACAGCTAGATCAGAAATTTTCTCTGTACGCAAGCGCGGCACCTCTAACGTTTGACATGGGCGGCGGCCAAGGTGCCTCGCTGGAGGATGTCCACTCGATGGGAGGGTTAGTCCACATGCTACTTGCGGAGAGCCCTGCTCGAGCCAGCCAACTTGGTACCGCAGTGAGGGCAGTAGCGGATGGCGATTCCGCCGCCCGCAGCGGGAGCAATGGTGACAAACCAGCCCTTTGACCCGGGCCACCTTCGTACCTAACGTCGAAATGGCACGCTGAAGTGTGCGATTCGAAGAGAGGACAGCAGGGAGTAAAAGTGCGCGGGACTGACTGCGTACCTTCCCCGGACAGGGCGAACTGTCTGGATGCTTAGCGGGGGCCGAAGCTGCCTTCAATGGGGCCCCTAACGTTCGAGCAGAGCCGCCCGCGCAAGCAGGTGGCGTAAGCCCGGGCTGAGAGAATGGACGGAGTATCTCAGCCCGGGCTTACGATGCCTGCCGTAGCGGGTCGGCTCGGGCGAGTGGTTAGGCGTCACTCGGTGGCGCTCCCGGACGGACTGGTGCGGGAACTCGCGCCTGACTCTGAAACTCCGCAACAAAAGCCGGAATTTCAGCCAGCGTTCTCGGATAAGGAACCGCTACTCGGCCGCCTGACTCTGTGGCTCGGTAAACGGAGTCGAAGGTAAAGCCATGCTCGACCAAGACTTGAATCTCCTTCCATTGAGCACGGTCACCTGATTTCGGAGTGTGAAACTTCCGCCCGAGTGTTGTCATCGGCGCAGCACACTGAGGGCAGAGGCGAGCAACCTCGCTGAGCGGCTTGCGAAACACCTTGCGGCAACCAAAGCAGGCGTGCGGGAACAGATAGCGCTGCAGTTGTTTGGTCTTTGGGTAAGCCGTGTGCTTCTTGAACATTATGGACTCGCGGAAGTCGAAGATCGTGTGACGCCTAACGTTGGAGCTAACCGGACAACCGCAGACGGCGAAGCCGACTGTGTGCGGCCCGGTTGAGCGGCTGGTTGGGCCAGAGTATAGCCTGGAACAACGAGCGAGTTGGGATGCGCCGCGAGACCTCGACCGTCGTTACCTAACCCGCGCCCCTGTGCGAGAACCACAGTGCTGCGCCGGCCGTCAACGGACGGCCCGAATGAGGTTGTACGGCCCGGGTATTTCGATTTGCGTATTCCGCGCCACTGTGCTCACCGATCTGTCGTCGGCGTAGCCGGAGCAGCAACAGCGTGACGATTTCAGCCATGTTCTAGGGCCCAATGTGAAAGCTCAGGCAACGAACTGGCTTCATGCGGCTGGTCGTCTGGAGCGCCGGGTTGGGCATGAATGCATGATTGCAAGACTTGAGCCCAGGCTAAGCTCTCCGATGGTGGACAATGGTGTAACCCGAAATGAATAAATGCAAGACCTGACCCCGATGCCTGTGTGTGACCCCGATGCCTTGTGACCCCGATGCCTTGCCGCCGATGCCTCGGTTGTGACCCCGATGTCTCGGTTGCCCTCGGTCATCCGGTCGGTGCCTCCGGCGCGCGGATCGTCCTGCAGCTTCTGCACACCTTGCGCGCCAACGGCGGCCGGCGCGGAATCGCCGCCATCTGCATCGGCGGCGGCCAGGGCGGCGCGATGCTGATCGAGACGGTGACCTGAAATGGTCGAGGAACAGAAAATGAGCGCACAGACGATGACTTACCAGCATTGGCGGGTCGAGCGGGATACGGACGGCGTGGCCTGGGCGACCATCGACTGCGACGGCGAGCCGAGCCGCCCCTCGACCAACACCCTGTCGCAGCCAGTGATGGAAGAACTGGCGCAAATTCTCGACGAATGCTCCCGGCCCGTCCGCCCTTGGTTCGCCCGGCTTCAATCCGTGAGCAACTTACCCTTGCTCAACAGATCCTGAATGATCAGCTGATCGGTGGTCAGCCCACCGGCGGACAAATCAGCGTGCGACAAAACGATCTGTTGATCGACCGCTGACGCATTGAAGCCACCGGCAAAACCGCCGCTGGTGCTGATTTGCACGGTAGTCGTGTCGCCGCTGACCGTGAAATGCAGATAGTTGGTCAGGTTGCCCAAGTGGTCGGCACTGCTCAACGAGGAATGCTCACCTTGCAGCAGATCACGCAAGTCGAGCACATCGCCGCCGGCCGAGCGAGAGGCGACTGCGAAATCAGCGATCGTATCAACCGCCGGTGTTCCAGCGCTGCCGGCATCACCCAAAGACCACTGGAAAACGTCCGAACCCAAGCCGCCGGTCAGGTTGTCACTCCCCTGGCCGCCGGCCAGAAGGTCATTGCCGGTGCCGCCGTCAAGAATATCGTTCCCGCTCCCTCCATAGAGTTTGTCGTGGTCTGCGCCCCCACTCAGGCTGTCGGTGCCGACGCCGCCATAGAGGTTGTCGTTGCCTTGATCACCTTGAACGGTATCGTTACCGGCACCACCGTAAATGATATCGTGACCGCTACCGCCAGATATGGTGTCGTTGCCGGCATAACCGCGGATCAGATCGTTGCCGGACGTACCGGTGAGCGACTGTGCGGCTTCGGTGCTGTTCGAGTAGGTGGTAGTCGTCTCGCCGAAACCGATCGTCAGGTGCTGGCTGGTGCTGGCCGTCGCGTGATTGGCGTTTTCCGTGCTGGTGGCGGTGACCAGCAAATCCATGGTTCCGGTATAGCCGGACGGCGGCAACAATTCCAAATGGGCCAATTGCGCGGCGGTGAACGTCCAGACCGAGCCATCGGCGTTCGGCGTACCAGCAGTAAACGCGGCACCGGCCGGCACGTTGGCGATGGTTACGGCCAACGTTTCGGAACCGTCGGTATCGGTCAGAGCCGCCAATGTACCCAGATCAACCGGCGCCGCATAAGTCTGACCAGGGTGACTGCTCAAGGTGAACTGTGGTTTATTGACCGACAATGAAGAGTCTTTGTAAGTGTCACCCGAATTCATCACCAGCCAGTCGAAGGTGTAAGTGCCCGGCATGGTGGCAGTGAAACTGAACGTTCCGTTCGAGATTTGCGCCGGAAACTTTTCCTCGGAGGCATCGACGAGAAACGACTGTTTATTGCCCAACGGGTCGGTAACCAACAAAACCACCACATCGTTGTATCCGGCGGCCACTTCGGAGAGCAAATCCTCACCGTTCTTGAAAGCGTAATTCCAGGTCACCGTCATCCCGGTGGTCATGGCATAGTTCGATTCGGTCAACTTGCCGTCGATGATGTCGACAAATCCGTCATCGGTGACCCCCGGACCGACCGGATTGAAGCGATTATCCAAATAGTTGGTGGCCAGTCCCAACTCGGCTTCGAGATTACTTTGTTTGACACCGGAACCGATTTCATAATCTGTCGGGCCTGGGACGATTTCCCGGTCGGTTGCCCCGGTCGAAATGACGGTGTTGCCTGGCGTCAAGACAAACAGATCGGGCATGGCGATCTGCAACGTCGGCATATCGGCAACCGGGGTGACTGTCACACTGGCTTGCGCCGGCGTCGAATCGATCACGCCATTGTTATCTACTGCCGCGTAGTTGAATGATGTGTTGCCACTCCAGTTGCTGGCGGGCATGAAATACACCGGTCCGGCGACGCTTTGTCCGATCGTGATCGGATGCGTCATTGCGACGTCGGTAAACAAGACTCCATTCGCCGGTAGCGTGGAAATGACATAGTGATCAATGCTGCCGTCGGTATCTGAAGCGGTCAAGGCGATGGCAATCGGCGAGGCCGGATCTTCATTGCCGGTGGCAAAGACATTGGCGGTGACCGGGGAAATATTTATCGACCCCGGATCGTTAGCATGGCCGGTATTGCCGGCGGCGTCGGTGACGCTGGCGGTGACGGTATAGCCGCCCTCGGCGAGCGCCGTCGGGACGGTCGCGCTGTACGTGCCGCCGGCCTGGACGGTGGCGGTGAGCGTCTGGCTGGTCGCGCCCTGGCTGACGACCAGGGTGACGGTGCTGCCGACCGGCGCGTCGGTCGTGCCGGTGATCGTCGGCGTACTGTCGTTGGTGTTGTCCGGCGCGCTGACGCTGATCGTCGGGGCGGTCAGATCGATGC
>JAVMKC010000059.1:0-24296 GCA_031732795.1 Accumulibacter sp. | reverse complement strand
CCTGGGGCTGTAGTCGGTCCCAAGGGTATGGCTGTTCGCCATTTAAAGTGGTACGTGAGCTGGGTTTAAAACGTCGTGAGACAGTTTGGTCCCTATCTGCCGTGGGCGCTGGAAATTTGAAGGGGGCTGCTCCTAGTACGAGAGGACCGGAGTGGACGAACCTCTGGTGTACCGGTTATGACGCCAGTCGTATCGCCGGGTAGCTAAGTTCGGAAGAGATAAACGCTGAAAGCATCTAAGCGTGAAACTCGCCTTAAGATGAGATTTCCCCGGGGACTTGATCCCCCTGAAGGGTCGTGGTAGACCACGACGTTGATAGGCTGGATGTGGAAGCGCAGCAATGCGTTAAGCTAACCAGTACTAATCGCCCGTGTGGCTTGATCCTATACCCTTGCGCGTCCCCCGCGCAGCGTTACCACCGCCTTCTTCCCATTTTGCGTGCGCAACGCCCTTCCTCGCGCACGAACCCGTTATGCTTGGCGGCCATAGCCTTTTGGAACCACCCCTTCCCATCCCGAACAGGACCGTGAAACGAAAGCGCGCCGATGATAGTGCATCTCGCATGTGTGAAAGTAGGTCACCGCCAAGCCCCTCTCCTCAGCACCAATCCCACAATCTCCGCGCCCTCTCGGTTAAAACCGAGAGGGCGAGGCGCTCGACCTCAGTGGCCGGAAAATTGTTGACCTTCTACGGTCTCTTTTATCGTTAAACGCACTCGCGTCAGGACAACCAGGTCAGCAGGATTTCAGCGGCTTCCGCGGCTCCCGTTGGGCAAGGACGTCGTGAAGACGGTTGTTGCCATACAGCAGTCAAAGTCTCGGCGAGTTTGCCGGCAAATAAATCGACCGGACTGATTTCCTGACAACGGGCGTTGTGTTGCAGCCAGTCGATCAGGCAATGTTGTTCGGGCCAGTCGGGACGGCGCTGGTAGATGACGGCGGTACCGTTGCAGGCGGCCTCAGTGAATGTCCCGTAGCCCGGCTTGGTGATCACGGCATCGACCGAAGCCATCAGATCTGCAATCGATAGACCGAGCGTTTCGATGGCGGTGGTATCGCTTCGCGAACTTGCCCAACTCTGCGGAATCAGCCAGTGGCAGCCGGGCTGTGGCTGCCAGTCGTCGATCGGCAACGGGCGGTCGAAACCACCGAAGCCGATCCATATCAGTCGTTCGTCGTCGGCACACTGCAGTTGTTGCCGCAGCGACCGGCTGCGATCTTGACCCAGCGTCGCTACCGGTGCGATGCCGCGCCGATTGGGCAGGTCGGCCATCGGCATTGCCGGTGTCAGACGTAGAAAACAGGCGGCGTTACGGTAGGCGGCGAGCATTTGTTGATGAATCGCGAGCGCCCAGGATTCCTGGCTATAGAAGTGGTCGAACAGCTCGGCCCAGTTGAGAGAACACATTGCCACCGCTGGTACTCCTAGCCGCGCCGCGCCGGCCAACGGCAGGTAAGCGACATCGCTGAGGACCAGATCGGGGCGCAAGGCACCGAGCAATGCCGCTTCGCGCTCGACCTGATCGGACCAGTCGGCGTGTTGCCGGCGGTACGCCGTCGCCGTTGCCGACAGATCGAGATTGACGGCATCGTGCATTACGTAGCCAAAATCGCTACGGCCGGCGAGATGGGTGAACGGCGGCCGAAGGCGTGAGCGTAATCGTTCGATCGGCAAGCCGCTGCGCAAGGTGATCCGTAAATTCGGTCGCCGTTCGACCAGTGCTTCGAGCACCGGCGCGACTTGTGCCAGATGGCCGAAACCATGTGCCGAGATGTCGACGAACAAATGCCGGTTGATCATCCTTCGTCGGCGGCCTCGATGAAGCGGGCGAGCATCGCGCCGGGTAATTCCTTCGGCAGGCGAATCCATACCTGATGGCCGTTGCCTGGTGCCACAGGAATTTCGGCGCCATCGGCATTGAGCATTTCTTCGACGGTGAGTCGATGATTGCCGGAGGGATGGATCACCTCTAGGCGGTCGCCAAGCGCAAAGCGGTTCTTGATGTCGACCAGCGCCCGCTGATGCGCCGCGTCCCAGGCCAGTACGTCGCCGACATACACGCTGCGCCCCGACTCGGAGTGGCCGCGCAGATAATTCTGCCGCTCGTGGTCGTGATGACGTTGGTAAAAGCCATCGGTATAACCCCGATTGGCCAGTCCTTCGAGTTCGCCGAGCAACGATGGATCGAAAGGCCGACCGGCGGCGGCATCGTCAATGGCCCGCCGATAGACCTGCGTCGTTCGTGCCACGTAATACGCTGACTTGGTGCGGCCTTCGATTTTCAACGAATCGACGCCGATTTCGAACAGGCGCCGGACATGTTCGACGGCGCGCAAGTCCTTGGAATTAAGGATGTACGTGCCGTGCTCGTCTTCGTCGATCGGCAGCAGCGCGCCGGGCCTTTCGCGTTCCTCAAGCAGCCAGGAACGGCTGCCGGCCTTGCCGGTGGGCGGCGGGTGGCGATGCCGGTCGCCGCTGGCGTCCTCATTTCCAGCCAGGACCTGGTACTCCCAGCGGCACGAGTTGGTGCAGCTTCCCTGATTGGCGTCGCGATGGTTGAAATAGCCCGACAGCAAACAACGGCCGGAGTAGGCGATGCACAGAGCGCCGTGGACGAAAACTTCCAATTCGATGTCCGGACACTCATTGCGAATCTCGGCAATTTCCTCGATCGACAATTCGCGCGAGAGGATCACCCGCTGCAAACCGAGTCGGCGCCAGAAGCGGACGGCCAGGAAATTGACCGTATTCGCCTGCACCGAGAGATGGATCGGCATTTCGGGCCAGGTTTCGCGGACCAGATCGATCAGTCCGGGGTCGGCCATGATCAGCGCATCCGGCCGCAATGCGACCACCGGCGCCATGTCGCTCAGATACGTGCGCAGCTTGCTGTTGTGCGGCAGCAGGTTGCTGACGACATAAAATTTCCGGCCGGCGGCGTGCGCCGCGTCGATTGCCTGGCCAAGTGACGTTAGATCGCCAAAAACATTATTGCGCACCCGCAGGCTGTAGCGCGGCTGGCCGGCATAGACCGCGTCCGCCCCGTAAGCCAGCGCCGTATGCAGCATCGCCAGCGAGCCGGCGGGAGCGAGCAATTCGGGGACTCGAAAAGAGGAGGGGGTGGGTGGAACGGTGGCCGACATTCGGCGTGAGGTCCGGGCGGGGTAGAATGGCGGCTGCCAATGTCACGACAAGCGCCGGATTCTACCCCATGTCTGAAGAAATTCTGATCAATTTCACCCCACAGGAAACGCGCGTCGCCGTCATGCACCAGGGCGTCGTCCAGGAATTGCATATCGAACGCAGCGCCAGTCGCGGCTACGTCGGCAATGTCTATCTCGGGCGCATCGCGCGCATCCTGCCGGGAAT
Organism: Accumulibacter sp.; assembly: GCA_031732795.1. Lineage (GTDB taxonomy): Bacteria > Pseudomonadota > Gammaproteobacteria > Burkholderiales > Rhodocyclaceae > Accumulibacter. Next base: position 20,927 of record JAVMKC010000059.1, on the reverse strand, counting down.
GCAATCAGCGTTCATCGACATCGGGCTCGACCGGACGGCCTTCTTGCACGTGGCCGACATCCGCGAACCGCGCAGTAACGACGAACCAGCACGGCCGATCGAGCGCTTGCTCGTCGAAGGCCAGAGCCTGCTCGTTCAGGTGATCAAAGATCCGATGGGCAGCAAAGGTGCGCGGCTCTCTACGCAAGTGTCGATTGCCGGCCGGATGCTGGTCTATTTGCCGCAGGATAAGCATATCGGCATTTCACAACGCATCGAGCGCGAAGCGGAACGCGAAGCGTTGCGCGAAAAGCTCGGTCGACTGGTTCCTGCCGAGGAGCCCGGTGGCTTCATCGTCCGGACGATGGCCGAAACCGCCAGCGAAGCCGAACTGGTGAAGGATATCGAGTACCTGCGAAAAATCTGGCGCGATATCAAAAGCCAATCGACGCTGGTCGCGCCGCCGACTCTCCTGTACCAGGAATTATCGCTCGCGCAACGGGTGCTCCGCGACTTCGTCAACCCGGAAACCGTTGGCATCGTCATCGATTCGCGGGAAAACTTCCAGCGGCTCAACACTTTTGCCAGTGAATACACTCCGACAGTGCAGCCGCTGCTCGAGCATTATGTCGGCGAGCGGCCATTATTCGATCTGCACGGCGTCGAAGACGAACTGCAGAAGGCTCTCGCCCGCCGTGTCGATCTCAAATCCGGCGGCTACCTGATCATCGACCAGACCGAAGCGATGACCACCATCGACGTCAATACCGGCGGTTTCGTCGGCGTACGCAATTTCGACGACACCATCTTCAAAACCAATCTCGAAGCGGCACAAACCATCGCCCGCCAGTTACGCCTGCGCAATCTTGGTGGCATCATCATCATTGATTTCATTGACATGGAGAACGATGAACACCGGGCGGCGGTGCTCAGCGAATTCAACAAGGCGCTGTCCCGGGACCACACCCGGCTGACGGTCAACGGTTTTACCGCCCTGGGACTGGTCGAAATGACCCGCAAACGAACCCGCGAGTCGCTGTCGCACGTGCTGTGCGAAGAATGCCCAACCTGCGGGGGGCGCGGCGAGGTGAAAACGGCGCGCACCGTGTGTTACGAAATCCTTCGCGAACTGCTGCGCGAAGCGCGACAGTTCAACGCCCGTGAATACCGCGTACTCGGCAGCCAGTCGGTCATCGACCGCTTCCTGGACGAGGAATCGCAAGCGCTGGCAATGCTTTCCGACTTCATCGGCAAACCGATCTCCCTGCAGGCCGAACCGAGCTACTGGCAGGAACAGTTCGACATCGTTTTGATGTAGACGGAAATACACAAATAAAACAATTCATTATTGTTTTTATTTTTCGCGTGCAGCTACACGCCTAGCTACTCACTTGGACCAGATCCGGGTTTGCTGAACGTGAATTTGGGGTGAAATCGTGTTTGGGGGAAAGAGCGGTGTGACGCGAAATGGACTGTTGGCGGATGGGGGCGCCGAACTCGTCGGAAGGAGCGCGTAGCGCGGCTCACGGCGAGTCCAGCGCGGCCACCGAGATGAAGAGACGGTTGGCCGGGCAGAAGAAGGCGGTCGTGCGACGGCGGTTGCGCGGCGAGTCGGTGGATGCCGTCTCCCGGGAATTGGCGGCGTTGATCTGCCGCCTGGATGAATGGCGCGACGAGGTGCTGATAGGCAACGATGCCGGGTTCCAGGCGCGAGAGAACGATCCCATGGAGCACCAACGGAACGAGGTCAATCGGCGCCTTGACGAGTGGGTCAAGGACGTGGAGATTCTGCAGAAGGAAAGGTGGAGCCCGCTGGCCGATAGGAAGTCGTCGCGAGCCGCGAAACCTCTGTGTGTCCTGCGCCCACGTGTTGCGCCTGATGCGCAGAATGGCGCGCTCTTCCCGCACAGTTGGCTCCAGAGAAAGCACGTACGGCATGAAGGAACGATTCGGACCGAGCGGCCCAACGAGAGGTAGGGCATTGCCCCGCGCTTCGCCTTCGTGGTTGAGCCTCAGACCAAAGGCGTTATCGAGCGCATCATTGCGAAACCGTGCCCAGGGAATCCGAGCCGGTACACCTCATGGGTTCTGTTCGATCAGACGTGGGTGGTACGTCTGCTCACGCACGATGAGGCCCGCTCCCGTTTTGTTAAAGCCTTGCAGGATGGTGTGGGTACAGAAGTACCGGTCGTCGATCTACTCCATGCGCGCCGCCGCGTGCAGCGACGGCCGTCGTCCCGGTGTGACCAACGTCGTCGGGTCCGTGATCGTGGAAAACATCGACTCCCGCGGGTATTGACGTTGGCGATGCTCCTCGAACACCTCGTCCACCCAGGATGTGGGCATCGTCTGCTCCAGCGGCGCTCGGGCCATCACGCTTGCCGGTGCGTGCCGCTCAAATCGCTCAACAATCGCGCGCCAGATTCATTCGCCAACTATTTATTAATAAATCAGTTTGATGAAACGTGTTTCTCGACAAAACCGTCAAGGAGGTGTTTGTTAAACTCTGTAAGATTAAACCATCCTGGAAATTGGGCGGTTTCGCGATATCGCCAATCTACAGCGGCAGAAGGCGCCCGTCGGCCGTGGAATGTCAATAAAATCACTTTTTCGCTAGAGTGAGTCATTAGAATCCCGCTTTTGTCCGCTTCTCGTCAAACCGCCATGAACGACGCTTATCTGCTTCCCGAATTGATTGCCTGTTCAGCCCATCGCGCGCCGGAGACTTTGGCACTGACTTACGGCGGGCAGTCGATGAATTACGGCGCTTTGCACCAGGCAGTCACGGCTTTCGCCGCTGGCCTGCTCGAACTCGGCTTGCAGCGCGGGGAACGCGTCGCCATCTACCTCGAGAAACGTTTCGAGACGGTGATCGCCAGTTTCGGCGCCGCTGCCGCCGGGTGCGTCTTCGTGCCGGTCAATCCGCTGCTGAAAGCCGAGCAGGTGGCGTACATCCTGCGCGACTGCAACGTGCGGCTGCTGGTCAGTTCCAGCGAGCGGTTGGCGCTCCTGCAACCGGCGCTGGCCGCCTGCCCGGACCTGGGCCAGCTGGTGACAGTCAATCCCGAAGCCGTGGCGGAGAGCGACGGCGTGCCACAGGCCATCGCTTGGCAGGAGTTGTTGCGAACCGGTGCTGGCCGTTACGGACATCGGGTGATCGATACCGACATGGTGGCGATCCTCTATACCTCGGGCAGCACCGGCAAACCCAAAGGCGTTGTCCTGTCGCATCGCAACATGGTCGCCGGTGCAAAGAGCGTCGCCAGCTACCTCGAAAACAAGGCTGACGACACCTTGCTCGCCGCCTTGCCGCTATCTTTCGATGCCGGCTTCAGCCAGTTGACCACCGCGTTTCACGCCGGTGCGCGCGCCGTGCTGCTCAATTATCTGCTGCCGCGCGACGTGCTCAAGGCGCTGGTGCGCGAAAAAATCACCGGTTTGACCGGCGTGCCGCCGCTGTACATCCAACTGGCCGAACTCGACTGGCCTGCGGGAATCGACGAACACTTGCGCTATTTCGCCAACACCGGCGGCCGCATGCCGCGCGAAACGCTCAATGCGTTGCGTGCCCGGATGCCGCGCAGCCAGCCCTTTTTGATGTACGGTCTGACCGAAGCCTTTCGCTCGACCTTCCTGCCGCCAAGCGAAGTCGATCGTCGCCCGGATTCGATCGGCAAGGCGATTCCCAATGCCGAAATCCTGGTCCTACGCGAGGACGGCTCGCCGTGCGCAGCCAACGAAACGGGCGAACTGGTGCATCGCGGCGCGCTGGTTGGCCTGGGCTATTGGAATGACCCGCAAAAAACGGCCGAACGCTATCGGCCGCTGCCGGCCCGGACCCCGGGGCGCGACAGCGGTCTGGTGCTGCCCGAAATCGCCGTCTTTTCGGGGGACAGCGTGCGGATCGACGAGGAAGGCTTTCTTTATTTCGTCGGTCGCCGCGATGAAATGATGAAGACCTCGGGCTATCGGGTCAGTCCGACCGAGGTCGAGGAAGTGCTCTACGCCACGCGGCTGGTCGGTGAATGCGTTGCCTTCGGACTCGACCATCCGACGCTGGGCCAGGCGATCCAGGCCATCGTCACCCCGCCCGCCGGCGGCGAGGTGGATCCGCAGGCGCTGCTCGCCGAGTGCCGGCAGCGCATGCCGGCGTACATGGTGCCGGCGGCGATCGCTGTCCGTCAGGGGCCGCTGCCGCGCAATCCGAATGGCAAGATCGACCGCAAGCTGCTGGCCGGTGAATTCGTTGCCGCCAACGCAAGCCCTGCTGGCGGAGTATGAGCGACCCAATCGATCTTTGCCCGTTTTCGCCACTTTTCAACCAAGAGCCTCGCCGTGAATAAAAGCGAACGTACGCCTCCCAGTCACCCGCCGATGAGCCAGTTCGCGGTCCGCGACGGCGAACTGCTGATCGGCGGCATACCCCTGTCGCGCCTCGCTGATCGTGTCGGCCAGACGCCGTTCTACGCTTACGACCGGCAGCTGCTTGCCGAGCGGGTGGCCACACTGCGCGCCGCGCTGCCTCCGGCGGTGAAAATACATTACGCGATGAAAGCCAACCCGATGCCGGCGCTGGTCGGTCATCTGGTCCGGCTGGTCGATGGCATCGACGTCGCCTCGGCCGGCGAACTGAAAGTTGCCCTCGACGCCGGTGCCGACCCACGCGAGATCAGCTTCGCCGGCCCCGGCAAACGGCCGCGCGAATTGCGGCAGGCAGTGGCCGCCGGCATTCTGATCAACGTCGAATCGTTCCGCGAAGTCGCCGAACTGGCGGCGATCAGCGCCGCCAGCGGCCTGCCGGCGCGCGTCGCGGTACGCGTGAACCCCGATTTCGAACTGAAAAGCTCGGGAATGAAGATGGGCGGTGGCGCCAAACAGTTCGGCGTCGATGCCGAACAGGTGCCGGCATTGCTTGACGAGATCGGCCGCGCCGGCCTGGCTTTCGAAGGCTTCCACCTGTTTGCCGGTTCGCAGAACCTCAAACCGGAAGCGATCATCGACGCCCAGCAGAAAAGCTTCGACCTGGCCTGTCGGCTGGCGCGGTCGGCGCCGACGCCGGTGCGCTTCCTCAACCTCGGCGGCGGCTTCGGCATCCCCTATTTCCCTGGCGAACAAGCGCTGCCGCTGACGGCGATCGGCGACAATCTGGCGCAGATCGCCGAGCGCGCCGGAAGCGAACTGCCGGCGGCCGAACTGGTCATCGAACTGGGTCGCTACCTGGTCGGCGAAGCCGGCATCTACGTCACCCGCATCGTCGATCGCAAGGTGTCGCGTGAACAGACCTTTCTGGTCACCGACGGCGGTTTGCATCACCATTTGTCGGCATCGGGCAACTTCGGCCAGGTGATCCGCAAGAATTATCCGGTGGCAATCGGCAACCGCATGCCGTTGGACGAAGCCGCCTGCGAAACGGTATCCGTGGTCGGTCCGCTGTGCACCCCGCTCGACTTGCTCGCCGACCGCATGGCCCTGCCGCCGGCGCAGACTGGCGACCTGGTGGTCGTCTTCCAATCCGGCGCTTACGGCTTTACCGCCAGCCCACAAGCCTTTCTCGGCCATCCGGCGTGTGTCGAGGTGCTGGTATGACGCTGCCGACGACCAACGCCGCGCCAACGCTTCCCGAAGCGGCGCAACGCGTCGCCGACACCCTGCGGGCGATCGGCCACCGCCAACCAGTGACGATGCTGCCGGCCACTGGACGGACCTCCGCCGAGGCCGCCGCCGCGCTCGGCTGCCAGGTTGCCGAAATCGCCAAATCGGTGGTCCTCCGCCGGCTGGCCGACGACGCGGCGGTGATGGTCGTCGCCAGCGGCGTCAACCGGATCGACGAAGACAAGGTCGCCGCATTGCTCGGCGCGGTCGGCAAAGCCGACGCCCGGTTCGTCAAGGAACGTACCGGCTACTCGATCGGCGGCGTTTGCCCGGTCGGCCACTCGCAGCCCTTATCGATGCTGGTCGACGCCGATCTGCTGAACTATCCGCAGATCTGGGCCGCCGCCGGCCACCCGCACGCGGTGTTCCAGTTGACGCCGCAGGAATTGCTGGCGATGACCGGCGCACCGGCGGTCGACATCGCCCTGCGCTGACGCGCGCGATCATACCTTCCCCGGAATCGGTGCCAGAACGACAGGCATCAACCGTTGTCAGCCGTTTGGTCGTCGGCCTTCGTGTCCAGAGTGCCGGTGACCTTCGGAAAAAGCAGACCAATGCGCAGCCCGCCGCTGCCGGCTTCCCTCAATTCGACCGTCGCGCCGTGCACCTCGGCGATTTCCCGGACAATCGCCAAGCCGAGACCGCAACCGCTGCCCGGCGTACCGGGCAAGCGATAGAAGCGCTCGAAAATCTGCGCGCGCGCCGACGGCGGAATTCCCGGTCCGTCGTCCTCGACTTCCAGAAAAGCCTGCTCGCCGCGTCGACCGCTGCGCACTGTCACCACGCCGGGCGACGGCGCGTAGCGCAAAGCATTGTCGATCAGATTGGCCAGCGCCTCATGCAGCAGCCAGGGAATGCCAACCACCGTCACCGGGGCGATTTCGAAACCGAGATCGATCCCGCGGGCCAATGCCCGGTCGAGAAAGATTGATGCCGCCCGTTCGGCGAGCGCCGCCAGCGACACGGTCTCGAAAACCGGTGCCGCACCAGCCGCCTCGGCACGGGCGAACAGCAGCAATTGATCGACCAGATGTGCGATCCGGCCGGTGGCGTCGTCCAGACGGCTCAGGCGGTGAGGATCACCGGCGAAACGTCCCTCGGCTGCCGCCAATTCGATCTGCGTCTGCAAACCGGCCAACGGCGTGCGCAACTGGTGCGCGGCGTCGGCGAGGAAACGTTGTTGCGCAGCAGCCGACTGGCGCAGCAGTGCGAACAAAGCGTTCAACCGTGTCAGCAACGGGCGGATTTCACGCGGGGTCGCCTCGACGGCAATCTCGCGCAGATCGCTCGGCGAGCGGGCTGCGATTTCCCGTTCGATCGTTGCCAAAGGCCGTAACCCTTTGCGGACGCCGAAATAGACCGCCAGGAACGTGGCCACGATCACTGCCAACGTTGGGCCGATCATCGCCGCAAGAATCTTGGCGCTGGCGGTGCGTCGTTTGGTCAGCGTCTCGGCCACGGTGATCAACACCTCGCCGTGTTGTGAATACAGCCGGTACCCGATCGCCCGGGTCGCCGTGCCGCGGAAATCGCGATCGTCGAACACCGGATGTGGTGAACCGGCAACCTTTACCGACGGCAGGTCGGCATCGCCGGCAAGCAGCCGGCCATGGCGGTCGCGCACCGAGAAAAAAATCTGGTCCGCCGAGTCGCGGCGCAGCATCGCCTCCGCTTCGCCGGAAAGTTCGACACGCAGCAACTCGCCGCTTTCAACATGGGAAGCGATGTCCAGCGCGCTGTCGGCCAGCGACAGATCAAAAGCAGCGTTGGCGGTCTCTTCGGCCAGACGGTAACCGAAAACGATGCTGCCGGCAAAGACCACGGCCAGTGGCAGCAGAATCGCCAGCAACAACCGCTGGCGCAACCCGAGTACCACTTGCCGTCGCAGGGGGACGAGCCTCTTCTGGAATCGGGAATGGTCGGCAGAGTTGGGAGAAGGACCGAGGTTTTTTCTCCCGAGAGCCGCTTCCGCGGGCTCGGCATGCGTTTTGCCATCGGAAAAAAGAGTCCTGGCTGCCGCTCCTTCATCTCCCGGCGGACGCTGATCGTCCGAGGCCGACAGTTGCCTAGCGGATTGCCGCATCGATCCGATAACCGATGCCGCGAACGGTGCGGATGTTGATCCCTCCCGCCGCCAGTTTGCTGCGCAAACGCGAAACATACACCTCGACCGCGTTGCTGGTGATTTCCTTGTCCCAGCCGGTCAGGATCTGCACCAGCCGCTCCTTGCTCAGCACATTCGGCGAAGCCAGCAACAAGGCTTCGAGCAGCACCCACTCGCGACGCGTCAATTCGAGCAGCTCGCCGTTCAGAATCGCCTGCTGGCGACTGATGTCCAGTGTCAGGCCGTTGTGACGCAGGCAATTGTCACCACGGGCATGCGAGCGACGCAACAGTGCCCGCAACCGCGCGCAGAGTTCTGCGAGTTGAAAGGGCTTGGCCAGATAATCATCCGCACCGACATCCAGGCCGCAGACCATCTCCTCGAGACTGCCGCGCGCGGTCAGCACCAGCACCGGCAAGGTATTGCCCTGCGCGCGCAGATGGCGAATCAGCGTCAGTCCGTCGGCTTGCGGCAGCCCAATATCGACCACCGCCAGATCGAAAGCGCCATCGCGCAGTGAATCGGCGGCGGCTTCCGCCGAATCGGCCAGGTCGACAGTGAAACCGGCTTGCGACAAGCCCTGCTTCAAACCACTGGCGACCAGTTCATCGTCTTCGATGACCAATATGCGCATCGTCGTTACTCCTGCCGAAAGTATACCGCCGGCAGGAAGACGATTGCCGGCTTGATTCGGCAAATTCGGTGCCGTGTCGATGTCGATTAGGGGGCAAATCGCTGGAAAGATGGTATCCGTGCTTGGAATCGTAATAACGCAGTCGCCGCAGTCTAAAGCCTGCCATCTTTGCCGCACATCCAATGGGTGTGGACCGGCGACAACAACGCTTCTCGCTCCTTCGGTCTCGAGGACACCAGACAAACTCCAGACATCAAGCGTAGTTTCAATGGAACAATTGTCGAAAAATTTTACAATCAGTCGATATCGGATAAGAAAACATTGCCAACCTGACTGTAATCCTATTAAATAATGGGAAATTATTTTTTTGATTCAGCAAGCCCGCAGACTGGTTCGGTTCTTGCTTCTTTCGACCCTATCCATTTCTTGCCCGGAGATCTTCGAAATGAACACCAAAATCGCCTTGAAATGCGCTGTCGCCTTGCTGGCAATGTCGGCATTCGGGGTTGCCAGCGCCGTGCCGCTGACAGTATCGAGATACGATATGTTTAACGGTTATAGCGGTTCGTATAACTACTGGGATGACACCTACTCCGGGACTGGTGCTGTCAATATCGATGGTGCACGCCTTAGCGGGGGCAAGGGAGATCTGACCAATGGCGTCGTTGCTTCCGACAACTGGTTCGTCACCGAAGCCCCGGGCGGGTCAAGGCCGTACGTGGGTTGGTCCATTGATCCGACGATTCATTTTTATTTCGGCAGACCGGTCACTATCCAGAAAATCAGCTTTAGTTTTGATGACAGCAATGGTGCCGGTGGGGTCAGTCCGCCGCAGAGTGTGCTGATCGCCGGCACCGCTTACAGCGTGCCTGATCCCGTTGGCGGAGCTCCTTTCCAGTTCGATATCAGCGGACTCAGCCTGAACGTTTCGGACTTGCAGGTCGAAATCCAGCGTTCCAATGCCTGGGTATTCGTCAGCGAAGTCTCCTTCGATGGTCAGTTGCCGGAGCCCGGCGCGCTGTCACTGCTGGGTCTGGGAATGATCGGTCTGGCTTTCGCCAGACGTCGTTAGGTTTCCGCCGCAGCCAGCCGTTTCCCTGCGTCGGTATTGGGCAAAATGGTGGCATGGGGGGATCTGCCACCTCTGACTAATGGGCGTTCACGTCGCCCCATGACGTACCACGGCTACTCAAATGGGGCTTCGCGCGCCGGGTTTTGGCTGGTCTACGCCTGTATCCTGTCGCCTCGACTTGCGCCATAGAGTATTTCGCTGTACTCCGATGAAAGAACTGTGATTCACCGAAGCAATTAAAAACCCGATTCGGTTACGAGCTTCGTCTTCTTCGTCTTGTTACCGAGCTCAAAAAATCTCGGGTTGTTTGTGGTGCCTGGGCGTAGTCTCTGCGGCGCCCAGATTGAACTTCTTTCCCCGAAGCGCCACAGGGAGCGTGTGCTTTTGCAATGCGCCGAAGGCGCGCGCTTTGAGTTCGTGGGTCGTCTTGGCGGAAATATGTCGGAGGAACGTACGAGCCATTTGCATTGGGTTCGACGAAACCATCCGCACCAGACATTTCCGCGTATTCCATAGCACGACATGGCACTCGAGTCGCAAATAAACACCCGCCATGTCGGAAGAGAGTTCAACTGCGCCGCCAACTGGTTCCTCGTCCGCTGTCTTCGAGAACGATGCCGGCGTCGGACAATTGCTGGCGAATGCGGTCGGCAGTGGCAAAATCCTTGTTCTGCCGTGCGGCGAGCCGTTGGGCAATCAGCGCGTCGATTGCGGTTGGCGTCAGTCCAGCATCGGTCTCTGCCGCTGATGACTGCAGGAAATCCTGCGGTTCCCGTACCAACAGGCCGAGCAGTCCGGCGAGAGCCTTCAATTGCCCGGCCAGAACGCCCGATTGGCGGCGGTTGACCTCGGCAGCCAGATCGAACAGCACTGCGCAGGCTTCAGGCGTATTGAAATCGTCGTCCATCGCCTGGCGGAAGCGCTCCGCGTACGCATCCTGCCAATCGACGGCCACCGCTTTCGGCGGAACGGTCTTCAGGGTGTTGTACAACCGGGTCAAGGCCTGCCGCGCGTCGTCGAGATGCGCATCGGAATAGTTGAGCGGGCTGCGATAGTGGGCGCGAAGAATGAAAAAACGCAGCACCTCGGCGTCGAAGCGAGCGAGGATTTCCCGGATGGTGAAAAAATTGCCCAATGACTTGGACATTTTTTCGTTATCGACACGGACGAAGCCGTTGTGCATCCAATAGTTGACGAAACGTTCTCCATGGGCGCCTTCGGACTGGGCGATTTCGTTCTCGTGATGCGGGAACTGCAGATCCTGGCCGCCGCCGTGGATGTCGAAATGAGTGCCGAGCAGATGCGAGCTCATCGCCGAGCACTCGATATGCCAGCCAGGTCGTCCGTCGCCCCAAGGGGACGGCCAGGCGGGTTCAGCAGGCTTGGCGCTTTTCCAGAGCACGAAATCGAGAGGATCGCCTTTTGCCGAATCGACATCGACGCGCTCGCCGGCGCGCAGATCGTCGAGCGATTTGCCTGACAAGCGCCCGTAACCGGGGAACTTGCGTACCGCGAAATTCACGTCGCCGTCGGCGGCGCGATACGCCAGACCGTGCGCTTCGAGTTGGCCGATCAAGCCGAGCATTTGCGGGATGTAGTCGGTGGCGCGCGGCTCGTGATCGGGTTTTTGCACGCCGAGTGCGGCGGCATCCTCGTCCATCAGCGCGATGAACCGTGCGGTCAGTTCGGGGATGCTTTCGCCGTTTTCCGCCGCCCGCTTGATGATCTTGTCGTCGATATCGGTAATGTTGCGGACATAAGTAACGTTCAAACCACTGGCACGCAGCCAACGCTGCACGACATCAAAGACGACCAGCACCCGCGCATGTCCGATGTGGCAATAGTCGTAAACCGTCATCCCGCAGACGTACATCCGCACGCAACCGGGAGTGATCGGCACGAAATCCTGCTTTTCGCGTGCCAGCGAATTATAGATTTTCAACATTTTTCAGGCTCGGACAGAGTTCCGTAAACGGCGAGAACGCGGGGGAAACGCTTGGGGAAGGAGAGATTTTTTGTTAGAATTTATTGGCTTAGTTACAGCCAATCATCTAACTGCCGAGTATACCATACCCATGCCCCCGAGCTTCCCGTCGCCTTGGCGAGCCTCCGCTGCCGCCCTGACCGTCGCCTGGCTGTCGTTTTTTCTGGCGCTGCCGGCACATGGCGATGCGCTGACCGAAGCACAGCGTCTGTTGGATCAGGGTCAGATCCCGGCGGCGCTGACCCGGGTCGACAGCCATCTGGCCAGCAAGCCCGGCGATGCGCAAGGCCGTTTTTTGCGCGGGCTGATTCTCAGTCGGGCCGGCCGTGCCAACGAGGCGATCGCGGTGTTTACCAGCCTCAGCGAGGATTATCCGGATTTGCCGGAGCCGTATAACAATCTGGCCGTGCTGTACGCTCAGCAAAAGCAGTACGAGCAGGCACGAGCGGTGCTGGAAACGGCGGTGCGGGTACACCCCGGCTACGCCGTCGCTCACGAAAATCTGGGCGATGTTTACGTGCAACTGGCCAGCGATGCCTACGCCAAGGCGGCACCACTCGAAGGCGGCACCAAGCGACTGAAAACCAAGCTGAACCTGGCTCGTGAACTGCTTGGACAGCCCGCCACTGCGCCTGCTTCCAGCCTGGACAAGCCCGGCGTGCGTTGATCGGTGGCGTGCCTGGCGCGCGCCGATCAACCCGCATTCGCGACGATGGACGCGACTCCCGACGATTATTTTTCCCAGAAAGGAAACCGGATGATCAGAAAATGTCTGCCATTACTGGTTGGCAGTCTTTTGCCCTTTGCCGTCCTGGCGGCACCCACCGTTGAAATGCAGACCAGCCTGGGCAAGATCGTCATCGAACTCGACGCCGAAAAAGCGCCGAAATCGGTGCAGAACTTCGTCCAGTACGCCAACGCCGGCTTCTATAACGGCACCATCTTTCACCGGGTCATCCCCGGTTTCATGATCCAGGGCGGTGGGTTCACCACCGACATGACGCAGAAAAATGCGCCGCGGAAAGTGGACAACGAAGCGCGTAACGGTTTGCGCAACGATCGTGGCACCATCGCCATGGCGCGCACGTCCGAGCCGCATTCGGCCAGTTCGCAGTTCTTCATCAACCATCGCGACAATGCCCCGCTGAACTACCCGGGAGCCGACGGCTGGGGGTATGCCGTATTCGGCAAGGTCAGCCAGGGAATGGAGGTGGTGGACGCCATCGCCAAAGTGAATACCGGCAACCGCGGGATGCATCAGAACGTTCCGCTTGAACCGATCGTCATCGAGTCGGTCAAGATTCTTTCCGACAAAAAATAAGGATTTTTCATGATCAAGCTGCATACCAACTTCGGCGTCATCACCATCGAACTCGACGCTGAAAAAGCACCGTTGTCGGCGCAGAATTTCATCGACTACGTCCAGGCCGGGCATTACGACAACACGCTGTTCCACCGGGTGATTCCAGGATTCATGATTCAGGGAGGCGGTCTGGCACCCGGCATGAAGCAGAAACCGACCCGCGCTCCGATCCGGAACGAGGCCGACAACGGGCTGAAAAACGATCCGTATACCCTGGCGATGGCCCGGACTTCCGATCCGCATTCGGCGACGGCCCAGTTTTTCATCAACGTCGCCAATAACAATTTTCTCAACTACCGCGCCGCCAGCGGCGAAGGCTGGGGCTATTGCGTATTCGGCAAGGTCGTCGAAGGCAGCGAGGTGGTCGACCGGATCGCCGCGGTCAAGACCGGCAGGACGATGGGACACGCCGACGTTCCGGTCGATGATGTGCTGATCGAGCGCGCTGAAGTCTGCTGAACCGCTCATCCAAACGGGACAAACAGGACAAACCACGGTCAGCGCCTTGATTTTCTTCCTCTCCGACCTGCATTTGGCGCCAACGACCCCCGGCGCCAATGCGCTGTTTTTCGACTTCCTGGCCGGCCCCGCCCGAAGCGCCGGCCAGGTGTTCATTCTCGGCGATCTGTTCGACGCCTGGCCGGGTGACGACGTGCTCGACGATCCGGCGACGCCGCTGTTCGCTGACATTGCCGATGCCTTGCGGAAATTGACCGCGACAGGAACCGCTGTCGGCCTGCTGCACGGCAACCGCGATTTTTTGCTCGGCGAAGCGTTTGCCGCGCGCAGTGGCGGCCGTTTGCTGGCCGATCCGTACATTCTTTCGCTGCCGAGCTGGCAGTTCGTTCTCAGCCATGGCGATATGCTGTGCACCGGCGATCGGGACTATCAACGCTTCCGTGCCATGGTGCGCGATGGTGGCTGGCAAAGCGATTTCCTGGCCCGGCCGTTGGTCGAACGCCAAGCGATCGCCGCCGGGTTGCGCGAGAGAAGTGTTTCCGCCAAACAGGAAAAAACCGCGGCGTTGATGGACGTGGATCCGCTGAGCACCGACGATTTTCTACGCCGCAACGGCTACGCGACGCTGATTCATGGCCACACTCATCGCCCGGCTCGGCATGATCACTTCGTCGATGGCATCCACGTCGAACGTTGGGTGTTGGCCGATTGGTCGGAGACGGACGGCGAATATCTGTGCTGGGACGGTGAGCGACTGGTCCGCCGGTCGATTCCGTGAACGTTGCTGACCCATCGGCCGGCGGACAGGGACACGCCGCGGCGCTGGCGATATTGCGCCGCGTCTTTGGTTATCCGGCGTTTCGCGGCCAGCAAGCCGCCGTGATCGAACGTTTGATCGCTGGCGGCGACGCCTTGGTCCTGATGCCGACCGGTGGTGGCAAATCGTTGTGTTATCAGATTCCGGCGCTGATTCGTGACGGGGTTGGCGTCGTCGTCTCGCCGCTGATCGCCTTGATGCAGGATCAGGTCGATGCTTTGTTGCAGCTCGGCATCCGCGCGGCGTTCATCAATTCCGCGCTCGATTTTCAGACGCTGCTGGCGACCGAAAACCGCCTGCTGCGCGACGAGCTCGACCTGGTTTATGTTGCGCCGGAAAGACTGCTCGGCGAGCGCTTTCTCGGGTTGCTCGAACGTCTGGCCACCCGTCGGCGCATCTCTCTGTTCGCCATCGACGAAGCACATTGCGTTTCGCAGTGGGGACACGATTTCCGGCCGGAGTACCTGCAACTCGCTCTTCTGCAACAACGTTTTCCAGGCATTCCCCGCATCGCCCTGACCGCCACGGCGGATCAGCTGACGCGTCAGGAAATCGTCGACCGGCTGGCGCTGTCGGAGGCGCAGACCTTTCTTGCCAGTTTCGACCGACCCAACATCCGCTATACCATCGTCGAGCGCGATCAGCCACACAGGCAGTTGCTGGCTTTTCTGGCATCCCGCCGCGGCCAGGCGGGAATCGTTTATTGTCTGTCGCGCCGCAAGGTCGACGAAACGGCGCTTTGGCTGCAAAGTCAGGGGGTAAACGCGCTGACTTACCATGCCGGGCTGCCCGCCGCCGACCGGCAGCACCATCAACAACGTTTCCTGCGCGAAGACGGGGTGGTGATGGTGGCGACGATCGCTTTCGGCATGGGTATCGACAAACCTGACGTACGTTTCGTCGTCCATCTCGATCTGCCGAAGAGCCTGGAAGCCTATTATCAGGAGACCGGCCGTGCTGGCCGTGATGGCGAGCCGTCGGAAGCCTGGATGACCTACGGGCTCAACGATGTGGTCATCCACCGTCAGCGGATCGACGAGTCGACCGCGTCGGACGAACAGAAACGCATCGAACGGCAAAAACTCGACAGCATGCTTGCTTACTGCGAATCAGCGCACTGTCGGCGGCAAGTGCTGCTCAATTATTTCGGTGAGCAGGCTGACGCGTCTTGCGGGAATTGCGACGTCTGCCTCGATCCACCGCAGGTCTGGGATGGTAGCGTAGCGGCGCAAAAAGCTTTGTCGGCGGCCTTGCGTACCGGCCAGCGTTTCGGTGCCGGGCATCTGATCGATATTCTGCGCGGTAAGAACACGGCCAAAGTCCGTCAATTCGAACATCAGAACCTGCCGACTTTCGGCGTGGGTGGCGAACTCGACGAGATGGGTTGGCGCTCGGTGTTTCGCCAACTGCTGGCCGCCGGTATTCTGGAGGTCGATGCCAGCGCATTCGGGGCGTTGAAACTGACCGCCGACGCGCGGCCGATTCTCAAAGGCGAAGTGACGATGAGCCTGCGGCGCGCATCGCGCAGCGGCAAGCGGCCGGCTCGTCAGCCACCCAGCGACAAACCAGCATCCAGGCGGCTCGACAGCGACACACCGCTGCTCGCCAAACTGCGTCTCTGGCGCAGTCAAAAAGCGCAAAGCCAGGGCGTTCCGGCGTACGTGATTCTCCACGACCGGACACTGGCCGAAATCGCCGACGCCAGGCCGGATTCGCTGCCTGCTCTGCTCGACATCGCCGGCATCGGGACGGTCAAAGCGCAGCGCTACGGCGATGAGCTGCTGGCCATCGTCGCCGACGGCTGACCCGGCGGAGGAAAGACGCAAGAGACGCCAGGACGACAGGCAAAAAAAGAGGACGCCTGCGCGTCCTCTTTTCGTCCGGGGTTTCGGCGTCTGCCGAGCTTACTTGGCCATGCCGACCAGATGTTCGACGGCCGCTTTCAACTCGGCGTCGCTCAGATCGGTGACGCCCCCCTTGGGCGGCATTGCATTTTTGCCCTTGGTGGCACTCTCGAGCAACGCCGGCATGCCGGTGGCGATCCGCGGCGCCCACGCCGCTTTGTCGCCGGCCTTCGGCGCACCTGCGGCGCCACTGGCGTGACAGGCCATGCACACCGCGTTATAGACCGCGGCACCGTCGCGCGGTTTGCCATCGCTCTTGGCGGCCTTGACCAATTCGACCTTGGCGACCGGCTGGATGCGGACATCGGCGTCATCCCCACCGGCAGTCGCTGCCGTACTGCCGCCGCCTTTGCCGATTGAAGCCAACTGCCAGATGACGACGGTCAACACGATCGCCACGACGACGGTCGCCATTAAAATCGCTTGCGAAGAGTTTTTGCCCTGAGACATACGAGACACCTTGACGGGTTCTTGGAGGGTTGCGTTGATGAGACGCGATTGTACCGCCGTTTGCGCGGGCCCAAAAGCCCTGCTTGCCTCCCGGGTTGCGCCTGGGCTCTTTGGGCTTTCGTCGTCCGCGCGTCGGAAGCTCTTTTGTGCAAGTCCCAAGCGTCGGTCAGGGGGCCGTCGATACTGAATGCTCGTTGTAAGTCAGATGGCACCCGTCGACCAGAGTCTTGATCCGTTCGAAGAACAACCATGCCAGTTCCTCGTCGAACAGGCGCTTACGGTTCTGGCTGATCACGGCGGGGTCTCTCTCCGGACCGGCGGCAGCCAAACCACCGGAGTGGCAATACAGCAAGTTGGACTTGATGTGTCGACCAAAAAGATGCTTGGAGAAAATAGAGCAACAGATTCGTCGTCGCACCGTTTTCAGCAACCGTTCCAATGGCAACTGCAGCCGACCTTTGACGGCGTCGAATATCGTGTCGACCCGAACGCGCAGCTTTTGCAACGGAGGCTTTTCAGAATGCTGCTTTCCAGACGCACGTAGAAGAGCATCGCGCTTGAGCAATTCGGGCTGCCTCGAATCGGGACCGTTAAGGAAACGCTGAATAATTCCTCTTGTCGACTTATGAATCATTTTTAATCAGTTAGTTGCGACATTTAAGACATGGGAAAACCGAATAATTCAGCGCTTCCTTAACTCAAAAATCTGTGTGTCACAATTGTTTCGGCCACCAAGTCATGCGGAATTTTTCAACGGTCTGTTAAAAGTCCGCCGTCCGCTTAAATTACAATTGGTTAGGTTCAGGAAGTGACGAAATGCCGAGTTCGTCCGGACGGCGGCTGCTTTTTTCGATTGCATCGAGCAGGCCGCGCAAAATATCGATCTCGTCGCTTTCGAGTTCGGCGCGGGCGAACAGGCGGCGCAGTTTCGGCAGCAGTCGTCGCGGACGTTGCGGGTCGAGAAAGCCGCTGCCGACCATCACCCGTTGCAGGTGCTCGTAGAATCGCTCGATATCCTGATGGCTGGCCGGCGGCGAACTGAACGGGACGGTTGACGAAGGAACCGGTGGAGTGCCGCCGAAAGCCGCCAAGCGTAATTCGTAACATAGCACTTGCACCGCGGCGGCGAGATTCAGCGAACTGTAGGCGGGATCGGCGGGAATGAACAGCGTCTGCTGGCAGCGCTGGACCTCGTGGTTGGACAAGCCGGCGCTTTCGTTGCCGAACAGCAGCGCTACTTCACCATCGGCGGTGCGGGCGAGCAGTTCGAGCGCCGCTTCGCGTGCCGGCCGGGTCGGCGGGCCGAGATGGCGTTGGCGCGCAGTCACGGCGCAGGCGAAACGGACGTCATGCAGAGCCTGGTCCACGGTGGCGCAGCAATGCGCCTGACTCAGCAGATCGTCAGCGCCGGCGGCGCGCGCCAGCGCCTCATCGTCGGGGAAACGCTTCGGCTGCACCAGATACAGACGGGAAAGTCCCATCGTTTTCATCGCTCGCGCAGCCGCGCCGATATTGCCCGGGTGACTGGGGCGCGAGAGGATGATACGGATGCGCGACAATGCTACCGACGCCGCTGCTTTGTCGATGCCGTTCGTGGTGCAAGCCGGGTCGGTGGCTGAAGCAGAGGTGGGCGCCGGAGAGTTCATCGGTAGAATCAGGTAGAATCGGGGCTCTTTCCACGTCCCCGGGCGTCAGTTCGTGTCGGCCGGCCTGTTCAAAAAATGCAACCAGCTCTCAACATCATGGTCAACGCCGCCCGGCGGGCCAGCAAGATCATCAATCGCGCCGCCCTGGACATCGAACATCTGCAGGTGACTACCAAGCGGCAAAGCGACTTTGTTACAGAAGTCGATAAAGCGGCCGAGGCGGCGATCATCGAAGTCCTGCGTGATGCCTATCCCGACTATGGGATTCTAGCAGAAGAGTCCGGCGAAGCTCTCGGACGCGGCGGCGGCAGCGAGTATCAGTGGATCATCGATCCCTTGGACGGCACGACCAATTTCATTCACGGCTTTCCGCAATACGCGATTTCGATCGCCTTGGCGCATCGCGGGCAACTGATCCAGGCGGCGGTGTACGACCCTGGACGCAATGAGCTATTCACCGCCAGCAAAGGTGGCGGTGCTTTTCTCAACGAACGCCGGATCCGGGTCAGCAAATGCCTGAAGCTGGAAAGTGCCCTGATCGGCACCGGTTTTCCGTACCGCATCTACGATCACATCGACGCCTATCTGGCGATTTTCAAGGAATTGGCGCGCAAGACCGCCGGCATCCGTCGTCCCGGTGCTGCGGCGCTCGACTTGGCCTACGTTGCTTGCGGTCGCTTCGATGGATTCTGGGAATTCGGCCTGTCGCCCTGGGATATGGCCGGTGGAGTGTTGCTGATCACTGAAGCGGGCGGACTGGTGGGTGATTTGGCAGGTAATGAAAGTTATCTGGAGAGCGGCAATCTGATCGCCGGGAACCCGCGAGTCTTCGCTCAATTGCTGCAGGTGATCGACAGTCATCGCACCCCGGGCTTGCGGGCGTGATTGGTCGTAGGTGATCGCGTCAAGGGAATGTCCGCCGATACTTTGCAAGGACGCAAGCGGCGATATACCAGCGATAGTCGCCAATATAGTGATGAGTAAAAAAGTTGGCATGGAGGAGTAGCGCCATTGATCCGCCATTTAGTAGGGGGTGGTGAACGGCGCGGAGTTCAAAAAACCGCCATGCCTGAATGATGTAGCTGCCGATGGCGGCATACATGAAACCCGAGAACAGGGGCACGCCAAAGAGCTTGGTGTAAGCAAAATCGGGGCAGGCCCACGGCTTGATGCCACTTGAGGTTTTGAAGACTTCGAGGGCGAAACCGCTCACGTGAAAAAGTGTGATCGCTTTGAGTTGGTCAATGGTTCCGAGCTTTATCCAGACCATCCAGGCTTGAATGGTAAGCGCAACGATCAGTAGACCATCGTAGCGCAGCATACCCAAACTTCCATAACGCGAAGACTGCGGCGAAGAACAGACCGGCGAAAAGAAAGTCACGAGCTTCTTTGATCCCGAAATACAGGAATTCGAAAAAAGCGAGATAACCCAGAGAGATAGCGCCTCTCAGTGTGGCAGAGCAAGTGGGCATCAAGCACGCTCAGGCGCAACAGCGAAACTCGAGCAAGAAGCTGAGCTGTCACGTCGTGATCAGATTAAAAATGAGTGGCAAGGATTTTCAGCGCATCCTCTGTCGCCTATCGCCTCATCTCTCCAGACGTCGGCGGAAAACCCAAACCCTGTCGTCGGAGGCTTCGGCGACGAAGCGGTAGCCGTCGGCCGCGAAAGCCTGCAGGCCGCTCGCGTCATCCAGGCGCTCGTCGATGACGAAGCGCGCCATTCGTCCGCGCGCGCGCTTGGCAAAAAAACTGACCACCCGGTAGCGTCCACCGCTCCAGTCCTCGAAAACCGGTTGGAGTACCGGCACGGACAGCTTTTTCGGCACGATGGCCTTGAAATACTCTTCAGAAGCCAAATTGATCAGCCGACCAGCGCTAATGGCCCGCAAATCCTCATCCAGCGCGACGGTCAGGCGATCGCCCCAGAAGGCATAGAGATCGCGGCCACGTGGATTGGCGAGTCGTGTGCCCATTTCCAGACGATACGGCTGGATCAAATCGAACGGCCGCAGCATGCCGTACAGGCCTGACAGAATGCGCAGCCGTTCCTGGGCGAACGACCAGTCGTCCTCGCGCAAGGTCGGCGCCTGCAGGCCATCGTAGACGTCGCCGTTGAAAGCCAAGGCCGCCGATTTGGCGTTTTCAGGGGTAAACGGACGTGCCCATTCACCATAACGTGTGGCGTTGAGCACCGCCAGCGGATCGCTGATTTTCATCAGACTGGCTAGTTCGGCAGGGGAAAACTGACGCAGCCGGTCGATCAACAACTGCGCTTGATCGAGATGAAGCGGCTGGCTGAATGCTGTCAGCGTTGGCGGCGTCTTGAAATCGAGCGATTTGGCAGGCGAAAGTACGACGATCATGGGTCGATTTCCGGCACAGAGTGCCAAAGGGCGTTTGTTGAGACGTTCCCATTGTAAACCGGCTAAACCGGCTGATCGGACGGATTCTCCGGCGAATGCCGTCAGAAATCATGGGCCAGACAGCGAACGGTAGCGAGCTGAATCAGTGCCGGGTCAGTGTCTTTGCAGCAGCAATATGGACATCGCCGAACCATTCTGAAAACACTCCGAACTTGTTGCGGTAGGAGTAGTGTTACTGCTTTCGTCGTTTTGAGCGAGCCTTCCCTTTGGTGAAGTATGAATCGCTCGCGACGACTGGACAAACGATGTTCCCGGCCGTCTGGTGAGACCAGCCTGAACCGTGTTCCTGGATAACTTGCCGCGAACACTGGAGGCCGCGGCAGTCCAGAATGCCGCCGTAGAAGGAGGCAAAGAAAATGGCCTGTAAAACAGGCCATCTGGTGTTATTGGCGGAGTGGACGGGGCTCGAACCCGCGACCCCCGGCGTGACAGGCCGGTAT
>JAVMKC010000058.1:0-24444 GCA_031732795.1 Accumulibacter sp. | reverse complement strand
CGTCTCACGCCGTCCTGGCAAAGCCCGACTAAAGTGTCGGTATTGCTGACGGTATTGAGATCTGGTCCTTGAACGACCCAAGTTGATACCGTCAACTACGTTGACGGTATCGGTTGACGGTATCAGTTTACGGAGGATCAGATGCTCACTGACATGCAGTTAAGGGCGTTGAAGCCCACTGGGAAGATTTACAAAGTTGCCGACCAGCAGGGGCTCTATGTCGCTGTTACGCGGACTGGGGTTGTCAGTTTTCGGTTTGACTACCGGGTGAATGGACGCCGCGAGACCCTGGTGATAGGCAAGTACGACCCGACAGTCGGCGCCAAGAAGCCGCGCGAACTGGACGAGTTGGACTACGGCATGTCCCTGTCTCTGGCAGAAGCGCGCCTATTGATGACACGGGCGCACAGATCCATAGAGCAGGGCGAGAGTCCCTCACGTTCCAAGGTTGAGAAGCGGACCGAAGCTGCTGACGCGCTCACGTTTGGTAGTTGGGCAGAAAAGTACTTCGCAGAGGCTGATCTGGCCGAGTCCACAAAGGCTATGCGTAAGTCGGTCTATGATCGCAACTTGGCGGACGAATTTGGCCGTCTGAAACTGGAAGAAATCACCCCGGTGCGTCTGATGGCCAGATGCGAGAAGATCAAAGAGCGTGGCGCGGCAGCGCCGGCCGTCCACGCTCGCGAGATCGTGTTGCAGGTATTTCGCTTCATTCAGGCCCGCGGATTGAAGATCGATAATCCCGCCGAGTCGATTCGACCCTGTGCCATTGCCACATTCAAAGCTCGCGACAGAGCGCTAACACCGGCCGAGATTCATACCTTTTTCAAGGCGCTTGAGCAGACCGCGACGATGTCCACGTTGCGCCTAGCGGTCAAGTTCATGTTGCTGACATTGGTTCGCAAGACGGAGTTCATCGAGGCTAAGTGGGACGAGGTGAACTTCGAGACGGCAATCTGGACGATCCCGAAGGACCGTATGAAGGCAGGGCGCCCGCACAACGTGTACCTGAGCCAGCAGGCGCTCGATATTCTGGTGGCCTTCAAAACTTGCTTCAGTGCCAGTTCGTACCTGCATCCGGGACGGTACGAGACCGAGTTGCCTATCAGTTCGGCCACGCTGAACCGGGTGATCGACGCCACCGTGAAAGTGGTCCATGATCGGGGCGAGGACTTTGATCCCTTCACCGTGCATGATTTGCGGCGCACGGCCAGCACGCTACTGCATGAGGCCGGCTTTAACAGCGACTGGATCGAGAAATGCCTCGCGCATGAGCAGCGCGGTGTGCGTGCTATTTACAACAAGGCTGAGTACGCCGAGCAGCGTCGAACCATGCTTCAGGCCTGGGCTGACATGTTGGATGCCTGGATCAAAAATAGCGCCAGCGTGGTGCCCATTCGACGGGGTGCTGGCGTTGCTTGAAGTATGGCTACGCTCAGTCCGAAATAGATCTACAATTTTCGGACATTACTTCTTGCAAATTGTCCGAAAAAATTATACAAATATCGGACAAGGAACCCCATGTCTGATCTCAAATCCGCCATCTCGTCGCAAATCAATGCCGCCGGTCCAGGCCATGTCTGGGTGCCGACCGACTTTGCACATCTCGGCAACCGTGATGCGATCGACAAGACGCTCCAGCGCATGGTGCTGGCGGGTGACCTGCGGCGTATTGATCGAGGTTTATACGACAAGCCCAGCATCAACCGTCTGACCCAGCGTCCTAGCACTCCCGACTATCGCGCGATTGTCGATGCCATCGCGCGGCGCGACCAACTGCGTCTGCTGGTGGATGGGATGACCGCAGCCAACGATCTTGGCCTGACGGATGCCGTCCCGGCTCGTGTCACCCTTCATACCGACGCACGTCGCCGGGCGATCAAGCTCGACAAACTTGTCATCGACTTCAAGCAAACCGCCCCCAGTCGCCTTTATTGGGCTGATCGTCCCGCCATGCGAGTTGTGCAGGCCCTACATTGGCTGAAGGACACGCTGATCTCCGACCATGACCACATCGTGAACCGACTAAGCCAACTACTCGTCGATTCCGCCCAAGGGGCTGCGATCTGCCAGGACCTGCGCGATGGCTTTAACGTGCTGCCGGCGTGGATGCAAAGTCTGGTCCGTGATCTACCTGGTTGTGATCCACTGGGGGCCGTACCCATGACCTTGCAGGCGCCTAGCGGCGTGAAGCCCCCGGCAGATTCATCTTGGGCCAAGGGCATAAGGGGGGTCCGTTGAACCCTTCATTTCACGATGTCATCACCGCTGCCGATGGTGATCGACTCGATTTGTTTCTCGGCGCAGCCACGCGCTTGGGTACGGCAGTTCAGAACGTCGAGAAGGACTTCTGGGTCTGCTGGACCCTGGATGCCTTGTTCAACGGATTGGCTACTGGCGGACCTCGGCTCTTGTTCAAGGGGGGCACTTCCCTGTCCAAGGCCTTCGGCCTGATCTCCCGATTCTCCGAGGACATCGACATCACGGTTTTCCGTGGCGATCTGGGACAGGCCGCTGAGGTGGCAGAACTGGACGCCTTGAGCGGCAAGAAGCGCCGGGCTCGTCTCGAAGCCATCCGGCTGGCTTGTCAAGCCTACATCGCCGGCCCATTGGCGGATGAATTCACTCAGATCGCCGCTGCCGTCATTCCCGATGGCCGCTTCCACCTGGAACTCGATCCGGACGACAAAGACGGCCAGACCCTGCTGTTCTGGTATCCCGCCGTCACGCCCACGACCAACGACTACATCCGCTCCGCCGTGAAAATCGAGTCCGGTGCGAAGTCGGCACTCGACCCCCACATTGCGGCAACGGTCACCCCATACGTTGCGCAGGACTTGCCTGCGCTGGATCTCACCGTAAGCAACGTGACCACCGTAAAGCCGGAGCGCACCTTCTGGGACAAGGTCATCATCCTGCATGGCTTGCGGCAGTGGCACGACCGTCGCGGAGAACTGCGGCACGGCGGGCAGCGCGTCTCGCGCCACTATTACGATGTGCACCAACTGATGCAGGCAAGCGGATCGCCCGAGTGGCAGGCCGATCAGGCACTCGCTATAGATTGCGCTCACCACGCCAGGCTTTTCTTCGGCAGTGCCGACCTGGGGCTGGATGCCGCGGAACCCGGTACCTTCACGCTCATGCCCGGTCCGGCGATGTGTGAAGCGCTCGCCAAAGACTACGCAGCGATGGCCGGCATGGTTTTCGGAGAAGTTCCACAGCTTGACGCGGTACTTGCCAACGTCGAGCGATTCGAACAGATCGTCAATGGGACAGCGAAGGCCGTACCGCTCGTGCCGAAGGAGTCGGCTCCGTGAACGACTATTTCAGCGACCGGGAAAATGGGCCGCGGGCGCGAACCGAGCAGGTGATTTCACCCGCCGTTTGGGCTGGTTTGGTGGCAACGGTACAGGCCTTGATCAACAGCGGGGCCTTCGGGTTGCGTTTTCCCGAGCGCTGTCCAGATGGACAAGCCGTTTGCGGTTGCGATACGGATGCTCTGGCCGCTTCCGTGATTGCGGAGATGCCGGGGTTTGCTTGGCCGCTCGAAACCATGTGTCTGGTGGAAGAAGGTTTCCTGTTGCAGCGAGAGCCCTTTGCGCCGGACACGCTGCTCATCATGGATTTCATCGAGTTCATCTACGCTTCGGTGGCGAAGCCGATTCCCGGGAAACACCACGATTTCTTCAGCCACCACCATTTGACCTTCGACCAACAGTCGGGACAGGAAGAGTTCCGGTCGACCGTAAATCGCATCTTTTCGCGCAACGGCGTGGCTTTCGAGATGTTGTCGACCGGCCGCATCGTGCGCGTGCTTCCGCCGGTGCTTGGGGAAGATTTGAAGCGGACAATTTTTCGGACTGGAGACCGGACCCTCGATAACATGCTGGATGAGTGTCGGGCAAAATTCTCTGACCGGAATCCTCTGGTACGGCGCGAGGCCTTGGAGCGCTTGTGGGATGGATGGGAGCGGCTCAAGTCTCTTGCGGACCCCGGCGACAAGAAACGGTCTATCAAGATCATTCTTGATGCCACCGCCGCAGAGCCATCACTCCGGGCACGAATGGAGGAAGAGGCGACAGAATTGAATTCCATCGGAAACAGTCATCTCATTCGTCATTCAGAAGTCAATCAAGTGCCGGTCATCGATGTGGATCAGGTTGACTACCTGTTTCATCGCCTGTTCGCGATGATCCAGTTGATATTGAGGAAAAAGGGCTCCGCATGAGAGATGATCCGGGGCGGCGGGTCTTGGTGGTGGAAATGTTGGCTGGGTAGCCGGCCATACGCTTGCAACCTACGCCATCAGCGTTAGGCTGAATCCAGGAGGCAGAAATGAGAAAACTCATCTTCATGGTTTTCATCGCGCTGGGCGCGCTGATCGGCTTGATCTCTGCTACGAACAGCGATTGGGGAACCCGCCTTGTGATGATGGGAGTCGGTGCGCTTTTCGGAGCGCCCATTGGCGGCGCTCTGGCTAGCATTGGCAGGAAGGGGCGGCCTCTCGAATGGGAGGAAAATCCACTCCCTGGGATGGGCACTACGCCGAAGGATTTGGCCGCGAACTACTGGCGCGACAAAGGCCACCCACCGTTCATGAAGCCGTCTGAAGCTGAGGGTTGGCCGGGAATCGTGCAAAATCCTCGAAAAAACCGCTTAGCGAGTTGTTCTTAAAAAGAAAATTTCTTGGCTGATGCGACAATCAGCTTCGCCGACCTGCTCTCGCTTGGTCATTCGGTTTGGCTTGGCGATTCGATCTCCAGAATTCGGAATCCCTCATCCAGTGCCTCAACCTTGCGCCGGAAATCCAAAACGTAGTCGCCGAAACGATTGATATGCTCCAATCGGTACGGAGCCAGTCCAGCCAGAACCTCTTGGTTGATCACAGCACCTTCAGCCTGGAGTTGCTTCAGCACCCGGCTCATCCCCACCACGTTGTGCAAGATGACCAGGTTGGCGACAAGATGGTTGTATTTGATAATTTTGCGCTGTTCATGGCGCAGGTTTTCGGCAATCACCCCTTCTCCGCCGAAGAATAGTTTTTTCTCGAAACCATTGAATTGCTCCGACTTGTTGGTTTCCGCATTGATGAGTCGGCGTAACTCGACGTCGCCAACGTATTTCAGCAGGAACATGGTTCGGATCACCTTGCCGAGTTCCTTGAAGGCGAAATACAGCTTGTTCTTTCGACTGTAAGTCCCCAAGCGACGCAGGATGGCCGAGGCAGAAATTTTCCCGAGCTTGATGGATACCGCTACGCGCAGCATGTCCGGCAAATGGGTCTCGATCATCTGCCAGTTGATGTCGTCGCTGAAAAGCCGGTCGATATGGGTAAACTTCTTGTTGCTGTCAGGCCGATGGAACACCAGATCCTTGATGCCACGGATGCGCGGCATCAGTTTGATACCCAAGAGATGGGAAAGCGCAAACACCGTGTAGCTCTGGGCCTGGGTGTCACCATGGATGGTGTCCGGTCGGATATCCGAGGTATTGCTCATCAGCCCATCGAGGATGTGGGTGCCTTCGTAGGTGCCACAGGAAATGAAGTGGCTGAACAGTGCAATGAACTTGTCTGAAACATGGTAATAACCGATACCACCATAGCCGCCGTAACGGATGTGATGCTCAGAAATCAGGTTTTGCTCGTAGAGGTTCCATTTCGTGCCATCGGCCGAGGCATGCTTCCCTGATCCCCAGTAGCCGGGCAATTCGAACTTGTTGTAGGCATTGATGACCTTGACGATGGCCTTTTCCAGCACCTCTTCCGTCACGTACTTGATGTTGAGCCAGGCGATCTGCTTGCGGCTCATGCCCCGAATTGAGCGCGCCGTCTGGGTCGGCCCTAGGTTGCAGCCATAACAGAACAAGGTGCTGATTACCCGTGGGCGCAATTCATCGATCCGGCTTTCGGTTCCCATTAAAGGCCGAAACAACTTGTGCAATTGCAGCCAGCGTTCAGTGTCGATCAGTACGTCGACGATACTGATGTTCTCCATGTGCTCGGTGATCAACTGGTCGATCGCCCTGATGCCGGGCGGAGGTTCGCTGGCTGGCGGTTTCTTCAGGATCAGCCGGCCATCGACGATTTCGGCATAGGCATTTTCGGGAAATTCGGCATCGACAGCCTCAGCCGTCTCCAGCAAAGCCGCCTTCAAGGACTCGGTAAAGGCCCTGGAATCCGTTTCGACACCGGTGACCTCGCCATACTGCGCCAATTCCCGATTCAGGGTGTCGTCATCAACCAGTTGCTCCCGGTAGTCGTCGTAACGCTCACCGTGCTGGATAAACAGATCGCCCGACTTCAGTTCATCGCGGATCGCATACAGGACTGCAAGTTCGAAGTAACGGCGGTTGATGGCAACGACCTGACCGTCGGCGCGCTCGGAAATGACCAGCTTCCGCCAGGTCGAGGGGAGCCACTGGAAGTCCTCCTCGGCAGTCAGACCGATCAACGACAGCGGAACGACTTCGTGCCGGGTGCCACGTAGCGCCTGCAACGCTTTCATCATCCGGATCAGGGTATCGTCTTCACTGCTACTCTGCGGATTGACGATTTCGATACAGTTCAGCAACTGAGCTCGAACCATCTTGTAGGGCTGGATGAGGAACGGCAGATGATTGCGTCCAGCGTAGGCCATGTGCTCATCGCAGATGGCCACCAGGTCATCGACCTCGGCGATCAGGCTGCCGCCGATGGCTTCCACCCGTTGATGATCCGTGCCGTCGATCCGGTAGGCCAGCAACATCTCTTTCAACTGGCCGATCAGACGATCGGTTCGTTGCAGGTGTTCCTGTTGGTATTCGCCCAGCTTGTTGCGTGCCTGATTGTCCAGATTCTGAAGCATGCGGACGAACAGGTCGGCTGCATCGTCGAGCGTCTGGGCGAATTGCGAACGGATGTAAATGACGGCCAGTGCATAGCGTTTCTGGGGCTTCAATTCCGCCATTTCTGTCGCATCCAGCGATCGGGCGATGTAGCGGTACTGCTTGAGTTTCGGAACAGGAATATCGGGGATGGGGAGTTGGTCGACCAGCAACTGGAGCCGGCGGATATGCTGGAGATAGGAGCGAGTTTCCTTGTTGGTTGGCTTTTTTGGTTCCCGCTTGAGCAGGTTCCAGGTGCTGCTGGTCTCGCCCAACTTGACCTTGAACAGGTTGTCGATCAAGGCTCTCACCTTGGCATCAAGTTGGTCGGCAATGCTCGCAAAGTGGACGTCGTGGATCTTTTCCCGGGCTTGGATGCCCAACCGATCGAGCGTGGAGAAGCCGGGTAGCTCGTAGCGATGATGCACCAGTTCTTCAAGCATCACGTTGATGATGTCGGCCACCACATGCCGGCTGTCTGCGGCGGTTTCTGCAACATGCTGCAACCAGGCACGCCCCTGATCGTCCAACGGCCGAACATTCAGGTAGCGTCGCAACGCAGCAATCAATGTGGTGCGCGTCGTCGTTCGGTCGAACTGCCGAAGTTCATCGGCCCTGGGTGGCCGATACCCCGTTTGGGCCACAATGTGTTGGCGAATCACCGACGGGACATCCCTGATGTGGACGAAGTACCCAAGGCGCTGAAACAGCTTCAGGTAGATGAATGCAGCCGAGCGAGCAATGGGACGCTTTACGGTCTTGTCGATGAACGCGATTTCATCGGGCGTCAGGGTATAAATCTCGTCGAGATCCTGTGCCGATGGGTCCGCTTTCAGGCGGGGATACGCGGTCTCGTGAAGCTGGGTCATGCGAGATCAATCCCAATGCCTGCCGGTGGCCGGGTCACGGCAGATCGCCTCCAGGAAGCACTCACGGGCATCGGCAATACGATGGAGTTCGTCGAGCAGTGCATAGAGATGGTCGTCCAGGATATTGCTTGAAGGTGTTGGAACGGAAATCCGGTATCGACGGCCATCCTCGTCCAGCGGTTGGGCCTGAAATCGGGCAAGGCAGGTACTTGCCATATCCCGCAAGGCGTTGGCGACACCGCGCCGACCACCGTTGAAGGCAGATAGGTCGATGGAAACCTCGATCGTTGTATGGGCGACCTCAGGCAGGCTGGGTAGTTGCGGTGTCGAGGCTAGTGCCGTTTCCGGCAACATCCGATTCAGGCCCTGCTCGAAACGCGCCTTCTGATCGATGCTGACCCCATCCAGATAGCGCATGGCAGCCTTCACGTCACGCCAGCCCACGTAATTCATCAACTCCCGGAGATCCCAGCCGCTCATGCCCGCCCACTGGGCGAACCCACGGCGCAGTGAATGACTGCTGAAGGCTTCTGCATCAGCCACGCCGGCCTGGCTCAGCAACTTTCGTAGCATGGGAATGATGCTGCTCGGGGTCAGTTCGGCCTCGGACAGATGCCCCCAACGGTCAATCTTGCGGAATAGCGGTCCCGCCTTCAGTTTGGACAAGGCCAACCAGTCTTCGACTGCCTCGACCGGGCACAGCCGGGACAGCGCCGGGCAGGCGTAGCTGCGGCCTTCCAGGTTGCGATCCCCCTTGCTGCGGGGCAAGAAACAGGTCAGCCCCTCGCCGGGCTTGATCTCGATGAATTCGATGCGTAGGTTAGCCAGTTCGTCGGAACGGAACCCGCGCCAGAAACCGAGGAGCACAAGGGCTCGATCACGGGTATGTCGCAGGGCGCTGGCCGAATCCCCCCGGCTAACCGCTGCTACCGTGGCCGACGTGAGCCAGTCGGCAACACCGCGCAGGATTTCCAGTTCCAGCGGCTTGGCCCGTTTCTCCTGGGCCGGATGCAGGGTTCGGATACCTTTCAACAATTGCCGAATCTTCGGGGCTTTCGTCGGGTCCGGAAAACCATGATCCTGGTGCCAGCGCGACAGCGCGGCGAGGCGGTGCTTGAGGGTGTTCAGCGACAAGGATTCGGCGTAGGCAGCCAGGTAGCGGGCAATTGAATCGATGGTTGCCGGCAACAAGCCTCCCCACTCGATCTCGAAGTGCTGGATGGCTGACGCATAGCTGCGTCGGGTGTTGGCCCGTTCGGCCGCATCGAGGTAGAGATCGACCTGGCTCATTCTGGTTCTTTGGGGGATTTTAATGCGCTGCCGTGCACGCCTGGGATGTGATTTTCCATCGGCTTGTCGTTGATGCCCGACTGCGACAAGCCTTCAAGAATCCCGCAAGTCGAGGCTCGACGGTCATCAGGACAACGACCGCGCAACTCAAGAAGTTGTTTCTCCAGCGCTTGGAGTTCACCGATGCGACGGACGACATGCCCGATGTGTTCATCCAGCAAGCGGTTGACCTCCCCGCAGTTTTCCTCCGGCGATTCCTTGAAGCGCAATAGCGTCCGAATCTCGTCGAGTGTCATGTCCAAGCTACGACAGTGCCGAATGAAGGTCAGTCGCTCCAGGTGCATTGGCCCATAGATGCGGTAATTTCCCTCGCTCCGCCCAGGTTTCGGCAACAGTCCTTCCCGCTCGTAGTAGCGGATCGTTTCCACATTACTTCCCGCCAAACGCGCCAGTTCGCCGATTTTCATTTCTGTCTCCCTGGTTCGCTCATCACGTCCGTCCAGGCTGCAACGCGATGATGGCCATGCCACCGAGACATACGGCACTGCCCAGCAAATCCCAACGGGTCAGGGGAATTCCATCTACCTGCCATAGCCACAACAAAGCGATCGCAACATAGACACCGCCATAAGCAGCGTAGATACGACCGGCGGCGCCCGGATGCAACGTAAGCAGCCAGGCAAACAGTGCCAGTGACACGGCAGCCGGGATCAGTAGCCAGCGCGGGCGACCCTGCGTCAGTACCAGCCAGGGCAAATAGCAACCGATGATTTCGGCCAGCGCGGTGACGACGAAGAGACCCAATATCTTCAGGAACTCCAGTATGCTTTTCTCCTTGAATATTTTCATTGTAGCCGCTTGACCTTGTAGCGACTCAAGGGTTTTTAATGGCATCAACGAATAGGAGATTGCCATGCCCCCCCATGCCGAGAAGCACCGATCCAATGAGCCTGAGCGTTGCGCGTGTTCAGGTGGCTGTGCGACTGATACCTCCATTCAGGATGCGCCGCGTGTCGCCGTACCTGGCTCCTCAGGGAATTCGAATGTTTTCCGGATTCCCGCCATGGACTGCCCGAGCGAAGAAAACGATATTCGCAAGGTGCTCGCTGGCATCGAGGGGATTCGGTCACTACGCTTCGAACTGGCGTCCCGGACCCTGACCATCGATGGCGGGCAGTCAGCCCAAGAAGGCGCGCTACAGGCTGTCCGCCAGCTCGGTTTCGAAGTGCGGCCCATCGAGCATGAACAGAAGAACGAAACCCCATCAGGTCTCGGCGAGATCAGTAAGGCATTGGTCGCCCTGGCATTGGCCATCGGGGCCGAGGCTTTGGATTTCTTCGCACCCGATACCTTGCCGTTCAAGGGGCTGGGCATGGCGTTGGCAGCAGCTGCCATCGCTTTCTCCGGATTCTCCACTTATCGCAAAGGACTCGCCGCATTGCGACGTGGCCAGTTGAACATGAATGCCCTGATGGGCGTCGCAGTAACCGGGGCTTTCCTGATCGGTCAATGGCCGGAGGCCGCCATGGTCATGGCGCTCTACGCCATTGCCGAACTGATCGAGGCACGATCCGTCGATCGGGCACGCAACGCCATCAAGGGGCTGCTTGCCTTGACCCCGGAAACCGCAGAGATTCGTCAGAGCGATGGCACCTGGCTGGAGACACCGGCCGACAAGGTTGCCATCGGTGCACTGGCTCGGGTCAAACCCGGTGCTCGCATCCCTTTGGATGGGCGGGTGGTATCGGGCAGCAGCGCGGTCAATCAAGCGCCAGTCACCGGTGAGAGCATTCCGGTCGACAAGACGACCGGCGATCCTGTTTTCGCCGGCACCATCAACGAGACCGGCACGCTGGAATTCGAGGTGACGGCTACCGCCAACAACACGACCCTGGCCCGCATCATTCATGCCGTTGAGGCAGCCCAAGGCACGCGGGCGCCCACGCAGCGTTTCGTGGACCGCTTTGCCGCTATCTACACGCCGGCAGTTTTTGCGATTGCCGTGACCGTGGCCGTCGGTGGCCCCTGGCTGTTCGACTGGACGTGGACACAGGCACTCTACAAGGCGCTGGTTCTCCTGGTGATTGCCTGTCCTTGCGCACTGGTTATCGCCACGCCGGTTACGGTGGTCAGCGGACTGGCCTCGGCCGCCCGCCGTGGCATCCTGATCAAGGGTGGCGTTTACCTTGAGGAAGCCCGCAAGCTGCGCGCCATTGCCCTGGACAAGACGGGCACCATCACCGAGGGCAAGCCGCGACTGGTCGCCAAGGAGGTTCTATCCTCAGCCGAAGCCGAGGCGACAATTCTTTCTTGGGCAGCGAGCCTGGCCGGCCATTCGGACCACCCCGTTTCGAAAGCAATTGCCAAGGGACTGAATCTCCCGGAAAACGGTCTCACCGACTTCACCGCGCTTCCGGGGCGCGGCATCGAAGCGCGCCTGGATGGACATACCTTGATACTAGGCAACCATCGGTTGATTGAGGATCGCGGATTGTGCAGCCCCGAAATCGAGGCACGTCTTAGCGTTCATGAAAACCAGGGGCGAACTGCGACCCTGCTGGCTACCGAGGATCGGGTCCTGGCCATCTTCGCTGTGGCCGACACCATCAAGGAAAGCTCGCGGGAAGCGGTGGTCGAACTACACCGTCTCGGGGTCACATCGGTCATGCTCACCGGCGACAACACGGCGACCGCCGCCAGTATCGCCAAGCAAGCGGGCATCGATGACGCCCGAGGCAACCTGTTGCCCGAGGATAAACTGGTCGCCATCGAAGAACTACAAGGCCGCTTTGGCCCGACAGCCATGACCGGTGACGGCATCAACGATGCGCCAGCCCTGGCACGCGCCGACATCGGCGTTGCCATGGGTGCTGCAGGCACGGACACGGCCATGGAGGCGGCCGACGTGGTAATCATGAACGACGATTTGCGGCGCATCCCGGAAACTATCCGTTTGTCCCGTCAGACACACGCTGTGCTCTGGCAAAACATCTCGCTGGCCTTGGGTATCAAGGCAGTTTTTCTTGGGCTGGCGGTGTTCGGAAGTGCCACGATGTGGATGGCGGTGTTCGCCGACATGGGGGCCAGTCTGCTAGTCGTCGCAAACGGCCTGCGAACGTTGCGTACCTCTGCGCCACCACCTAGAGACTGAAGATCCGTTGGTCTGCATCGGCGAAAGCAGCGAGGCCGTCAGCAGGCCAGTCGTACGCCTATTTCGGTCTCGCCATCGGCGGATTTGGCGAATGCCTCCCCGTCATGCATCCGCGCAATCGCGCTAACGATGGCGAGGCCCAGTCCATGATTTTGGTGGCTGTGGCTACGTGACGTGTCTACGCGGAAAAAGCGATCGAAAATATGGGGCAGGCTTGCAGCAGGAATCGGTTTGCCTCGGTTGCTTACCGAGAGCTTGAGTTGTCCATCTGCTTCCGGCGCTATCCGGATCAAGATTGCACTCCCTTGATCGGCATAGCGTGCTGCATTGTTCAGTAGATTGGACAGTATGCGCCGTAGCAGTGCCGCGTCGAATTGGCCAGAAGCGTCACCTTCAATCGACCATTGAAGGTCGGACTCAATCAGCACGGCATCGTAGTAGTCAGCCACTTCAGCGCAGAGTTGAGCAAGACTTTGAACTGGGGCGCGTCGGGCTTTGGCACCCCGGTCGGCTTGCGACAGGAACAGCATGTCATTAACGATACCCGAGAGCCGGTGCATTTCTTCGAGATTTGAACCGATGCAATCACGCAGATTTTCATCCTTGTCATTGCTACGCAAAGCCAACTCACTGCTGGCGATGATATTCGTCAACGGAGTTCTCAATTCGTGCGCCACGTCGGCATTGAACCCTTCGAGTTGCTGATAGGCTTTTTCCAGTCGATTTAGCAAATCGTTGAATTGATCGACAAGCACTTGTAGCTCGGCGGGAATCCCCGCTGTTGCCAATCGTTTGTCGAGGGAGAGTATTGCGAGACAGCGCGTTTGCTCTGCCAGTGTCCGAATGGGGGTCAGCCCAAAATAAACAATCAGGTAACCGCCTACGGTGATCGCGGCACTGCCGATCAATACAGCCCCCCAGAGAATGGCAGCGAGGCGATCCAGAATTGCCTCGTCGGGCGCAGTATCGAGCGCCAATTCGGCAATGGCGAAATCTGTCCTCGGAGCTTCATCGGGCAGTGCCAGCGAGTGAAAGCGCGCTTTTGACGGCCACGCACTTGGCGTCGAAATGAAACGAGCCTCACCCAATCTATCGAGTAACTTGAGATGCAAGTCCCGATTGATCTTCAGAAGATCCTCGAGATCATGTTCTAGTGTTCCTGGTTGCAGGTGTGCCGGCGTTTCCTCAAACAGGTGCTGAATTGCCGTACTGAGCTTTTCAAGGCGCAAATCCTGTTGTGTTTCAAGATTGACTTTGACCGAGAAAAACACGCCGAGACACAAACATCCAAGGACGCCCAAGCTTAGTGAGGCGAGCCAACGTATGAGGCGACCGCTCAGCGTCGGATTGATCTGTTTGCCGACTTTCATTCGCGCATTTCGAGGACATAACCCATGCCTCGTACGGTATGCAGCAACGGTGTCTCAAATGGAGTATCCATTTTGGCGCGAAGTCGCTTGATCGAAACTTCCACTACATTGGTATTGCTGTCGAAATTCATATCCCACACCTGCTCGGCAATCTCGGTACGCGACAGCACCTCGCCTTGTTTTCTCAGAAACAGAGAAAGCAGCAGGAACTCCTTGGCACTCAGGTCGATACGCTGACCGTTTCTGGTGACCTTGCGGCGGGCCAGGTCCATTTCAAGATCGTGTAATGTCAGGCGGTTCGACGTGCTTTCCGGCTGATGCTGTGCCGTGCGGCGTAGCAGTCCCTGGATTCGAGCGACCAGCTCAGAAAAGGCAAACGGCTTGACCAGATAGTCGTCGGCGCCAGTCTGCAAACCGTTGACCCGGTCTTCCACTTTACCCATCGCGGTCAGCATCAAGACCGGGGTTTGTTTTTTGGTGCGCAGGGCAGCCAGCAAGGAGAGTCCGTCCATGCCGGGCAGCATGGAGTCGAGGACGATTGCCGCGTAATCGAACTCCAGACTCATGTGGAGTCCGGTTACACCATCATGGGCAAGGTCAACGACAAAGCCTGCGGTACCCAATCCCTTTTGCAGGTATTGGGCAAGCTTTTGCTCATCTTCGACAACCAATAGTTTCATTTCGTCCCGAATCAAAAGATGTCAATTTTGTAAACTTCCTGTTGGCGTTCTGTCAGTGCTGGTTTTTTATAGTTCATCCATGCCGTTCAGTTGTTCGGCATACCGCAAAATCGATGAACCGAAAGATCAATGAAGGAGTTCCATCATGAACGTCAAAAAAGCACTTTCCATCCCCGTTCTTTGTGCCGGTTTGGCTCTGTCAGGCCAGGTTTTGGCTGAGTCGGTCATACATAGCCCACCGGAGGGTGCGACAAAATTCTACCCGGCACACAGCTCGGGCAGCAAATCCGCCCAGCAAGCGCAACAGGAACTCGATGACTTCAAACGCAATCCAGTAAGTGCGGATGGTCAGTATCGTTACGTTGGCGGTGACCAGGGCTGGGTGCTGATTCCGCACGAATATGTCCTTCGTGATGGCAAATGGCAACATGTAGACAAACTGAATCACAATGCCCCGGCCCCCTCGATGGAAATGACGCCGGAAGAAAAGAAGCAACGTGAAGCCCTGTACCAAGGGGGCTGATAGGCACTGCACAAAATCTTGCCTAGAAAAGTGGCAGATAACGGAGGTGTCTGCCACGGCTGCTCAAGGCAACAATCTTGCCTGTATCCCTATTTTCCTGGCTCTGCTACCATAAAAATATGCGTCACTGGATTGCCATTCTCCTGTTGGTCTTCCTGCCTCTCCAGTTTACCTGGTCAGTGGCTGCCGCCTATTGCCAGCATGAAGCTGGACAGGCAGCGCAGCATTTTGGCCACCACGACCATCAGCACCACGTCGACGAAGATGGTTCTACCGATGCCAAGGCCCTGAATGACGGCATTGATGGCGACTGCGCCGCCTGCCACGCCAGTTGTGTGGTCGCCTTGACAGGCTTCGCACAACTGCCCATCGCGCTACCTGTTTTCGAGGGCGACCTGTGGCGATCGGTTGCACCGCCTTTGCCACCGTCCTCTGTCCCCGAACGCCCCAATTGGCCCGTCTCCGCCTGATCGGCGGGGCGGGCGTCTCCAAGATTCGCTTTTCCTCCGCGTTCGCGGCCTGAGTCGCGTTACGCCTGGCGATCCAACATGGATCGTACCCCGCCGATTCCCCGCGCGTTTTTTCATACACGGAGAATCGGATGTATCCAAGAAGCAACACCCTAACGCTGTTGATCTTTGCGCTTGCCACGCTGCCCAGCCCTAAACTCCTGGCGCAAGACGTTTCAGGCAAGCCGGTCACCGCGCCGCTCACCTTGCAACAGGCCTTTGATTCGGCCTGGGTGCGCCAGCCCGAGGCGCAATCCCTGGATTTGCGGCGGGAGGCATCCGCAGCCCGCAGGCAAGCCGCTGACAGCTGGACGGCCGAGCCGCCATCGCTCGAGGTTGCCGGCAAGACCGACCAACTAAACAAGAATCAAGGCAGCCGCGAATACGAAGCCGGCGTCATCTTGCCGCTATGGCTGCCCGGCGAACGTTCCCGATTGGGCGCATTGGCCGATGCCGAATCAAAGGCCGTCGGCAGCCGAGCAACTGCGGCGCAACTGCGAACCGCTGCCGCGATCCGGGAGGCCTGGTGGAATTGGCAGCGGGCGCGTGGAGAGTTGGTTTTGGCCCGCGACCGACTGGCCAACGCCCAGAAACTGGCGGCTGACGTCAGTCGCCGCGTCAAGGCTGGTGATTTGGCCCGATCGGACCAGCACCAGGCCGACGGTGCGGTCGCGAATGCCGAAGTTCTGGTCGCCGAGGCAGGCAGTCTGCTGGCCACGACCACCCAAAACTTGCGCAGTCTGATCGGCACCACGCCGGCAGAACGAAGCGCAGATACCCCGGAGGTGCCACCGGCCGTTCCCGCCGATTTTTCAGCGCTGGACGCCAGCCACCCGTCCGTGGTCGAGTTGTTTGACCGAGCTGAAGTCGCTCGCCGCAGTGCCGAATTGGCGAGCGTACAGACTCGGAACAATCCGGAACTGCTGCTGGCCACGACCCGCGATCGAGGTGCCTTTGGTGAAGACTATCAGCAGACGATCACTCTTGGCGTGCGCATACCCTTCGGCTCGGACAGCCGTACCCGTGCCAAGGTCGGTCTGGCTCGTGCCGAGGCTCTCGAAACCGAAGGACTCCTGCGCCTGGAGCGTGAGCGACTGGCCGCCGATCTCGATGCTGCCCGAATTCGCGTCGAATCCAGCCGCATCCAGCTGGCAGCCGCCGACAAGCGCGCGCAGCTGGCCCGAGAGACACGTGTTTTTTTCGACAAGTCCTTCCGCTTGGGTGAAAGCGACCTGCCAACCCGTTTGCGCATCGAACTGGAAGCCGTCGAGGCCGAGCGTCAGAGCGCTCGTGCCCGCATCGATCACGCTGCAGCGATTTCCGCACTGCGCCAGTCTCTGGGCCTACTCCCCGAACAAAAATAAGGAATACGAACATGCGAACAATCAAAACCCTGCCTGCCTTGGGATGGGCGATTCTCTTCACACTGGCTTCTTCAATGGCATTCGCAGGTGACGGACATGACCATGGGGATGCGCCAACGACAGCGTCTGGCCCTGCAATGCCGCGCTTTGCGGCGATATCCGAAACATTCGAACTGGTCGGCGTCGTCAATGGCAGGCGGCTGACGCTCTATCTCGACCGCTATGCCGATGGCAGCCCGGTGAAGGATGCAAAACTCGACCTGGAAATTGGCGGCGTGAAGGTGCCGGTCGAAGCCCACGCGGATGGCGAGTTCGAAGCGATGCTGGCTCAGGCACCGAACCCCGGTGTTGTAGCGGTGACGGCCATCGTGGTCGCCGGAGCAGAAAGCGATCTGCTGGCGGGCGAGCTCGACTTCCATGATGAAGCCACTGCCGGGCAGGCAGCCCATAGCCATGGCTGGAGGGAATACGCCATGTGGAGCGCTGCCGTGGCAACGCTTGTGATTGCCCTGCTGATCCTCGCGCGCCGACTGCGTGCCGCCCGCAACGTCCGACTCGGAGATGTCGCATGAAACCCCAAATGCTTCTGACAACGCTTGCCCTGATTTTGCTGATGAATACGCCTGCCGTTCAGGCGGGCGAAGGTCATGACCATGGTGATGCGCCACCGGCTGCATCTGGCAACGCGCCACGCCGCCTGCCCGATGGTAGTGTCTTCTTGCCCAAGCCAGCCCAGCGCCAGATTGGCGTGCGTACCCTGCCGGTCGAGACCGGGGAACTACCCAGGGCTGCCGAGCTGAGCGGCAAAGTGGTCATGGACCCCAATGCCGGTGGAAGGGTACAAGCCATCGTTGCCGGCCGGGTGACCGCAGGACCGAAGGGCTTACCCACGGCTGGTCAAGCGGTCCGGAAAGGCGAGGTGCTGGCCTATGTCACGCCGGAAGTCGGAGGCAACACCCGTTCGCTGGCCGAGAGCCGCCTGCGTCGTCTGCGCGAACTGGCAGATACCGTGCCGCGCAAGGTGATCGAGGAAGCCGAGGCCGCCGTCGCCAACGAGCAACTGGTCGCGCCGGTCAGCGGCGTCATCGCGTCGGCCAACGTGGTCTCGGGCCAGGTGGTGGAAGCACGTGAGATATTGTTCGAGGTGGTCAATCCAGAGCGCTTGTTGGTTGAGGCGCTGGCCTTCGATATGGGGGTAGCCAGCGATGTGGCGACTGCCTTTATCGTGGTTGGTGAGCAGAAGACCCCCTTGCGCCTTCTCGGCGTCGCCCGCAGTTTGCGCGATCAGGCGTTGCCGCTGACCTTCCGTGGCGAAGGCAACGCCTTGGCTGCGTTAGCGGTTGGGCAACCGGTCAGGGTCTTCGTCCAAAGCCGTCGCACCGTGACTGGGATTCGTGTTCCCGCAGCCGCCCTGATGAGGAACCCGGCCAACCAGCCCATCGTCTGGGTGAAGACCGGGCCCGAGCAATTCGAGCCACGTGCAGTGACGACCGAACCTCTGGATGGGGCCAGCGTGGCGGTAACGTCGGGGTTGAAGGCTGGCGACCGCGTGGCAGTCAGTGCTGCCTCCCTGATCAATCAGATCCGCTGACGGGAGCCCGATATGTTCAAGTGGCTACTCGACAATAGCCTGGCCAACCGGCTACTGGTCATCATTGCCAGCCTGGTGCTGATGGCCTATGGCGCCTATACGTTGACCCGAACGCCGGTGGATGTCTTTCCCGACCTCAACAAGCCGACCGTCACCATCATGACCGAGGCCGGCGGCATGGCTGCCGAAGAAGTCGAGCAATTGATTACCTTCCCGCTGGAAACAACCATGAACGGCCTGCCCGGCGTGGAAAGTATCCGTTCGGTTTCCAGTGCCGGCTTGTCCTTCATCTATGTCACCTTCGATTGGACAACGGAAATCTTCCGGGCACGGCAGATGGTTTCCGAACGCCTGTCCTCCATGGAGCAGGGGCTGCCTCCAGGTGTCGTGCCACGCATGGGGCCGATCAGCTCGATCATGGGTGAAATCATGCAGATCGCCATCCCCATCGACACGGCAAAAATTTCGCCGATGCAGGTGCG
Organism: Accumulibacter sp.; assembly: GCA_031732795.1. GTDB lineage: Bacteria > Pseudomonadota > Gammaproteobacteria > Burkholderiales > Rhodocyclaceae > Accumulibacter. The sequence goes on along the minus strand of JAVMKC010000058.1, from coordinate 5,751 downwards.
GGAATACGCCGACTGGGTGTTGCGTCCACGCCTGATGGCGATTCCCGGCGTCGCGCAGGTGATTCCCATTGGCGGCGAAGTGCGCCAGTTCCAGGTGCAACCAAACACCGTGCGTATGGCCGAACTAGGCATTTCGCATGACCAGTTGGAAAGTGCCTTGAAAGGCTATTCATCCAACACATCTGGTGGCTTTCTCGAACTCAACGGACGTGAATACCTGATTCGCAACCTCGGTCGCACCTCCCGCCTCGACGATCTGAAGAACCTTGCCCTGACAGCCAGGAATGGCCAGCCCATCCTGCTGCGCCAGATTGCCGAGGTTACGTTCGCACCGGCCATCAAGCGGGGCGATGCGGGTTTCGAGGGCAAGCCGGCCGTCATCCTCGGGATCCAGAAGCAGCCGACGGCGGACACCATCCATCTGACCCGCCGCATCGAATCCGCCTTGGAGGAAATGGAAAAAGCGCTGCCAGACGGCATGGAGGCCCCCAAAGTGACTTTCCGCCAGGCGAGCTTCATCGAGGCCTCGATTGGTACGTTGCAGGGCAAACTGATCGGTGCTTCGGTATTCGTTGCCGCCATCCTTTTTTTCTTCCTTGGTACCTTGCGCCCGACAGTGATCGCACTGACCGCCATTCCGGTATCGATTTTCATCACGGCATTGGTCTTCAAATATTTCGGCATGTCGATCAACACCATGACTCTGGGCGGCCTGGCCATTGCCATCGGCGGGTTGGTGGATGACGCTGTGGTTGGCGTCGAGAATGTCCTGCGGCGATTGAAGGAGGATCGGGCCAAACATCACGATCATCGGATGCACCCGATCGAACTGGTCGCGCATGCCACGATGGAGGTGCGCTCGGCGATCCTCTACGCGACGATCATTATCGTCCTCGTCTTCCTGCCGCTGTTCGCACTGCCCGGCATGGAGGGCCGCCTGTTCGTGCCACTCGGCATCGCCTTCATCGTCTCGACGCTGGCTTCGCTGGTGGTCTCGGTCACCGTAACGCCGGTACTGTCCTTCTACCTGCTGCCGCGTATGAAGTCGCTTGACCACGGTGACACCAAATTGCTGGCCTGGTTGAAAGCTGGCTACCAGTATAGCCTGCAAGTTGTTCTCAATCATCCGAAGGTGGCACTGGCGGTGGGCGGCCTGGCAGTCGTCGTCGCAGCGGCGGCTGTGCCGTTCTTCCCGAAGACCTTCCTGCCACCGTTCAACGAAGGAACTCTGCTGGTGGGGCTACGCCTCAATCCCGGCGTCACGCTGGCAGAATCCTCGGCACTGGCCCGGCAAGCGGAAGTGCTGGTCAAGGCAGTGCCGGAAGTAGTTCACGTAGGGCGGCGCAGCGGACGGGCCGAACTCGACGAACATGCCGAGGGCGTTCATGTCAGCGAACTGGATGTGGGGCTGAAGCCGGCATCCGAATTGACCCGTTCGATGGGGGAGATTTCGGCGGATATCCGCAGTCGCCTCGCCAACCTGCCGGCGGCGATCGCCGTCGGTCAGCCCATCTCGCATCGGATCGACCATATGCTATCGGGCGTGCGCTCGCAGATCGCCATCAAGATTTTCGGCGACGATCTCGATACGCTGCGCGGGCAGGCTGACGTGCTGCGCGGCAAACTGGCCGCCATCCCTGGCATTGCCGACCTCGAAATCGAGAAGCAGGTGCTGGCGCCGCAGATCAAGGTGCGGGTCGACTACGCGGCGGCAGCGCAATACGGCGTGCCGACGCCTCAAATCCTGGCCACCCTGCAAAGCTTGGTCGAAGGTGAGAAGGTGGCGCAGATCGTTGAGGGCAGTCGGCGCTTCGCCTTGGTCGTTCGCCTGCCGGAGTCTTCGCGCTCGCTGGATGGCTTGGGCCAGATTCTGCTGGAGACGCCGAACGGCCGCATTCCGCTTTCCAGGATCGCCACAATCGAAGATGGCGACGGCCCGAATCAGGTCAGCCGGGATGACGGAAAGCGGCGTATCGTGATTTCAGCTAACGCTCAGGGACGGGCACTGTCGGACATCGTTGCGGACATACGTAAGGTCGTTGGCGAGACGAAGCTGCCCGAGGGCTATTTCGTCACGCTGGGCGGACAGTTCCAGGCGCAGGAGGAAGCTTCCCGCCTGGTCGGCCTGTTATCCATCGTGTCGTTGGTCCTGATGTTCGTTGTGTTGTATAGCCGCTACAAGTCGGCCACTCTGTCAGTGTTAATCATGGCCAACATTCCGCTCGCCCTGGTCGGTGCGGTGATTGGTCTGTTGATTTCAGGCCAGCCGCTATCGGTTGCTGCCTTGATCGGCTTCATCACCCTGGCCGGCATTTCGGTACGCAATGGCATCCTCAAGGTCAGCCATTACATCAACCTGATGCGCATGGAGGGCGAGAGCTTCGACCACAAGATGATCCTGCGCGGTTCGCTGGAACGCCTATCGCCGGTGCTGATGACGGCGCTGGTTACCGCTTTCGCGCTGGCGCCGCTGCTCTTCGAAGCTGAACGCCCGGGCACAGAAATTCTGCATCCGGTGGCCGTGGTGATCTTCTCGGGCCTGATCAGTTCGACCCTGCTCGACACCTTCCTGACCCCCGCCATGTTCTGGCTATTTGGCCGCAAAGACACTGAACGTCTGATGGCTGACCGCGACATCGGCGCACTTTGATTTTTAACTTCACAAAAGGAACCCTTATGAAACCGATTCATTTGATTGCCACTATCGCCCTGGGACTCTCCGGGTTCGCCTCTGCTGCTGGTGGTCACGACCATGGTCACGAGCACAAACCACTTCACGGCGGCATCGTTGCCGAGGTCAAGGATATGGACTACGAACTGGTCGCCAAACCGGAGCAGATCCAGTTGTTCGTGCGAGACCACGGTAAGCCCGCTGACATCTCGAAGGGGTCGGCAAAACTCACCGTGCTGACTGGTAACCAGAAGCAAGAGATCAATTTGCTGCCTGACGGAGATCGCTTTCTCGCCAAGGGAGCATTTGGCATAACCTCGGGCGCCAAGGCCGTGGCGCACGTAAATCTTGGTGGACCGGCGGTCACGGTGCGATTCGTTCTGAAGTAAAGCAATTGCGGTATCTCGGCCATTCGGAATTTCATCTGGATGGTCGAGGTGTCCGAGCCATTGGATGGGCGACATAGTTAAGCGTCCCCTCTCCAGTGCTATGCCGACTGTTGCAGAGTCGTAGTTCTGAAGGTCTGCCATGCCTCAACTCAAACACTTACCATCCGGGCCATACACGCTGACCGACATACTCTTGGTCTGGTCGATGATCCTCGTGGTGTTCGGAGGCTTCTGGCTTCTCAATCGTTATCTCAAGAAACGCCAAGAAAATAAGTCTTACTCCAGACGACTTGCGGATCGTTTTCAGGCACGCAAAAAACATCGCGAATGATGTGGTAATGCCACTTTGGTGCGACGCGTATTTTGCGCAATTTTTGTTGGGCGCTTTTGCGCGCAAAACGTCGGGATGTGATCATCGATTTCGTACCGTTTCTACATGAATTTTCCGCTCAGCCGCCAGTCACAATAAATAATCAACCATTATCGCGTCTTATAACAGCGACTTTTAAAGCCTTGAATTTTGTTGATTTGGTATGTAATATCGTATTACGTAATACGATACGAAATTCGAGGATGCCATGGCCAGAGCCGGAATCTACAAGTCAGAAGTGGTGAGAGCGCGAGATAACCTATTAGCGATGGGGCGATACCCGTCGATCGATGCCATTCGTGGCGAACTGGGAAATACCGGCTCGAAAGGCACGATCCACCGCTATTTGAAGGAAATCGAGGAAGAGGAAGGTGGGAGTCCCGGTACGCAGGTTGCGGTTAGTGATGCCATTCAGGACTTGGCCACTAGACTCGCCGAACGCCTGCACGAGGAAGCTGATCAGCGCATGGCGGCACTGACCGACAAGCACAAGGCGGAAATTGCGGCGCTGAATGATGTTATGGCTGCATTACGTACCGAAAGCGAATCGTTCCGTGGGCAGTCTGAGCGCCAGACTATCGAGTTGGCTACAGAGAAAGCAGCCCATGCCGACACTTTGGCGACCCTTCAGGATGAACGGATCGCTCGGGCGAAAATGACGCAGCGTATCCAGGACATGGAAGGGCAATTGGCGAAGGAAGAAGCGCACCGGGTATCGCTGGAAGAAAAGCACCAGCATGCCAGAGAGGCACTGGAGCATTTCCGCACTGCGGCGAAGGAACAACGGGAACAGGACCAGCGGCAGTTCGAGCAGCAGATTCAGTTTTTGCAGGGCGAACTGCGTTCAGCCAAGGAAACAGTGAACGCGAAACAGCAGGAACTCATCCACAGCCATCAGGATAATGCCCGTCTTTCCAGTGAGCAGGCCCACCTTCGTAGCGAGTTACATCGTTTGGAATCTGAGATTCGTCCGCTACGTACAGCCCGGGAACATCTGGCTGTTTCCGACCTGAAGAATCAGCAGTTGGAAGAGCGCCAGGCCCAGAGTGCTGCACGCATTGATGAACTGGTCGTGAAAAACCAAAGCAGCACAGAAAAATTACAGGATGCGAACCAAGCCAAGCTCCGCCTGGAGACTGAATTGACCGCAGCGAAGGCTGTGTTGGCCAGCCAGGAACAAATCCTGCAAAAGCTCACCGTCAATCAGACACCGGCAATGAAAAGCAGCGGACAGCGCAAAGGAAGTGCCGAGACCCAAGAATCACTCTTTGACCCGGGAAAGCAATAAGGAAGGTCAGCGTCGTGCGGCTTTTTTGGGCCAGCCAGGATGCTATTTGCCAGCCACCCAAGCGTGAGCATCTGGTTGCATGGTTTCAGCGCTACCATGCTTATCAGCAACCAGAAAACAGAGGGATACATGGAGTCCAACGAGTACATTCGACCACCTGGAACCTACTACGACATCATTGCACATCCGATCGATAGGAGGCGTTCAATCGAAGTGGCGATCGTTCAGGATCATCGTTTCGCTTTCTTCTATTGGCTCAAGTGGCGCAACAAGCAAGCTGAGCAGCACAATCCGCCAACACTGATTTCACTGGATTGGCACCAAGATCTTGCTCAACCCTGCGACCTCGAATGCGAGTGGCTCAGCACACTTGATACGGCCGACTACAAGGCTGTCGGTTACTTTTGCTGGGATAAGTTACATGCCTTAAACGATGGTCACATCCTGGCTGCGGCTTACCTCAACCTGATTGGCGACATCCACGTCGTGCAAAAGCAACGTAAGGAATGCCCGGAGGATTTCGTGGATATTGAAGGGCGGAAGCATCTGGTCCGCTGCTATGACTCCAGGGAGCAACTAACCGAGGCGATTTCAGGGCAAGAGCACGATTCGGTTATCCTCGATATCGACCTGGATTACTTCACCGAAAGTCCAGACCCATGCGGAGGAGGCGACAAGCTTCAACTGGTCAGCCAAGACGAAATCCAAGCATGCCTTGATCCAGACAGTCCGTTCATGTCGTGGATTCTCCCGCGAATGACGGGTATGACCATCGCGACTGAGCCAGAATTCTGTGGCGGGCTAATGAATTCGAATCACTTATTCAACGTGGTGTGCGGTACGTTGTTTGATCCGCCACTGTTGAGCCACAAGGCCGGCTGGCGCCATCAGTCGAAATAGTCGACGCCAGATTTTTTACACTAAATCTGATGGTTAGCAGAGTTTTTCGAGGATTTCACATGAATCCCGGCCGACCCTCCTGATTGGCCAATTCAACGCTTCACTACCCAACGCGGTACGTCCACCCGTCAAC
>JAVMKC010000057.1:0-24531 GCA_031732795.1 Accumulibacter sp. | reverse complement strand
AGACCATCAACCTGCAAATCGACGAACACGGCATCCGCCTCGACTTCAGCGCGCTTAACGCCGAACTCGACCGCCGCCTCGCCGCCAACCCGCTCGAAGGCTTCGGTGATCGGATCGATTTCAACGCCGCCAGTCGCGAGATGCTGGCGGACAGCGGATGGGAGGGTTGGGCCAAGGTCGATGCGCTATTGACCCGCGATCCGCAGCGGGAGGCGTTCAGGAGCCTGTTGGCGACGGAAGAGGCGTGGGTGAAGGGGCCGGCCGGGTTCAACCGCCGTGGCGGAGCCAAGAAGAAAGAAAACCGTCTGCGCCAACAGCGCATCCGGGGGGATCGAACGACCCGGACCGGTGGTCACGCGGGTGTCCGTCATCGCGAGATTCGGGGCAATGGAGCACAGGCTTGTCGGGTGCCAGTCAAGAGGTTGATTTCGGTCAACGAGCGTGGCATGGGCCGGCTGTAGAGTGGGGGATCGTCGCGCAGGGCCGTGGCGTTGGCCAGGGAGGCAGGATGAAGGAAACCATGGGCTATCCCTCTATTTCTTAGCCGGAAAATGATTAAATGCAAGACCTGACCCCACTATTTTGTTACCGGCCAGCCTCTGGCTCGTCACGGCTGGACTCGGGCTACTGTGGCGGGAAAACCGACGGCGTACCCGGTCGTCGTAAAAGGCGACGCGGCAATGAAACCGTTACTGGAACTGGATCGCCCCGCTCCGTAGACACGTGAGCGTTCGCTGAACCGAGGAACAATCTTCCGGCACGAGTTTGTCGACCGGCGCGCCGCCTTCCCCGCGCAGGTCGGCGACGCGCGGTTGGGTGATATCAACCCGTGCTCAGGAAGGAGAGGATGGCAAGGTTAGGCTTTCTCCTCGCAAGACAACGCCGGAGCCGGGAAATGTTGCATGCAAAACCTGAGCGCGGCGCCGATCAAAAGCAGGTGCAAGAAGGATCAACGCGAAGGATCAGCGCTGACGCTTGCGCCGGCCAAGCAGCAGACCGGGGAGACCCAGGCCGAACAGCGCCAGCGAAGCGGGTTCGGGAACGTTTCCGCCATTCGTGGGAGTCGTATCGCCAACCAGTTGGACAGCGTCGATTTCTTCCCACGCACGCGGATCGTGATCCGTATTCACATAAATCTTGAGACCGGTTGTCAGGAAACTGGTCGGAGACCATGAGATCGAAAAATCCGCCGGTGCGCCCGGCAGGCTGGAATCGGTACCGCTCCAGACCGTGTGCAGAACATTGCTGGCATCCAACGCGTCTACCCGGTAAACAAAACCGTTGCCATAGGTTTCGCGGATCGTGGCACCGCTGGAATAGGTCGGCGTCAGGAAACCAAGGGTCACATACTCCAGCGAGCCGTTTGCGGGAAGCGGCGCCCAGGAGGTGGCGATGTCCCCATATGCGAAGGTATCAGGAGCGCCGAGCGTCTGGGCAGCGGACCAACTACCAGAACTCCACTGGGAACTGAAACTGATGACACTGGAGGCCCACTCGGAAGTTGGTGCGGCATGAACACCAGTGGAAATGCCGGAGGCCACGAGTGTAGCCACCAATGCGCTTAGAATTCTTGACATGATTTTGGTCCCTTATTGTTTGTTAGCAGAAGTACCGCATGCCAACGAAAGCACCTATCATGCCACTTATTTGAATGAAAATTATATCGTATTAAATCAAATTAATAATCATTAAATTCCTGTAGTCATTTGGGCTCATTGTTCAAGAATGTAAAATTTTTCGACAAAATTGGCGCACACCGCCAGGGTTGGGTTCCATGCCCAAACCCTGCCGGATCGAACTGCGTTATATCAAGACACATCGCGCAAGGACCAGTAGCCTATGGGAGGCCGGCAATGGTCAGGGCAGAGTCGGCTATGGAAGCACGGACGAGCGACCACCTTGCGGCCAGAGCCAGCCGGCTTGAGCCGGCACTTCGATTCACCCAAGCGCTTACCGCAAATCGCGCCTTCCAGCCCCATGCGGCGTGACAAGTCCCGCTACACAGCCACCGTCGTGGTGCTTGGCGCGATATGGCGCGAATCCATTGGTAAGCTCATCAGCCGAACGAAGGTCCAGGAACCGGTCGGACTTGAAGTTGATCTATTGCGCCGGTGGGCAAGCGGTCCAGTTTTTCCCACTCGGCTCGCAACGATCGTTCAAGCCCGACAGGCGCCTAGACGCTCGTAGCCGTTCGATCGCCCGTCACCTGACCGAGCGGAATACCGAGTGCCGCGGCGACTCCGGCACCATAGGCCGGATCGGCCTTGAAACAATTGCCAATGTGACGGATCTTGATTTCCTCCGGCGCATCACCCATCGCCCGCGCCGTGTTGGCGAACAAGGCTTGCTGCGCCTTGGCCTTCATCAGCCGGAAGAGTTTGCCAGGCTGCGAATAGTAATCGTCGTCCAAGCGATGATTCCAGTGATCCGCCGCGCCGTCGATCGATAGCGGCGGTTCGCGATAATCCGGCTGCTCCTGCCACTGATCGTAGCTGTTCGGTTGGTAACCGAGCGTGCCGCCGTGGTTGCCATCGACGCGCATGGCCCCGTCACGATGGTAGCTGTGGAATGGACAACGCGGCGCATTGACCGGAATCTGGTGATGATTGACACCCAGCCGATAACGCTGGGCGTCGCCGTAGGAGAACAATCGCGCCTGCAGCATTTTGTCCGGGGAGAAAGAGATTCCAGGCACCACCGCGGCCGGATTGAACGCCGACTGCTCGACTTCAGCAAAGAAGTTCTCCGGATTGCGGTTCAATTCCATCACGCCGACCTCGATCAGGGGATAGTCGGCGTGCGGCCAGACCTTGGTCAGATCGAAAGGATTGTAGGATACCGTCGACGCCTCCCTCTCCGGCATGATCTGGACATAAAGCGTCCATCGCGGAAAATCACCCCTCTCGATACTCTCGAAGAGGTCACGCTGATGGCTTTCCCGATCCTGGCCGATGAGCGCTGCCGCTTCCGCGTCGCTGAGATTACGGATCCCCTGCCGGGAGCGGAAATGGAACTTGACCCAGAAGCGTTCGTTGGCGGCGTTGATGAAACTGAAAGTGTGCGAACCGAAACCGTGCATGTGTCGATAGGTGGCGGGGATACCGCGTTCGCTCATCACGATGGTGATCTGGTGCAGGGCTTCCGGCAGCGAGGTCCAGAAATCCCAGTTGTTGCGGGCACTGCGCATATTGGTTCGCGGATCGCGCTTGACGGCGTGATTGAGGTCCGGGAATTTCAGCGGGTCGCGCAGAAAGAAGACCGGCGTGTTGTTGCCGACCAGATCCCAGTTCCCTTCTTCGGTGTAGAACTTGACGGCAAAACCGCGGATATCGCGCTCCGCATCGGCGGCACCCCGTTCGCCGGCAACGGTGGTGAAGCGGGCGAAGAGTTCGGTTTTCTTGCCAATTTCCGAAAAGATCTTGGCGCGGGTGTATTGGCGGATATCGTGCGTCACGGTAAAGGTGCCATAAGCGCCCGAACCTTTGGCGTGCATGCGACGCTCCGGAATCACTTCGCGATCGAAGTGGGCAAGCTTTTCGAGCAGCCAAATGTCTTGCAACAGCACTGGGCCGCGCGGACCGGCGGTGAGGGTGTTCTGGTTGTCGACGACCGGTGCGCCGGCCGCCGTGGTGAGTTTTTTGGTAGTCATGAGTCGGCTCCTCTATTGAAAATCAGTAAGCTGCGGCGATAGCAGCCAGCATTTCGATGCACGCTTCCTTGGGAAAACGCGCGTCGACCAATTGCGTTACGATCGGGAAAACCATCTTCGCTTCTTTCTCAAAGAATCATCGGGTTGCCAATCGAACAGCTGGAAGCCCGATGACCGTAGTCTATGGCGCGACAATTGATTAGTCTAATTAATTATTGGCATTGATTCAATTGCCAATAACTATGGCGAGGTCGTTTCCCCGCAGGAAAGCCCGTAGCGATTGACGCAGAATTGTCGGCGGCACCATTCCAGATGCAGCCGGATTGAGCCGCCGGATGAGATCGATCATGACGATTCGCGCAAAGCCGGACGCCCAGCCAGCGAGCCGGTCGAACGTGCGACGAGTCGAATGGGATCACGACATGTGATGATCCTCGGTCACAAGAAATAATCGGGGAAAACGGGCCGACGGCGTGGCAGATCAATCATCACGCCGGCAAGGATCCTGCAGGCAGCGATTTCCCTGCCTCAGGGTGCGCCATAGTGTCCGATGACGGCACATCCAGGGTCATGCGCCGCGCACCGCCGCCGGCGTTGCAAGCCGACTCAACAAAGCGATGCGTTCAGCGCGAAATCGGTTTGTAGCGCAGACGTGTCGGCCGGGCGGCTTCTTCGCCGAGTCGGCGTTTCTTGTCCTCTTCGTACTCGTGATAATTGCCGACGAAGAAGGTCCACTGCGAATCGCCCTCGCAGGCCAGGATATGCGTGCAGATGCGATCGAGAAACCAGCGGTCGTGCGAGATGACCAGCACGCTGCCGGCAAATTCGAGCAGCGCTTCTTCGAGGGCGCGCAGTGTTTCGACGTCGAGATCGTTCGAGGGTTCGTCGAGCAGCAGGACGTTGCCACCGGCGATCAAGGTTTTCGCCAGATGCAGCCGGCCGCGTTCGCCGCCGGAAAGCTGGCCGACACGTTTCTGCTGGTCGGCGCCTTTGAAGTTGAAACGGCCGAGGTAGGCGCGCGCCGGCGTTTCGTATTTGCCGACGGTGAGGATTTCGGCGCCGCCTGAGACTTCTTCGAAAACGGTCTTGTCACCGTCCAGTCCCTCGCGGCTCTGACCGACGTAGGCCAGTTTGACCGTTCCGCCGATGTCGATGGTTCCGGAATCGGGAGCCTCCTGAGCGGTGAGCAGCTTGAAGAGGGTCGATTTCCCGGCGCCGTTCGGGCCGATGATGCCGACGATGGCGCCAGGCGGAACGCTGAAAGTCAATTTGTCGATCAACAGGCGTTCGCCGAACGATTTGCTGACCTCATTGAAATCGATCACTTTGCCACCGAGCCGTTCACCGACCGGGATGAAGATCTCCTGTGTTTCGTTGCGTTTCTGGTAATCGACGCTGGCCAGTTCGTCGAAACGCGCCAGGCGGGCCTTGCTTTTTGCCTGCCGCGCTTTCGGGTTCTGCCGCACCCATTCGAGTTCCTGTTTCATTGCTTTGAGCCGGCCGGCTTCCTGGCGGGCTTCGACTTGCAAACGCGCTTCTTTCTGCTCCAGCCAGCTCGAATAATTGCCTTTCCAGGGAATGCCGTGACCCCGGTCGAGTTCGAGAATCCATTCGGCGGCGTTGTCGAGGAAATAGCGGTCGTGCGTCACCGCCACCACCGTGCCGGGGAATCGGACCAGAAACTGCTCCAGCCAATCGACCGATTCGGCGTCGAGGTGGTTGGTCGGCTCGTCGAGCAACAGCATGTCCGGCCTGGAAAGCAGCAGTTTGCACAAGGCGACGCGGCGTTTTTCGCCACCCGAGAGATGGGCGATCGACGCCTCCCACGCCGGCAAGCGCAAGGCGTCGGCAGCGAGTTCGAGCTGATTGTCGAGGTCGCTGCCGCTGCTGGCGATGATCGCTTCCAGCCGCGCCTGCTCTTCGGCGAGCCGTTCGAAGTCGGCGTCGGGTTCGGCATAAGCGGCATACACCGCGTCCAGTTGCGCTTGCGCGGCGAAGGCGTCGCCAAGACCGGATTGGACTTCCTGACGGACGGTCTTGTCGGCGTCGAGTTGCGGCTCCTGCGGCAGATAGCCGATTTTCAGGCCAGGCATCGGCGTCGCCTCGCCGATGATGTCCTTATCGACGCCGGCCATGATCCGCAACACGGTCGATTTGCCGGCGCCGTTGAGCCCGAGCAAGCCGATCTTGGCACCCGGAAAGAAAGAAAGTGAAATATCCTTGATAATCTGGCGCTTGGGCGGAACGATCTTGCCCACGCGGTTCATGGTGAATACGTACTGTGCCATGGTTGGAGTCGGTCGAGTGAAAAAGCGGTCGGCGGCTCCCGGCAGGGAGGCGCAAAACCGTCAGTCTACCCGAGACGATGCGAGAAGACGCGGGACGACACGAATTGGCGCGCTAAAGACTATTTGTCGACGAAAGCACGCTCAATGACGTAATCGCCCTGCGCGCCGATATATGGCGACACTTGAAAACCGCGGGCATCGAGCAGATGGCTGCAATCCTTGAGCATTGCCGGGCTGCCGCAGAGCATGATCCGGTCTTCGCAGGGATCCAACGGCGGCAGGCCGAGATCGGCAAACAGTTGTCCGCTGTCGATCAAGGTGGTGATTCGGCCGCGGTGTTGGTGCGCTTCGCGGGTCACCGCCGGGTAGTAGAGCAGCTTGTCACGGATCATTTCGGCGAAGTAGTCGTGCTGTGGCAGTTGGCGGGTGATGAAATCGCTGTACGCCAAATCCTTGATCCAGCGAACGCCGTGCACCACGATCACTTTTTCGAAACGTTCGTAGGTTTCCGGGTCCTGGATCAGGCTGATGAACGGTGCCAAGCCGGTGCCGGTCGCCAACAGGTAGAGCCGTTTGCCGGGGCGCAGGTCGCGCAGGACCAGCGTACCGGTCGGCTTGCGGCTGACGAGAATTTCGTCGCCGACCGCCAGATGTTGCAATTTCGAGGTCAAGGGTCCGTTAGGCACCTTGATGCTGAAAAATTCAAGAAAATCATCGTGGTTAGCACTGGCGATGCTGTATGCCCGGGTCAGCGGGCGACCTTCCTGCGGCAGACCGATCATCACGAATTGACCGTTGATGAAGCGCAGCCCGGAATCTCGAGTGGTACGAAAGCTGAACAGGTTGTCATTCCAGTGATGGACGGCAATGACACGTTGGGTATAAAAAGGGGTCATCGCTTTGCTCGGCAAGGGTGAGTGATGAACGGTATCGTAAGCGGCGATGCTATATTTTAAAAATGGATTTATTGAATAAACCTTATCTATTTCACCGATATGCGATTCACTTTGCGCCAGATCAGCGTTTTCGTCGCCGTCGCCCGTCACGCCAGCGTCTCGCGTGCCGGTGAGGAATTGGCGCTGTCGCAATCGGCGACCAGCACCGCGCTCGCGGAACTCGAACGGCTGTACGACACCCAATTATTCGACCGGTTCGGCAAAACGTTGCGTCTGAATGAATTCGGCCAGTCGCTATTGCCGCAGGCGGTCGAACTGGTCGAGCGGGCCCAGGTTTTGGAGCGCGCGCTACAGGGGCAGAAGGGTTACGGCCATTTGCGACTCGGGGCGACGTTGACCATCGGCAATTATCTGGCGACGTTGATCGTCGCCGATTTTCTCAAACGGCACCCCGACAGCACGGTCGAACTGAAAGTGGACAATACGGCGACCATCATCGATCGGGTGGCACGGCACGAACTCGATCTGGGGTTGATCGAGGGGAGTTGCCGCCATCCGGAGCTGGTCGTCGAACGTTGGGTCGCCGACGAACTGATCGTTTTCTGCGCGCCAGGGCATCCCCTCGCCTTCCGCCGCTCCGCCACTCCCGATGAACTGGCCGCCGAGCAGTGGATCGTCCGCGAAACCGGCTCCGGCACCCGGGAGACTTTCAATCAGGCGTTGCGACACGTCTCCTGGCGGCCACGCATCCGGCTGGAACTCGAACACACCGAAGCGATCAAGCGCGCCGTCGAGTTCGGCCTGGGAATCGGCTGCATCTCGCGGTTGGCGCTGCGCGAAGCGTTCCGCCGCGGCAGTCTGGTGCCGATCGACACACCGGCCCTCGATTTGCAGCGGAACTTTCATTTTCTTTGGCACCGCCGAAAATTCCATACAGCCGGGATGAGCGAGTTCATCACGCTGTGTCGGACGATGACCGCCGGCGCGCAGTGCAGCGACCAGATCGCCTGGCCGTCGATCGCTTGAGGAAGTAGAAACTCAGCGGCAGCGCAGCGACACCCGGCCGCTGAAACGGTCATCCGAACGTCGGCCGGGTGGCTGCGATCAGCGGCGTCTTAGCTGGCTTCGATTTTGGGATCGCGACTGAGCAGTTTCTCGACTGCCGCCGCGGCCGGTTCCTGATGGTGCAGGATGGCATCGACGCTGTGCGTGATCGGCATGTCGATCGCCATTCGTTCGGCGAGACGCGCCACTTCGCGAGCCGTGCTGACGCCTTCGGCCACATGGCCGAGTTCCTGGAGGATTTGCGGCAGCGTCTTGCCCGCCGCCAGCGCCAGACCGACCTGACGGTTCCGCGACAGATGACCGGTACAGGTGAGAATCAAATCGCCGATTCCGGCCAGACCCATGAAGGTCTGCGGATGCCCGCCCATCGCCACGCCGAAGCGGGCGATTTCGGCCAACCCGCGGGTCAATAACGCCGCTCGGGCGTTCATCCCCAGACCGAGACCATCGCAGATGCCGGTAGCGATGGCCATGATGTTCTTCACCGCACCACCGACTTCGACACCCGGCAGATCTTCATTGGCATAGATTCGGAAACGTCGGCTGTGCAAAGCCAGCGCGGTTTGCTGAGCGAAGTCGTAATCGTTGGCGGCCAGCGTCACCGCCGTCGGCAAACCGCTGGCCAGTTCCTCGGCGAAACTCGGTCCGGAAAGAGCGCCGCAAACCGCGCCGACGCCCAGTTCCTCGGCCACCACCTGATGCGGCAGGACGGCGGTACCGGCCTCGAGCCCTTTGCAGGCCCAGAGCAGCGGCCGCCGCAAATCGTGTTCGCGCATCAGCCTGACGGTCGCCCGCAGTCCGGCGATCGGCGTGGCGATCAGCAGCAGATCGGCAGCGGACAGCGAAACCTTGAAGTCGTCGGCGATGTTCAGGCCGTCCGGGAAGCGATGTCCTGGCAGAAACCTGCGGTTTTCACGATCATTTTGCAGAGCGTCGCGGTCAGCGGGTTGGCGTGCCCAGAGGTCGACCGCATGTTGGGCACTGAAGGCGATCGCCAGTGCGGTCCCCCAAGCGCCCGCACCGGCGACCAGAATGCGCATGAGATCTCAGGCTCCCCAGACTTGATTGAGACGCACGAAACCCGACTGCCCGTCACGGTGGCGTACTTTCAGCCACCCGCCCGGCGCCGTGTCGACAAAATCCAGCGCGACGTTTTTTTCGGCTTCGAACACGACCGTTGCCGTCTCATCGGCACTCTGCCGAATCTGCGCCCGGGAAGCGGTGACAATCAACGTGCGCTTTTTACCGAGGAATTTGCTCTCGATCCAGGCCAGTCCGCCATCGGCATCACGCACCTTGACCCAGCCTTCGAGCGCCACGACCACTTCCACCGGCGTCCCGCGCCGGATGACGAAAAGCTTGCCGCCCTTTTGCGATGGCGCGTCGTAGAGCACCGCCGGCGTATCGACGCTGCGATACTCGACAGCCAGCAACGGCGTGGCGACGGCCATCAGCAGCAACAAACCGCCCCAGCGTTTCATCACGCGCCCTCTACTTACTGGAGAGTCGATTCGCCTGCGCCCTGCTGTGCCGCTTCCTGCTGTTGCAGACGAGCCATGTACAGGGCTTCAAAATTGACCGGTTGCAGCAGCAGCGGCGGGAAACCGGCACGGATCACCGCATCGGAAACGGCTTCCCGGGCGTACGGGAACAGCACCGTCGGACAGGCGATCGCCAGCAAGGGATCCATGTTTTCCTGCGGCACGTTTTGAACCCGGAAGATCCCGGCTTGGCCGCATTCGACAAGAAAGACTGTTTTCTCGCCGATTTTCGACGTCACGGTGGTGGTCAACACGATTTCGAAAAGACCTTCGCCGATGCCGTTGGCGTTGCTCTGCAATTGAATATTGATCTGCGGCGTGTCGCGCTCGAGAAAAATCTGCGGCGCGTTCGGCACTTCGACCGACAGATCCTTGATATAAATCTTCTCAATGGCAAAGACGGGATTTTCTTGGTCGCTCATGGGTTTTCCGTGGAGAGAGTAAAAGGAGGATCCGGCGGTACGATTTGACGCTCAACCCGCCAGCAGGGGCTGCAGTTTGCCGGCACGGTCGAGAGCGATCAAATCATCGCAACCGCCGACGTAGGTTTCACCAATGAAAATTTGCGGCACCGTCCGTTTGGCGGTCCGTTCGATCATTTCGGTGCGACGCGCCGGGTCGAGGTCGATGCGGATTTTGTCGATGTATTCGACTCCTCGGGCGCGCAACAATTGTTCCGCCCGCACACAGAACGGGCACACGGCGGTGGAATACATTACCACCGGCATCACGACCGGCGGCGTGGGCGACATGGCGCTCACTTCCGGGAGCCCTTCTTGAGCGGCAGACCCGCGTCCAGCCAAGCCGCGACACCGCCTTCGAGAGAATGGACCTTGTTGAAGCCGAGCTTGCGCAAAGTCGAACACGCGGCGGTCGACCGCGTGCCCGACTGACAGACCAGGATCACCGGCGTGTCCTTGTAAGCCGATAATTCTTCCGCACGCTGTTCGAGTGAGGCGGCGGGGATGTTGCGCGAATCGGTCAGGTGACCGCCGAGGTATTCATTGGCTTCGCGGATGTCGATCAACAGCGCGTTCTCACGATTGATCAACATCGTCGCCTGACTGGCAGTCAATGAATGTCCGCCAGAGCGTCGAATCGACATCGACAGCAAGGCCGACCCGCTGACGAATGCCAGAACGACCAGAAAAATGTTTTGTTGGATGAATTCCAAGGGTCACTCCAAAAACGTGCGCCAAAACAAAAAACCACCGGCTCGATACAGGGCCATGACGCGCGGAACGACGCCATGAATGAACAATATCAGACCGTCTCGCTCATTGCCCGCAAAACACCTCGCGCATCATGCCGATCAACTGCAAAGTCCGTTCATCGCTGACACGATAGTAAACGCGATTGGCCCGCTTGTCGGCCTGCAGAATCTGTTTTTCGCGCAGGATCGCCAGATGCTGGGAAACATTGCTCTGCGAAGTGCCGACCGCTTCGACGATTTCCTGGACGCAAGCTTCCTGATCGCCGATCACGCAGAGAATCTTCAACCGCAGAGGATGCGAGATCGATTTCAGCGCCCGGGCCGCTTGTTCGATGTGTTCCTGTTTGTCTATGAGGCTGATGCGACCGAGCACGGCACGAAACCCTTTGATTATTTTATAATTCGGCATTATAAAACAAAATCTGGATCAATGGCATACAGGGTGGTGGGCAAGGCGGAAAACAGTCATCCGGCAATGACAGCCGCAGCCGATGCCGAATCAGGCGGCTCGATGAGCGACCCGCCTGATGAAATCAGTCGGCCGTTCCGACAGCAAAACCCTATCTGGCCAGGATGGCTTCTGTTTTGGCTCATCATCTTGAGCGTATCGATTTTTTCGTTTCCTGGCCTGACGGATGCGGCCATCGCCAATGCACCGGCCACCGACGACATGGCCGAGAAAAAATCCGACCTCCAGACCTTACGTGGCGAAATCGAGTCCTTGCGGCAAGAGATGGCCGCCACCGAAGGCGCACGACGCACGGCTCTCGACGATCTGCAACAGTCGGAACGGGCGATATCGGCGGCGCAACGCGAATTGCACCTCTTGAACGGCCGGAGCACTGCGCTCAAGGCCCGGCTCAACGAACTGGCGGCTCAGTCGGTGAACCTGCAGCAAAGCCTGCTCACGCAACAAACACAACTCGGCAAAATTCTCTACCGGCAGTATGTGCGCGGCAAGCCTGACCCGTTACGCCTGTTCCTGAACGGTGACAACGCCAACCAATTGACTCGCGATCTCCATTATCTGGCGGCCATTGGTCGCCGCCGCGGCCAA
The DNA here is from genome assembly GCA_031732795.1 of Accumulibacter sp. Taxonomy (GTDB): domain Bacteria; phylum Pseudomonadota; class Gammaproteobacteria; order Burkholderiales; family Rhodocyclaceae; genus Accumulibacter. The sequence continues at coordinate 12,822 of JAVMKC010000057.1, read as the reverse complement.
TTGCTGCAATCGATCACCGACTCACTGCAGGAGCAACGGCGGCTGACCGACGAAGCGCGACAACAAGCCGATCAACTGACCGCTCTGGAAACGGCTCAACAGGAGAAATACGCCCGGCTGGAAGAACAACGCCAACAACGGCAAATCACCTTGACCAGGCTATCAGGGCAACTCGCCACTCAACGGCAAACGATCGGCGATTTGCAGCGTGATGAAAAACGCTTGAGCCAGTTGATCGACCGCTTGTCGAAAATCATCGCCGCACGCGAGGCGGAAGCGCGCGAGGCCGCGCGTCGCCAGGAGCAGCAACGGATCGCCGAGCAACGCCAAGCCGCACGCAAGGAGTCTCAGAATCGGCAATCGCCAGGGCAACAAAACCGTCAAAAAGCGCATTCAACAGCCACCGAAGCGCAATCGTCGGAACCCGCACCGACTTCAACCAATGTCGCCCCTCCGACCGACAAACCGGCATCGGCAACCCTGCCGGCACCTCCGGCGGCCGCCACCCAGTCGCGACTCAAAGGACCCTTGCACCCGCCGGTGCGCGGGGCGGTGACCAATCGCTTCGGAGCCTCCCGCCAGGAAGGCAGTCCCTGGCGCGGGCTGTTCATCCGCGCCGGCAGCGGCAGTGAAGTGCACAGCATCGCTGGCGGCCGGGTCGTTTTTGCCGAATGGATGCGCGGATTCGGCAATTTGTTGATCGTCGACCACGGCGGCAGTTATCTCTCGGTTTATGCCAACAACGATGCCTTGCTCAAGCAGGTGGGCGACGAGGTCCGCGGCGGCGAAACCGTGGCCACGGTCGGCAACAGCGGTGGCAATCCGGAATCCGGTTTATACTTCGAGCTTCGTCATCAGGGAAAACCGGTCGACCCGTCGGCTTGGCTGCCCCTGAAATAAGCCGCATAAGCAGCACATTGGAGCGAGACACATGGGCAAGTTGAAACAAGCCGGACTGGTTTGCGCGGGCGTCGTCGGCGGCCTGCTGATCAGTCTGCAATTTTCGGCGCTGGCCGAAAAGGAAACACGCGCCACCTTGCCCGTCGAAGAATTGCGCGCTTTCGCCGAGGTGTTCAACTCCATCAAGAGGGACTACGTCGAACCCGTCGATGACAAGAAACTGATCACCTACGCGATCAGCGGCATGCTCTCCAATCTCGATCCGCACTCGAGCTATCTCGACGTCGACGCCTACAAGGATCTGCAAGTCAGCACCCAGGGTGAATTCGGAGGCATCGGCATCGAAGTCAGCATGGAAGACGGTCTGGTCAAAGTCGTCTCGCCGATCGAAGATACGCCGGCCTATCGTGCCGGCGTCAAAGCCGGCGACCTGATCTTCAAAATCGACGACACACTGGTCAAGGGCCTGACGTTGACCGAGGCCGTCAAGCGCATGCGCGGCAAACCGCGCTCGCAGATCAAGCTGTCGATCCTGCGCAAAGGCGAGGCCAAGCCGCTCGACATCACCCTGGTCCGCGAAGTGATCAAAGTGCAGAGCGTCAAATCGAAACTCGTCGAAGCCGGCTACGGCTATCTGCGCATCACCTCGTTCCAGGAAAATACCGGCGTGGCGGTGGTCAAACACCTGAACGAACTGTTCAAGCCGGGGCCGCTGAAAGGCTTGGTGCTCGATCTGCGCAACGATCCGGGCGGCTTGCTGAACAACGCTGTCGGCGTTTCGGCGGCCTTCCTGCCGCCGGATACGCTGGTCACCTCCACCGACGGTCGCACACCGGACGCCAAACACCGTTTCTACGCCTCTCCCGCCGATTACCTGCGCGGCAGTCGTGACGACTACCTGCGCAACCTGCCGCCGGAAGCACGGAAAGTGTCGATGGTCGTGCTGGTGAACGGCGGATCGGCATCCGCTTCCGAAATCGTCGCCGGCGCCCTGCAGGACCACAAGCGCGCGGTCGTTCTCGGCACCACCACCTTTGGCAAGGGATCGGTACAAACCGTGCTGCCGCTGCCCGGCAACACGGCGATCAAACTGACGACCGCCCGCTACTTCACGCCCTCGGGCCGGTCGATCCAGGCCAAAGGCATCGTCCCGGACATCATCGTCGAAGAAAGTGCCAACGGCAGTTCGGCCGAGCGCCTGCGCGAAGCCAATCTCGAACATCACCTCGACGCCAGCACCAAGGAGCCGGCAGCGCCAAGCAAGGAGCCGACGACCGCCAAGCCGCCGGCCAGCAAACCGGTGGTCAAACCGAAACCCGGCACGCCAAAAGACGAAGGCGATGAAGCAAACGAACTGCCGACGCGCGAACTGGCATCCAAGAAGGATCATCAACTGACGCAGGCGCTGAATCTGCTGAAGGGGATGCAGATCATCCAAGCGCCTCGGTAACCGGAGAATGGAGGCGGACCGTGAAACGGCCACTGGCATCCGCGCCGCCAACGGCGCCGATTCGTAAGCAACGCAGTATCCAGTTCGCCAAATTCCCGCCCGGGCAGGTTCCCGAAGCCGCCGGCGTGCTGACCCGGCACGAAGACATCGAGGTCAATGCCGATGATCCGGCGCGGACGATCGCCGTCGCCTACGATCTCCGCCAGCATTGTCTGCAGGAAATCGAAGGCGACCTCGAAAATCGTGGCTACCACCTCGACAACACCTTGCTGAGCAAAATGCGCCGGGCGTTGATCTACTACGTCGAAGAAACGCAGTTGCACAATCTGGACGCGCCGGCGCGCCTGCTCAAGCGTTCGCAATTCCAAGCCTACACCCAGGCCTGGGAACGCCATCCGCACGGCGACCACGACGACACTCCGCCGGAATGGCGCGATTACAAATGATCGTCGTCGGCCGATGAACGACGCGCAACTGCTCCGTTACAGCCGCCACATCCTGCTCGACGAAATCGGCATCGAAGGACAACAGCGCCTGCTCCAGGCTACGGCGCTGATCGTCGGCGCAGGCGGGCTCGGCTCGCCCGCAGCGCTCTATCTGGCATCCGCCGGTGTCGGGCGACTGATTCTGGCCGATGGCGACACGGTCGACCTGACCAATCTGCAGCGGCAAATCCTGCATAGCCACGATCGGCTCGGCGTTGCCAAGGCACTGTCCGGGCAAACGGCGTTGCGAGCGATCAATCCCGAGGTGTTCGTCGAACCGTTGACCTGCCGGCTGACCGGCGAACAGCTCGCGCAAACCGTCGCCAACGCCGATGTCGTCCTCGATTGCTGCGACAACTTCGCCACCCGTCACGCCATCAACCGTGCCTGCGTGGCCTTGCAAAAGCCTCTGGTTTCTGGAGCAGCGATCCGTTTTTCCGGTCAATTGACCGTTTTCGATCCGCGCGGTGGCGCAAACCCGTGCTACAACTGCCTGTTCCCGGAAGGTGAAGCGGTCGACGAAATGCGTTGCGCGGTAACCGGCGTTTTCGCGCCGCTGACCGGCATCATCGGCGCGATGCAGGCCGCCGAAGCGATCAAATTGCTCGTACCCACCGGTGAAACCGCGGTCGGTCGCTTATGGTTGCTCGATGGCCTGGCCATGAGCTGGCGCAGTGTCACTTACGGCAAAGACCCGCAATGCGCGGTCTGCGCCCGGCCAGCAACGGCTAATTGACCCGCGCCCGTACGCGCAGGTCCGCGCCGACCATCCGCACGTCAAACCAGTTCAGCGCACGTTTGTCGGACAACGAAACCAGCGCCGGCATTTCGAACAAGCCACGCGCATCGTTGCCGATCAAGGTCGGCGCCAGATACAACAGCAGTTCATCGACCAGGTTCTGCACCAGCAACGCGCCGGCGAGCCCGGCCCCGGCTTCGGCGTGCACTTCGTTGATCCCGCGGGCAGCCAGTACGCCGAGCAAGGCCGGCAGATCGACACGCCCGGCGCCATCGGGCAACGAGACCACCTCCACCCCCGGCCGACACCAGCCTGCCAACGCCGCAGGGTCGTCGATGGCCGTCGCCACCAGCACGCGTCCATCGGCAAGCAGCCGGGCCGTTTGCGGCAGTTGCAATCCGGCATCGACGATCACCTTCAGCGGCAGCTGGTAATCGTCGGCCAGCCCGGCGACGCCACGCACATTGAGCTGCGGATCATCGTGCAGGACGGTGCCGATCCCGGAGAGGATCGCGCAGGCGCGCGCACGCCAGCGGTGACCGTCCTGACGCGCCGCCGGACCGGTCAACCATTGGCTCTGGCCATTGTTCAGCGCGGTTTTTCCATCGAGGCTGGCGGCCATTTTCAAGCGGAGCCATGGGCGACCGCGGGTCATCCGGGAGATGAAGCCGGGATTGAGCTCGCGGGCAGCGTCTTCCAGCAACCCGCATTGGACATCGACCCCGCTCTGGCGCAAAGCCGCCAGACCGCGACCGGCCACCAGCGGATTGGGGTCCTCCATCGCCGCGACCACCCGGCTGACACCGGCGGCAAGCAACGCCTCGCTGCACGGCGGCGTGCGTCCCTGGTGGCTGCACGGTTCGAGAGTGACGTAGGCGGTGGCGCCGTGCGACCGTTCGCCAGCCGCCCGCAGAGCCAGGATTTCAGCGTGCGCTTCACCTGCCCGTCGATGCCAGCCTTCGCCGACCACTTGGTCCCGATTGACCAGCACGCAGCCGACGCGCGGGTTCGGCGCCGTACTGTAGAGCCCCAATTCGGCCAGGCGCAGCGCCCGCGCCATGTGGACATGGTCGACGGCGCTGAAAGCGGCCGTCATCAACGACCGACGGTTTGGCTGGCGCGGGAGACTTCGCGGATCACTTGCGAAAATTCGTCCACATCCTCGAAACTGCGATAGACCGAGGCAAAACGAACGTAAGCCACCTTGTCGAGCTTGCGCAACTCGCTCATCACCATTTCGCCGATCTGTTCCGAAGCGACTTCGCGCTCGCCGAGAGCCAGCAGCTTTTCTTCGATATGGGCCAGAGCCCCCTCGACGGCAGCGGCATTCACCGGACGTTTGCGCAACGCCAACCAGAGACTGGCGGCCAGTTTTTCGCGGTCGAAATCGACCCGCGAACCATTTTTCTTGATCACCTGCGGCAGATGCAACTCCGCCCGCTCATAAGTGGTGAACCGTTTATCGCAGCGCAGGCAGCGCCGACGACGGCGGACGCTGTCGCCGTCGTCATTGAGGCGGGTATCGGAAACCGCAGTTTCAACCGCGCCGCAAAACGGGCATTTCATCCGGCTTTCGCCCCATAGACCGGGAAGTTGCGGCACAGTTCGGCGACATCGGCGCGCACCCGTTCCAGAACAACTTCGTCCTCGTGCGCATCGAGCACGTCGGCAATCAGATGGGCCACCTGTTCGGCTTCGATTTCGGTGAACCCACGGGTGGTCATCGCCGGCGAACCGACACGAATGCCGGACGTGACGAACGGCTTTTGCGGATCGTTGGGAATGGCGTTCTTGTTCACCGTGATATGCGCCAGTCCGAGCGAAGCTTCGGCTTCCTTGCCGGTGATGTTCTTGGCACGCAGGTCGACCAGGAAGACATGCGATTCAGTGCGCCCGGAAACGATGCGCAAGCCGCGCTGTTCGGCGAGAACCCGTGCCATTACCCGCGCATTGGCCACCACCTGTTCCTGGTAGCGGCGGAAACCCGGGGTCAACGCTTCCTTGAAAGCCACCGCCTTGGCGGCAATGACGTGCATCAGCGGTCCGCCCTGCAAACCCGGGAAAACCGCCGAGTTGATCGCCTTTTCGTGTTCGGCCTTCATCAGGATCACCCCGCCGCGCGGGCCGCGCAAGGTCTTGTGCGTCGTCGAGGTGACGACATCGGCGTGCGGCACCGGGTTCGGGTAGCAACCGGCGGCGATCAGCCCGGCATAGTGCGCCATATCGACCATGAAAATGGCGCCGATGTCGCGGGCCACCTTGGCGAAGCGCTCGAAATCGATGTGCAAGGCGTAGGCGGAGGCACCGGCGATCAGGATGCGCGGCTTGTGCTGATGCGCCAGCGCCTCCATGCGCTCGTAATCGATCGCTTCGTGGCTGTCGAGCCCGTAGGACACCGCGTTGAACCACTTGCCGGACATGTTCAAGGCCATGCCATGCGTCAGATGGCCGCCTTCGGCCAGACTCATGCCCATGATCGTGTCGCCGGGCTTGGCAAAGGCCATCAGCACCGCCTGGTTGGCCTGCGAACCGGAATTCGGCTGGACATTGGCCGCGTCGGCGCCGAATAATTTCTTCAGCCGATCAATGGCCAACTGCTCGGCGACATCGACGTGCTGACAGCCGCCGTAGTAGCGTTTGCCGGGGTACCCTTCGGCATACTTGTTGGTCATCTGCGACCCCTGCGCGGCCATCACCGCCGGGCTGACGTAATTTTCCGAGGCGATCAACTCGATGTGCTGTTCCTGCCGTTGATTCTCGTGCTCGATCGCCTGCCAGATTTCAGGGTCGAATTTCGCCAGCGTTTCCTTGCTAAAAAACATCGTTCGCCTCACAAGCCTTGAAAAGATTTGAATTTTAACATGCGTCGCCGCGCTTCCCGCAGACGGCTCGCAACATTCGCCGCAGTCAGCGGCCAATCCGGTCAACCGCAGCCGCGTCATCACCCCATTGCGTAACAAACGAGTGACCTGAATGATCCGTGGTCGCCCGAGACGGGGCGTTTCGGCAGGTACAATTCAATTCACCCGCTGACGGTTTCGCCGCCGTCGCATGGACGTTTCCCGTCCGGCGATGGAGACCACCGATCTGGATTGCGGCGACGAACCTGTGCAGCCCCCGAAAGGCTGCCAACCCAAGGACAAAATGGCTTTTTCACCCTTCCTTTCCCGGCTGCCAGCCACCCATGCTCGCTCGATCCTCTGACGATGAATGCGGGCGAACCGCCGCCGTGAGCCCCGCCGCCACCGTGCTGACGGTCTGCGGTTTGCGCAAGCGTCACGACCATGCCCGCCGCGATCTGTTCAGCAACCTGGATTTGGCGGTCGGCGGCGGTGAAGCGGTGGCTTTGGTCGGCGAATCGGGAATTGGCAAAAGCACCTTGTTGAACTGTATCGCCGGTCTGGAAACGGCAGACAGCGGCCAGATCCGTATCGGCCATCGGCAACAGGATATCGTGACTCTCGACGAAACGGCACGGGCTGCCTTGCGCGCCCGTGAGATCGGTTTCGTTTTTCAGTCGTTCCACATTCTGCCGACGCTGACCGTCGGTCAAAACATCACCGTGCCGCTGCTGCTCGGCCGCACGCCGAAAGCGACCCACGCGGCACGGGTCGCCGAGTTGCTCGAACAGGTCGGGCTGAACGGTTTTGCCGATCGCTGGCCGGCAACGCTGTCCGGCGGCGAGTTGCAGCGGGTGGCGATCGCCCGCGCGCTGGTGCACCGCCCGGCGCTGATCCTCGCCGACGAACCGACCGGCAATCTCGACCCGAACACCGCCGACGAGGTGATGTCGCTGCTCCTCAGACAGGTCCGCAAGCAACACGCCGGCGCGCTGGTGGTGACCCATTCCCGGCACGTTGCGCAGCGCTGCGACCGCTCGTTGATCATGACTGCCGACGGTCTGCGATGAATATCCTGAGCAGGTGGCTGATCGTCGCGCAGTTCCGACAACGGCGTGTGGCAACCGCGCTGTCGATGCTGGCCATCGCTCTCGGCGTCGCGCTCGCTTACGCCATTCATCTGATCAACCAGGCGGCGCTCGCCGATTTTGCCCGCGCCATGCGCAGCGTCCAGGGCCAACCGGACGCGGTGCTCGCCGCGCGGGACAGCGCCGGCAGCGTCCCGCTGGCAATCGTCAACGAACTCGCGGCCGACCCGGCGGTGGCGCTGATCGCACCGGTGATCGAAACGCGGGTTCGCATGGCCGAATCGTTGCCACCGTTACGGCTGATCGGCATCGACCCGTTCAATGCCGGCGAGCTGATGCCCAAACTGTTACCTCGCTCGGGTGACGGCGGACCGATCGCCGACCTGCTGACCGGCGGCGTTCATGTCTCGCCGGCCGTGCTCGCCCAATCAGGTTTGCCGGTCGGCGCAACAATCACTTTGCGCCATGGTAGCCGGCAATGGACGACGCGTATCGCCGGCGATCTGCCGGCGATGGCCAGCGAAGAAGCGTTACTGGTCGCTGATATCGCCTGGGTCCAGGAACATTTCGGCCCCGACGATGCCGTCAGCGAAGCTCGGTTCCGTCTGACGCCGGACAGCCAACCCGCCGAATGGCGCCGCCACACCGCGCAGAGACTGCCGGCCGGCGTGTTGCTCCGCGCCGCTGCTGACGATACGGCACGGGTTTCGAATTTGTCACGCGCCTACCGGGTCAATCTCAACGTCCTGGCATTGGTTGCCTTGCTGACCAGCGTTTTTCTGGTCTTCGCCACTCAGCTCACGGCCGTCGTCCAGCGCTCCACCCATTTCGCCGTGCTGGGGGTAATCGGGCTGTCGCCCCGGCAACGGCTGACGCAGGTCCTGCTCGAAGGCTTGGCGATCGGCGTCCCCGGCGCGTTGCTCGGCCTGCTGATCGGTTACGCGCTGGCCACCGCCTTCACTCGATTGGCCGGCGGCGATCTGGGCGGCGGTTTCTTCAGCAGCGGGGTCGCCCCGCTGCAGCCGACGCTGACGGCAGCGGTATTCTTTTGCGTTCTCGGCATGCTGGCCAGCGTCGCCGGCGCCATTTACCCGGCGTACCTCAACCGCCAGCAGCCTCTGGCGCAGGCATTGAAAATCGGTTTCGCACCCAAGCCCGCCCGCGAAACGGTACGCGGCCGTCAGCAGCGCCAACGTCTGCTGGTCTTGACGTTGCTCGCTGCCGCGCTGAGCCAGGCACCACCATTGTTCGAGTTGCCAGTGGCCGGTTACGCGGCGATCGCCGTGTTGCTGCTCATCGGCATCACTGCCGCGCCCGGACTGACCCACCGTCTGTTCGGCGCCGGCGCAAAGCTGCCCTTGCCGGCAACGCAACGTATCGCCTTGCAAAACGTCGCCCAGGCGCCGCTGATGGCTCAGGTCGCCGCCAGCGGGCTGATCGTCAGCTTCGCCCTAACCAGCAGCATGGTGATCATGGTTTCCAGTTTCCGGAGCGCCGTTGACCGCTGGCTGGACGACGTGCTGCCGGCGCCGATCTATCTGCGCAGCAAGGCCGTTCCGTTGCCGCCGGAATTGCTGACCGCGCTGCGGCAAGCCGATGCACCGTTCATCAAGATCGAAGCGACGGCGCACGGCACGATGACGCTGGACCCCGGCCGTCCCGACGTCGCGCTGATCGTTCGCGAAATCGATCGCCAGCACCCCGAACAACGCCTGCCGCTGACCGGCCCACGGGTCAATCCATCCGACGACAGTCTACCGGTGGTCTGGATCAGCGAAGCGCTGCAGGAGATTTACGGTTTTCATCCCGGCCAGAGTGTGCGCCTGCCGCTGGCCGGTGGTGAGGTCGAGGTCTTCGTCGGCGGCGTCTGGCGCGATTATTCGCGACAATTCGGCGCGCTGGTGATCAGTCGCGACGATTATCAACGGCGGGGCGGCGATTTCCAGGTCAATGATCTGGCGCTATGGCCACGCACCGGTCAGGAAAGCGCGGCGCTGCGCTGGCTGGCAGCACCCGCTGAGCGTCACGGCTTACGGGTGATGACCCTCGACGAAATTCGCGACCTGAGTCTGGCGATCTTCGATAAAAGTTTCGCCGTCACCTACGCGCTGGAGGCGGCGGCGATGCTCATCGGCTTGTTCGGACTGGCGGTGACGCTGGCGGCCAGCGTCTGGCTGCGTGCGCGCGAGCTGGCGACTCTCGGCGCCCTCGGCTTCGACCGTCGGATGATCGGACGAGCGGTGATGCTCGAAGGCGGGCTGATCGCCGTCATCGGTCTGCTGCTCGGCCTGGCCTGCGGCGTGGCCATCGGCGCGGTATTGACTTATGTGGTCAACCCGCAAGCCTTCCACTGGCGGATGCCGCTGACCGTTCCCTGGCTGCGGCTGTTGCTCGGCGCCGCGCTGACGCTGGCCGCCGCCCTGCTCGCCAGCCGTCACGCGGCTCGGCAAGCCACCCGGTTGCCGTTGGCGCGAATCCTGGCCAGCGGTCAATGAACAGCAGCGATGACCGATGAATCAGCCATGCGACGACGGCGCTTCCTGAGCACTCCCCTCTTCCTGCCTCTCCTGCCCTTCCTGCCCACGCTCGCGCCCCGGCACGCCGTCGGCATGGCAGCAGTGGATTATCCGCGGGTGACTCCAGGCCGAAAGATCGTTCTGCCGCGCGATCATGGCGCGCATCCGGCGTACCGCATCGAATGGTGGTACGTCACCGGAGCACTGAACGCCCCACAGACCGATGTCGGCTTTCAACTGACTTTTTTCCGCTATCGGCCAGGTTACGCCGAAGAGCTGCGTTCACCGCTGGCCGCGCGACAGATCCTGTTCGCCCACGCCGCGCTGACCTGGCCCGGCGACCGCTTGCAGCATAGCGAACGCAGCGCCCGCGCCAACCTCGGCGGACACTTCTCGACCACCGACTGCGATGTGTCGATCGGCCCCTGGCGACTGTGGCGCGAGTCAGCCGAATCCGGCACGGATCCTGAAACCCTGCCGCCCAACCGCCACCAGCAACTCAACGACGGTTTTTTTCGACTGCGCGTGCAGAGTCCGTCATTTTCCTTCGACTTCACCCTGACCCCGACGCAAGCCCTGATGCCGCAAGGCGAACAAGGCTATTCCCGCAAAGGCGACGCACCGCATCAGGCCAGTTACTACCTGAGCTGGCCGCAATTACAGGTCAGCGGCACGTTGATCCGCCACGGTCAGGCGCTGACGGTCGACGGCCGGGCCTGGTTCGACCACGAGTGGTCCACCGCCCTGCTCGCCGACCATGCCGTCGGCTGGGACTGGCTGGGAATCAATCTCGACGACGGCGGCGCGCTGATGGCTTTCCGTCTGCGCAACGCCCAGGGAGAAACGCTCTTCGCCGACGCCGCCTGGCGCGACGCCAGCGGGCGACACCGGCGCTTCACGACCCGCGAGATCCGTTTCGCGCCTTTGCGCCACTGGCGCTCACCCCGCAGCGGCGCCGTCTACCCGCTGGAACTGGAAATCCAACTGGGCGATTCGACGCTGCGCACACAACCGGTGCTCGACGATCAGGAATTAAACACCCGCCGACCGACACCGGTGGTTTATTGGGAAGGACTGGTGCGTCTCGCCGGCAGTCTGCGCGGTCGCGGCTACCTGGAACTTACCGGTTACGCGCAACGCGTGCCGCTTTGACAGCCGTGCGGATCGCGAGTGCGGGTCGAGAGTGCGGATCGAGACGCGGCGGTCGGACACCCGGCGCGACGAGTCTCTTTCCTCGGGAACAACCTTCCATTATCGGCAGGTCACGCGCCGCCGGTCGTCAGCGGCGCGATTTGCCCAGCCTCACAGCCAAAGCTGACGCCGATGGCCTGGACGTTCTGCACCAGTTGATTGTCACGAGGCACCGTACGCAATTGGGCAATCGCTTCCTTGATCGGCACGGTAATCACCGAGTTGTTACGCAACGCGGCCATCTGGCCGTAGTCGCCACGGCAAGCGGCGTGCGCGGCGGCAGCCCCGAAATTGGTAGCCAGGATACGGTCGAAAGCCGTCGGCGATCCGCCACGCTGCAGATGGCCCAGCACGGTGACCCGCGTTTCCAGCCCCGTGCCTTCCTCGATCATTTCCGCGACCACCGCGCCGATGCCGCCCAGTTGTTTGGCGTCGGTACGTTTGTGGTCGAGCGCCTTGATCACTTGTTCACCATCGGGCAATTTGGCGCCTTCGGCAACGCAGACGATACTGAAACGTTTGCGTTGAGTATTGCGCTGTTTGACGACGCGGAAAATCTCCTGCCAGGAAAAAGGAATTTCCGGCAGCAGAATCACGTCAGCGCCGCCGGCGGCGCCACCGACCAACGCGATCCAGCCGGCGTGACGGCCCATCACTTCGATGACCATCACCCGATGATGCGACGAGGCGGTGGTATGCAAGCGGTCGATGGCTTCGCAGACCACCGAAACGGCGGTATCGAAACCAAAAGTCATATCGGTGGCCGCCAGATCGTTATCGATGGTCTTCGGAACGCCGACCATATTGACGCCGTGGTCCAACAACTTGCTGCAGATATTCATCGTCCCGTCGCCACCGATGGCGATCACGGCGTCGAGTGCCCAGCGTTCGACGTTGCGGATCGCCTTGAACGAGCAATCCTGGATCTCGACGCGACCACCCGCCACCTCAACCGGGTAGTGCCAGGGATCGCCTTTATTCGACGAACCGAGTATCGTGCCGCCCAAACTGAGAATGTTCGACACCTCATGGTCCTGGATTTCGTGCATCCGGCCTTCGACCAGACCTTCGAAACCGTCCTCGATACCGACCACCGTGGCGCCGTATTGCGCCCAGGCCGTCTTGGTCGCCGCGCGGATAACGGCATTCAGGCCGGGACAGTCACCGCCGCCGGTGAGAATGCCGATGCGTTTTTTTGTTGTTGAATTCATGAAGTATTCGTCCGTTCAGGGTAATTTTCGACGTGTCAGCGAGAACGACGACCACCGAGGGGACCGTCGCCGCAAACAACCGGGAATTGGTGGCTCACGTCGCCCGACCCCTGCCGTGCTGACGATTGGCCGATACGCCATCAGCGTCGCCCGCTGATGGATTGAGCGACCATCGCGGGTACAATGTCCGGCTGGTGGCCGTTGACGAGTCCGGGCCGAACGGCCCGGCGGGCGATCGAGGCTAGTTGTCGATCCGTGAGGAAGATTGAAGAAGAAAAACCTCGGGCATAAAAAAAGCCCTTGAAACAATACTGAAAAGGGCTTTTGCAGGATGGGGTGCTGTTTTGATGGTGCCCAAGAGAGGAATCGAACCTCCACGGTGTTGCCACCACTAGGACCTGA
>JAVMKC010000056.1:0-26254 GCA_031732795.1 Accumulibacter sp. | reverse complement strand
ATCATCCCGATGACATCACCTCGGAATATTTACAGAAAGAAAGTTGCACTGCCAACGGGGGGATTACCGTTTGACCAGAAACCACGCTGAGTTGGTGACCAGACACGGCAAATGGTCACCTGAGGATCTTGCATCGCCTGGCATCCGCAGTAAATCGCCGAACCGTTTCTCTTGTCTGCACTACGGGGGGGCATCGCCGAGGTAGCGATTATCAACTGCCCGAAAGCTGCGAAGTTGAAGAATCAACCGGCAGGCTCCACTCTATCCAAGTGGTGAGTTGGCATCTTGGCGACGATCGCTTTGCTCCAGTTCACTGACTTCACCAAACGTGGCGGAGACAAAGCGGCGCTCAGTGACGCGCACAATCTGCTGTTGATGGCCACGACAATAGCGAGCATTCCGTGAATCGGGGTGAAAGCGTAATCACAAACTGACGATAATCGTCAGTCAACTGACCAATAATGGTGGCCTGACAGTAACGACCAGTCCGTATCCAGCTGAAATCGGCATCAAAAGGGAACGATTTCAGAATTTTTATGCTGGCATGGATTTTGATTGCTGACATATCAAACGGGTTGTCCGTTGTACTCACTGGAAGGAGTTCCAAGTCATGAAAAAGCTACAGAAAGGGTTTACCCTGATCGAATTGATGATCGTCGTGGCGATCATCGGCATTCTCGCCGCCATCGCCATTCCGCAGTTCTCGGACTACACCAAGAAAGGTGAGGACAAGTCGGCTCAATCCGATGCCAAGAACTTGTTGACCACCGCTGTCGCCAATTCCGTGGTCAACTAACCCTTCATCCTGACAGGAGCCTCCCATGAAAAATATCGTTTTATGCGCCGTTCTAGCCACTTCGGCCCTGACTCCATTGCTTGCCACGGCAGAACAGGCGTTCTGTGTCGGCGGGGCGGCAGGTGCGTCGACAGTAACTGCCGACGCTGGTACTGACAAATATGTGAAAATTGCGTTTACGCCAAAGTGTTCAGCGAATGTTCACTTGAAGGGCAATGACGTATCGACGACGACTTATACTGTTGGCGCTGCTTCGACCAAAGGAAAGTCGAAATTTCAGGGCTCGACGAACGGTGGATCAATAACGGGCTCTGCTTGTGCCGCTGACCCTTGCGCTGCCGACGACGCCGCTTCCCCAGCATCGTAATACCTGTTTGTCAACAGGCGCACTCTAAACAGTGCGCCTTTTTCATTTATAGACGGGCATGTTCGAATTCATGCGCTCCGGGTTGCGCTCCGGTCTGAGGGGCCGGAGTTTCCAGGCCGTCTTCGTTCTCGGCGTGCTGACAATCGGGCTGGCGTATCTGTCGGGATTTTTCTCCCCGCGCCAACCGCAGACGGTAGCCCTGGACGTCGGCTTTTCGGGCATCCGTTTCTGCCTGATCCTGCTCAATCTGTTCTGGGTCCAGGACTTGGTCGCCCGTGAAATCGACCGGCGGGTGATCCTGTTCTCCCTTGCCTACCCGGTGACGCGCGGCGCTTTCCTTGCTGGACGTTTCGCAGCAATACTGATCCTTTCGGGGTTGGCGGCGATCGTTCTCGGTCTGCTGCTGCTGGTCGTGGTAACGCTGACCGGCGGAACGTACGGCCAGGAATTTCCTGCGGCTCTCGGCTTGCCGTATTGGGCTACGGTGTTCGGTTTCCTGCTCGACGCCGCGGTGGTGGGTGCATTCGCCTTGTGTATCGCCGCTTTGTCGACCGTCTCGGCGTTACCACTGGCGCTGGGCGCCGCGTTCGCCGTGGCCGGTAAAGCCATTGGAGCGACAGTCGATTATCTGGCGCGCGGCGCCGATGGCGACGAGGATGTGCTCCGCTACGATCCGGCCATTGCGGTCATCAAATGGCTGCTGCCTGATCTGTCGCGCCTCGATTGGCGCGACTGGCCGATGTACCGTCTTGCTCCGGATCTCGAAACACTAGGCTGGTCGGTGATCATGGCCGTCGCTTACGGTGGTCTGCTGCTATGGCTGGCCAGCCGTCTGTTTACCCGGCGAGAGTTTGCTTGATGCAACTCGGACGCTGGTTGAAGGTGTATTTGCCGCTGGTGCTGTGCCTCGTGGTTTACGGCATGGCTCAGCAACGGCTGACCGGGCAGACGATGGCTTCAGCCAGCCCGGAACTGCTGATTTCGCTGCCCCGCTTCGCGCAGGTACTGCTCGCCGCTGGCGACCGGCATCTGGCAGCGAATCTGGCCGGTTTCCGGGTGTTGGTCGCCGACACGGGTCGGATGAAGGCCGCAGACTACGCGGTGCAGGGACGCTTGCAGCGCGACATCGCTTGGTTTAATCCGCTGCATGAAGACAATTTTTACATTGGGGCGGCGATCCTGCCTTGGAACGGGCAGGTCGATGCAGCGCAGTATGTGCTGGGAAAAGCGTCGGCAGCGCGTATTTTCGATTGGTACCCGCTGTTTCATTACGCGTTCATCCATTACCATTTCCGCAAGGATCCGGCAACCGGCGCCCGCTATCTGCTCGAGGCAATGCCGCGGGCAGCGACTCCGCAGGACCAATGGGCCTTGCAAAGTCTCGCTGCCGCCTGGATCGAAAAAGGCTATCGCACCGCCAGTGCCGCCGGCATGGTGCGGGCAATGGCCGCCAATACGCCGCCAGGCGGCTTTCGCGTTTATCTGGAGGGGCGAGCAAAAAGACTGCAGGATTTGGTGACATTGCAAGACGCGGCAACACGATTCGCCGATCGTCACGGCCGTCGCCTCGCCAGCCTCCAGGAACTGGTTGACAGCGGTCTGATCGCGGCGATTCCATCGGATCCCTTCGGCTATGGTTTCAGTCTTGATGTCAATGGCTGGCCGATGCTCAATACGCAAGCTCCAGCCTCGAAATAACCAATGACCGTTCCCGCCATCGCCATCGACAATCTGCAGAAAGCTTATCGCAAAGCTTGGCGTGTACAGCAGGTGCTGGCGTTGCGCGGTGTGACTTTGACCGTCGAGCCGGGCGAGGCATTTGGCTTCATTGGCGCCAATGGCGCCGGCAAGACGACGACGATCAAGATTCTGATGGGTTTGATTCAGCCGACGCAGGGCCGGGCCGCCCTGTTCGGCACGCCGATCAGCAATCCGGCGGCGCGACTGCGCTTAGGCTACGTTCCTGAAAATCCGTATCTGTACGATTATCTGACACCAATCGAAGTGCTCCGCATGAGCGTGTCGCTGCATGGGCTGAAAGTGTCTTCCGTCGATGCGCATTGCCGGCACTGGCTCGAACGATTGGGGCTCGGCGCCGTCGCCGGCAAACCCTTGCGTTCGTTTTCGAAAGGGATGACCCAGCGGGTGGCTTTGGCACAGGCATTGTCGATCGAGCCCCGGCTGTTGATTCTCGATGAGCCGCTGTCGGGGCTGGACCCTCTTGGTCGGCGTGATGTGGTCGAAATTCTTTCGGAGTACAAACGCGCCGGTGGCACGCTGTTTCTGACCTCGCACGTCTTGCACGATGTCGAGCGACTGGCCGACCGTTTCGGGTTGATCCACGAGGGCATCTTGCGCGCCGTCCGCTCGCCGGCGGATTTGACCGGCGATCAGGAGCAGGTGCTGGTGCGCACCTTCGGTCCGGTCGCCGTCGCTGGCATGCGCGAGGATTTCGCTGGCCGCTGGGTCGGCGAAGTGCCACGTTCAGATTTGTGGGTACATCTCGAACGATTGCGTGCCGCTGGACACGTGCTGCTGGAAATCCGCCCGAGCCTGTCGTTGGAAGTCGCTTTCATCCGTGCCATCGGACAAAGCGATCAGCTTCCACCCGCCCCGACTTCAGAGCCAAGGTAACCACTGTTAAAATAATCCGTTGCCTTCTAAGTCGATACGTTTCCCCAACAAGGACTCCTTTTTCATGGCGCGCCATTCTTCTCGAAGCGGCAATAGAAATCACTCCTCCTTGGATCGGGAATCCGCCAGCCTGATGAAACTGGTCGACGCTGATCGTCATGCCGACGTCGAGATCGCTGCGCGCCGGATCCTGAAAACACGACCTGTGCACGCGCTGGCGTTGAAAGCGCTGGGTTTTGCGTTGATCGGGCAGGAGCGTTGCGCCGAAGCCTTGCCGATACTCGAGCAGGCAATTTCCCGGCATCCAGGTGACCCGGAGTTGCACAACAATCTCGGTATCGTGCTTTCCGCGTTGATGCGCTGGAACGAGTCGTTGTCCAGTTTCGACCGCTCGCTGGCTCTGGCCCCAAATGATCCCGAAGTGTTGAAAAACAGCGGTGCCGCGCTGGTCAGAATGGGCCGTCTTGAGGCGGCACTGCCTTATTTCATCAAAGCCATCGAGTTTCATCCCGGCGATTACCCGATAGCCGTCCAACAACTGGCTAGCACCCTGCTCAAACTGAACCGCAACGACGAGGCCTGGGTGTGCTTCAACGAGTTGTGGAAAGCCGACAGTGAGAACGCTTCGGCTCTGGTTCAACTGATGTTCGCCAGTCTCAAACGCTGTCAATGGGACGAATTTCCCGAGCACAGTCGGCTACTCAGGTCGTTATGCCCGGATCTGCGCGAGTTGAACGACAGCCCGTTCGCGCTGCTGGCTTTCCCGGGGGTATCCGCCGCGGAGTTGTGCCACGTGGCAACAAATTTTGCCCGCGAATTTGTCACGACGACTCTTCTTGCGGCCTCACCTGTCGACTTCGCCACGCAAGAGGCACCACGCTTGCGCATCGGCTATCTGTCGACCGATTTCAAGGTCCATCCCGTGGGCTGGATCATCCCCGAATTGCTGGCTTTGCACGACCGAGGGACGTTCGAAATATTTGGTTATTCGGTCGGCACCGACGACGGCAGCGCACTTCGCCAACGGTTGATCGCCGCTTTCGATCACTTTGCCGATCTGTTTCCGTGCAGCATCGACGAGACGGTGGCGCGCATTCGGGCGGATCGGATCGACATCCTTATCGACTTGAACGGTTGGACCGGCTTCGGCCGAACGGAAGCATTGGTTCTACGGTGCGCACCACTGCAGATCAACTGGCTCGGCTATGCTGGCACCTTTGGGCATCCCAGGCTGGCCGACTATCTCATCGGCGACCCGGTGGTAACTCCGGCTGCGCAGCAATCTTGCTATACAGAGACTCTGGCCCAGTTGCCGGGCTGTTATCTGCCTTTCGACACCACCGCGCACTTGCCGTCACCACCATCGCGCCGTGAAATGGGTTTACCTGAAGAGGGGTTCATTTATTGTTCGTTCAATAACGCCTATAAGTACAACCCGGTGGTCTTCGATCTGTGGTGCGCGATACTTCGCGAGACGGAGGAAAGTGAAAGTGTGTTGTGGTTAGGCCCGCCGGGAGGTTCGGCGGCTGACCGGCTGCGCATGGAAGTGGCCAAACGCGGCGTCGCCCCGGAACGCCTGCTGTTCGCCGAGCGCGTTGACGCGCGCGAAGATCATTTGGCGCGTCTGCAACTAGCCGATCTGGCACTGGATCCCTTCCCCTATAACTCGCACTCGACGGGCCTGGAGATTCTTTGGGCGGGTGTACCGATGGTCGCTCTGCTCGGCGAAACTTTCGCCGGACGGGTCGGAGCTAGCCTGCTGCGATCGGCGGGACTCGACGAATTGATCGCCGGCTCAACGGTCGAGTACCAGCAAATCGCCGTCGAGCTGGCCAAAAATCCGCAACGTCTGCACGATCTGCGTACCAGACTGAGCGACGGACGCCGCACGAGCCCGCTTTTCGACATGCCGGCGTTCGTCCGCGCGCTGGAATCGCTGTATCGACGGATGTGGGATGATCATCGGCAGGGCGTGCGTCAACCGCTGTTGGCTTAGACGCTCATCGCCCTCGGCCGGATTTCCAGGGAAGTGTTGTCGATCTGACGGATCAGCCGTCAAAAGCCGTGACGGACCTGCGATAGAAAAGCCCGCGCCCGCTCGTGGGCGGGATGGGAAAAAAAGAGGTCCGGCGTGGTGTCTTCGAGAATGGCGCCTTGATCGAAGAAGATGATCCGGTCGGCTGCTTCGCGGGCAAAACCCATTTCGTGGGTGACGACCAGCATGGTGATGCCGCTGTACGCCAGTTCGCGCATCACCGACAGGACTTCGTTGACCATTTCCGGGTCCAGCGCCGAAGTCGGCTCGTCGAACAGCAGAATCTTCGGGTCCATCGCCAGGGCACGGGCGATCGCTACCCGTTGCTGCTGTCCGCCGGAAAGTTGTAGCGGGTATTTGTCCGCCTGGTCTTGCAGACCGACCCGTTCGAGCAGTTGCCGGGCTTTGACTTCGGCGTCGGGGCGATTCATTTTGCGCACGCGCATCGGTGCCAGCGTGATGTTGCGCAGAATGCTCAGATGCGAAAAAAGGTTGAAACTCTGAAAGACCATGCCGACTTCGCGACGGATGGCGTCGAGATTCTTGAGATTGCTATTCAGTTCGATGCCGTCGATGACGATTTCGCCACTGTCGTGCGCTTCGAGGCGGTTGAGCGTACGCAGAAACGTCGATTTGCCGGAACCGGACGGGCCGACGATCGCCGTCACCTGTCCTTCGTGAAAGGTCGCGCTGACATCTTTCAGCGCCTGAAAAGCACCGAAACGCTTGTTGACGTGCCGCGCCTGGATGATCGGCCGCGTCGGGCTGTTCTCGTCCATCCGGAGCGTTCTAACGCCGTTGGCCGACAGCGAGTTGCGCTTCGAGCGCCGCGGTCAGCATGGTGAAGGCCGTGGTCAAAATCAGATAGATCGCCGCAACGGTAATGAACACCGGCACCGGTTGATAGCTTTCGGCCTGTACCCGGTAACCGACCATCGTCAGTTCGACGACGCTGATGGCGTAAGCCAGCGACGAATCCTTGACCAGCGAGGCCAGGTTGTTGGCCAACGCCGGCAAGGCGACGCGCATGCTTTGCGGCAGAATGACGTCGGCGAAGGTCTGGAATGTCGTCAGACCCAAGGCATGCGCCGCTTCGATCTGGCCGTGCGGCACCGCCAGGATGCCGGCGCGGACGCATTCGGTGTTGTAGGCGCCGACGTTCAGAGACAGGGCAATCGCCGCGCAGGCAAAGTCGGACAGATCGAAACTTTCCGGCAATACCGTCGGCGCGACCAGCCAGACGAAGAGGATCTGCAACAGCAGCGGCGTGCCGCGGATCAGCCAGACGTAAACATCACAAAACCAGCGCCAGGGCCGGAAGCGGGAAAGCTTGCCGAGCCCGGCGATGACGCCGATGACCACCCCAGCCGAACCGGCAATCAGCGTCAGCCAGACGGTAACCCGGGCGCCCTCGGCGAACTGCGCGGCAGCCGGGCCGATCGGTGCCGGGACTGACGACAACGGTATAGCCAGCCCCCACAGGAAGACGAGCAGGCCGACCATGGCGGCGAACATCGTCCAGCCGGGATGGTACCGCTTCTGAGTCATTGCCAATTCACGCTGTCGTTTCAGCGTCAGGGACGGCAGGAAATGTCGGCTTTGAAATATTTCTGCGACAAAGCCTGATAGCTGCCGTCCTTCATCGACTCGGCCAAGGCTTGATTGAGCTTGTCGGCGAGTTCCTTGTTGTTTTTACGCAGAATCATCGACACCCGTTCGACGAAGACCATTTCCCCGGTGACGATGCCCGCGTTCGGATTCTTGTCGAGGGTCGTCTTGACCGTGAATTTGTCGGAAATCCAGGCATCGACCTTTTTGGTGCGCAGCGCGGAAAAGGCTTCCGGATCACCCTTGTACGTCTTGATCTCCTTGATCCCGGCGATCTTTTTGGCGGCATCGGCGTAGCTGGTGGCCAATTGCACGCCGACGTTCTTGCCGTTCAGCGCGGCAACGGTCAGCGGACCGTCCTTGCGGGCGGCGATCTGCCCGCCGGTGCAATAGTGCGGATTGGCAAAATCGACAGCCTTGGCCCGCTCTTCGGTATAGCCGTGCGAGGCGATGGCAAAATCGAAACGGTCCTGCTGCAGCGCGGCCAATTGCGCGTCGAACGGCACCACTTTCCATTCCAGCTTCAGCCCCAGTTTTTTGGCCAGCACCTCGGCGAGTTCGACTTCGAAACCGGTCAGTTGCTTCCCTTCGTAATAATTGAATGGTTGGAAACCACCTTCGGTGGCGGCGACGATCGTTCCGGCCGATTTGATCGCCGGCCAGTCGCGCGCTTCGGCAGCGCCGGCAAGCCACAGTGAAAACGGAACGACAACGCTGAGCAGTTTGGCCAGGAATCGCATGACACCTCCAGAAGTTATTGAATTTTCCATGGCCGATGGCGCCTTGCCGGAGCAGCCCAGAAGCCTGTCGGACTTGAGGCTGATCGACTGCACCGGTGGGAAAGCGGTCCATTTTTCCCCGATTTCTCGTTGCATAGATCCACTATGCGCCTCGAAATCGGAAAAAACTGTCCTCGCTTTCCCACTCGGCTCGCAACGATCGCTCAAGTCCGACAGGTTCCTAGCGATCTTCCTCTGGCCTGCACGGCATCCGCCGACATTCCGCCTTGATCGCCTCGACCCGAAGACGTACAGGGTACAACAAACACGAGCCATCCGGCGCGGGTTGACCGCCAGATCCTTACTCACTGTCACGTTTCATTTCCGACAAAAACCGGGCAGAGACAGCGCGCGGGTCAAGCATCTCAAGAGTGAACGCAGACCGCGTTTGAGCCGGGACAAGACGCCGCGACAGGTTTTGCAGCATGACAGGAGGGACGCATCACGGATCGCCGAAGCGGCGGACAGCAGGCGGCTTTGCTAGAATGCGCGTTTTTCCCGCTGGCGCCACCGCTCATGACACGCAAGATTCTGGTCACTTCCGCCCTGCCCTACGCCAACGGGGCGATCCATCTCGGCCATCTGGTCGAGTACATCCAGACCGACATCTGGGTGCGTTTCCAGAAGATGCGCGGCCACGAATGCTGGTACGTCTGCGCCGACGACACGCACGGCACGCCGGTGATGCTGCGCGCGGAAAAGGAAGGACTGACCCCCGAAGCGCTGATCGAGCGAGTACATGCCGAGCATTCGCGGGATTTCGCCGGCTTTCTCGTCAATTTCGACAATTTCCATACCACGCATTCGCCGGAAACCCGCGACTGTGCCAATGAAATCTACGCCCGGCTGCTGGCCAACGGGCTGATCGAGAAGCGCGTCATCGAGCAATATTACGATCCGCTCAAGCAGATGTTCCTGCCCGACCGTTTCATCAAAGGCGAATGCCCGAAATGCGGCGCGGCGGACCAGTACGGTGACAACTGCGAAAGTTGTGGCACCGCGTACACCGCCAACGAGATCAAGAATCCCTATTCGGCCATTTCAGGCGCCAAGCCGGAAATCCGCCAGTCCGAGCACCACTTTTTCAAACTCTCCGACCCGCGCTGTCAACGCTTCCTGCGCCGCTGGACGCAAGCCGAAGGTCGTTTGCAACCCGAAGCGGCCAACAAACTGCAGGAATGGCTTGGGGAGGACGGTGACAACAAGCTGACGGACTGGGACATCTCGCGCGATGCACCGTACTTCGGCTTCGAGATTCCCGGTGCGCCCGGCAAATACTTCTATGTCTGGCTGGACGCGCCGATCGGCTATATGGGCTCGTTTAGCAATCTTTGCACAAGGCGCGGTATCGATTTCGACGAGTTCTGGCGGGCCGACTCGGCAACCGAGCTGTATCACTTCATCGGTAAGGACATTCTGTACTTTCATGCCCTGTTCTGGCCGGCCGAACTGGAGCACGCCGGTTATCGCACACCCAGCAAAATCTTCGCGCACGGTTTTCTGACCGTCGATGGCGCCAAGATGTCGAAATCGCGCGGCACCTTCATCACCGCCGAGAGCTACTTGCAGCAAGGACTCGATCCAGAATGGCTGCGCTACTATTACGCGGCCAAGCTGTCGGCTTCGATGGAAGATATCGACCTCAACCTCGACGACTTCATCGCCCGCGTCAATGCCGATCTGATCGGCAAATTCGTCAATATCGCCAGCCGCTCAGCCGGCTTCATCAGCAAACGCTTTGGTGGCCGCCTGTCAGCCGGCGACGAGTCCTTGCCGGCGCTGCAGGCGATTCGTGAGCGGCGCTCGCTGATTGCCGAACACTACGAAGCACGGGAATTCAGCAAGGCGGTCCGCGAAATCATGGCTCTGACCGACCTGGCCAATCAGTATGTCGACAGCGTCAAACCCTGGGAACTGGCACGCCAGCCGGACCAGGAAACGGCTTTGCACCTGGCTTGCAGCAATGCATTGAATCTGTTCCGGCTGCTGACCATCCTGCTCAAGCCGGTGCTGCCGGCCCTGGCCGGTCAAACCGAAGCCTTCCTCGACGTCGCCCCGTTCACCTGGGACGATGGCGAACGGCTGCTGCCTGCCGGTCATGTCATTCGCCCCTATCAACATCTGATGACCCGTATCGACAAAAAGCAGGTCGCCGCATTGCTTGAAGCCAACCGTCAGTCGTTGACCGCGGCTCCCGAAATGGCAGCGCCGGCCGCTGCTCCGGCAAAAGCGAAAGCGTCCGAGCCCCCCGAACCATCTGCGGTTCCAGCCACCCCGCCAATTGGTATCGACGAGTTCATGCGCATCGACTTGCGGGTCGCGCGCATCCGCGAAGCGGGTCCTGTCGATGGTGCCGACAAACTGGTTCGCCTGTTGCTCGACCTTGGACCGTTGGGCACCCGGCAGGTCTTCGCCGGCATCAAGTCCGCTTACGACCCGACGACGTTGGTCGGCCAGCTGACGGTGATGGTCGCCAATCTGGCACCGCGGAAAATGAAGTTCGGTATTTCCGAAGGGATGGTCCTGGCCGCCTCCGATACCGAAGGGCAAGTTCCAGGCATCTTTCTGTTGTCGCCGGACGACGGCGCACAGCCGGGAATGCGGATCAAATAATCGCCATCGACGATGGCCTTTCGTCGCCGAATCACGCCAAAAACGCTGCTTTACGCGCTACTCGACGCCCTGGGCATGCTGATTTTCGCCAGCGGCGCGATGTGGCTGTTCCGGCAGCGCGCACTGTTGATCAATGGTTTTCCGGACAGTACGCCGATGGCGTTGCTGGCGCTCGCCTTCGGCGGGCTACTGATGGTCTGGTCGGTCGCCGGAATTCTTCGTGAGTTGATCGGCACTGCCCGCGATCGCTGAGCCTCGCGAACGGGTCAGCACCCAGCCCATCGGAAGAACGTCAACCTCGCGTGGTCTCAGGCACAATCCGATGCGGCGGACGACCCGTTGTCGCGCAGCCAGACGCACCAATCATCGAATACATCCGGATGCAAAGCGGCAACCACCGAGCGATGCCAGACGTCGGCGCTGTCGTAATCGTCGTTGTCAAGGGTGCGCATCTGGCCGCCGGCTTCGCGCAGGATCAGACTGCCGGCCGCATAATCCCACAGCTTCTGGCCACCGTGCAGATACAAGTCGAGACGACCGGCGGCGACGTTGCACCATTCGAGCGTCGAACTGCCGAAATTGCGTTGCGAGTAAAACGGTGGCGAGACCGCGATCTGGTCGGCGAGGCTTTTTGGAATCCGTTTGAAATCAATACCGCCAACCGCGCGCGACAGTTTGTCGGTAACTTGACGCAACGGCATCCGCCGGCCGTTCAAGTAGGCACCGTTACCCTCACGGGCATAGAACATTTCATCGGTGATCGGATTGTAGGTCACCGCCAGCCGCGTCCGCGCGGCGTAAATCCAGGCCATCGACACCGCGAAGCACGGCAGGCCGTTGATGAAGTTGGTGGTGCCGTCGATCGGGTCGATGCACCACACGCCGCGCTCGTCGCTGCTGCCCGCCTCCCAGCCGGCGCGCTGATCGGCGAAGCTCATTTCCTCGCCGATGATCGGGCAGTTGCGGATCGTCGGCAAGCGGGCCAGCAGAAATTGCTGTGCCGCGAGATCAGCTTCTGAACAGAGCGAGCCATCGTCCTTGCGTTGATCGTGACTGACCCGCAAAAAACGGGGAATCACTTCGCGCTGCGCCACCTCGCGGACCAGCGCAATGCTGGCGTCGAGCATTTTTTTCAATTCGCCGCGCGCCAACGGCAACGCGGGCCGGTTATCAGTTGGTGTCATGAGGGCTCAGGATCGCCACTTGATCGAACAGCCAATACTGGCGGTCTGTTCGCGAGGCCCCTGGCCGGTGTCGATGATTTGTCGCATGGCCTCGACCAGTTCGCGACGCGCGCCGGCCAGTGCCGGCAGGCGCCCGCTTTCATCGAGACGACCGCGGTATTGCAATTCGAGATGACGATTGAAACCGAAGAAATCCGGCGTGCACACCGCACCGTACTGCCGGGCCACCGCTTGCGTGGCGTCGAAAAGATAGGGAAAGGAGAAGCCCTGTTGCTCAGCCACCCGGCGCATGTTCTCCGGCGAATCCTCTGGATAGTCAGTCGGGTCGTTGCTCATCACCGCCGCCACGCCGACGCCGAGAGCCTGCAACTCGCGGGCATCACGGCAGATGCGGTCGATGATCGCCTTGACATAAGGGCAGTGGTTGCAGATGAACATCAGCAACAGGCCGTTCGGCCCACGCAAGGAGTCAAGCGAGTGACGCTCTCCCAAAGTGTCGCACAGCGCGAAATCGATTGCTCGCCAACCGAAATCACACACCGGGGTATTGAGCGCCATGATCAACCGTTCTCCAAAAACGACCGCCGAGCAGTAAAGCTTTATAATAGCACGGTGTCTGTTCCCCGCTTTCATTGCCCGTTGCCGCTGGCGGCCGGTGCGTGCCTTTCCCTGCCGGAACGCGTCTCGCACCATGCAATCAAGGTCTTACGACTGCGCAGCGGTAGCGCTTTGACGCTCTTCAACGGCGAAGGCGGGGAATACGGCGCCCGGATTCTGGCGGTCGACGGCTCGCGGGCCAACGTCGAAATTCTCGACCGGCGCGCCGTCGAACGTGAATCACCGTTGGCGATCACCTTGATCCAAGCGCTGCAGGCCGGCGAAAAAATGGATTTGACGGTACAGAAAGCCGTCGAACTGGGGGTGACGCGGATCGTTCCGGCCCTCTCGCGCCGCAGTGTCGTCCGTCTCGATGCCTCGCGCGCCATCCGGCGTACCGATCATTGGCGTGGCGTGGTCGCTGCCGCTTGTGAACAATGTGGGCGCAACCGCCTGCCCGCGGTTGACGACCCGGTGAGTCTGGAGGATTGGTTGACCCGATCCCCACCGTCTGCCGCACTGCGGTTGCTCCTGGAGCCGACCGCCAGTCAGTCGTTGAAGACGCTGCCGTCCCCGCCGGAGGGCAGTGTCGAATTATTGATCGGTGCCGAAAGTGGCTTGGCACCGGAAGAAATCCGCCTGGCGGAATCGGTCGGTTTTCGGCCGATACGTTTCGGTCCGCGCGTTCTGCGGACCGAAACGGCAGGGATGGCGGCCTTGGCGGCCATCCAGTTTTTTTGGGGCGACTTCTAAAAGGAGAAGACTGATGTTTGAATCGGCAGAATTGGGCCACAAGATTGATAAGGAAACCTTCCGCGCAGAAGAACCGAAATTGCGCGCGGCGCTCCTCGAAGCGCAATTCCATTTGCGCGAAAACGGCACGTTTCCGGTGATCGTTCTGATCAGCGGCGTCGACGGTTCCGGCAAGGGTGAAACGATCAACACCTTGTACGAATGGATGGACCCCCGCTATCTGAGTACGCACGCCTTCTCCGCACCCACCGCCGAAGAACGGGCACGGCCGTCGATGTGGCGCTACTGGCGGGCATTGCCGCCGAAAGGCAAAATCGGCATCTTCTCCGGCTCCTGGTATTCGCAACCGATCGCCGAACGGGTGGACAACGACATTTCGCGTTCGGAATTCGACCAGCGCATGGCTCAGCTCAACCGCTTCGAAGAAATGCTGGTCAATGAAGGCGCTCTGGTCCTCAAATTCTGGGTCCATCTCGCCAAGGACGCGCAACGTGACCGGCTCAAGGCGATCGAAGCCAACCCGCTGACCCGCTGGCGGGTGACCAAGGAAACCTGGGATCGTCTGAAAACCTACGACAAGCTGCAGGAAGTGGCCGGCCATCTGATGCGCACGACCAATACCCCTTGGGCGCCGTGGATCATCGTCGAAGGAACCGACGACCGCTATCGTTCGTTGACCATCGGCAAGACGATCCTCGACTCGTTGCAGCGTCGGCTGGCGGACAAACGCGATCAGAATTCGCCAGTGGCGCCGCCGTTTTCACCCCGTATCGACCAACTCGACGTCTTGCGCGCGCTCGATCTGACCCAAAGCCTGCCGAAAAAAGCCTACGAAGTCGAACTCGCCGCCTGGCAGGGCCGACTGGCCGAACTGATGCGTCATCCCGAGTTTACTAAACGGGCGCTGATCCTGGCTTTCGAAGGGTCGGATGCCGCCGGCAAAGGTGGCGCGATCCGCCGCATCGCCAGCGCAATGGATGCCCGCCAGTACCAGATCATCCCGGTTGCCGCACCGACTCAGGAAGAACGCGCCCAGCCGTATCTGTGGCGCTTCTGGCGACACATGCCGCGTCTCGGACGGGTGGTCATCTTCGACCGCACCTGGTACGGCCGGGTCCTCGTCGAGCGCGTCGAGGGCTTCTGCAGCGACGCCGACTGGTTGCGCGCGTACTCCGAAATCAACGATTTCGAACACGACCTGCGTCATGCCGGCGGGATTGTCATCAAGTTCTGGCTGCAAATCAGCGATGAGGAGCAACTCCAGCGTTTCGAAGCGCGCGCCCAGACCGAGCACAAGCGTTTCAAGATCACCGAGGAGGACTGGCGCAATCGTGAGAAGGCCGGTCAGTACCACGAAGCGGTCTGCGACATGATCGACCGTACCAGTTCCGGCACCGCGCCATGGACCATCGTCGAGGCCAACGACAAATACTTCGCCCGCGTCAAAGTGCTGCGCACGATCTGCGAGCGCCTTGAAAAAGAACTGAAGCTCGAACCGATGAAGGATCCGCGGCTGTTATCGGCCAAGACGGCCAAGGCCGAAGCAGAGAAGGATGCCAAAGCGGAAGAGAAAGCCGAGGCCAAGGCCGAAGAGAAAAACGGCGGCAAAGAGAAGGACAAAAACAAACGCAGCGACTGATATGACCGAAGACTTCCCTGCCGCCCACTTCGTCGCCTGGTTCAGATCGGTCGCGCCGTACGTCAATCTGTTTCGCGGCAAGACCTTTCTGATCGCCTTCGGCGGCAAGGCGATCGCCGGCCCGTTGGCGCGGACGTTGGCGTATGACGTCAACCTGCTGGCCGCGCTCGGCGTCCGGCTGGTGCTGGTCCATGGTGCGCGGCCGCAAATCGAAAAGTTGCTGCGCGAGCGCGGCTTGCCGTCGGTGTATCACCAGAACTACCGGGTTACCGACGCGTCGGCGATGCGCTGCGTGATCGACGCCGTCGGCAGCATCTACGTCGAAATCGAGGCCCTGTTGTCGCAGGGTCTCGCCGACACGCCGATGGCCAACAGCACCATCCGTGTCGTCGGCGGCAACTTCATCACCGCCAAACCCGTCGGCGTGGTCAACGGCGTCGATCTGCAATATACCGGGCAGGTGCGCAAGATCGACGCCGAAGGCATCCGCGCTCAACTCGCGCTCGGCAACATCGTCCTGCTCTCCTGTCTGGGCTCGAGCCCAACGGGTGAAATTTTCAATCTGGCGATGGAAGAGGTCGCCGAGGCGGTGAGCACCGCGCTGCTCGCCGACAAATTGATCTTTCTTTCCGACAGCGTCGGCGCCACCGACATCGACGGCACCCTGTTGGCCGAACTGACCGTGGACGCCGCCGAACGGCTGCTCAGCATCAACGACTGGCTGTCGGCCGATTTGCGCCGTTACCTGCCCTGCGCGATCCGCGCCAGCCGCGCCGGCGTCGGGCGGGTGCATGTCATCGGCTATGACGAAGACGGCACTTTGTTGCGCGAATTATTCACCCGCGAAGGCGTCGGCACGGTCATTACCCGGGAATCGCTCGAGCAATTGCGCGACGCCCGCCCCGACGACATCGGCGGCCTGGTCGCCCTGATCGAACCGATGGAACAGGATGGCACACTGGTCCGCCGCTCGCGTGAATTGCTCGAACGCGAGATTTCGCGTTTTTCGGTGGTCGAACACGACGGGGTGATCGTCGGTTGCGCCGCCTTGTACCCCTATGGCGACGACCAGGCCGAGCTGGCCTGCGTCGCGGTCCATCCGCAGTACCGACGCTGGGGCTGCGGTGCGTTGCTGGTCAAACGTATCGAAACGAAAGCCCGCGCGACGGGGATCAGACAACTGTTCGTCCTCACCACCGCCACCTCGCAGTGGTTCAAGGAGCGAGGTTTCATCAAGGGCACCGTCGACCAGTTGCCGGACGAAAAACGGTTGCTGTACAACATGCAGCGGCGGTCCAGCGTACTGGTAAAAAATCTACAGTAATCGGCCAGCCCCCGCGGAAAAACGATTCATTTTCGGCGCCATGGCGCCATTTGACATTCAGGAGAATCACTCATGGCAAGAACGGTCAATTGTGTCAAGCTCGGTCGCGAGGCGGAGGGGCTCGATGTGCCGCCGTATCCCGGCGAACTGGGCAAACGGATTTACGAGAACGTTTCCAAGGAAGCCTGGCAGCAATGGGTGCGCATGCAAACGATGATCATCAATGAAAATCGGCTCAATCTGGCCGACGCCGCGCACCGCAAGTATCTGGCGGAACAGATGGAACGGCATTTCTTCGGCAGCGGCGCCGATCGTGTGCAAGGCTATGTGCCACCCGCCTGAGCGACCGATCGGCCATTCGCCTGCCGGTTGATTTCAGCCGGCGGTCAAGGTCAACACCCCGTCGGCGGTGGCCAGCAGGCAAACGTCCGCTCCCCGGCAGGCGAACAAGCCATTGGTCACCACGCCAACGATCTGATTGAGCCGGCTTTCCAAGGCCGGCGGATCGACGATCGACAAGCCGGCCAGATCGATGATCCGATTGCCGTTGTCGGTCACGAAGCCTTCGCGGAGTTGTGGCATGCCGCCGATTTTGGCCAATTCGCGACGTACGTGACCCAGGGCCATCGGAATCACTTCCACCGGCAGCGGAAAACGGCCGAGCACCGGCACCCGCTTGGCCTGGTCGGCAATACAGACGAATTTGCCGGCAACGGCGGCGACGATCTTTTCCCGGGTCAGCGCCCCGCCGCCGCCCTTGATCATCTGCAACTGGTCATTGATTTCGTCGGCACCATCGACGTATACCGCCAGCGAATCGACCGCGTTCAGATCGAAGACCCGGATGCCGTGTTTTTCCAGCCGCACCCGGGTCGCTTCCGAACTGGCCACCGCTCCGGGAAAGCGCTCGCGGATCGTCGCCAGTTGATCGATGAAATGGTTGGCGGTCGAGCCGGTGCCGACACCGACGATTTCACCGTCGACGAGGTGTGCCAATGCCGCCCGGGCAGCGGCTTGCTTGAGATCATCCTGGGTCATGCGTCGGCTTTCGATAACGATTCGGTCAGGGACGGCATTTTACCCAAGTTCCTCGGACGCTCGCGTGCTCCCTCGCGGCTTTCCCGCCCGTTTGGCCTTCAGTCGGCGAAACGCACCACTCCGCCGCGCCGCCGGTCGCCGACACCCAGCAAGCCGCCGTCGATCCGGGCCACGGCATTGACACCACCGAAAAACATGCTGTGGGTATCGAATGGGGTGCATTCGGGCCAATGCCGCGACAAGGCCGCCGCGGCACCATCGGCCAATCCGGAACGCTCGAACCATAAGCGGCGACCCTCGACGTGCAGACGCGCGGCGGCGATGGCCGCGTCGAGCGGCTGGTCGTAGGTCAACAGGTTGAGCAGCGCCTGCAGGATCGCGCTGCGAATCCGGTTCGAACCGCCGCTGCCGAGCGCAAAGCGCGGCACACGGCCGTCGAGGACCAGAGTCGGCGACATCATCGTGCTCAACCGCGTTCCGGGAGGCAGGCGATGGAACCCGTCGGGATTGATATCTTCTTCGCCAAGAAAATTGTTCAGATGAATGCCCAGGTCGGGCAAGGCATGGCCGCAACCCTCGCCGTTGCTGGTGGTCATCGTCGCCGCCATGCCTTCGCCGTCGATCACCGAGATGTGCGTCGTCGCCCCCAGAGCATTATCGGCCGCCGGCCCGCCGACTGGCATCGATAGCAGCGGATGGCTGCCATCGGCGACCATGGCACGAACCGACTGCGGATCGTGGCGCAGACGGTCATCGTAACCGCCAGACTGGCGAAAATCGGACACCGTCGCCAACAACGACGCCAGACGCAGCAGATGGCGCTCCGAGAGAAAACCTTCGCCTCCCAGACGCCGTTCGTCCGCCAGACGCAGTCCGACGCCGATCAGCCCGCCACCAGCCGCCGGCGGCGGATTGGTCAACACGGTATATCGCCCGTAGGGAATGGCTAACGGTTCGCGTAACACCGGCGAATAGGCGGCGACGTCGTCAGTGGTCAGCAGTCCGCCGTGCGCGGCACCGAAATGGTCGACCAGCGACGTCCAGAAACGGGCCGTTTGCCGGTCGGCATCACCGTTACCCAACGCTCGCAGGAAATCGCCCAGCGCCGGATTGGCCAATCGCTCGCCGCCCCGGACCAGACGGCCGTCACGATAAAACAGTCGCGACACCGAGGACGACCAGCCGACGATCGGCGCGATGATCCCGGCCATCATCGCGATCTGCGGGCTGACCGTGAACCCGTCGCACGCCCAACCCACTGCCGGTGCCAGAACATCGCGCAAGGGCAGACGGCCGGCACGCCGATGCAACTCCAGCAGGCCAACCAATTCCCCCGGGACGGCCACCGCCCCTTTGCCGATATGGAAAATCTGCGTCGTCTGCCCGAAATCGACCGTTATCGGCGAAAAATCGAGCCTCGGCGGCTGATCGAGCCCGACCCCGGGAACCACGCCGAAAAAATCGAGCACCTGGTAGCCGGTATCGGCGCTACCCCACAGACAGACCCCGCCGCCACCCAGCGAAGTCAACGGCAGCTCGGTAATCGTCGCCGCGAACTTGGCAGCAACGATCGCATCGACGGCGTTTCCCCCCCGCTGCAGCATGCGCACACCGGCCTCGGCGGAATGCGGCTCCGAGGCCGCGATGACACCACGCATTTTCATGGAGTCAAGGATACGCGATCACGCCCGGTGACGAAAAGTGTGTCCGAAAAGCCGATGACCCCGCTCTCCCGATGACTGAAAAACGGCGTCGGAACGATTTAGGATAAAATTGACCCTGCTGACACATCGGTCAGCACACCTCTGCCGAACAGGGGTATCGACGTCAGGAAAAATGATCGGGACTGGAGGACCGGCAACCGATGGCTGAAGACAGTCTGTTTTTTCGCCCGGTCAAGGATTACTGCCAGCGAACGGTCGTCAGTTGCGGCCCGGATGATTCGCTGGTCAAAATCGCCGGGACGATGCGGCAACGGAATATTTCCAGCGTTCTGGTCAACGATGGCAAAGTGCCGATCGGCATTTTCACCGACCGCGATCTGCGCAACAAAGTAATCGCCGCCGGTCTCGATCCAGCCACGCTCACCGTGCGCTCGATCATGCATTGCCCGTTGTCGACCATCAGCGAACACGCCCCGCTCTACGAAGCGCTGTACCGCATGTCCCGCGAGGGCATCCATCGTCTGGCGGTGGTGGATGGCAAGGGCCAGTTGACCGGCATCATCACCGACGGCGACATTCTTCGCCTGCAGACCCACTCGCCGCAGCAACTGGTCCTCGACATCGAGCGCACCCGCAACCTGACCGAACTGAAGACGGTTTACGAGCGCATCCAGGCGTTGGTGCTGCATCTGAGCGGCACCGGCGCCCGCACCCGCGACATGGTGCGGATGATCGCTCATCTCAACGATCAAATCCTGCTGCGGTTGATCGCCCTGTTGCGTGAACAGCGTTTCGCCGACCTGCCGGAACGTTTTGCCTTCGTCGTACTCGGCAGCGAAGGACGCGGCGAACAGACCTTGCTCACCGACCAGGATAACGCCATCGTCTACGGCGATGAGCTCGATAAAGACCAGATCCAGCAGATCGAACGCTTTTCGGAAGAATTGATCGATTCACTGATCGCCATCGGCATTCCGCCCTGCCCAGGTGGAATCATGGCCAACAACCAGGAATGGCGGCGCAGCCTCAGTCAGTGGACCGAACAGCTCAATGACTGGCTACGGACCCCCACGCCGACGAACGTGCTCAATTGCGGTACCTTCGTCGATATCCGCACCATTTACGGTGACGCCTCCTTCGAACAACAGTTGAAGAAGCAGATCTACGATCACGTCAAGCGCGACAAACTGTTCCTGATGCGCATGGTCGAAAATACCTTGCGTTTCGTGCCGCCGATCGGCTGGTTCGGTCGCATCAAAGGCGAGAAGGATGGCGCGCATTCGGGAATGCTGGAAATCAAGAAAGCCGGCATCTTCGCCATTTCCGAAGGCATCAAGGCCTTGGCGATCCAGAACGGCAAGCTGAAAGGCAGCACGCACCAACGTCTGGAAGCGCTGCTCAAGGACAAGGTGGTCAATAAGAAAATGACCGAGACGATCGCCGAATGCTTCGACTTTCTGGTGTTGATGCGGCTACGCGGTCAGGTCGAAGCGGTCAGGGAAGGCCGCAAACCCGACAACTACATTCCGCTCGACCGCTTGAACATGATGGAAATCGGCCGTTTGCAGATTGCCTTGAAAGGAGTGGAAAAGTTCCAGGAATTCATCAAGGTGCACTTCAAACTGCATCTGCTTCGCTGACATCCGCCGGACGCCGCCGCCTTCGCGGATCTCGACGGCAGCAGTCTGCCCCGGACTCCCTCCATCCTGGCCGACCCGATTCCGCTCATCCGCAGGACGCTAAAACAGACCGACGTCGGTATCCTCTTCCTTCTTAGCACCGGGTTTCCGTCCGCGTGCCGGCGTCGGCGGATCGCAGGAGAGGCGGCAACTGGTCCCTTCGATTTTGCGTCCTTCGATGAAACGAGTCACCTTGCAGCAGATCACATCGCCGGAAGCCGCCAGCCTGGCGATCTGCTCACGCAGATCGACGATCGGAATCGCCAGCGATTCAGCCATCTCGACGTCCAATTGCTCCCCGTTGGCGCGCAGATAAGCCAAAATCGTATCGGTCATTTCACTACCCTCAAATAGGCGTTTGCCAAGTGATCAGGGCAACAGTTTGCCTTTCCGGACAAGATCTGGCAATTCCAGTCGTCTTGATGAATCCGTCGTCGCTGGCTGCCCGATCCGCACCCTGTTCGGCGCGATAAAAAACCCGATGCCGTGGCACCGGGTTGTGGGGTGGATGGCGGCAAGCGCGCGCGCCATCGATTCCCGTCAGACTTTGGCGGGCAACAGCTTGACCGCCGGTTCGATCATTTTTTCGACGCTCTTGACAGCGGGCACCGCCAATTGCTGCCACTGGCCAAAAATCGATTGCGCCAGCGTCAGCAGCGATTTGCAACCTTCCGTCACACCGTCGAAAGCTGCCGGCCGCTGCTCCCACAATTTGTTCAGAGTCGTAGACACCTCGCTCTTCGTCTCATTGAGCTGGCTCTCGACGATCTGGACGATGGCGTTCGACGATTCAGTATAGATCTCGTAAGCACGGCGGTAATAAGCCATCGATTGCTCGAGCGCCGCGTCGGTGACCGGTTTTTGCAATGCCCTGAAGCCGTCGAGATTACGGACTTCCATCAGCGCATTGAAGGTTTCGACGTTGCTTTCAATGGCCGCGCGTGCGGTCTGCACATTCAAGGACGCCCATTGGCCTATACCGTCGAACGAAGCATTGGCGATCCCTTTCAAGGTTTCGACGTTGGTTGTACCGGCGTTGGCGATTTTTTCCGCGATATTGGACACGTGATTCTCCTGTTATAAAAATGACGCGAGGCTTTCCTGAGGCACCTCGAATCTTTGCTGCGCTGCAGCAGTGAGAGCATTGTATTCACCTGAGCAGACTTGTCAACTGTTTTTGCTGCAACGCAGCAAAAACAGTTGCCGTGAATCACCGCTAATGGCGGCAGCGGGTAGAATGGCAACTTTCCGCCGGAGACTGCCCGCATGCAGGAACAAACCCTTTACCAACTGATTGGTGGCGAACCGACGGTTGCCGCGCTCTGTGACCGTTTTTACGAACTGATGGCACAAGCGCCGCAATTTCAGGCCATCCGAGCGATGCACCCGGACGATCTCCAATCCTCGCGCGACAAATTATTCATGTTTTTATCCGGTTGGCTGGGTGGTCCCGATCTGTACGTTCAGCGGATCGGCAATCCGATGCTCCGCCGCCGTCACCAGCCCTTCGCCATCGGCAGCGAAGCGCGCGACCAGTGGGTCGCCTGCATGTATCTGGCGATGGAAGCCGTCGGCATCGAGGAGGCCCTGCGCCAAAAATTGCTCGACGCTTTTTTCAATATCGCCAATTTCATGCGCAACCAGCCGGATTGAGTTTTTGCGGCGCAACATTCAGCGCCGACTGACAGTCAGAGCGTGCTAGAATAGCCGCCCCTCAAATTCAGGCTGATCCGCTCATGTCCCGTGCCGTCCGCAACATTGCCATCATCGCCCACGTCGACCACGGCAAAACCACCCTGGTCGACAAACTGCTCGTTCAGGCCGGCAGCTTCTCCGCCCACCAGCAGATCGGCGAGCGGATGATGGACTCGAACGACCTCGAAAAAGAACGGGGCATCACCATCCTGGCTAAAAACCTGGCGGTCGATTACCTGGGCGTACATATCAACATCGTCGACACCCCCGGGCACGCCGACTTCGGCGGCGAAGTCGAGCGGGTGCTGTCGATGGTCGACGGCGTGCTGCTGCTGGTCGATGCCGTCGAAGGCCCGATGCCGCAGACTCGCTTCGTGACCAAGAAAGCACTGGCCCTCGGCCTCAAGCCGATCGTGGTGGTCAACAAGATCGACCGCGACGGTGCCCGTCCGGACTGGGTGATCGACCACACCTTCGACCTCTTCGACAAACTCGGCGCCACCGACGAACAACTCGACTTCCCGGTGCTCTACGCTTCGGCGATCAACGGCTACGCCACCCGCGACCTGTCGCAACCCTCGCCAGACATGCGGCCGATGTTCGAGACGATTCTCGACAGCGTTTCACCGCCGCACGCCGACGAAATCGACGGCCCGCTGCAGATGCAGATTTCAGCGCTCGATTACTCGAGTTACGTCGGCCGCATCGGCATCGGCCGCATCCAGCGCGGTCGACTCAAACCGGCACAACAGGTACTGGTGATGTACGGACCGGCCAATGCCGACGGCAAATTCGAACACGGCGCGCCGAAAGCCGCCAAAGTCGGACAAATCTTCGGCTTTCGCGGCATGGAACGCATCGCGCTGGACGAAGCGCTGGCCGGCGACATCGTCCTGGTCACCGGCATCGACGACCTGTCGATCGGCTGCACCATCACCGACGCCGACAAACCCGAAGCCCTGCCGATGTTGCGCGTCGACGAACCGACCCTGAACATGACCTTCATGGTCAATAACTCGCCGTACGCCGGTAGCGAAGGAAAATTCGTCACCAGCCGCCAGATCGGCGAACGTCTGCGCAAGGAACTGCTGACTAACATGGCTTTGCGCGTCGAAGAAACCAGCGATTCCGACACCTTCCTGGTTTCCGGCCGGGGAGAGCTGCATCTGACCATCCTCCTCGAAACGATGCGTCGGGAAGGCTACGAACTCGCCGTCGGCCGGCCGAAAGTCATCTACAAGGAAATCGACGGCGAAACCTGCGAGCCGTACGAAATGCTGACTCTCGACGTCGAGGAAACGCACCAGGGCGCGGTCATGGAAGCCCTCGGTTATCGCAAGGGCGACTTGCAGGACATGTCGTCCGACGGTCGCGGACGCGTCCGCCTGGAATACCGCATCCCGGCGCGCGGTCTGATCGGCTTCCAGGGTGAATTCCTGAACATGACCCGCGGCACCGGTTTGATGAGCCACGTTTTCGACGATTACGCGCCGGTCAAGGGCGACATCCCCGGCCGTCGGAACGGCGTGCTGATTTCCGGCGAAAAAGGCGAAGCCGTCGCCTACGCGCTCTGGAAACTCCAGGACCGCGGGCGGATGTTCTCCGTTCCCGGCGACCGGCTGTACGAAGGGATGATCATCGGCATCCACAGCCGTGAAAACGACCTGGTGGTCAACCCGATCAAAGGCAAGCAACTGACCAACATCCGCGCCTCCGGCTCCGACGAAGCCGTGCGGCTGGTCCCGGCCGTCGC
The DNA here is from genome assembly GCA_031732795.1 of Accumulibacter sp. Classification (GTDB taxonomy): domain Bacteria; phylum Pseudomonadota; class Gammaproteobacteria; order Burkholderiales; family Rhodocyclaceae; genus Accumulibacter. Next base: position 2,096 of record JAVMKC010000056.1, on the reverse strand, counting down.
GCTGACCCTCGAATCGGCGGTCGAATTCATCGATGACGACGAACTGGTCGAAATCACCCCGAAAACGATCCGCCTGCGCAAACGCCTTCTGACCGACAACGAACGCCGCCGCGCTGCCCGGGAAGGCTGAGCCGCACTCGGGCGTACCGAAAACCAGCGCTTGGTCATCGCCGAGAACGGCAGACACAATCGTTGGGCAGGGCAGCCCCCAACGCGGAATAAGCTCAAACCGATAGCCCAGCAAAGGACTGGGCTTGCTCGATTTTCCTGGTTAAATCGAACCGGCGACCACTGATATTTCTGCGTCGATGCACGCACAAGTTGCTGACAGTGCGCCAACGACAAGAGGATCCCCCTCGAGCGGGTCATCCTTACTGTAACCCGAACACAGGCCGAAAAAACACGACCGAAGGCATTCGCGTGCGCGTGAGTACCGAGTCCCTCGTGGAAGCCCGGTAAGTCAGGCTCCATATGTGTGCAACATCGGTGTGCAACATCGCGCTCTTCGCGTTCCGCGTGGCCAGCTCGATGAGCACAACTACGTCAAACGCTCACAGCTCCAACCCCAAACTTGTCAATTGATCGAAAACAATCGCTTGCCTTGATTCTTGTCGAACTTGGGCAGGAGGACTCTGTTCTTTCAGTCAATGCTGCGGGTTCTGTCAATCGAGAACACGCCTGAATCTGTCAGGAAGGACAAGAGAAGTATTTCACAATTTCCATATGAAGAATTCACAGACCTTGAACGCTGACATCCATATAGTTGCGTCATCCCAAAGTCAATGAAACACTGATTTATCGGAGCCAATACATTCATGCTCACACTAACGCAAAAACAGGCTGCGCAATCCATCGTCAACCTTTTTGAGACGAATGAAGTCTTGGGTGATTATGGTAGTGTCACAATTCTTGCTGGAGATACCGGCCACCTGACTTTCGGCCGTTCGCAGACCACTCTCGGCTCCGGCAATCTACTGGACCTGTTGCAACGCTATTGCAGCAATGCCGGAGCCCGTTTTGCGGCCCAACTGAGGCCTTGGTTGCCTCGTGTGGCGGCCAAGGATCTCGGCCTCGACGACGAAATCAAACTGCATAATCTTCTGCGTGCAACTGCTGACGATCCGGTGATGCGAGGTACCCAGGACCAGTTTTTCGACGACAATTATTGGCAACCGGCTGCCCGCGCTGCCACCAATCTGGGCATCACCACCGCCCTTGGTGTAACCGTGGTCTACGACAGCACGGTTCACGGTTCTTGGGGCAGAGTGCGTGATCTCACCAACCAGCAAGCGGGTAAGCTCGCCGCCATTGGTGAGCGCGCCTGGATTTCGGCCTATCTGAACCAGCGTCACCAGTGGCTGGCAGGTAATTCCAATTCCATCCTGCGTAACACCGTTTATCGGATGGATGTATTCAAGCGTCTGGTCGACCAGAACCGTTGGGGTCTCGATCTGCCACTGGTGATACGCGGCAAGGAAGTCTCACTTGCAACCTTGAGCGCTATTCCGCCTGGCTGCTATGACGGTCCACAACCGGGGACGCGCAACATCACCTTACAATCGCCGTTACCGCGCGGCCTTGATGTGCGCCTGGTCCAGCTCGGGCTTTCCGATTGGGGCGCCGACATCAAAGCCGACGGTGTTTTCGGTCAGCATAGCGTCGAATGTCTGAAGCGGTACCAGAAAGCCAAGGGTCACCCCGTCACTGGTGTGGCTGATCCAGCGCTGATTGCGCAATTGCTCGCCTGATCAATTCGCTGCTTTTTCTGTTTCACCGGAGATGGCAGTTCAAAGGTTTATGCATGAACTGGAGCCGAGCGGGGCATAGTTGGCAAAGCGGCAGCATGGCTGCGGCAAACAAACTGCTCAGAGCGGTACGTCAGCGGGGCGCAGTGTTCGAAGTCAAGAGGAAAAACCTCGATCAACGCGAGTGAAAGTGGATCACATAAAAGTCTGCCAAGTGCGCTGGCGAACGGTGCCCTACAAAAGTATCAGGCACGGACACCACCGACACTGTAACACCGCGTGTGCTCAATCGAGAGGAGGCAGTGCAACTTTCTTTCTGTAAATATTCCGAGGTGATGTCATCGGGATGAT
>JAVMKC010000055.1:0-26294 GCA_031732795.1 Accumulibacter sp. | reverse complement strand
ATTCAGGTGCATATCCCGCCAATGGCAGCTATCCGATCAGGTGCATTTTCATCCCGCGGTCGGTGCATACTCAGATGGAACCTGCTTATCATACTGGTTTTAAATCACTTAACAAAACGAAACACTCGGCGTTCCGACAAACACACCGCCGACGTACTTCTCTGCACCAGGGGAAAGCCCCTCCGAACCGAGACTGCTCGATCAAGTGCGTGCGCAGAGTCGATTGCGCCATTACAGCACTCGTACTGCTGAATCACAGTATGCGTAATGGGTCAAACGTTTCGCGTTGTTCTGTCTGGTTTCTGTCTGGCTCCCAAGGCGGGCCTTAGGAGCCAGAAACAATCATGATAGGTGGTGAGTTCGAAAAGCCTTGACCACGGCAAGCGAGCGTAGAATGCCGGGCAGTGTGCGGTCCGTCGGCGGATTGGCTGTACGATGAGCGGCGCGCTGGTCTTGAACGGCGCCGCGCGCTGCACATGATTCCGGCCGGCCGTTGTCGTGGTGTCCGGCGTGGCGGGCGCAGCATGCTGACAGGAGAATCGGAACATGTCCTTGCCCATTGATTTTTATTTCGATTTCACGTCGCCTTACGCTTATCTGATGTCGGAGAAGATCGACGATCTGGCGGCGCGTCATGGTCGTCAGGTGAATTGGCGGCCGTTTCTGCTCGGGGTGGCTTTTCAGGCCAGCGGCGCGTCGGCGTTCACCCGCAACTCGCCGAAAGCACCGTATCTGCTGCGCGACTTCGACCGTTCGGCGCGTTTTCTCGGGGTGCCCTATACCCTGCCGGCGAATTTTCCGCTCGGCACGCAGAACGCTGCCCGCGCGTATTACTGGTTGCAGGACCATCGCCCGGAGCGGGCGCGGGCGTTCGCGCATGCCGTTTTCCGTGCGCTGTTCGTTGCCGGACGCGACATTTCGCTGCCGGCTGAAGTCATCGCGCTGGTCGATGACGGCGATGGTGGGCTCGGCGGCGATGGCGAGGCACTAGCCGCGGCGCTGACGGGGCAGGCATTGAAGGAGCGCTTGAGAGCCGAATGCGCGGCGGCGATTGTCAGAGGCGTTTTCGGCGCGCCGTTCGTATTCATCGACGATGAACCGTTTTTCGGTGTCGACCGCTTGCCGCAGATCGAGCGCTGGTTGACCGGCGGGGGCTTTTGATGGCCACGCTCGCCAGCCGGCTCGATTTGCGCGCCGATGATTTCAAGGCCAACGCCGCGGCGATGCGCGCGGTGGTCGCCGATCTGCGCGAAGTCAGCGAGCGGATCGCTCTCGGCGGACCGGAGAATGCCCGGCAGAAACATCTGGCGCGCGGCAAGCTGTTGCCGCGCGAACGGGTCAATGCCTTGATCGACCCCGGCTCGCCGTTTCTCGAATTGTCGCCGCTCGCCGCGTATGGTCTGTATGGCGACGGTTCGCCCTATGAAGTGCCTGCAGCGTCGTTGATCACCGGTATCGGCCGGATCAGCGGTGTCGAATGCATGATCGTGGCCAATGATGCGACGGTGAAAGGGGGCACGTATTATCCGCTGACCGTCAAGAAGCATCTACGGGCGCAGGAGATCGCCGGCGAGAATCGTTTGCCCTGCGTTTATCTGGTCGATTCCGGCGGGGCGTTCCTGCCGCTGCAGGACGAGGTTTTTCCCGATCGCGACCATTTCGGGCGGATTTTTTATAACCAGGCCAATCTGTCGGCGGCCGGCATCCCGCAGATTGCCGTGGTGATGGGGTCGTGCACCGCCGGCGGGGCGTATGTGCCGGCGATGTGCGATGAGTCGGTCATCGTCAAGGAACAGGGGACGATTTTTCTCGGCGGGCCGCCGCTGGTCAAGGCCGCCACCGGCGAGGTGGTCAGCGCCGAGGATCTCGGCGGCGCCGACGTGCATACCCGGATTTCCGGCGTCGCCGATCACTATGCCGAAAACGACGCGCACGCGCTGGCCATCGCCCGGCGCATCGTCAGTCATCTCAACTGGCGCAAGTCGCCGCCGCTGGCCTGGCGCGAGCCGCGCGAACCCTTGCATGCCGCCGACGAGCTTTACGGGGTGATTCCGGTCGACGCCAAAAAACCGTTCGATGTCCGCGAAATCATCAGCCGGCTGGTCGACGGCTCTGAATTCGATGAGTTCAAGGCGCGCTACGGGACGACGCTGGTCTGCGGCTTTGCGCATCTGTGGGGCTATCCGCTGGGTATCGTCGCCAACAATGGCATTTTGTTTTCCGAGTCTTCGCTGAAGGCGGCGCATTTCGTCGAGCTCTGTTCGCAACGCGGTATCCCGCTGCTTTTTCTGCAGAATATTACCGGCTTCATGGTCGGACGCCGTTATGAGAACGGCGGGATCGCCCGGGACGGCGCGAAGATGGTCACCGCCGTCGCCTGCGCACGGGTGCCGAAATTCACGGTGATCATCGGCGGTTCGTTCGGTGCCGGCAACTACGGCATGTGCGGCCGCGCGTATTCGCCGCGCTTGTTGTGGATGTGGCCGAACGCGCGCATTTCGGTGATGGGCGGCGAACAGGCGGCGACGGTGTTGGCGACGGTGCGCCGCGACGGCCTGGAAGCCGCCGGCAAGCACTGGAGCACCGACGATGAAGCGGCGTTCAAGGCGCCGATCCGTGAGCAGTACGAAACCCAGGGGCACCCGTACTATGCCAGTGCCCGTTTGTGGGACGACGGGGTGATCGACCCGGCGGATACGCGGCGGGTCGTCGGTCTGGGGTTGTCGGCGGCCCTGAATGCGCCGGCCGAGCCGACCCGTTTCGGCATTTTCAGAATGTAAGGGGAGGAGCGCCGATGAGCGATTACCAGTCGGTGTTGGTGGAATGCGATGGCCCGATCGGCCTGCTGACCTTGAACAAGGCGGCCCGGCACAATGCGTTCGACGAGGATTTGATTGCCGAGATCACCCTTGGTCTGCTGGAACTCGAGGAAGCCGCGCAGGTACGAGTGGTGGTGCTCTCGGCGATCGGCAAAAGTTTCTGCGCCGGCGGCGACTTGAACTGGATGCAGCGGGCGGCAGAGTATTCGCCGGACGAAAATCGCCGCGACGCCGAACAGTTGTCATTGATGCTGGCGACCTTGAACGAACTGTCGAAGCCGACCATCGCCCGCGTGCAGGGACCGGCTTACGGGGGCGGCGTCGGGTTGATCGCCGCTTGCGACATCGCGGTGGCCACTTACGAAGCCACCTTCGCCTTGAGCGAAGTCAAGCTCGGACTGGTGCCGGCGGTGATCAGTCCGTACGTGCTGGCCGCGATCGGCGAACGCCATTGCCGCCGTTACATGCTCACTGCCGAACGCTTTTCCGCCGCCGAAGCGTACCGGATCGGCCTGGTGCATGAACTGGTTCCCGACGAGGCGCAACTCGACAGCGTGATCAACGAACTGGTCGACAGTCTGGTGGAAAATGGTCCCGGCGCGCAGACCGAATGCAAGCAGTTGATCCGTATCATCACCGGCCAGCCGATCGACGACGAGACACGGGCCGAGACCGTCGAGCGTCTCACCCGCGTGCGGGCCAGCGTCGAAGGCCGGGAAGGCTTGGCGGCTTTTCTCGGCAAGCGGCCGCCGAACTGGCTCGCCGATTGATGCCATTGATGATCGATTGATGCCCGATTGATGCCGGCCGCGGCATACGCAGGAGGCGCGGATGTTCACAAAAATTCTGATCGCCAATCGCGGCGAAATTGCCTGCCGGGTGATGCGCACTGCCCGGCGTCTCGGCGTGCGCACCGTCGCGGTCTATTCCGACGCCGACACCGATTCCCGGCATGTCCGTCTGGCTGACGAGGCGGTGTGCATCGGCCCGGCGCCGGCGCGTGAATCGTATCTGCTCGCCGACCGCCTGCTCGACGCCGCGGCGCGGACCGGCGCCGAAGCGATTCACCCCGGTTATGGGTTTCTCTCGGAGAATGCCGATTTTGCCGACGCCTGTGCGACCGCGGGAGTGGTCTTCATTGGTCCGCCGGCCTCGGCGATCCGCGCCATGGGCTCGAAATCGGCGGCCAAGCGGCTGATGGACGCCGCCGGCGTACCCTTGACCCCAGGGTATCACGGCGAAGTCCAACAGACGGAGCATTTGCGTCAACAGGCCGAGGCGATCGGTTATCCGTTGTTGATCAAGGCGGTGGCCGGCGGTGGCGGCAAGGGCATGCGGCTGGTCGAACGCGGTGACGATTTCGCCGCCGCGCTCGCCTCGTGCCAACGCGAAGCGGCAGCGGCTTTCGGCTCGGACCAGGTATTGCTCGAGCGCTATTTGAGACGCGCGCGCCATATCGAAGTGCAAATCTTTTCCGACTGCCACGGAAACCATGTCCATCTCTTCGAGCGCGACTGCTCGGTACAGCGCCGTCATCAGAAAGTGCTCGAGGAAGCACCGGCGCCGGGAGTCGGCGCCGCCCGACGGCTGGCGATGGGACAGGCGGCAGTCGACTCCGCCAGGGCGGTCGGTTACGTTGGCGCCGGCACCGTCGAATTCATCGCCGACAGCGATTTTGCCGACGACGGACGCTTCTATTTCATGGAAATGAACACCCGCTTGCAGGTCGAGCATCCGGTGACCGAAATGATCACCGGCCAGGACCTCGTCGAGTGGCAGTTGCGCGTCGCGGCGGGCGAAAAGCTGCCGCTGCGGCAGGAGGAATTGACGATCCGCGGGCATGCGCTCGAGGCGCGAATCTACGCCGAGAACCCGGCGCAGGATTTTCTGCCGGCGACCGGCCGGCTGCTGCACCTGGTGCCACCAGCGGAAAGTCTCAACGTGCGGGTGGACACCGGCATCGAGCAAGGCGACGAAATCACGCCGTTCTACGACCCGATGATCGCCAAGCTGATCGTCTGGGACGTCGACCGGCACGCGGCGCTGGCCCGCATGCGCCAGGCGCTGGCCGACTATCGCATCGTCGGCGTGGCCACCAACGTCGATTTTCTGTCGCGGCTGGTCGCCTGTCCGGCATTCACCGACGCCGACCTCGATACCGGCTTGATCGAACGCAGCCGGCATTTTCTGTTTCCGGCAGACAACGAACCGCCATCGAACGTCTTTTTCGTCGCCGCCGTCGCCGGTCTGCTGCGCGAACAGGCCAACGCCCAGGCGGTGGCGCGGCGTTCCGGCGATCCCTGGTCGCCGTGGAGTGTGCACGACGGCTGGCGGCTGAACCTGCAGGCGCAACGGATGCTCGCGTATCGCTGCGGCGAGAATCGCTACGAGGTGCAGATTGCTTATCTCAGCGACGGCTGGCGGCTGACCCTGAACGGCGAATCGCTGCTGGCCCGCGGCCGTTTGCTCGACAGCGGCCGTTTCGCCGGACAGTTCGCCGTCGAACTCGACGACCGCCGGCTGGTGGCCAGCGTGGTGGCGGTCAGCGAAAAGAACGAACAGAAGCGCTACGTCTTTCTGAATGGCGCCACGCATGTCATTCAGCGCGACGATCCCCTGCATCTGGTCGAAGCCGGCGGCGCGCCCGGCGGGCTGACGGCGCCGATGCCCGGCAAGATCGTCGCCTTGCTGGCAGCGGTTGGCCAACGCGTCGACAAAGGGGTGCCCCTGCTGATTCTCGAGGCGATGAAAATGGAACATACGATCACCGCGCCAAAAAACGGACGGGTACGGGCTTTTCGTTTCGCCGCCGGAGAGCAGGTGGGCGAAGGCGCCGAACTGGTCGATTTCGATGCCGAATGAGCAAGGATCCGGGCCGATGACGACATTGCCGAAACGAGTCAGACTCGTCGAAGTCGGGCCGCGTGATGGCCTGCAGAACGAACGTCAACCGCTGCCGACGGCAGTGAAGGTCGAACTGGTCGAGCGGCTGATCGGCAGCGGTCTGCCGGCAGTCGAAGTCACCGCCTTCGTTTCACCGCGCTGGGTGCCGCAAATGGCGGACAACGCCGAGGTTCTGCGGGCGGTGTTGGCGGGCCGCTGCGCCGACCGCGGCGCAGCGCTGCCGGTGTTGACTCCCAATCTGCAGGGCTTCGACGCGGCAGTCGCCGCCGGCGCCCGCGAAGTGGCGATTTTCGCCGCCGCGTCGGAAAGTTTCTCGCAGAAAAACATCAATTGCCGCATCGACGAAAGTCTCAAACGTTTCGCGCCGGTGGTCAATGCCGCCAGCGCCCTCGACATCAAGGTGCGCGGTTACGTGTCCTGCGTCGTCGCCTGCCCGTACGAAGGCGCCGTCGACCCGGCGCGTCCGGCGGCAGTGGCGCGGCAATTGTACGAAATGGGCTGTTACGAGGTCTCGCTCGGCGACACCATCGGCGCCGGAACGCCGGCGTCGGTGCAGCGGATGCTCGCCGCCTGCGCTGCCCAGGTGCCGATCGAACACCTCGCCGGCCATTATCACGACACCTACGGCATGGCCATCGCCAATATCCACGCCTCCTTGCAGATGGGCATGGCGGTCTTCGACAGCTCGGTTGCCGGACTCGGCGGCTGTCCGTACGCTCCCGGCGCCAGCGGCAACGTCGCCACCGAAGACGTACTCTACCTCATGCAGGGCTTGTCGATCGAAACTGGCGTGGATATGGACAAACTGCTCGACGCCTCGGCGTTCATCGCCGGGCACTTGGCACGCCAGCCACTGTCCAAGGTTTGGCGCGCCTTGCGCGGCGCATGCGCCGCCGTCCAATGAAATCACGCCCAAGAAAGGAAATCGATGCCCTCACCGACCGTCGCTTCTCCCTGCATCAACGTCTGCCGGATGGACGAGGACGCCGGTTTTTGCATCGGTTGCTTCCGGACGCTCGAAGAGATTGCCTTCTGGAGCCGCGCCAGTGACGACCTGCGAGCGCGCATCCTGTTGGCGGTCGAGCGTAGACGCGGCGAACACGATCCCCGCGGCTCGGCGTTCGGCGGCGAACTGCGCGGCGATTGTGACCGCTGACGATGAGCGAAACCGATGACGATTATCTGTGCGTCGGCATCTGCATGGCCGACCCGGATTCGGGATACTGCCTCGGTTGCGGCCGTCCGCCGGAACCGGCCTCGCCGGGCGATCAGGGGATCGTCGTCGAAGTGATCCGCCGTCAAGCGGTCAGCGATCGTTCACCAAACGACGACGCCCCCAGTCACGATTGATGTTGCCGGACAATCTGCTGGTTCTCGAGCGCGGCTGGCTGTCGGCGAACAACATCGTCTTTCTGGAAGGCGAACACGCGGCGCTGATCGATACCGGCTACGTGACGCACGCCGAGCAGACCGTCGCCCTGCTGCGTCATACTCTCGACGGGCGGCGACTGACGCGGCTGTTCAACACCCACTCCCATTCCGACCACATCGGCGGTAATGCCGCAGTGATGGCCGCTTTCGATTGCCAGGTGATCGTTCCGCAAGGCATCGACGCGACGATCGCCGAATGGAACGAGGAAGCGTTGCTGCTGTCGCCGCTCGGCCAGTCGGCCGCGCGTTTTCAGCATCATGCGACGATCGCCGCCGGCGACGAACTGGAACTCGGTGGCCTCAATTGGCGAGCGCTGGCCGTTCCAGGGCACGACATGGACGCGCTGGCCTTCCACAATACCGAACGGCGGGTGCTGATTTCCGGCGATGCTTTATGGCGCAACGGCTTCGGGGTGATCTTCTCCGAACTGCTCGCGCATCCGGAAGCGGGCGGTGGCCTGCCGGCGGCACGACAGACGCTGGACACGCTGGCCCGTCTGCCGGTGGACGTGGTGATCCCGGGCCACGGCGCACCGTTCGTCGAAGTCGAAGACGCCTTCAACCGCGCGTATCAACGACTGAAAATGTTCGAAAACGACGTCGAATTGCTCGCCCGGCACGCCTTGAAAGTGATCGTTTCCTTTGCCTTGCTCGAACGCCGTCAGTTGCCGCGCGCCGAATTGCCGAAATTCATCGCCGGGCTGAGTTTCTGCCAGAGCGTCAATGCGCGCTATCTCAATCATACCGACGAGCAACTGGCGCAGTGGCTGTCGCGCGATCTGGTGCGCGTCGGCACGCTCAAACTGCAGGATGGCTGGCTGCTGGCAGTCTGAGAGGTTGTGAAGAAATTGTCGCGAGCAGGCCAAGATGCCAGGAGCCTGTCGGACTTGAGGCTGATCGACTGCGCTGGTGGGAAAGCGGTCCATTTTTCCCCGATTTCTCGTTGCATAGATCCACTATGCGCCTCGAAATCGGAAAAAACTGTCCTCGCTTTCCCACTCGGCTCGCAACGATCGCCCAAGTCCGACAGGCTCCTAGGCGCGAGCGAACGACGAGACCTATCCAGTGGATAGACGAGGAGTGAGCGCGTGAGCAACGCCGCAGATGGGCCGCGCAGTAGATTTATTCACAAGCTCTGAGGGTCGGCTGCCGCGATCAAGCAATGGTAAAGGGGTGGGACCGTGCTGCGGCGTGCTTTGCACCGCCGGGGTTTCCGTGCAATAGAGGAGCCATTTCCCGCATCTTTCCCGTACCGTTTGCCGCTCGTATCGGGCCGAGGGCCATTCGATGTCACTCTGTGGCAGACCTCGCCCGATGAACTCCTAGTCTTTGGCGTGATCTGCAAACGCATCTGGCAATAGCGCGGTTCGGCCTATTTATTGCGCGCTTCCCAACGCTTTTGCACCACCCCGCCGGCCAGCATCGCCAGCAGGAAAATAGGAGCCTCGCCATTGCCCAAGGCAAGACCGGCCAAAGCCGGGCCAGGGCAATACCCCACCAAACCCCAACCGATGCCGAACAGCAAGGTGCCGACCACCAGTGGCCGGTCGACATCACGACGGGTCGGAACATAAAACTGGCTTTCCAGCCACGGCCGTGACATCTGTTGAGGCAGGCTCTGGAAGCCGATCAACGAAATGATGACTGCTCCACCGAGAACGCCCATCAAGGCGGGGTTCCACGGGCCGAGCACGTCGAGAAAACCGAGCACTTTTCCGGGATCGCTCATTCCGGAAACATATAATCCCGCCCCGAGCAATGCGCCCATGACCAGACTGACCAAGCCGTGCAGCCCTGTGCTGAAGCTCATAATCCCACCCAATGACGTAACAGACTGGCGGTCAGCACGCCAGCGACCATGAAGACGCCGACGGCGGCCAACGAGCGTGGCGACAATCGTCCCAGGCCACAAACCCCGTGGCCGCTGGTGCAGCCGCTGCCCATCCGGGTTCCCCAACCGACCAGAAATCCGGCAACGATCAACCAGACGACGCCGGGGTTGGGTCTCGTCACGCCGTTAAGCGTCGGCATGAAATAGGCGAGCACGCCACCACCCAGAGGAATGCCGGCCAGGAACAACCAGCGCCACAGCCCGCCGTCGCGACCGAAAGAGGCGAAAAAGATGCCACTGATTCCCGCGATCCGTCCGAGAAATGCGAACAGGCCGACGGCGGCCAAACCAATCATGATACCGCCAAGCCAGGCACTGACAGGGATACCGAACAGGGTTTCTTGCATGAGGAGTGTCTTTCTCTGAAAAGCTCATGTCCCGGCGGGAACGGTCTCCGCCAGTCGATGACCCTCGTCACCGATGGCGTCGAGGGACTGCAGGACGCCGATAAGCGCCAAGCATCAGTACATGCGGGTCCTCCCAATCCTGACGCATGCGCATGTCCATGGATTTGCCGGCAAAGGAACCGTTACTTGCGGCATTATTGACGTCGAGGCGTATCTGAAAGCGTTGCATGGCCTTCGACCAATTGATCCAACGATAATCGCCAGCCCATTGCCTGCCAGCGGTCATTCGCTGGCCATGAAAAGCACAGATCCAGCCACTGCGGCCACTCGAAATCCACGACGCGCAGACTGCCGGTCAGCGTGGCATGGTAGGCGCCGGCTGGAGTTCCGGAAGGCAGCAAAGCCCCGGCAGCGGTGGTGTAGTCTGCTTGCAGGATCATGTGGGCGCTATCGGCCTTGAGATCACTCACGGCAGTCTTGCTGTGCCAAGTGGCGCCGATTGTGAACTCTGGAGTCAGGCGATAAGTGGCGCCGATCTTGCCTGCCACCCCCTGCCCTTTGGCCGGACCGAAAAACGAATTTCTGTTGGACAAATCAAAATAACCTCATTGTATATCGGACACCACGCCGCCCTGCATGCTGCTCTGCAAACCGTTGATCAGCGAGCCGCTCGCCGAAATGCGCGCCGTCGATCAGCATTTGCAAATTCACGCTGGCCCAGACGTAGTCCATGCTGCCGCCGATCGTGAGTTGATCGTTTGCCTGCCAGGCGAGAGGCAGGATCATCCGATCGGCGCTCGTTATCTCAAAAGCAGCCCGCTCGCGATTCCCGCAAGAACTGATGTGAGGCCAATTCTTCAGCGCTTTGTCAAACAATAGCCGATACGCAAAAATGGATTAGGTATAGGTAGCGGAATGAACAAATGCAAGAACGACCCGATCCGTAATTGACAATTGATTTAACGGCATGCGACATTGCCTGTTTTTTGCGGAACCGACGATGTTCGATTTCGAAACCATTCACAACCGCCAGGCTTGGTCGGCCGTCAAATGGGCCAAATACCGTGGGCGCGAGGTGCTGCCGTTATGGATCGCCGACATGGATTTTCCGGCCCCGCCGCCGGTGGCCGAAGCGCTTGCGGCGCAGTTGGCTCACGGCATTTTCGGCTATACCGCGCCATCGCCGGATTTGGCGGACGTGCTGGTCGACGATCATTGGCAGCGCTATGGCTGGCAGGTCGACCCGAGTTGGATCACCTGGCTGCCGGGCTTGGTGCTTGGACTGAATCTGGCGGTTCAAGCGTGTTGTGCGCCCGGGGAACGGGTCGTTTCGTTTTCGCCGGTTTATCCGCCATTCCTCGATTCGCCGGGCTGGCAGGGCCGCGAACTGGTCAACATACCGTTCAAGCCGCTCGACGACGCCGGCACCGAGCTGGCGATCGATTTTGAACGCCTGGCCGAAGCGGTTCGACCCACGACTGACGCCGACGGCACGCCCGGACCGGCGACACGGCTGCTGCTGCTATGCCATCCGCACAATCCGATCGGCCGCCTGTTCAGTGACGATGAACTCGAACGTCTAGCCGTGTTTTGCGAACAGCATGGGTTGTACGTTTGTTCCGACGAGGTGCATTGCGACCTGGTTCTCGACGGCCGCACGCCGCATCATCCGTTCGCCCGGCTGGTCGCCGAGCGTTCGCCGGCCTTGCTGGCGCGGACGATCACCCTGCATGGGCCGAGCAAGACCTACAACATCGCCGGTTTGGGAATCGCCTGGGCGATCATCCCCGATGCCGGCTTGCGGCGGCGTTTCCGCGCCGCGATGCGCCATCTGGTGCCATCGCCCTGCTGTTTCGCCTACACCGCGTTGCGCGCGGTGTTCACGTCCTGCGAACCATGGCGGCAGGCGCTTCTGGACCGCCTGCGCGAAAACCGCGACCTGGTGGACGCGGCGCTGACTCGGATGGGACTGGCCCACACCCGCCCGACGGTCGGCTTCCTGATCTGGATCGACGCCCGGGAATTGGCCCGCGAGGTCGGCAACGCCGCAAACTGGTTCGAAACGCACGGTGTCGGCCTGTCGGATGGCGGCGATTTCGGTTCGCCAGGCTATCTGCGACTCAATTTCGCCGCACCGCCAAGTCTGTTGAACGAAGCGCTGGCGCGGATGGAACGGGCGATGGCCAGCCGCTAAACGTCGACGTCGTTGACCGGATCGTAGCGTTGGACGATACGGTATTCACCGGTGCCGAGGATCGACTCGACCAGAACGTAATCATCGATCGGCCAGTTCACCGGCGTGCTCAACGGCGGCAGAACGGCATCAGTCGCGTGGCGGGCCAGCGTCAGATGCGGACGGAAGCGACGTTTTTCGACTCGCAGCTGCAAACCGCGCAACGCATCAGCCAGTGCCGCATGCAAGGCCTGCAGCGCCGGCGGCACGACGCGGGCTTGCAGAACGGCGATTCCGTTCGGCCATGACGCCGGCTGGTCGAGCCACAATGGGCCGGGTTGCCAGCGGATGCGCAGCCCGGCGCAGATTTCCGGCAGTCGGCGGCGGTCGACGGCGCCGATGAAATGCAATGTCAAATGTTGGCGCCGGAGGCTGACCGGTGCCGCCCGCGGTGGCCAACGGCACTGCGCCAGATAGCTGGCGACCTGAGCGCTCGTCCCCGGCGTCGGCCAGGCGGCCAGAAACAGGCGCGCCGTAGGGGGCGGCGTCGGCACGGCAGGCGCAGGGGCGGTGCGGGTCATGCCGCATTATCGCCGAGCGAGACCGGGACCTGCGACAAATAGCCGCTGGGTTGGCGCCGACGACGGGCTTAAAATGGCGTTTTTGTCGATGCCGTCGAGTGCCGATGCGCGAGCCATGACTGTTCCATCCGTTGCCGCAGTGACGTTTTACCGCTTCCCCGAGCCCGTCCGCCCGAATGGCTGGCGGCGCGGTGGCGCCGTGCTGGCCGTGGCCGGCTTGCACCTGGTTGGGTTGTTGTTGGCTTTCGGAATGGTTTCCCGGCCGGCGGCGCCCCAGCCGTTGCCGGCGCTCGAGGTACGGGTGATCGGCGCCGCACCGGCAGTCCCCACGACGCCACCCTCATCACCCAGGATGTCCGCCACGCCGCCGGTTCCGACTCCGGCGACGAAGCGGCCGGTGGCACCGAAACCGCCGGTTGCCCGGACCGTGCCGCCGATGCCAGCGAGGCCAATAGCCAAAGCCGTTTCCACACCGGCAGCGACGCCGTCACCAACGGCCCGGCCATCGGACGAGCGATTGATGGCGGCGACTGAAACACCGTCTGCAGCGCCAGCGGCAACCACCGTCCCGGCCGCCGCGCCAGCGGTCACCGCCGTGCCCACGGTCTGGCAGCCGGCGCGCTTCGACGCCGCGTATCTGCACAACCCGCAGCCGCCGTATCCGGAAATGGCCCGCCGGCTCGGGCAGCAGGGTAGAGTCGTGTTACGGGTTCGAGTGAATGCGCAGGGAACGCCGCTGGCCATCGACGTGCACCGCTCGAGCGGTTTTTCGCGGCTCGACGACGCGGCGCGCGCGGCGGTCGAGCATTGGCGTTTCGTGCCCGCGCGGCGCGGCAATGACGCCGTCGAATCATCCGTGTTGGTGCCGATCCAGTTCGATCTGCGGACTGACGGCGATCAGTGATCGGGAGCAAAGATGCAAGTGGAACTAGGATTGGCGCACTTCTGGGCGCAAGGTGACGCGGTGACGCACCTGGTGGCGACGCTGCTGGCGCTGTTGTCGGTGGCCAGTTGGTACGTGATCGCCGGCAAGAGCTATGCGCTGTGGCAGGCGAAGCGTTGTCACCGCCGGGCGCTGGCGGCGTTCTGGGGAGCACCGAGTCTGCCGGCTGCAATCGAAGCCATCCGCCAGGACGATCGGACGGCGATTTTCGCCGGACTGGCGATCGCCGGCGCCAACGCCGCCGAACTGCATCGCGAACATTCGGATCGCGGTATCGGCGCCGGGGTCAGTGTCAGCGATTTCGTCACCCGTTCGCTGCGCAGCCAGATCGTCGAAGCGCAGGCCGGTATCGAATCCGGACTGACCTTTCTGGCCTCGGTCGGCTCGACGGCGCCGTTCATCGGGCTGTTCGGCACGGTGTGGGGGATTTATCACGCGCTGGCCGGCTTGTCGGGCGCGACGCAGGTGGTGCTCGACAAAGTGGCCGGCCCGGTCGGCGAAGCCTTGATCATGACCGCCGGCGGGCTGTTCGTCGCCATTCCCGCGGTGCTGGCCTACAACGCCTTCACCCGCGGCAACCGCCTGACGTTGGCCCGCCTCGACGGCTTCGCGCACGATCTGCACGCCTACCTGACGACTGGCCAGCGCGGCCGCCCCGGCGACAAACTGGTCGATCTCGGCGCGGTGCGCGCCGGACGCAGCCACCGCGAATAAGGACCTGACCATGGCTTTTGGATCATTCGATCACAACGGCGCGAGTCAGCCGATGGCGGAAATCAACACCACACCGTTGGTCGACGTGATGTTGGTGCTGCTGGTGATTTTCATCATTACCGCACCGTTGTTTCACGAGGCGGTGCCGATCGACCTGCCACGAGCGACGGCGAGCCGGCTCGACGAGCGGCCGCGAGTGCTGGCGGTGGCCATCGATGCCGCCGGCCAGGTCTACGTGGATGGCGCACCGGTAGCCGCGACGGCGCTGGCCGGCCGTTTGCGCGAAACGGCAGCCAGCGGCAAAGCGCTGGAATTGCAGTTGCGCGCCGACCGCGGCACGCGTTATGAGCGCGTTGCCGAAATCCTCGCCGACGCACAGCGCGCCGGCCTGACCCGCATCGCTTTCGTCACCGAACCGTCGCACTGATTGGCGGGAAAATCTGCCAAACCGCGGCCTGAGCTTCTCTCTGGCCTGAGCTTCTCTCTGTTTTGTGTCTTCCAACCCATCAGCATTATGCCGCCAACTTCTCGTCATGCTGAGCACAAAAGGAGCCAGGCTCAGTTTAGTTTGCTCTCCTGTTTATCGATTGATCTGGATAATCCAGTGGCGGATCACCGACTGCCGCAATACGGCGTCAGTGTGTCCTGGGAGTGGCCCAAAAACATTATCAAAGTCACGCACGATGTAAACATGGAATTGAAAATCGCGCGCTTTTTTGTTGTTGCTGTCGCACCCCAGGAGAGTGCGCAAACGGTCGAGTCTGGTTTGTCGATCTTTAACGTCGTAGAAATACCCCGGGTCGGTCACGGTAACCGGCAGGCGTTCGCAGAGGTGCGTCAACCAGTCGGTCATGGCGGCGATCACGTCGGGTCGGGTAAGCAGTTCTTCCCCAAACGCAAACCCCGTGCAATAAGGGTTCTGACGACGATCGCACATGTTGCGCCCATTGATATCCGCGTACCCGATGGGAATCGTCGCGTTCCGGTAAAGTGCGTACCTTTCCGCGACTCCACGCTGGCGACTGTCAGGACTTCCCATGTTTGACAAACTGGGCCGAAACACCCAGTTCAGAGCGATATTCATCTCACTTCCCAGACTGCTGAATTGGTAGTCGACATGTTCCTTGTAACCCATGCCAACGCCGGAACACCCCGCCACCACCAGACAGGCCGTGACAACGACGGAAAGCAGCCGTACGACAGAAATAAAAGGCGTTGAATATCCCAACTCGTTCGCCCGACTACCGTCAATCGTGTCGTCAATACGATTTTCAGTCATGCCGTGATTCTCCATTTTTTGTCATTGTGCGCTTTTTGCCTTATCACGGCCGATGATCGCCGCCACGAGATGTAAGCGTAGAAACTGTGCAAGCCGGCGACGGGCGCGCGTTTCAGGGTCGCCGAACGACGCGACGACGACACGGTGCAATAGTCTGGCAAGCAGCGCTGCAACCAGAAGCGACGCAAGCAGCAGGCCAGCACCGAAGCGCCAACTGCTTTGGGTGACGCCTGCGATCACAGAGAGCAGGGCGAGTGCGACGATCGCAGGAAAGAGCAGCGGGCGAAGGTCGAAATCCACATCGGCAAACAGGGCGTCCGGTGAGTTCAAGCACCTTGCGCCGTAGGCGTTACGAGTGATGACATCTTCGCCGTGCCGCTCCAGCACCTCTTCTCGGATGGGCACGCCAACGGCACCGTTGTACGGAACTTTCGGCTCGCTGCGCGGCAGTTTCTCGCCAGCGACAAGCCTTCTCAGACCTCGTCGGCGCGGTGTTCGGCCATGGCGGCAGCGTCGTCCGCGCTTACGCTAGACCAGCCGAAGCGGCGGACGGTAACTTGGCGGCCGTTGGCGCGGCGTTGCTTGCGTGCTTCTGCCCAGTGGTCAGGAATGATCATCGGTCATCCGTGCGCGTAGCAGGCACCATGACGCCTGACGTGAAATCCTGCCATTGGTTGTCGGCGGCAACGACAAGTCAGGCGTCGCTTCCGGGCGTGAAACGATCACGTTCGGACTTGCTGAGTACGTATGGACTGACAATCGGCGTCACTCCATCGTTGCCGAAGAACGCGGATGGTATTGATTTTCTTTGCAACTTGCCTTTCAACACGAAAGGCGCGACGCTCGCAAGCGCCTTCAAATTAAATCTCGCCGGCGTTCCTGCGGGCGGCGTTCCATGAGCGTACTTACCCATGATGCGACTGCGAACGGGGCCGAGGATGCGGTCGAGTTGTTCAGCGCCATTCGCCAGGTATACGCGACGCAAGAAGCCAGCCCATGGCTCATTCGGTCGTGTATTGACGATAGGCGTATTGCAGCACGAGGTGGCAAAGCGAAATGTGCCCTTGGGCGACAACCTTATGCACTTGAGATGTTCTGCTCCAGAGAGGATCTCGACATCGGCAGGGTAGACGGGAATCACCTCTGTGCCGCCGTTGATATCGAGCAAATCTTCTCGCTTGAGAAAATGCAGGTAGGCCTGACAGTCGTCGCAATAGCAAACCAACCGTCCCGGCGTGTCCTTGGGAAAGGATTTGAGTTTTGCGCGGAACCTTCCGCACTCGCACTGGATTTCCATACCATGCTCCCTGAGTCGCCCCGGGTGTTGTAAAGGTTAGGCGGTTTAATTACAAGCAGGCGGTGTTTGTTGGTCGAGTTGCAGATAATAGAATGCCAGACAAGAGCAGACAAAAGCAAAAGGGGCCAGGCTCAATTTAGTCTGGCCCCTTTTGCTTTGCTTTTTTCGGGCGTGAACTTCGCAGCTTGAAGCGTACCACCTGAATTATTGCATTTTGCAATATCCGGTTTGGCGCGTATCTCGGCTCGTTTCTCGGCGAGGCGTTTGACGAACGCCTCTCATAGGGTGTGATCGTTGAGCATGCGTTGTGGACAAGCAGACTGGCTGTCCGCGGATAACGTGCATCGTGCTTGGTGGTTATCTATTGAAGTGTGCCAGTCCCAGTCGTATCGAGCAGTGGTTTCAGGGACAACACGGTCAAAATTTGAACTGCACGACATGACTATCCAGGGCCAGCGCTGCCTGTCGCAGTTGGTCAGCCGCGGCGGACACTTGTGTCACTTTTTCGTTGCTCTTTTCGGCCAAGTCGGACACGCGCGTCACGCTGGCCGCCACACTGTTGGCCGTGTTGGCCTGCTCCGTGAGCATGGCCGTCATGTCGTTCACGCTTTGTAGAATGACGCCGGTGCGCTGACGGATGTCGTCCAGCGCGCCACCGGCCTGGTTTGCCATAGTCACCCCATCATCGACCGACTGCACTCCGTCGCTCATGCACGCAACGGCATCGGCCGTACCACTCTGAATCTTCTGGATGGTAAGGGTGATTTCACGCGTCGATTGTGCGGTACGTTCGGCCAGTTTGCGCACTTCGTCCGCTACCACGGCAAAGCCACGCCCGGTTTCACCCGCACGGGCGGCTTCGATGGCGGCGTTGAGTGCGAGCAGGTTGGTCTGGTCGGCAATCTCGCTGATGACACGCACGACAGTATTGATCTGCTGCGCGTGCTCGTTCAGTTCGACAATGCTGGTTGATGTCTCGCGCACCGTGCCGGCGATCGACTCGATACGGCTGACGGTGCGGCGAATGATCTGGTTGCCTTCTTCGAGTGTGGTTTCGGATGCGCTGGCCATCGCGCGCGTCGCGTCCGAGTTTTTGCTGGCACCATTCACGCGGTCGACCAGACCTTCAACCGCGGTGACCATCGACGTGGTCGACTCCATTTGATCGCCAACCAGTTGCTTGGCCGAATTGGCGGATTCCGAAATAGCCACGGCTTGGCTGTTGATGGTCGTGCTGGTATCACGAATGCGATGCAATAGAGTCCCCAGCTTGCGTTGCACTTCATTCAGATGACCGAGCAGGCTTTGGGGCGATTTAGCCTGTATGGGCGAGGAAAAATCGCCGGCCGCCATCTTGCTCAGATTGTTCGTCATGTCGCTTACCGTGCCTCCGATGATATGCACCAACGAGTGGTAAGTCCGCCAGAGGAAAAACCCTAATGCAATCAGGATCGACCCGGTAAGAAACTGCATGATGATCTTTCGTTGATATGCCGTCGCGCGTTCGGCATCCAACCGGTTGCCCATGAGAACATAAAACTCGTCAACCGGCTTCATGATGACCGCTTTGTTCTGGTGGTAAGTCTTGTCATGCATCATTTTCGCCGCCCGCTCGTATGCGCCGTCAGCGTCCGCCTGTTTCACCAGTGTCATCGCTTCGGTTTCGGTTTTTACCAACGCATCCGATGCACGTTTGGCTTCTTCGAGCTTGGCCAGTTCTGCGGCGGTAAAACCGTTCTTGCGCATCAGTTCGATCAGGCCGATCCTGTCGGCCGTATCTTCGCGCGGCGCCTTGCCGTCAGCGGCGACAAAATCCCAGTAAATTCGCTGGTAATCTTTCGGGCGTGCGGCCTCACCATTGCGTATGGCGAGAATTTTCAGATACTGACGCTCGAACTCCGCATCCCGAGTCAATACATAGGTACGCGCAAGCCGCGTCAGATCATCAGACGATTGACGCAATTCGTCAGCCAGCAAATACGACACATAACGCTGTTCGTCAGAATCAGCGACATGCGCGACGACTTGCATCTGAATGACAAAAGCAATGGCCACCACCACGATGAGCGTGGCAGAAATGACAACATTTCGCGTAAATGAATTGAGAGTCATTCGATTTCTCCGAAGGAATCTTCTGCGACGAATTCACAAGTATTCGCCATCAAGGACGTGTTTTAAATTTTGTTTTATATCATATTTATAAATGCATAACAACTTTGGTCAGTACGTGTCGTGCGAATATTTCACTGCATTCTTAACGACGGTTCCCAGAAAATCTTTACCAACGTCAGGGATATCCAGAACGGATTCATCGGAACGGACGTTTGTCTTGGTTTGCGAAAGTCCCGCTTTTTCGGACAGTTGGCAGAGCCAAAACTTATCGAACAAAGAAGCCAGGAGAAGTGCGTGTGAAACGCAAGTGCTGCGGCGCGTTTCAAGGGGCATCCCGCAATGACGGTGCTATCGGGGGAAAGCGCCTGGGTAAATCATCGATCGACTGCGGGGCTCACCGACGATGATCAACACCTGAAAGCAGGCGTTGATGAAGAGCGCTTGTCAGCCGTTTGCGCAAGCATGAACAAACAAATCTCGGCGGTTGCCGCCGGAGTGCTGGAAGGCTTCGCGGCAACAGAGGGTCGAGGGTGAACGCCCGCCGCGTTCCGACGGTGGCGTGGTCGCTGGCCGCTTCGAAGGTCTCGAAAAAATCCCGGAATGACTCAGATCGGCAGAGCGTCAGCGTTCTGCCGCTGGTGAGGGCGCTCAGAGGCCGAGAGTCGTCGGACTGATCGTTTCGCCGCCTTCGGCCAGGATTTCCGCGAATCGCGCCACATACGGCTGGCAATCGATTACCTCGTCGATCAACTGCCGTGCCCGTGGCTGCTGCCGGTCGAAGCGCACCAGCAGGTGCCGGTCGTCGGCAATCAGTATCGAATCCCGTAGCGCAGCCAGAGTCGCCGGCGCGACGATCAGGGTCAGCGCCGGTGCGTACGAGGCCAGCAAGGAGAGTAAGCGCGGGCAGTGCTGGCGGACGAAATCGGCTTCCTGGACGATGATCGTCATCCGGCGGTCGACGATCCGGTCGCCCAGCAGTCGGCGGAGTTGGCTGTTCCGCGAAGGGTCGTCGGGTTTGAACAGCGACAGGTCATGATCGAAAATCGACAGTGTCCGGCTCGCCAACGCCAGAACCTGGTCGATCGACTGTTGATAATCGCGCCAAGTGGTGAGCAATTGACCGGGCATCGCGCGCTCCTCGGATTTTTACGCCACCCTAACAGACCGCTGGTCCGTCTGGCAAGCCGAGACAATCGCTCGGCAGCAATCGAACGATAGCCGATGCGGTAACGTCGAACTTGAAAAGCCAGTGGCGAGCGGAAACGGCGACCATCGGCGCAATGTGAGTCGATCAGTCAGTGGTTGCGAAAAATCTACAGCCAATCTGCCGCTAATCTGCGGCGTTGCCCACTCGCTCGCACTTGGCATCTTGGCCTGCTCGCGAGCATTTCTTCATGAGCTCTCAGGTTCCCGCCGATCGTCTGGACGGTTTATCCGGGACATGAAAGCACGGCAAACAGAAACCGTTCAACGCCATGCTTCTGGCCGATGCATCAGTGCACACCCGGCGCGCAATCGGCCAGTTGATCCGGAGTATTGAAGTTTTCGAATGCCGTTGCGTCGTCGAAAGTCACTTCTGCCACCGGCACGGTCGCCAACCATTGTCCAACCTTGCGGCCACCGCCGGCCAAAAACGCCGTCAAATTCGCCAGCACCTCTCGACGGCACAAGGTGAACACCGGCTGCAGACGCTGCGGGGTACGGGCAACCGCCACCATCGCCTCGGCGCTGATCAGGCCCGCCAGCAGCCGGGCCACCAAATCCGTTGGTAGAAACGGCGCATCGCAGGGTACGCTGGCAACCAAATCGTCCGCGGCTATCGTCAATGCGGCGTGCAGACCAGCCAGCGGCCCGACGAAACCGGGCACGGCGTCGCCGACGACACGATAGCCCAGTGCGGCGTACTCCTCCGGGTGGCGGTTGGCGTTGATCAGCAGCCGATCGACTTGCGGCCGAAAACGCGTGATGGCCCAATGCACCAACGGACGGCCCTGGAACAATTGCAAGCCTTTGTCAACGCCACCCATCCGGCGCCCCAGCCCTCCCGATAAAACGATGCCGGTGATCATCGGGCTACGGCGCACGCCAGAACGATCTTGCTGATGGCATTGGCCTGTTCAATTTCACGCCGCGGCGCCGGTGGACTGGCTTGTCGGCCCTGACCGTCCTGAGCACGGTCTGATCGGAGCGTGAAAGCCTTCGGCGGGAGTCGGCAGGCCCATCGGCTCGAACAGGTGGTTTCTCCGCAATCGACGGAACGCACCACTGGCCCGCATGTCCCGCGAGGCGCGGTCGAGTGAATGTCCGTCGCCGTCCCGCCGTAACGAACGTCACGCGTCGTCCGTCGTGGACCGCTCAGTGCGCATGCTCGGCCGTCGGGCTGGCGGCCAAATCGCGGACCGGGACTTCGATGCGAACTTCACTGACTTTCTTATCCTGTCCGGCGAATTGCAGCGTCAGCGGCACGGTATCGCCTTTTTTGAGTGGCTGCTTGAGACTGATCAGCATCACATGGTAGCCGCCGGGGGCCAGTTTGACCGGCTTGCCGGCCGGCAGATCGAGACGGGCGATCGGGCGCATTTTCATCACCGTACCGTCCATTTTCATTTCATGGACTTCGGTAATCGCCGCCACCGGGCTGCTGGCACCGACCAGCGCCGCGCCGGCGGCGCTGCGCAATTCCATGAAGGCGCCGGTGGCTTGCTGACCGACGACCGTGCCGCGCACCCAGGGATCCTTGATGTCGATATCGCCGCTCCAGGCCGCACCTGCCACCAGTCCGAGCGATATCGCCATGACCATCCGTTTTATTTGCATGAAAAACTCCTGACGATCGTTTCGTGAGGCGTCGATTATAGAAGGCCGGCCCCAGTGCTGCCTGCGACCAATTGTCGCAGCCGGAACGCACCGAGCGTCACGGCTTCTTGAACCATCGTCCCTGTTCGTCCTGCATCCACCAGCCGGCGTGGAACTGGTCTTTCCAGCGTTGAATCTGTGCTGCCCGGGCGGAAGGTTCGGTGCGCTGACCGCCGTGCGCCTCGGCCAGCGCGTAGATCAGCGAGTTGCGCTCAGGGTTTTCCTGATCGATCAATTTTTCGGCGATCTGTCTTTGCACCAGCGTCAATCGACTGTCGTCACGCATTCTGACCATCCCGTCATGGCCGAGACCGATGATTCCCGCCTCATAGAAGCGCACCAGCCGTGACGCGCGTTGCGCCAGACTGTGCTTGACGATGACTACCGGCGGCGTGCCGATATCGAGATTGATCGTTTGCGGCTCCGATGCGGCCAGCACCGGCGACACCAGACAGAACCACAGCCATGACCAGCGTTTCATTTCAAACTCCAGACGGATCAACGACCCGCCAGCAACTGCCGCACGTCGGCGGCGATATTTTCAGGGGTTTCGCCGTGACGGATCAATAACCGGAGTCTTCCCTGGGGATCGAACACATAACTGCCGGTGGAATGGTCGATGGTATAACTGTCCGGCGACTTGCCCGGCTGTTTGGCATAGAAGACCTTGAAATCCTTCGCCGTTGCCGCAGTGGCCGCTTCATCGGCACGCAGGCCGATGAAGCGGGGATCGAAGGCGGCAACGTACTGCGCCAGCACCTCCGGGGTATCGCGCGCCGGGTCGAGACTGACGAACAGCACCTGCACGCGATCGGCACCGTCGCCCAGGCGGCTCATCACCTCGCGCATCACGGTCAAGGTGGTCGGGCAGATGTCGGGGCATTGGGTGTAGCCAAAGAAGACCACCACCACCTTGCCCTTGAAATCGGCCAGTTGGCGGTTTTGGCCGCGGGGATCGACCAGTTTGAAATCCTTGCCCCAATCCGAACCGGAAATGTCAGTCGATTTGAAGCTGGGCGGCGGCGAACAGGCGGAGACGCAGATGGCGAGGCCCAGCAATAAGGCGAATAGCGTTTTCATTCTCGAACGACAACATGAAAGGTTTGCGGTCAGATTCATTCGATGTTCCGTGAGCATCGAATGAATCTGACCGGGTTCAGGCGCACGCAACCAACTGCACATGGTACCCGGATTGTCGACGGCGTGAAATCAGTCATCGATCGCCGACGACAGACTGCCCAGACCGCCCAGCCAGCCGGGCAAGTCCGCCATCCGTTCGATGACGTCCTGCGCACCGGCAGAACGCAGGCTGTCGGCCGAGTCCGGCAGACAATGACCGCCACCGACGAAACCGAGAACCCGCATCCCGGCGGCACGGCCGGCGCGTACGCCAGGAATGCTGTCTTCGATCACCACGCAATCCGCCGGCCGGAAACCCATTCGCTCGGCGGCGAACAGAAACAGATCCGGTGCCGGTTTGCCCCGCGCGACCATCTCGCCGCTGAACAGGTGCGGATCGAAATACTCGAGCAAGCCGGTGAGCGCGAGATTGCGCCGGATTTTCTGCGGCGATCCTGAAGAAGCGACGCAACGCGGTTCGCACAATCGCGTCAGCGTTTCCGCGACCCCGGCGACCGCCCGCAAACCCAGCGCAAACGCTTCCTGGCTGCGTTGTCGCAGGCGGTCGGCAAAACCCGGGGGGAGCGGCCGGTCGGCAGCGTTCTCGATCATCGACAGCACCGTCGGCAAACTGATCCCGGTATGGTTTGCGGCATGCGTCTCGTCCGGCGCCGGGAAACCGGTTTCTTCGAGCAGTTCGGCCAGCACCCGTCGGGCGATCGGTTCGCTATCCACCAGCACGCCATCGCAATCGAAAATCAGCAACATTCTCTTATCCTTGGTTTTGCAACTTGGGTTTCGTCACGCCCCCGCCGGTGGAGGAGAACGTCGTCGGGTAACGTCGGAACCACCGAGCGAGAGCGCAGCGGCGTCAACCGCATTTGACCATGGCGTACGGAACGCCGATACTGATTCCGTCAGCGTACCGTCAGGTTTATCGCGCGCATCCCCACCCAGTCGACATGATCATCCCTCTGCCTGAGCTCCGATGCAATTTCTGCGCCGTCTGTTTCCACGGCTGACGCCGTTCCGGGCCGTTGCCGGTTGCCGTGTGCTGATCGCTGTGCTCTGGCTATCGTCGGCCGGGCCAGCCGGCGCCGAACTGCTGCGCTGCCATCTCGAGTACGGCGGCGAAAGCCGGCTGCTCACCGCCGCTCCCACGGAATCCCCGTATACCGTGCCGACGCAGGCGGTGGGCTCCTATTTCCTGTTTCGCATGGTGCTGCAAAACCGGCCGGCCGACCTGGCGGCGATCAAACTCTACGTTTTCGCCGACCGCGACGGCGGACCGTTACCCCTGCTCCAGGCCACTTATCGCTATCCGCCGCTCCCATCGCCTGGAAGTGGCGAATCGCGCTACGGATTCACCGGTTTGCACCAGGTCTATGAACCGGTGCGCGATGGCGAACTGACGTTCTGGTGCGAATGGTCGCCCGAGGCCGCGCCATGAACGGTCGCTGGCGCTCTCTTTGCTGGCGGGTCATTCTGCGGGTGCTGCTCGCAGCCATGCCGGCCGGTGCGCTCTGGGCCGCGCCGGTGACATTGATTTTCGTCGGTGACATCATGCTCGACGATGGACCGGGGCGGACGATCGCCCAGGGCGGCGACCCGCTGGCGGCTTTCGATTCACTCCTGCAGCAGGCCGACTACCGTATCGGCAACCTCGAATGCCCGGTGGCCACGGTCGGCGAACCGTTGAGCAACAAGATTTTCACCTTTCGCGCCCACCCGCGCGTTCTGCCACGGCTGGTGGGCCGCTTCGATGCCTTGAGCATCGCCAATAATCACAGCGGTGATTATGGACAGGCCGCTTTCGTCGAAACGCTGGACCGGCTCGAACACATCGGTATCGCCAGCGTCGGCGGCGGCCGGGATCTCCGTGCCGCGCACCGTCCGCTGTGGATCGAACGGCGCGGTCTGCGCATCGCCGTTCTGGCGTACAACGAGTTCAAGCCCCGTCTCTTCGAAGCGGGTGCCGACTGGCCGGGAATCGCCTGGAGCGAAGACAGTCACGTGCTGGCGGATATTCGCGCGGCACGGGCCGCCGGTGCGGACCTGGTGATTCCGTTCATGCACTGGGGCTGGGAGCGTGAAACGAAACCCACCGAGCGGCAACGGCAGCTGGCGCGACTGATGATCGACGCCGGCGCCGACGTGGTGGTCGGTTCGCATCCGCATGTCACCCAGGGCGCCGAGTATTACCGCGGCAAGCTGATCGTCTACAGCCTGGGGAATTTCGTCTTCGACGGCTTCGAGACGCCCGAAACGACCACCGGCTGGCTGCTGTGGTTGACCGTCGATCGCCAGGGGTTGATTTCCTGGCGCACGCTGGCCGCCAGGATGGATGAGCAGGGCAGTCCGCAGCGCCAGATCGGTCAAGCCACCCCGTGCGGTCGGACCGGCGACCGTGAAATCGGCCACTGCCTCGATGACGACCAGCCGCTCGACCAGCCGTTGCGCTAATCGAGCTTCAAACGTTCTTCGGCAGCGACGAACAGTTCGCGCTCTTCGAAGCGGACATGCGCTTGCAGACGCTCGGCAAAGTCCAATAGCCGCGCCCGGTCGGGACGTGTCGCCAGTTCGGCTGCCGCGTGCCGCAGAAAGCGATGATCGTCGAGAGTCCGGGCAAGCAATGGCCCGCAATCATCGAACGCCGCCAGCGCCGGCAGCAAGCCGTTTTCCTCTTGCTGGAAATGCGGCTCGAGTTCGCTCGCCATCGTCCGAACCACCTCATCGATGATGTCGCGGATCTGTTGGTCGTCGGCAGCGTCGTCCAATCGTCGCACGGCCACCGCCAGCTTCAACGCATGATGATGATCACGGGAGAGTTGAACCAGGGCGGCTGAGCGTTTCATGGATCGAGTCGGCGGAGCGAGAAAGAGTCTGGACGGTCAGAATCTGGATGGTCAACGAGCGGACCCCGGCAAGCCGGGGTCCGCAGGAAACCATTTGAAGCGCTATCTTACAACGCCGGATACTTCGACGGGTCGTACACCTTCTCGATCGCTTTATTCAGATCCGGCAAGGTGATGTTTTCATCGTAGATTCCGGCGCTGACCTGGATGCCGGTGGCAAAGCTGACATCGGCGGTCATCGCGTACGACGCTTTACGCGACAGTCGGCCGGCACCCGGTTTGGCCCAACTGTATTCCACCCAGCCGCCATGCGGTTCGCTGCCGACCTTGCACAACTCCTTGAAAATGAATTTACCGCTGTTGTCGGTGATCTGCATGATCGGCCGGCCGACCAGATCCGGGCGTAGCGGGTGCGCGATCATCCGGTCCTTGCGGCAGTCATAGACGAAGACGTAGCTGTCCTTCCAGACCCACCGGCTGTCCCGGGTGTTGAACTCGCTATAGCCCGAAAAACCCTTGTCGTGCAAAAAGCGGGCCGCGGCGCGAACCTTGTTGATCACTTCTTCAGCCGTGGCCGCGTCGGTATCGGCGGCGAGGACCGGCGTTGCTGCGCCACAGGCCATCAGTCCGATCAGAGCGATTAATTGCTTGATTTTCATTGGCGATACTCCTTGTTTCCGTTTGGTGGTATTGAGCAATTGGACGATTGGCGCGAAACCGATCAACCAATCCACGGCTTGCCGACCGGCAAGACATCGCGTCCGAACAAATCGGCAAAAATGATATGTGCCATCACATACCAAGCCAACGCCGCACAAACCATCAACTCGTAGCCCGCGACTACCGTCAGGTCAGGATAACCGAAATGCGCCAGATCGAGCAGTACGAAACCGATCAATAACAAGGTGAACGTTGTCGCCAAGGCATTGCTGACCCGCATCGAACCGATCCACAAAATCACTGTAAATGCGGT
>JAVMKC010000054.1:0-26429 GCA_031732795.1 Accumulibacter sp. | reverse complement strand
GGTCAGGACAGAGCCGCATTCTGACATATCTCAATCTATCTGAACAGTATTGGGGTTAACTCAAGCTCCAAATCGGCCAGAAACGGAAACAAGCCCTCCTGAACATGAAACCAAAATCGCGTCAGCCGGCTCTTCAGGGTAGCATTCATCGTGGGTTTCGTATGAGCGATTCGATACCGTCATTTTGCCGCCTCGGCGGTTGAAACCCACCCCCACTTTCTGCTTTTTTTGCGCAGAGAAAATTCGACGCACGTGCGGGGTTTCGCAACTACCTCTCTCTTCTGTAAATTTGTAGCCATCTGGCTTTGCGGTGCATTGCCGTCCGCCGCGAATCCGCTGGGTCTACCCGCGGGCAGTTTCTTCGAGGCATTCTTACCCACCTCCCTCGAAGGAGTCCAAAGCATGGCCATGCGTGTCGAATACAATCCCCTGGAGGCCGCTTTGGCGGCCCTGTTGGCCAACGGCCTGGACGGTGCCGGCGAAGCGCTGCGCATTCTGGTCAATGAAGCGAGCAAGATCGAACGCGCCCGGTTTCTCCACGCCACTCCGCATGAACGCACGGAGGCGCGCACTGACTATGCCAACGGCTTCAAGCCCAAGACGGTCATGACCCGCTTGGGCGAACAGACTTTCGACGTGCCGCAGGTACGCGGCGGCGGCTTCTACCCGTCCGCCCTGGAGAAGGGCTCGCGCACCGAGCAGGCGCTCAATTTGGCGTTGGCCGAGAGGTGTGTTCAAGGGGTTTCGACCCGCAAGGTGTGCGATAGCCTGGTCAAGCGCCTGGGGCCGGAGGTGTCCCTCTCCTCGACGCAGGTCAGCCGCGCCGCCGAGCGGCTGGATGCCGGGCTGGCGGCTTGGCGTGAACGCCCACTCGATGAGACCCCTTATCTGTTTCTCGACGCCCGCTACGAGCGGGTGCGCGAGGCCGGCCGCCTGGTCGATTGCGCCGTGTGGGTCGCCGTCGGCATCTCCCCGGACGGCAAGCGTCGCGTGCTCGGCGTATCGGTGGCCCTGTCCGAGGCCGAGGTCCATTGGCGCGCCTTCTTCGATAGCTTGATCCGGCGCGGCTTGAGAGGGGTCAAGCTGATCGTCTCCGATGACCATGCCGGCCTCGAGGCCGCCCGCCGGGCAACCCTGCCCAGCGTGCCTTGGCAACGCTGCCAGTTCCATTTGCAGCAGAATGCCCAGGCTTACGTCACGCGTCTGGACCAGCACAAACCCGTGGCCTTGCGCCTCCGCGCGATCTTCAATGCGCCCGACAAGGCCGAGGCCGAACGGCTCTTGCGGCAGGCGCTGGACGCCTGGAAAACCGAGGCTCCAAAGCTCGCCCAGTGGGCCGAGGAAAATCTGCCGGAGGGCTTCGCCGTCTTCGACCTGCCTCACAGCCAGCGCACCCGCCTGCGCACCACCAACGGCCTCGAACGTATCAACCGCGAGATCAAGCGCCGCACACGCGTCGCCTCGATCTTCCCCAACACCGCATCCTGTCTGCGTCTCGTTTCCGCTCTGCTCGCCGAGTGCGACGAGGAGTGGATGACCGGCAAGGTCTATCTCAACTTGAACGATTGATCTACCTATCTCGATGGAATCGCCACGGATTATTTACAGAAAAAGGGTTGCATTGCCAATCGACCAGGAATTTTCAACGTCCTGCTGGAGTAAAGCGCGTTCTGAAACGTCGATCACGCTTCGTTCGGGAAACTGTCTGCTTTGCTCCAGTCCGGAGCCTTGCCTAAAATGTGATGCTTTTAACGAAGATGGACGAAATGAGGACGGATAATATCTTTAGGATCAGCGGGTATTCTGCAGATCAATTAATTCGGATTTCCGACCGAATTCTCCGCCTGCCCACCCGCCTTACCGAGGATTGAAAGCGGTACGCGCGGGTTGGTCTACCCGTCAGGAGATTGCTTTGAATTGGCTGAGTCAACGCTTTGAATTGTCGCGTGGCGGTGCGGCCGCCAATGTCAGACCGATGGAGGGTCTGCGCGGCTTTGCTGTTTTCCTGGTTTTCATCGTCCATTTCGTGACCCTGGTGACGCCGTGGCTGACAGGTAATCCCGATTTTCTTGCCTTTACGCGTGCGCTGCATTCGATAGGTAATACCGGCGTGGACGTGTTTTTCGTGCTTAGTGGCTATCTGATTTACAGCTCACTGATCTCTCGTCATCAGTCCTTCCCACGTTTCATGGCACGGCGCGTTCAACGGCTCTATCCGGCATTTATTGTCGTCTTTGTGATTTACCTCCTGCTGTCCTTTCTTTTCAGTGCGGAAAGCAAGATTCCGCGGGAAACCAGCGGGGCGATCATTTATCTATTGCAGAACTTCCTTCTGTTACCTGGCCTGTTCCCGATCGAACCGATGATTACGGTCGCTTGGTCATTGAGTTACGAGATGTTCTACTATCTGACATTGCCGCTGGTCATCGGCTTGTTCGGTTTGCGCGAACGGTCCCCCTTGTGGCGCGGTGTCTTCTTTCTGAGTGTGGCGTTGGCAACGGCGCTTTACTGTGCCATCAATGGCGGCCCGGTCAGATTGATCATGTTCATTGCTGGAATTCTGGTCTATGAGGCGATGAATATTCCTGGGCTTTTCTCTCCGCATCGTTTTTTCGGTCTGCTGGGGTTGGCTGCCGGGCTGCTTTGCATGCTGTTGCCGCTACCGGGCTCGGCGGGCGCCACCGTCAAAATCGGCATACTGTTCATCGCGTATTTCACGGTTTGCTTGAGCTGTTTCCGCCACCCGTCGAGCGGGCTGGCGCGCTCGTTTTCCTGGACGCCGTTACGCTGGCTGGGAAACATGAGCTACTCTTATTACCTGCTGCATGGACTCGCCTTGAAGGCTGCCTTCATGGGACTACCAGTGGTATTGCCCATCGGAAGTCATGGTCCGGCGTTATTCTGGGGTTTGATGCCGCTGATGTTCGCTGCGACACTGGTGCCAACCGCGCTTCTTTTTCTGTTGATTGAAAGACCTTTGTCGCTTTCGCCGCATCGGGGCGGGGCGACCAGGCTTGCGCCAGCCTCTACTATCGAACGACCCTTGACTCCGGCAAAGCCGAAACTGGCGCGCCACAGATAATGATCGGATCGACGCGTTGGCTGGGCAAAGACGTCGACGGTACGCATAGAGGACAGTTTTTGCGAAAAACCAACCAGGCATCCTGAAACGCAGTGCTTGGTTGTCAGTTGAAAGTCGCCCGCTATTTGTGACTGATTCGTCCGGAACTGCCGGAATGATGCGCCGACTGACTGCCGGCTTCGCGATCAAAAAGACTCCAACCTTGATATTGCGCATGGGCAAAGAACAACACGGCCAGAACCCCGATGATCTGAAATCCTCTGACCATTCAGTTTGCCGCCTTATCCAGATTGCTGCCGGACCAGCGCCGCGACTCGAACGCGTTGTGGCGCCACAGTGAAAACAGCGGAAAGCAGACGATGAAAACCAGTAACAGTCCGTAGTTGGACCAGCCCATCGGGTTGCGTTCGAGTTCGACGACGTCGATCACCGACTGGGAATTTTCCTTGCCGAGTTCGTATTCGACGACCAATTGATAAGTTCCGGGCGGAATCGATTGGAAAACCATTTGTTCGGACCGTTGCCCCTCAATCCATATCTCTCCGTCATCCACACCCTCATAACGACCCAATTCCTGGCTGCCGACGTACGATTGGCCGGTATTTTTTTCAACCAGCAGCGTGGTCAATGACAGCCAGTTGTTGCGCAGGTCGGTGCGGTGACTGAGCAACAGGGAACGGGCACGACTTTTGAGGACGAGTTCGGGGCTGGTCCAAGTGCCTTCCGGATTGGCCGCCGAGATGACCAGCGATTGCTTCAGTACCGTCTGCGCGGCGAAGGTGAGCAAAAACAGCAGTTGCAGCACGGTGGCCACCCCAGCCAATAACCAGAAGAAACGGCAAATCCGGCGATGGCTGTCGGCGCGAGGGTTCGGTTGATTGGCATAAACGCCGCGGCGCGGAGGGGGCGGATTGGTCACTCCGAACGCGGTGGCGACGGCTTCCGGCTGGAGATATTCGGCTTCCGACCACAGGCTTTCACTGTCGGTGACCTCGCGAACCAGCAATCGCGGCGGGCAGATGAACTCCTCAACCCGGCAGAGATCATCGACGGCCACCCGCCAGTAAAACTGGCCGACGACATAGCTGACTTTCGCCTGCCCCTTGCTGAAACGTTTGAATTTTTCGCCATTGCGGATGAACTCGCGCTGGCGTCGGCCGACTGCCGGGGGCTTGCTGAGGGAACGGGCAAAGTTCCAATGCCCTTGATCTTCGATCAGCCAGGCGAATCCATGGTCGCCGTCGAACAACAGGTATTCGGACCACGTCGTTTCTTCGTCGGGCGGTCGACGCTGCATGAAGCCGATGACCTCCCAACTGATACTTTCGATCGTTCCTCGACTGCCCAGCGGCAGCCAGGGAACGACCCGCAAAGCTTGTTGCGCGTATTGCAGCAAACGAAAATTTTCGTTCTCGATACCGATCAGCGAGCCACAACTGTCGCAGGCGACGGTTTTGATGACCCCGCTGCGCAGCGACAATGGTGCCGCGCAATGCGGGCAGTTGAATACTCGTGCTTTCGCGGACGGCTGACCGGTGTCGAGCGCTTCCGCCGCCCGCAGGTTGCTGAGTCGTAAATCGGCAAAAGCGACCGCATGACCGACGAAGACCAACGGCGGTGTTTCACTGTAGTCGAGGGTGACGAAGCGGTCGGCGCTACGCAGGTCGGCGGTATTGACGTCATAACCGGCGGCGACTTTGAACGGCAACTCGCCTTGCCCGGCGATGCAGCGGGCGGTTTTGAGGTCGGTGACCTCGAAGACACGCCCGTCGAGAGTAACCGGCATTTCCGGCCGCAGGCTGTCGAAAGCCGGCGGCGGCTCGGCTACGTTTACCTGACCGCTGACGATGTACTCGCCGGCAGCTTCCGACAGCCAGGCCGAACGGCCATCATCGAAAAGCAGATACCATTCGTTCCAGATTCCGGCGTCGTACTGCAGTTGAATCCGGCCGATGATCGCGAAATGACGACCCCGGAAGACGCCTTCGCTGCCGATCTGCAGTGGCGTCAGATCATCGAGCAGATCGGCCATCCGGCCGAGGTTTTGCAGATCCTCGCCACTACGCAGCAAGGTGCTGCGGCAAAACTCGCAGACCACATACAGCGATGTTGCCGAGAGAAAAACTACCGGCGCCCCGCAGGACGGGCAACGGGCCTGTTTCATTTGACGACGGTCGAGGCGCAGCGGGCCGAGACTTGCCGATCAGCTCAGTTTGCCGAGCAATTCGGCCTTCTTGGCGTCGAATTCCTCCTGCGAGAGAATGCCTTTGCCGACCAGCCCGTGCAAACGTTCGAGAGTCGCCACCACTTCATCGGCGCGGTCGGCGGCGCTGGCCGTTACTGCCAACGCGGTGGCGGTCGGCGCAGCGGGGGTCGGCGCAGCGGCGGTCGGCACGGCTTGGCTGATCGCCGCGCTCATCGTCTGCCCGATGCCGAGACCGGCGCCCAATCCGGCGCCGAGACCAGCGATTCCGCCTTCGTTCTGGGCGGCGAGCGGAATGCTGTTCGCCACCTGGTATTGGGTATAACGTCCCATGTCGCCGATGATGTTCATGCCGATCCGGGTGTCGAGGACTTTCTGCAACTCCTCGGGCAACGAGACGTTCTGGACCACGAAGCTGTCGAGCAACAACCCGTAGCGTTCGAAAACCGGGCCCATCTTTTCTTTCATCGCCCGGCTCAACTCGTCCTGATTGGCGGCCATGTCGATGAACGACACGCCGGATTCGCCGAACAGGTCGGTCATCGAACCGATGACCAGATTGCGCAGTTGGCCGTCGAGATCGGCGACGGTGTAACGCTCGCGAGTGCCGGAAATTTCACGGTGGAACTGGCGTACGTCGGCAATTTTGTACGAATAGATTCCGAAGGCCCGCATGCGCACCATGCCGAACTCCTTGTCGCGAATCGAAATCGGGTTCGGTGTGCCCCATTTGCAATCGAGTTGCAGACGGGTCGAAAAGAAATAGACGTCCGATTTGAACGGTGACTCGAACAGCTTGTCCCAGTTCTTCAGATTGGTCAGCAGCGGCAGGGTCTGCGTGGTCAATTTGTGCAGGCCGGGCGCAAAAACGTCGGCGATCTGTCCTTCATTGACGAAAAGAACTTGTTGCGATTCGCGCACGGTCAATTGCGCGCCGTATTGGATTTCGAAATCCTGCATCGGGTAACGCATGGCGAGCACGCCATCACCGTCCTCGGTCCAGTGAATGACATCGACAAATTGCTTCTTGATGAAATCCATGAGTGCCATGGCAGCCTCCGCAAAGCAGAAAGGAAAGCGACAGCCGGACGCCGCCGGAAAGAATCTCAATAGGTCATGCACGCCGCATTGATCAGGCCGATACTCAGCGACAGTATCGCCAGGAAAGCCGCCGACGACATTCGGCCGGCCGGGATGTCGGCGTTGAGCTGCGGCAAGGCCAGTCGGCAGATCAGGTAGGTGACAATTTGAATCACGCCGGCGATCGCTCCCCAGGACACCAGATCGAGCAAGGTGTCGCTATGGGCAATGACATTGGCTATCGGCATGGCGAAGCCGAAAATCGCTCCACCAAGGCTGATCGCCGCGGCCAGGTTGCCGGAGCGGATCAGTTCGAATTCGTGGTACGGCGTGATGTTGACGTAGATCAGCAAAAAAACACCGAGCAGCGCGATGGCTGCGGCGAAATACGCCAGGAAGGCGGGCAAGGTTGACAGCAGGTGGGCAGGCATCAGCGGACTCCGGTCGGCAGAAGGTCAAGCAATGGTCGGCAGCGTTCCGGCATAGCGCACCAAGCCGTCGAGAATCAGATGGTCCGCTCGTTGGCAAGGGATCCGCAAATGCCGCACCAAGGACTCGGCACCACCGCCGGTGACCAGACATAGCGCTTCCGGCTGATCGGCCAGCACCGCGAACATCCGCTCGACCGCGCCCAGTTGGGCGTGCAGACAGCCTGAAAAAATGGCATCGAGCGTGTTACGGGGAGTGGACCGGAAAACACCTTCGGCCAGCGGCAACTGCGCGGTGTTGCTGGCCAGCGCCGAACGCATCAGATTGAAACCAGGCAGGATCAGCCCTCCCTGAAAAACCCCATCGGGGCTCAAAAGATCGACAGTGGTTGCCGTGCCGGCGCAAACCACCAGCGTCGGCGCGGCGCGCCGGGCACGGGCGCCGATCAATGCCGCCCAGCGGTCGGCACCGAGTTGCACCGGGCTGTCGTAATTCGACCGTACGCCACAGGATTCGGTGGACGCATGCAGAAAAGCCAGTTTGCCGTAAGACTGCAACAGAGATTCGATTTGCGCCGCGACGGCCCGTCCGGCGACATTGCAGACGACTACCTGCGCCTTGGCCGGCCATTCGTCGGCCGCTTCGCTCAGAAAAGCGATGTCGGCCGTGGCCAGCGTACCGTTGTCCAGCCAGCGCTGACCGTCGTGAACGCCCCATTTGATCCGGCTGTTGCCGGCGTCGATGGCGATGATCATTCGGCGCGCAGCGACACGTCGCCGGAGAAGAAACGCTCGACACCCTGCGCCGTTCGCAGCAACAAGGCACCATCGTCGTCGGCGCCGAGACAGATCCCTTGACGATCGAACGTCCCACCGTTGAGCAGACGGACGGGTCGATCCTGCCAAGCATGTCGCGACTGCCAGTCGTCGCGCAGCACGGCAAACCCCGAGACGGCAAAGTGATCGAGAACTTCGGTCAGCGACAGCAGCACCTGCGCCAATACCTGATGTCGATCCGGCACCGGCAACACCTGGGCCAACGCCGCTGGCGGATGCAGGAAGTCTCCGGGGTCGCCCGCGGGCAATTGCAGATTGAGTCCAATGCCGATCACCGCCAGCATGCCGTCGGCAACGGCTTCAAGCTCGATCAGAATGCCCCCGACCTTGCCACCATCGAGCAGAATGTCGTTCGGCCATTTCAAGGTGATACGCGAGGCACCGCAGGCGTCCAGTCCCCGTGCGACGGCCAGACCGACCGCCAATGACAAGCCGCTGAGCTTGGCCGGCGGGCCGGTGAAGCGCCATGACAAAGAAAAGGTCAGGCTGCCCTCGGCCGAGGAACTCCAATGTCGCCCCATACGCCCGCGGCCGGCGGTTTGTCGATCGGCAACCAGCAGCGTGTTTTCGGGTACGGCACTACGGAGTGCGCGTTCGAGCAACAGGCTGTTGGTCGATGGGCATTCGGCCAGTGTCTCGAGAGCAAAGCGATCGCCCGCTGCGCCGAGCAGGGTGCGTAAACGGGCAGAGTCGAGCAAGGAAGCGGAAGTGGCGGTTGACATGTTTTTTCAAATCGAGATTCGGCGTCAATCCCGAGTGGGCCGACGGTCAGCGGATGGCACTCGGACCAAGGGATGTTGGAGAGGTCAGGACGGCGGCGAGAATCCCCAGGACACTGGCGATCAGTAGTATGGCCCAACCCCATATCGACCAGCGGCGCTGAATGCGATTGAAGTGTTCCAGACTGTCCCAGCGTTTGTTCCGCCAAGCCAGTTCACGTCCTTTGAAGCCGAGGTAAAAGCAGAAAATGAGGCCGATGTAAGGCAGAAAAGACAGCAGGCCGATCCACGTCTTGTTGCCGATCGCCCAAACCCAGTTCAGCCAGAATGCCCCCCAACTCCAACCCTTGACGCCAGGTGGTGGAATGACCGAACTGCCACCTCCGGAGTTGTTTTCGGAACCGGCAAAGTCATCGATTTTTGCTATCGGGGGCTGATAAGGGTTGACCATGGCAAATTCCCGAAGTGTTGGTGGTGAGATGCGCTCATTCAGGCCGGCGAGCGGACCATCAAGCCTTGAAGAAGCCGGCTGCTCCTCTCCCCAGCCGGATTATCTCCCTGAAAGAATGGGTTTCCAACCGGAGGCGACAGTTTTTGATGTCGGCATGACCGGCTGGATCGATTTCATTATCGACTATTTATCAACTTCCTGCAGGATCGAGATCGTTTGCGGGTGTCGGAAAGCCGTTGTCGAGAGCCAGTTCCTGAATCTTGCGGGTGATGGTGTTACGACCGATGCCCAACGCCAGTGCCGCTTCCACTCGCCGACCTCCGGTATGCACCAGTGCGCGCCTGATCAATACGCGTTCGAACGCCTTCGACAAATTGTCATGCACTTGGCCGGGATTACCGACCAGTGCCCGATCGACGACGGTGGCCAGGGCAGTCTGCCAGTCATTATCCGCCGGCGAGGCGGCGACTTCGCGCAGTTCGGGAGGCAGGTCGACGACTTCGACCAGTAGCCCCGGCGCCATCACCGTCAGCCAGTGGCAGATGTTTTCGAGTTGCCGGACATTGCCGGTCAAATCGACGGAGCACAAGCGTTGCAAAGCCGCTTCGGAAATCCGTTTCGGCTCGACGCCGAGTTCGAGAGCGCTTTTCTGGAGAAAGTGACGAACCAGCAATGGAATGTCCTCACGCCGCTCCCGCAAACTCGGCAGGCGCATCCGAATGACGTTCAAACGATGAAACAGGTCTTCACGGAACAAGCCTTGCCTGACGCGCGTCTCGAGATCCTGGTGTGTCGCGGCGATGATCCGTACCCGGGTTTTCAAAGGTGACTGGCCGCCGACGCGGTAGTAGTGACCATCCGAGAGCACGCGCAATAAGCGGGTCTGCATTTCGGCGGGCATGTCGCCAATCTCGTCGAGGAACAACGTGCCGCCCTCGGCCTGCTCGAAGCGGCCTTGCCGCTGGCTGGCGGCGCCGGTGAACGCGCCGCGCTCATGGCCGAACAGCTCCGACTCCAAGAGGTCGCGCGGGATCGCTGCGGTGTTGATGGCGATGAACGGCTGCTCGGCGCGTGGACTGTGCCGGTGCACGGCCCGGGCGACCAATTCCTTGCCCGAACCGGATTCACCGGTAATCAGCACGGTCGCACTCGATTGGCTGAGACGCCCGATAGCGCGGAAGACTTCCTGCATCGCCGGCGCCTGGCCGAGAATTTCCGGTAGCGAGCCGACTTCGTTCAGCGCCCCGTTTTGGTGCATGCTTTCGGCGATTGCGCGCCGAATCAGTTCCAAGGCTTGATCGACGTCGAACGGCTTCGGCAGATACTCGAACGCTCCGCCTTGAAAGGCCGAGACCGCGCTTTCCAGGTCGGAATAGGCGGTCATGATGATCACTGGCAGCGTCGGAAAGCGATTCCTGAACAGTTGCAGCAATTCCAGACCGGATGGACCGGGCATGCGGATGTCGGAAACCAGCACCTGCGGTGCTTTGCCGCCTGCGTCGAGCTGCGCCAAGGCCTCGTCAGCCGAAGCGAAGCTTTGAAAAGCGATTTTTTCGCGAGCGAGGGTTTTTTCGAGGACCCAGCGGATTGATTTGTCGTCGTCGACGATCCAGACCGGTTGCATATCGTTCTCGGATGGCGTGGCAGATAGCTTTTAAAAGCAAAAAACCTGCCATCAGCTCGAGTGATCGGTCACGCCAATGGCAAGCGGATCGTGAAACGGGTTTCGCCGGGACAGCTTTCGCAGTCGATCGTTCCCTGATGTTGTTGGACAAAGCTCTGCGCCAGCGTCAATCCCAGGCCGCTGCCTCCCTCGCGGCCGGAAACCAGCGGATAGAACATCCGTTGGCGAATATCGTCGGGTATTCCCGGGCCATCGTCGATCACCTGTATCTCGATTGCCAGACGGTGGCGACGTTTGCACAGCGTCACTTGTCGGCTGACACGTGTCCGCAAAACGATACGGCCTGGACCATCCAAGACGCCATCGCGCTGGCCGGCGATGGCCTGTGCGGCGTTGCGGGCGATATTCAGAAAAACCTGAATCAGTTGCTCGCGATCACCGATCAACTCGGGCAGGCTGGTATCGTAATCGCGCCGAACGATCAACAAAGTTGGAAATTCAGCTGTCAACAGGCTGCGCACGCGCTCCAGGATTTCGTGGATATTCACCGGTCCCGGTTGCATCGGCCGATGCGGTGACAGCAGCCGGCGCATCAAGTCCTGCAAACGGTCGGTTTCCTTGATGATCACCTGGGTATATTCGCGCAACGCCGGATTATTCAATTCATGCTCCAGCAACTGCGCCGCCCCGCGGATGCCGCCGAGCGGATTCTTGATTTCATGCACCAGATTGCGGATCAATTCACGGTTGGCGTGTTGCTGCTCGAGCAAGCGCTCTTCGCGGCTGGCCCGCAATTGCTGGTCGATCGGCCATAACTCGACCAATAATCGGGCGTGCGGAGTGTCGACCGGGTTGACCGTGCAATTCAAAGGCAGCAGATCGCCGTCGGCCAGCCGCAATTCGATGTTCTGACCGAAATAAGCACCGCCGTACTTCAAAGCGCTGTCGAAGGCCGCGAGCAGTGCCGGCGGGCAGGACAACACACCGTCCAACGGACAACCGGCAACGATCCGGAAACTGATTGCCAGGAGGCTTTCCGCGGCCGGATTCATGTGGCGGATCAATAAGGTGTCGTCGAGCAGCAGCACCGCCGATGACAGCAGGTCGAGCCCGCCGAAAGGCTCAGCCGGGGAATCGTCGATCATCGCCGTCCGCCCACGACGCACACGGCCCACTGTGGATCAGCGCAGATTGGCAATCTCTTTGCTGATGGCTTCGACGTTGCGTTGGTGCAGAGCCAGTTTGTCCTTGTACTGCTGGATGCGTTCCTGGACTTTGCCGCCGCTGATCGTACCGCCCTGCATCCGCTCGCCCGGCAAGACGACTCCCTCTTGTTCAGCGAGTTCCTTGCGCGCCTGTTCGACATTTTTCTGTTCCGCGGCCAATTCACTCTCGAGGATTCGCCGACGGTCGCCATCGCGGGATTTTTGCGTCTGATCATCCACTTTGGGAAAGCTGGCCGGTGAAGCGGTCGATTTGGCCGACGCACTGGCGGCAGCAGGCTTGCTGGCCGGCTTCGTCACCGGTGTCACATTCACCGGATCGAGCTGCAGTTTGCGACACGTCCTGCTCGGAATGTTGGAATAGGTCACCCGGCCGTCAGGGTCGGCGCATTTATAAATTTCCTGCCCCGCCACGGGAAAAACCGGCAACAACAGCAGGCCTATCAACAAAGCTCGGTCATGCCGTTTCATGGAGAGAGTTTTCCTTGATCGCACACGCAGTCAGTGAATCATTTGCACCGCATTTTCTGGGGGAGACCAGAGTTTACAAGATGGACAGGGCAATATTAACCCTTAACGCGTTCGAGGTGCTGCCGGCAGACAATCGATCGATCTCGAACGCCGGACGTGCCGGCTGGGCAATCTGGAAAAGAGCGCACCCTCCCGATTCGTCGCGGCCGCTCTTTTTGATCCGCCAGCGTCCGTCGAAAACATGATTTTGCCCACTCCGCGCACCATTGTGGTGCAAGAACGTTCAAATTGGGGCGCGATCATTGTCGCCTGATAGCGCGCGCACCAGAACCCGGGACAATCGGGCGGGGCGAGATCCGCCAGCCGTCGTTTTCGAAGCAAACCCTGGAACCCGGGCAGAAAGCCAAGGAGAAAATGAGTGGGGGCTTGATTACCGGTAACCCGTGTCGGTTTCAGGCCGTTACCATGACCTGAGCACGATGAAGTTTTTATCTCAACTGCATTGCTCCTAGCCCCCGGCCCGTCGACGAATCGATTCGAGATACGCCGGCTGGTCGATCGCCCCCCCCTGTCGCTGGGCATACCACAGCGCCTCGCCCAGGCATTCGATCAACGCGTGCTCGGCGTCATGCACGTCGAGACGTTGACGCAGGGTCTGATAAGCCTTGCGAATGCCGGGCGGCTGGTCGATGCTGATCTGCTCGGCGATCGCCAGATGCAGTGACAAATGCAAAAAAGGGTTCATCTGCCCGTTTTCGGGAGTGAATTCCTGGCTGAGCGCCTGTTCCGGGTCTTCGAGCAAGGGGTGGTATTCAGGATGTTCGGCGATCAGGTCGGCTGCGGTGGCTTCGGCTCCTTCGAGGATGCCCCGCTGGCGATATTTGCGCCACGATTCACAAAAAAATTGCCTGACCTGTTCGCGACTGGGATTAAACATCGCTGTCCATCGTTTGGCGACTGATCAGCGCGGTAACCACCGCATTCTGTACCCGTTGCCAGTGACCGGTACGGTCGGGAGCCAACTGGCCGGTTCCGTAGGTGCCGATCAACGGCATCCCGGGAAAGCGTTCCCGCAAACATTCGACGTCGCGATCGTCGCCGTCGTAGAAATACGGCCCGCGGCCGATACAGGAAAAGACCAGCGCGCCGAGCGGCTCGTCGCCCGGAACGCGTTGTCCGGCCAAGCTGTGGCGCATGTCGTCCACAGCCGCTTGTGGCGAGCGCGCCGCCCAAGCCAGCCGTTGTCCCGGAACCAGCCGTTCCGCCAAGGTCAGCGACTGGTCGGCATTGCCGGAAATGATCGCCACGGGTTGAGCGCTGCCATCAGCGACGGCTTGCTGCGCG
This sequence comes from Accumulibacter sp., assembly GCA_031732795.1. Lineage (GTDB taxonomy): Bacteria > Pseudomonadota > Gammaproteobacteria > Burkholderiales > Rhodocyclaceae > Accumulibacter. Next base: position 12,967 of record JAVMKC010000054.1, on the reverse strand, counting down.
GCCGCACGATCGGCAATCTGCTGATCAGGGAAAATCACCGCGCACAGTGACGCCAGCGGCAGATGGGCGGCTACCCGCAGTTCCGGTGGCAAGTAACGCAGCAGGCTGGCCAGTGCTTTGACGCCGCCGACCTGCAACAGATCGTGAACACGCGCCTCGTCGATCTGTTGTGGATCGGACAGCACCTGCCAGCCTCGGGAAACGGCAATATCGAGCCGCGCACCGACGAGGCGAACGCTGCTTTGCGCGACGACGCGCGCCTGCTGCCAGGCCAGCCGATCGTTGCGTCCCGGGCGACCGCTGAAACTGTTCCCACAGCGCGTCGGCGTTTCGCCCCATTGAACCGGCAAGCTGTTACCCGCACAACTGATCAACGGTGAGGCACTCGGCTCACTCGAGGCGGGTGCCAACGACAAATCACCGCCGAGGACCATCACCGCGGCGGCGGGACGATCGAGAACCCAGCCCTGATCGGTGAACAAACCGGCAGCGATACCACCGGCGATCTGCGTACAGCGGGCGGCACGCGCCACCGCCGTCACGGTGGCCTGCGCCTGACGGATGAAATCGGCGCTCAGAAACAGCAATACACCGTTTGCCTGCTGATGACCGCTGCGCGCCAGCGCCTCCCGGAAGGCATCTTCCGCCAGTTGCGGCGAGGCATCGTTACCGACGACCAGCGCGCTGGCGAGACTCACCGTTTATTCTCCGGCGGTTCCGGGGTCTTGTCGGCGTATTCGCAGAGATCGGTCAGCAGGCAGCGCCAGCATTCCGGTCGACGGGCCTTGCAGACATACCGTCCGTGCAACAGCAACCAATGATGCGCCGAACGCAGATAAAGCGGCGGCACGACCGCCAGCAACTGCTGCTCGACAGCCAGCGGCGTTTTGCCGGCAGCCAGTCCGCAACGATTGGCCAACCGGAAGATATGCGTGTCGACGGCAATGGTCGGTTCACCGAAAACGACATTGAGCACCACGTTGGCCGTCTTCCGCCCGACGCCGGGCAAGGCTTCCAGCGCTGCCCGCGAATGAGGAACCTCGCCACCGTGCTCCGCCAGCAATTGCCGACAGGTGGCGATGATGTTGCGGGCTTTGGTCTGGTAAAGGCCGATACGGTTGATATGGCCGATCAACCCGGCTTCGCCGAGTTGCAGCATCGCTTGTGGCGTCGGCGCGACGGCGAACAACGGTCCGCTGGCCAGATTGACGCTTTTGTCGGTCGCCTGCGCCGAAAGGATCACCGCGATCAACAACTGGAACGGCGTCTGATAAGCGAGCTCGGTGGCCGCCTGCGACATACTGGCCTGCAAACGGCGAAAAAGCTCCTCCCGCTGCGCCGGGTCCATGCGCGTCAGACCCGTTCCAGCCCGCCGCCGGCGAGGTCTACGGGCGGAGTTTTCGAGCGCCGCGCGCTGGCCCGCGCCTCGATCCAGTTTTTCCAGGCAATCAGGCAACCCAGGAGAATGAATGCGCCGGGTGGCAGAATCGCCAGCAGAAAACCAGGGTAGTCGGCAGACAACAATTGCAGCGGCTGCAGTCCGGGAAATACCATGTCGATCCCCGAGAACAGGGTGCCGGCGGCGATCAGTTCGCGCATGCCGCCGAGCAGTCCGAGCGTCCACAACATACCGACGCCCATGAAAATGCCGTCGAACAGCGATTGCAGCGGCGGATTCTTGTTGGCGAAGGCTTCGACGCGCGCCAGGACGATGCAGTTGGTGACGATCAGCGGAATGAAGATCCCAAGCACCAGGTACAGTTCGTGAAACAGCGCATTGAACGACAGATCGACCACCGTCACCAGCGCGGCAACGATCAGGATAAACACCGGAATGCGGATTTCATGCGGAATCCAGTTGCGCAAGGCCGCCACGGCGATATTGGCCAGTCCCATCACCAGCAGGGTCGCCAACGACAGCATCACGCCATTGACCAGATTGGTGGTCACCGCCAGCAGCGGACACAAACCGAGAATCTGCACCAGACTGGTGTTTTGATGCCAGATACCGTTGTCGCGGATCTGACGGAACTCGTTGCGGTCGATCATTTGCCTGCTCCTTGCGCCGTCCCGAACAACACCGACTGGTTGTCGGCCACGTATTTCAACGCACGATGGACGCATTTGACCACCGCGCGGGGAGTCACCGTCGCTCCGGCCAAGGAGTCGAAGCGGCCGCCATCCTTCTTGACCCGCCATTCCGCCTCGTTGACCGTTGCCAACGACAGACCGTCGAACTGCGTGATCCACGGTCGCGCCTTGTTCTTGTCCTTGCGCGGTTCGATGTAATCGCCCAAGCCCGGGGTTTCCTTGTGCTGTGTCACCCGCACGCCGAGCAGCGAGCCGTCGGCGGCGACCGCCAGCAGCAGACGGATCCGGCCCGAATAACCGTCCGGCGCCACGGCTTCGAAAACCAGAGCGCTGGCCTGGCCGGCGCGGCGGGCACGATAGGCGATCGAACTCTCGTCGGTGCCCAACGCCGGGCTGGCCGGCAGCGTGACGGTATCGCTGAGCGGATCGTTGTCGTACAACTCGCGCGGCAGCACCTCGCTGATCAGTTTCATCTTTTCCGCGGCGGCGGCGGCTTCGATCGCCGGCTTGGTCCAGAAATAGGCGCCGGCCAGCAGGCTGGTGAACACCAGGACGAAAATCAGCAGAATCACCGCCGTGCGCACGGCCATCGACGCGGCCGTCGGCGTCTTTGGAGACGTGCTCATCGTTCTCTCAGCGTTCCTTTTTCATGCCGAAAATCGGCGGTTGGGTGTACATGTCGATCAACGGCACGCAGAGATTCAGCAGCAGCACCGCAAAGGCAACGCCGTCCGGATAGCCGCCGAAAACGCGGATCAGGTAGGCCAGCAGTCCGGCAACGACGCCGAAAATCAATTTGCCTCGCGGGGTGGTGCAGCCGGAAACCGGGTCGGTGACGATGAAGAAGGCACCGAGCAGCGATCCGCCTGAAAACAGATGGAACAGCGGATTGGCGAACTGCAAGGGATTCCACCACCACAAGGCACCGGCCAGCAGCGACAGCCCGGCGATGAATCCCGTCGGCGCATGCCAACTGATGACCTTGCGCTGCCACAACCACAAGCCGCCGAGCAGATAGCCGGCAGTGACCCATTCCCAGCCACGGCCGGCGAAATTGCCGAACACGTCCTGTGTGGCCAGCAGAGTCGGCACGTCAGTCACCGCATCGCCCAGCTTCAAGGCCGTTTTCAACGCATCGAGCGGTGTGGCACTGCTCATCGCATCGACCCGTGGCGCCAAGCCGGCGATGATCTGCCACTGCTCGGCAAAGCTGAGTTTCAACCCCAGCGCCGGCCATTGCGACATCAACGCCGGAAACGAGATGATGCACACGGCGAAGGCGATCATCGCCGGGTTGAACGGATTCTGGCCCAGCCCGCCGTACAGATGCTTGGCAATGACGATCGCGAAGAGGGTGGCAACGGCGACCATCCACCAGGGCGCCAGCGGCGGGAACGACAGGGCGATCAGCCAGGCGGTGACGACGGCGCTGCCATCGAGCAGATACAGCGCCATCGGCTTGCCGCGGATGGCCAGCATCGCCGCTTCGGCCAGCAATGCCGCAACGGTGGCGATGGCCAACTGAACGAGAATCGCCGGGCCGATCTGCCAGACATACGCGGCAATTCCCGGCAGCAGCGCCAGCAACACCTGCAGCATCACCCACCACACGCTGGTCCGCTGGCGAAGAAAGTACGGGGGCGTCGAGAAATCGTTCATCATCCGCTGCCTGCGCCGGGAGTGCTGTCGGTTGGCTTGGCCGGCGCGGCGCGACGGGCGTCGATGGCGGCGATTTCCCGCTGCTGGTCATCGGTCAAGGCGACGGTGTTTTTCGGTTGCGCCGCTTCGCGTTGCGCGCGAGCGCGCGCCATCGCCGCGGCGATCGTCGCCTGTTTGGTCGCCGCGGCATCCGCCGCGACGGGCTGGGGAGCGACATCGGCAGCAGCGGAACTGGCCGTCTGGACAACGCCGTCCGCAGCGACGATGGTCGATGGGGACGAGTGGAACGATTGGGACGACGGGGGTGCAGAAGGCGTCGCAGACTCCGTCTTTTCGGCCACCGGCCGGGCTGGGCGGCTGGCCGCTGCTTTGGCCAGTCGTTCGGCTTTTTCAGCCGCCTCACGTTCTTCACGCGCGTTACGCCATTCGAAGCGCGCCTTGGCCGCGTCGGCGGCCTGTTTTTCGCGTTCGCGAGCCCAGATTTCGCTCTTGGCGAAACGGAAATATTGCACCAAGGGAATATGCGACGGACAGACATAGCTGCAACAGCCACACTCGATGCAATCGAAAATGAAATATTCCTGGGTCTTGCCGAAATTGCGCGCGCGGGCAAACCAGTACAACTCGAACGGTTGCAATTCGTGTGGACAGGCGTCGGCGCACGCCCCGCAGCGGATGCACGGCATTTCCGGCGGCGGCGGCGGAAACAGCGACGGCGACCCGGCGATCAGACAGTTGGTGGCCTTGACCACCGGTGCCGCCAGATCGGGAATCTCGAAGCCCATCATCGGACCGCCCATCAGATACTGGTGCGTGCCCGTCTTTGGCCGGGCCAGGGCGAGAACATCACGCATCGGCGTGCCGAGACGAACGTCCCAGTTGCGCGCCTGTTCGACGTTGCCGGTCACGGTCACGATCCGCGAGATCACCGGCTCGCCGTAAGCCAGTGCCCGGTAAGCGGTGTAGGCCGTGGCGACGTTGAAACACTGCACGGCGAGATCGGTGGACCGGCGGCTGGCCGGAACTTCCTTGCCGGTCAGCACGCGGATCAACTGCTTGGCGCCACCGGCCGGATAGCGTGTCGGCACGGCCACCACCTCGTGATCCTCGCCCAGATGGCTGACCGCCGCCTGCATCGCCGCCACTGCTTGCGGTTTGTTGTCCTCGATACCGATCAGGACCTGTCGGGCACCGAGCAATTCGCGGAAGATGGCGCTGCCGCGGACGATCTCCTCGGCACGTTCACGCATCAGCATGTCGTCGCAGGTCATGAACGGTTCGCATTCGGCGCCGTTGATCACCAGATGCTCGACAGGAATATTTTTCGCCGCACTCAGTTTGGCATGGCTCGGAAAAACCGCGCCGCCCAGGCCGACGACGCCGGCGTCACGCAACAACTCGCGGACACGTTCAGGAGGCAGGCGCCGATAGTCGACCGGCTGACGGTCGATCCACTCGTCCTGTCCGTCCGGAGCGATGACCGCCGTCAGCGTCGGCAGGCCGGAAGGATGCGCCGCGACATGTTCCTCGATGGCCACGACGGTTCCCGAAGTCGGCGCATGGACCGCCGCCGAGACCCAGCCGTCGGCGTTGCCGAGAAGTTGCCCTTTGCGTACGCTCTGCCCGACACCGACCACCGGGCTGGCCGCGCCACCAAGACTCTGATGCAGCGGCACATAACAGCGTTCGGGTAACGGCGCCTGGCCGATCGGCTGTTCCACTGACGGCGCCTTGTGCGTCTCCGGCTTGACGCCGCCGTTGAACTTGAACAATCTGGACAGCATCGCGGCCTCAGGCGGCACGTTTGATTTCGAACACCGGATACTTCCACTTCCAGTTGTCGAGGTTTTCGGCGATCGGTTCCATGACGATGCATTCGACCGGACACGGTTTGACGCACAATTCACAGCCGGTACACAGCGATTCGACGACGGTGTGCATCTGCTTGGCCGCGCCGACGATGGCATCGACCGGACAGGCCTGGATGCACAGCGTGCAGCCGATGCAGGTCTGTTCGAGGATGATCGCCACCTGTTTCGGCTTTTCCTCGGCGTCGAGCGGTTTGACTTCTCGGCCGAGAAGATCGGCGAGTTTGCGCACGCCGTCCATGCCTCCGGGTGGACAGAGGTTGATCTCGGCTTCGCCGGAGCTGATCGCCGCGGCGTACGGCTTGCAACCAGGATAGCCACATTGACCGCACTGCGTCTGCGGCAGGATGGCGTCGATCTTGTCGACCAGCGGGTTGCCTTCAACCTTGAAGCGGATCGAGGCATAGCCCAGCGCCGCGCCGAGGACGATGGCGCCGAGCGCCATGATCGCCAGGGTGCTGATCATTGATACTTGTCCAGACCGGCGAAGCCCATGAACGCCAGACTCATCAACCCGGCGGTGACCATCGCGATCGCCGCGCCCTTGAACGGCAGGGGCACCTCGGCGCCGTCGATTCGCTCCCGGATGCCGGCGAAAAGAATCAACACCAACGAAAAACCAGCGGCACTGCCAGCCCCGAACAACAGCGACTCGACGAAATCGTGCTTGTTGGCGATATTGAGCAACGGCACGCCGAGCACCGCGCAATTGGTGGTGATCAACGGCAGATAAATCCCCAGCACCTGATGCAGCACCGGACTGGTCTTCTGGATGACCATCTCGGTCAACTGGACGATGGCGGCGATGGTGACGATGAACGACAAGGTGCGCAGGTACTCTAAGCCGAACGGCATCAGCAGATAGTGATCGATGATATAGCTGGCGCCGGTGGCGACGGTGAGCACGAAGGTGGTCGCGGCGCCCATGCCGAAAGCGGTTTCCAGTTTCTTTGAAACGCCCATGAACGGGCACAGGCCAAGGATCTTGACCAGAACCACGTTGTTGACGAGCACCGCTCCGACGAGGATGAACAGGTAGTGCGTCATGATTCAACCCACGCCCGCGACCGGGCGAAACCGCTTAGCCAAAGGTTACGCCTCTCCCAAGCCGCAAAATTCCCGGAAAGAAAAGGTTTCCCAAAGAAGTCCATTGCCGATGAATGGCATGGACCGTTGGCGCCTTCCCGCCGGGCGCGGCGATTATCGCTTGGCACATGACCGAGTTCAACCATTTTGAAAACGATCCTATCGTGAAGCCAAACTGCCGTCGGAGCGAGCTTGCCGGCCGTATCGCGCACAGGGCCAGCAAATGGGAACGAGAAATGAAGCAAGATCTAGCTCCCGCTAATAATCAGTAACTGAAGCACAGTTTTTCGATCTCCGCATAAGCCGACCAGCAAGGGGCCAAGGCCAACTAATAAGGGAAGAAAGAAGGCGTAAGGGTTGAAAGAAGAAATCGGGAACAGCATCCAGATGGCTGCGCATACGCACAAGGCACCAAAAATTACGTGAAATACACGGGCGCCAAACTCTCCCGAAGGTTGATCATCCAAGATGCGCAGATGCATGTTGCCTCTTATTGTCGCGATTGCCGACGCTGCCTGGCGATCGCCGTCGCCGCCTCGCCGACTAGTTCGGGACCCCGGTAAATGAATCCGGTATAGATTTGCACCAGACTGGCGCCGGCGGTGATTTTCGCGGCCGCATCGGCACCGCTGAGGATGCCGCCGACGCCGACGATTGGAATCTCGCCGGCCAGCGCCGCCGCCAGTTTGCCGAGCACCGCCGTAGACGGCCCGAAAACCGGCGCACCGGACAAACCGCCGGCCTGTTCGGCATTCGGCAGACCAGCCACCGCCTCGCGCGACAAGGTGGTGTTGGTGGCGATGACCCCGTCCATGTGATGGTGCCGCAACAGATCGGCAATCGCTTGCAACTGCGCGTCGTCGAGATCGGGAGCGATTTTCAACGCCAGCGGCACGTACTTGCCATGACGGTCGGCCAGACGCGCCTGTGCGTCCTTCAGGGCGCCGAGCAACGCGTCCAGCGCGTCGTCGCGTTGCAGATCGCGCAGATTCTTGGTGTTCGGGCTGGAGATATTGACCGTCACGTAGCTGGCCGCCGGATAGACCCGTTCCAGGCAGTACAGATAATCGTCGGCAGCCCGCTCGATCGGCGTGTCGAAATTCTTGCCGATATTGATTCCCAAAATCCCACCGCGGCGGCTGAAACTCGCCGCGGCGACGTTGGTCAACAATTTCGCCACTCCATCGTTATTGAAACCCAGACGATTGATGATCGCCTGCTTTTCCGGAATGCGAAACATGCGTGGTTTTGGATTGCCCGGCTGCGGCCTGGGAGTGACGGTGCCGACTTCGATGAACCCGAAACCGAGCGCGGCGAGCGCGTCGATGTGCTCGCCGTTCTTGTCCAGGCCGGCGGCCAGACCGACCGGATTCGGGAAGTCGATGCCCATCACCCGCACCGGATCGGCAGGCACGCCGGCGGCCAGCAGACAACTGGCACCGGAAAGTTTCATCAGGTCGATCCCGGTCATGCCCAGTCCGTGCGCGGTTTCGGCATCGAGCGAGAAGAAGAAGTGGCGGATCAGCGGATATAACATGCCGCCATTTTACCGCATTGCAACATCCGCCGACGAGTTCCGACGGAGCATGGTAGGATCGACCAAGCAACCCGGCAGCGCGCGCACAGTGAACCGTGAAACGATCGATGCCAGCAGCCTCGCCGGACCGTCGAAGAGAAAGAGGTGCACATCATGAAATTACTGAAAACATTGATCGCCTGCGCGCTGCTCGGCGCCGTCACCACCGGAGACGCCCTGGCCGACCGCTGGCATCACCGACCGCGCGTCGGCGTTGGCGTGGTCATCGGTCCGTATTGGAGCCCTTTCTACCCCGGATATGGTCCTTATCCTCCTGCTTATGTCGGCTACCCGGCGCCGGTCTATTATCCGCCGGTGGTCGTCGAACCCGCTGCGCCACCGGTATACATCGAGCAATCGGCGGCCGCACCGGCCAGCGAGTATTGGTATTACTGTCGTCCAGCCAAGGCCTATTACCCCTATGTCAAATCCTGTCCGGTCGACTGGACGCCTGTGCCGCCCCGACCGTCCGCCCGCCCCTGACACCTGCCAAGGAACAAGCACTATGAAATCGAGATTCGTCGGCCTCGGCGCTTTGGCGTCCGTCCTCCTGCTCAGCGCCTGCGTCAGCGTGCCGACCGGACCCAGCGTGATGGTCCTGCCGGGGAGCGGCCGCAGCTTCGACCAGTTCCGCTACGATGACGCCGAGTGCCGCCAGTTCGCCCATGGCCAGATCGGTGGGGCCACCGCCGGCCAGAACGCCAGTACCGCCGGTGTCAACAGCGCCGTCGTCGGCACCGCGGTCGGCGCGGTCGCCGGAGCGGCGATCGGCGGGCGCCAGGGCGCCGCGGTCGGCGCCGGAACCGGCCTGCTCTTCGGCAGCGCCAGCGGCAGCGGCGCCGCGCAAACGTCGGCCTACGGCACGCAACGCCAGTACGACAACGCCTATGTCCAGTGCATGTACGCCAAGGGACACAGCGTGCCGGTTGCCGGCAACATCACCCGTCAGCAGATGTCGCCGGCCACACCGCCAACGTCTGGAACGTATCCGACGCCGCCACGCGGCAATCCGCCACCGCCGCCGCCCGGCTATCGATGACTCGCAGATGCCGCCGTCACGACACGAGCGGACAGTTTTTTCGACAACGCGCCGCGCCGACCCCCATCGGCGCGGTATCTTTTTCTAGTTCCCAAGTTTTTGGAACCCTAATTTTCGAACGCCCTTTCGCCCTGCAGGTTGAGGTTGGAACAGCGGCTGCAGCCTCCATGAGCAAGTTTCCAAGGTAGTCCCCGGCAACCAAGAAATGACCATCGTTGCCGGTGAAGATGAAGCGATGGTGGTAGCTGGCGCAGCGGAGCAGGTCAAAGCCCCTGCGCTCATGGAAAGAGGAGAAAGGAGCCAATTAAATTGAGCCTGGCCCCTTTCTTACCATGCTTTTCTACTTATTTTCATCCATCAGCCGTATCGTAAGGCTCGGAAGTCAGAAATGATTAAATGCAAGACCTGACCCCAAGGGCGTGTGACCCCAAGGGCGTGACCCCAAGGGCGTGGGAGCGGAATAAGCGCAGGTGGGTGCCGGAAAGATGGTTTCGACTTTCCCGGATTTGAAAGCTTGGAGCCTGCGCGCTGTGGAACTTGCGGGCAGCCGCCGACCTGTGGGCAAGCGATGGGAAACGCGAAGCGTTTTTCCTGTCGAGACGGCGAAGACGCTGGGTTCAATGACTTGCTGCGCGACGCCATCTCGTTGCGATGCGTCAGCCGCCGCGGCCACGTCAACCCTCGCAGGGTCAAGCGTCGCAACTCACCGTACCCCAGCCACGACCCTTCCAAGCGTCCGGGTGTCCGTCCAGGCTTCTCGCCCGCACTGCTCCAACCGCAGCCACTTTCGCCGCGGCAGGCGTTGGCTGATTTCTTCTCAACGAACAGTATTTAGACTTGATCCCGATGGGTGTGTGCTGGGGAATGATTAAATGCAAGACCTGACCCCGATGGCAAGACCCTTCCAAGCGTCCGGGTGTCCGTCCAGGCTTCTCGCCCGCACTGCTCCAACCGCAGCCACTTTCGCCGCGGCAGGCGTTGGCTGATTTCTTCTCAACGAACAGTATTTAGACTTGATCCCGATGGGTGTGTGCTGGGGAATGATTAAATGCAAGACCTGACCCCGATGGCATGCTTGCTGGGGAATGATTAAATGCAAGACCTGACCCCGATGGCATGCTTGACCCCGATGGCATGGGCACCGTGGTAGCACGGGATTGTGGGTTTTGCAACGGCAAGAGAGCAGGCCGTAACACAAGTCGGCCCTCACCACCTGTCAACTTCCTGGGTCCCTGGGTTTAGCGTCTGACTGGTTCCCAAGGCCACCTTGGCAACCTACTCCGGGAAATTCCAGCGTCCCTTATCGGTCTGATCTGATTCGCGAAGCGAGTGCGCGAAAGCTGGAATTTCAAAGAATGGGTTTCCAAGGCAGTCCTTGGAAAAAACATGATAGGCGGTAAGGGCAGGCTAAAGGCCGTCCTCTACTCGACCCGATTTTTCTGAACAATGCGGAATTGGTCAAAATCGTTTTCGACCGGAGCAAATATCGTGTCTGCTCCCGTTTTTGATGAGCGACTGATTGAAAGCATCGCTTCACGCGATGCGCGAGGTCGACACGGCGACCGCCACGACGCTTTGCTTCAGTCCAGGCTGGGAGTGGGGGAAACGAGATCGACGGCGCCGGCAAGAAACAAGCCGGTGCCGGCACATCGGTAGGCCCAACGCGCGTTCTCGAGTGCGCATCGAATCGCGACGAGATCGAACCGATGCGCCGACCGTTCCTCGTCGGCCCAGAGCCGATAGACTAGTCTTGCCGATGAATCGCCATCTTCTGTGTCGCCATCCGCCTCGTCATCGCTGACATGCGAATCAACCTCAGCCTCTTCCATCTCGATCGGAAGGCGGCGCCAAACTCCGGCGTCGCGCACGACGAGTTCGACGTCGACCCACTGCAGCGTGGTCTGGTCGAGCGGCAGGGCGACATCGCGCGTCAGCGTACAGAGCAATTCCGCGGAGTCGTCGGCGCACGGTCGGTCGATCGCCGGAAAACACTGAATCACTCCCGGGAAGTCGTCGCGCGAGAGCAGGTAGTTCTTGGCCTTCGGGCGCGCGTACCAATGACCGGAAACCGACGGCGACACGAGACCGGCGAACGAGGCAAGGAGATAGCCCACCGTCAGGACCTGGCCGGGGGCGACGTCGCTGGGCACCTCGATTGGGTACGAAGTTTGCGGAGTATGGGGCATGGCGTTCCGGAGGTCATCGACCTTGGCAAGTAAGGCAATCCGTTCCAGCCAGAGTGCCAAGTAGAGATGGACGACCTTGGTGCCCGTGCGCAGGCTAACGCCAGCGCTATTGACAGAAGTCAGCCGCTTGAGCACGAAGGTTGCCGTCGCCAGTGAAGGATGGCTCGCGCACGCAGACAGGCAGCCTCGCCGGCCCTGCTCGTCTTGATGGCGAAGGACGGCCGCGAGCAGTGGCGAGACGGCGAGTCGCACGCGCAAGTCCTTGTCGGTGGGCAAGGGGGAACTGATCCGGCGCGCGCCGCGCATGCTGGGCAGATTGGTCCCGAGGAGAAGCATCCGCGAAATCCCGCGCAGCGTCTGCCCTTTGCAGAACAGCCAGTCGGTAAAAGCGGCAACCGCGGCTATCGTCCACACGCGATCCTTGAAGCTGGCGTCGGCAGAACGCTCCTCCAGGCGGGCCGCCATCGCCGCGGCGCACGGACTGATCCCTTCGAGCCCGCGCAGCGTCTTTGGCAAATCCTCGCTGAGGAAACGCTCGCGAACCGCCGACGGATTGATGAGGCCGGCGGGGGAATTCCCGCCCAGGAAGCGCGCGCGGACTTCCGCCGCGTTCTCGTCGGCATCGGGAATCTCGCTCAGCAATCCCGGTGGAACCGGGGCGCGGTCTGCGCACAGCGCTGCCATCAACGCCGCGCTGGTGACGTCGTCGCCGAACTTCGTCTGCACCTCCTGGATCAGGCCGATCATCATCCGGGTCAGCACGGCATCCCGGTCGCGCTGCGCCTCACCCGAGCGACCTACATCCTCGTAGTTCACGTCGATCGGGATGGCATTGGTCTTCCCTCTGGCGTGACGTTCATACCGCTTCAGAACCGAAAGCGCTCTTTCCGTTTGGGCCGCCACCCTTTTCGTCTGCTCCTGATCGAGGTCTGGAGCCGACGCGCGGGAGTGGTATTTGCTGCGCAGGAAACGCCTCAGCAACACCGCATCGCGACGGAGCAGATAGGTCAGATCGGGGCCAGGTCTTGCATTTAATCATTTCCCGGCTACACCTGGTAAATGTCAAGCTAGGAGCCTGTCGGACTTGAGCGATCGTTGCGAGCCGAGTGGGAAAGCGAGGGCAGTTTTTCTCGATTTCGAGGCGCATAGTGAGCCTATGCAACGAGAAATCGGGGAAAAATGGAGCGCTTTCCCGCCGGCGCAGCCGATCAGCCTCAGGTCCGACAGGCTCCTAGAGGTCGGCCGTCACCGCGGCGATCGGCGTCGGCCTGCCAGCGTTGGTAGGTGCGCGCATCGATACCCGCCAGCACGCAGGCTGGCACCAGGCGCGCTCCGGTCTGCAAAGCCGCTTCGATCTGGGCCATCAGCCTCTGGCGATCTTCCTGGCGGGTCATTCGTCCGCGGCCTCGTGGAAGATCGCCGAGAGCTTTTTTGAGAGGACCAGCAAGGCGGCCGTTTCCGC
>JAVMKC010000053.1:0-26529 GCA_031732795.1 Accumulibacter sp. | reverse complement strand
TGATTATGCTGACTGACGACAATGATCACCTGCCGCAGCCGGCAGCATCCGGCCAGGAGCTGGCCTTCGCGTTTCCCACTGAGCGGTCACCCAAGGGGCCGGTTCACTTTGAAAGCTGCCGGACCCCCTATGGGTGCTTGTCGGCCAGTGTTGCCGTTGGGACAGATCGCCGCCAGCGGCAGCAACCTGTTGGTCAACGGCCTTCGACCTTTTCCAATGCAATTTCCGCCGCGCGTTCCTTGGCTGCCGCTTCAACCAAGGCGACGATGCTCCGGCAATTGGCGCAAGCGGTACCCTGCCGCTTTCTATTTTTCATTAGATTCTCGGTAACGCGATCGAATCATCAAGAGAAATGCAATGCCCTGATGATTGATTGTTATCAATTCCAGGGCCTCGTAAAAGCCGCATAAACACGTGCCCTAGATCTCCCTTGATCTCAATCAAAGTAACAAAACGACTACTTGAGACAGTGCCAGTCCCTATTCAAATTGGAGAGGATCAAGGGAGTCATGATTTCAAGAAAATTCAGACGTAACGGGCTGGCTGCATTGTCGATCTCGGCGCTGGTGACCCACCTCGCTTTTGCCGAGACACCGGCCGAACACGGCAGCGAAACCATGCGTGACTACCAGGCTGGCGGCGGCTCACCGCTGGCTGAAGTGCCGATGCACCAGGATATCAACCCGAAGGCCCCGAAAATGACCGAGGCCGAATTCGAAAAAGCCAAGCGCGTCTACTTCGAGCGCTGCGCCGGCTGCCACGGCGTTCTGCGCAAGGGGGCAACTGGCAAGCCACTGACCCCGGACATCACCCTCGACAAGGGGATGGAATATCTCAAGGTCTTCATCAAGTACGGTTCGGCCGGCGGCATGCCGAACTGGGGAACGTCCGGCGTACTTAACGATGACGAAGTCGATCTGATGGCACGCTATGTCCAGCAGACCCCACCGGCGCCACCCGAGTATGGTCTGAAGGAAATGGAAGCCTCGTGGAAGGTCATTATCCCGGTGGACAAGCGTCCAACCAAGAAGATGAACAACCTGAACCTCGAGAACCTGTTCTCGGTCACACTGCGTGACGCTGGTGAAATCGCGCTGATCGACGGCGACTCGAAGCAGATCGTCAGCATCCTTAAGACCGGCTATGCCGTGCATATCTCGCGCATGTCGGCTTCCGGGCGCTACTTGTTCGTGATCGGGCGCGACGCCAAGATCAACCTGATCGACCTCTGGATGGAGAAGCCGGATACCGTCGCCGAAATCAAGGTCGGTATGGAAGCACGCTCGGTCGAGAGCTCGAAGGCCAAGGGCTGGGAAGACAAGTACGCCATCGCTGGCACCTACTGGCCGCCGCAAGCCGTAATCATGGACGGTGACACGCTCAAACCGCGCAAGATCGTGCCCACCCGCGGTATGACCGTCGACACCCAAGCCTATCACCCGGAACCGCGCGTCGCCGCTATCGTCTCCTCACACTACAATCCCGAGTTCTTCCTGAATGTCAAAGAAACCGGCATGGTCTATTCGGTCGATTACCGCGACCTGAAGAACCTCAAGATCAAGATGATCGAGGCCGCTCCCTTCCTGCATGACGGTGGTTTCGAGTCATCGCACCGCTACTTCATGGATGCCGCCAACGCATCGAACAAGATCGCGGTCATCGACACCAAGGAAGGCAAGCTCGAGAAACTGGTCGACGTCGGCAAGACGCCGCACCCGGGGCGTGGTGCCAACTTCGTCGATCCCAAGTTCGGCCCTGTGTGGGCGACAGGACATCTTGGCGATGAGAGCATCACCCTGATTGGCACCGACCCGAAAAAGCATCCGGATGGCGCCTGGAAGGTCGTGCGCACGCTTAAGGGACTGGGCGGCGGTTCGCTGTTCCTGAAGACCCATCCGAAGTCCAAGAACCTGTGGGTCGATACCACCTTGAATCCCGAGCCGAGTATCAGCCAGTCGGTTGCGGTCTACGACGTAAATAACCCCGAAAAAGGGTATGAGCTGATTCCGATCGGCGAATGGTCAGGCATCAAGGAAGGTCCCAAGCGCGTCGTCCAGCCTGAATACAACAAGGCCGGTGACGAAGTCTGGTTCTCCGTGTGGAATGGCAAGGATCAGGAGTCGGCCATCGTTGTGGTCGACGACAAGACGCGCAAGTTGAAGGCCGTTATTCGTGACAAGAGACTGGTCACGCCGACCGGAAAGTTCAACGTATTCAACACCCAGCACGACGTTTACTAAGACTTAGGAAGGGGGATGGCTCCTCCAAGAGAGGAGTTATCCTCCTTTTTTATTTGGTATATCGTTAGTACCTTGGAGTACACCTTTCGATTGAACGCAAGACTTGAAATTCCCCATCGCGCCCAGCGCGAGTTGTTGTCCGGTTCCCAGTTGTTTGCCGGCTTGCCCCTGCGCTTGCTCGACGAGCTGAGCGCCGCGAGCCATCTGGTTGAGGGCCATGCGAACCAGACGATTTTCCAGGCCGGTGACCCGATCCGCGAAGCGCATCTGCTGTTCAATGGCAGTGTTACACGCAGCAGGATCATTCCCGGAGGCGGCAGCCGTGTCGTCGAACTGGTGCAGAGCGAACAGATGCTCAGCATGGGCGAGCTATTCGGTGCCACCCACTACGCGTCTACTTGCAACGCTACTGCTCACACTCTGTTGGTCGCCATCGACATGTGCAAGTTGCGGGAGGTCGTCCAGCAAAGCCCTGAATTAAGCTGCCGAATCATCACGGCGCTGGCCCGCCAGCAATGCGTCAGCGAATCCGGCGTTGCCGGCTACCACCACGGCATGACGGGTGCGCAGCGCCTGCTCGATTATCTTCTGGAACTGGCGGGGAACAAAACCGAGTTGGCAGGAGAGACCTCAGTCCAGCTCAAGGCCAGTAAAAAAATGATCGCGGCCCGCATCGGCATGACGCCGGAGTCGCTTTCCCGCAATCTGCGGAACCTGAGCGACTCCGGCGTCATCATCGTTGATGGGCGCAATGTTCATATTCAGAATGCTGCACTGCTCGATACTGTGAGCGGCGCGAGCAAGCAAAGGCTTAACTTCTACCGCAAGCGGAAGGGAGAAGGGCCGCTATCCGCAAAAACACCGTCGCCTGGCGCTTTGGTCAACCGTTGCGGCCGCCTGCGCCTGTTCTCGCAACGTATGGCCCTCACTTGGGGAGCCATCGCCGCCAATGTCGCGTCTAGTGCGACAAAAACCAGGCTTCGCCAGTTTGAGAAGGAATTCGAGCGCAACCTAGCGTGGTTGGAGCAACCCGAGCTGGCACGCGAGTTTCTGGAAAAACTGAACGCCATCAAGCCCCTGTGGCTATCCTATCGGCAGGCGATCGGTAGCGAGGAAGCGACGGAAACGCTGGCCGAGAAGCTGTTCGTCCTGAGCGAGAAAATGCTCACCGCCACCGATGAGCTTACAGCCTGTGCCGCGCATCTGGCGGGAATTCCGTCAGCGCACTACGTCAATATGGCGGGGCGTAATCGGGTGTTGTCGCAACGCATCAGCAAATTTTTCTTGTTCCGGGAATGGGGCAGTTTACATGCGCGCATCGACGACTTGTTGCTCCCTTCGTGCACTGAGTTTGAGAACAACCTGCAACACCTGGTGAGAACAGGGAGTGGTCAGCCTGAACTGGCTGCCCAGCTTCAGATCGTTGCCCGCCAGTGGCAAAAATACATACGTGCTCTGTGCCCGGACCTTACGCATGCGCGCAAGACAATACATGCACGAATCGTCCTCGCGGAAGGGGAACGTCTTCTTCGTTGCGTCGATACGGCCGTCAAGATATTCGAGCGTTTGACCTGATCGGCGTTGCTTGATGGCTATCAATTTGGCAATCCCCGTCAGGGCACGGTTTCCTTGGTTCGAGTGGGCATTTGATTCGCATCAAAGCACAAATTTTTACAGTCGCGACAGTACGCGCTCGCATTATTTCAATGAAGGGTTAACAAAATGAAAGCTATTCACATTGCACTGCTGGTTGCCGCCGGTCTTGGGGTCTCTAGCCAAGTCGTCGCCGATGAAGCGCTGGCCAAAGCCAAGAACTGCATGTCCTGCCATGCGATCGACAAGAAGCTGGTCGGTCCAGCTTATAAGGATGTCGCTGCCAAGTACAAGGGCGATGCCGGTGCAGTCGATAAGCTGGCAGCGAAGATCAAGGCGGGTGGCAAGGGTGTCTGGGGCGAAATTCCGATGCCGCCGAACAACGTTACGCCCGACGAGGCAAAGAAGCTGGCCACCTGGGTTCTCTCACAGAAGTAATCAAGAGATGGGCGCTGGGAAGTTCCTTGCGTCCCTCGTTCGATAACGTTCGGCGACTTGTTGGGGTCTAAGATTTTTCAATCAAAGCCAGCCGACCTTTACCTGAGTATGTTAGTCAAGTCTTTAACCCTTACCCAGGATGAACCGGATGAAACGAAATCTCTTGCTGTCATTGGCGGCCGTCGTTCTCGTTGTCACGGCTACCCCTGGACAAATGGCGTTGGCCGCTGAGGATCACCACCACCATGGTGAGAGCAGCACTGCGGTGCAAAAGCTGCAATTGAATGCCGGGAAGAAATGGGCGACAGATACTGCCCTGCGGCAATCGATGGATGGCATCAACCAGGCCATGGCTACGGCGCTTCCCCTGATCCACCAGGATCGTTTCAGTGATGCCGATTACGCGACCCTCGCCACCACCATCAATCAGAAGGTCGGCTATGCCATCGAGCACTGCAAGCTCGATGCAAAGGCCGATGCCATGCTCCATCTCGTCATCGCCGAACTGATGGCCGGGGCAGAGATCATGGAAGGCAAGACAACCACCGCGCGCCACGATGGCGCCGTGCGCGTCAGGCAGGCGCTGGAATCCTACGGAAAATACTTCCAGCATCCCAACTGGAAAACCGCCCGTGGTTGAGCGCAAACTGCATTCGGGACTGCGATGAGCGAACTGGTCATCAACGCCGTGTATGCGATTGAACTCTGCGGTGGCGAAGTGCGCTACTGGCAGTACCTCGGCCCGGATAGCCGAAGACTGATCTGGTGGCTCGATACCGAAACAAAACAGGAGTTCAACGAGGCGAGCCTCACGTATGCATGGTCAATCAAGGGTCTGCATTCACGCTGACTACGCGCGGCGTAGCAGTGCGGCCCAGGCAAGGAGATAACAGTGATGAGTGCTGAAAATGGCGCGCCTGAAGTGCGCAACCTGAAACAGATGCTGCAGTACCAGGAAAAGGCGGTCGTCAGCCGGATGCTGCTCAAGAACCCTGCCGGCAACGTGACCCTGTTTGCCTTTGACGGCAACGAGGGGCTCAGCGAACACACCGCCCCTTATGATGCGCTGGTGATCGCGATCGAAGGTCGTGCCGAGATCCCGATCGGTGGCGTAAGCCATGCCCTGGGCGAAGGAGATAGCCTGCTACTGCCGGCCAATGTCCCGCATGCGGTGAATCCAATGGGTGGGTTCAAGATGCTGCTGATCATGATTCGTGGCGTGGGGCAGTAGGCGGACGCCTGAAACTGGTCGCTTGAATGGCTCGTTTAGAGATGCTAGCCCTTCCAGGGAAATTCGATACCAATTCTTCCGCATTTGCCGTTCCAAGCCTTATGGTTGGAACGACTGCCAGTATGTATCCACCAAAATTTCGTCTTGAAGACACGTGGCAAGTTCGAGCAGTGGAGTCCCGTATGGACCTCAATCATGCAACTGCCTCACCACCCGCTTGAGTCCCTGCCCATCCGGATGCGGCAGGATGGAAAAGCCGAGCCCCGTCATCAGGCGCAACAACTTCTGGTATGCGCGCCATTGGTATTTCGCTTTCGGACCAATCGGCCATGCAGAATTTCCGCTGTAGCCAGACCAAAGCACGGAGCCCACGTCATGATTGCCATCACACATGGCAACGCCCCGTTCAGATCGCAACAGCTACAAAACTGGCCACTCGAAAACACAATATTTCGAACAAACTCTTTAGATATTCAACACAATTGGGGGCAGCAACCGGTTGTCAAGTCGCCATTCGGAAGCTCGCGCTGGAATTTGCCTTGCCGGCCTATTCGGCGATTCAAACTCACAGAATTTCAAACACCATGAAGTCGATTCGCCAGCTATTTCCAGTATGGATGGAAAAAGGATCAACGTTCGAGTAGATTGAGTTTACCAGGCGTTCCATTCCATTTTTCGGCGTCGGCAAGAGGCTCGCGTCGGGTGGAAATCACAGGCCAGACCTTCGCCAATATGGCATTCAGCTCGATAAATTTACGCTGATTCATCGGCACATCACCTTCAGCGAAGATGGCCTCTGCGGGACATTCAGGTACGCAAAGCGCGCAATCGATACACTCTTCCGGGTCAATCACCAGAAAGTTGTCGCCCTCGTGGAAGCAATCAACGGGGCAGACCACCACGCAATCCGTGTATTTGCACTTGATGCAATTCTCTGTAACAACAAAGGTCATTTTTGTGCCTGGGTGGTTGGACTGCAATTTTGAAAAACGGAGAGAACCCCCGACATGGGAACAGGTGGTCAGGTATTCACATCAGAAAACGCCGCCTGCAGGAATATTGATTAGTGCCGATCATCCCTGTCTCACCGAGCAATTTGGTACTTTACGCTGGAAGTTGACCATTTTCACTTCGGATTCTGAGAGCGTTTCCGCTTACTCTTGCCTATAGACGCTTGCATCTTCAAGTATGCGATCGTCACTAGGCAGTAAATCTCCTGCGTCTCTCGTTTTCAAGGATATTGACGATGAAACTGAAAAAATTTCTGAGCTACGAATGGGACGCAATCGCCGGCATTTTCACGGCGGTAACGGCATCGGTGCTGCATCTGCTGCACATGTTGGATGAGGAAGTCATGCTGTCGGTCGTGCTTGCGCTGATCGCATTGCTGTTTATCAACTTCATGCGCCATACGCGGAACAATGAGATCACCGCCGAACAGGTGGACCGCACCGAAGCGGAGGTCCGCAGGATTCACGCCGGGCTTGAATTGCCGGAAGTTGTGCTGGTTGGCCCGCGCCATCTGCGTGCCAATCACGAACAATTCCTGAGGCACATCAAGGGAGATTCGATCTGGTTCAACGTTTGCTTGTCGATGTACCGGACACAGCCACTGTTTGACGCACTGCTGCGGCCGGCGATCGAAAACCCGACAGTCCTGTCAATCCAGTTCATTCTTGACGGTAACCAGAAAGATGTCTGGCGCGAGACGATCCTGCCGAAAATCAAGGCTTGCAGTGGGCACGAAAAGGTTCATGAGCCCCGCTGGTGCAACCTGGAAAAGAATATCTCTTTCATTCTCGCCGACAGCCACGCCAGCGAAGGCACCGAGGCCTTGCTCAGTTTTTGGGGAGAACCGTTCATGGCCGAAGCATCCGAACGTCATGTTCCACGATTTATTTTCCATGTACAGAAGCATTCCGAACTGCTTCCGCATCTGGTTGAACTCGATCGCTGTTACCGACGCAGCCCGGTTGAGGGCGAGTAACACGCTAGCAACTTTTATTCACTGCGTCAGCAAGCATGTCCCTGAACCAAGCTCAATGAATTTTCCGACTTGGGATTTTCGTTCCCGGCTATTCGCCAAGCATACATCACGCTGTTTTCAATGAACTCTAACCCAGTTTCCATATCGTCCCACCACGCATAGGACTGCTAGCCTAGCCCGAGATAGTGCCAGCGACGTAATTCTCCACTGCACAACACGACCAAAAAAGTTGTGCCATATTTTGGCTCAAGCGTCGAATAATCAAAATTTTGGGTTGCCGCTCTTGTCCCCGGATCTCAGCGATTATCGTTTTTTTCCGTCGTTGTTGGCTCTCGAAGCTGGCGCTACGGCGCCATCGTCCCTCCGTGCCTGCTTCTGCAGAATGCGTTCGTTTTTCTCTGAACTGGCGAAAACATAGCGACCATAAAGAACGCAACCTTTCATTCCCGGGTCACAAGTCAGGCCATTGACCTTGTGGCACAAGCCGTTGATTTCGTGCGGGCAACCCCATGATCCGGCCATGTTCAGGAGCTTTTTTCTGGCTCCTCGGCCAAGTCGATGCCCCAGTCTCCCCACTTGTACCAATCCTCTCCGAGCATTTCGGCAGGATGCTGAGTGCGGCCGGAACCATTTCCGCATTGCAGTGAATTCACCGAGCAATATTTGTCGCATCCCCAACACGTCCGCTCGGGATGTTTGGGGTGCAATGGGAATTTCTTTGCCATCTCGGGAGTTTTGAAAAATGCGGGATTTTTGCTCATGTAGGTGGTCTCAGAATCATCACGGCGCTCGCTGGCAACTCGATCATAGTTGATTAGATTACTCAGCTATTCCGGCAATTATTTGACCTCGCTCAAACAAACCGTGATCTCCTTGATCAATCCCCTGACAGCACGAATAACGCAGTTCAGTCAGCTGCTAGCGATCGGATAAGGAGTCGCCATGGCGATATCTCGGACTTATTCAAGAACAAATCCGCTAACGGAGAGTGCCTCGAAAACAAGAGCTTTATAAGTTTAGAACATTAGACAATTCTAAAATCACTGGTCTATAATTGTAAGTGACGTATTACTTACTTTATTTTATGCCAGCCAAAAAATCACGTCAGTCAACAGATGCCCGCCAGTCTGAAATTGTCGCGACACTCGTTCGATTGTCGGCAGAACGTAGCGCCTCGGAAATCACCACGACTGACATCGCCAGAGCGATGAACGTCTCGCAGGGAGCGCTGTTCAGACATTTCCCGACCAAGGAGGCGATTCGTCTGGCGGTTGTGGACTGGATAGATGCAACACTGATGCAGCGCCTCCTGGAGGCCCGGCAGCATGCGTCCAGCCCGGTTGGTGCATTGCGCGACATGTTCATGGCCCACGTCACTTTTGCCATCGACTACCCCGGTGCGCCGCGCCTTGTCTTTGGTGAGTTGCAGCAACCGAACGAGTCACCGATCAAACATCGGGTTTGTCGGTTGATGCAGCACTACCGCGAGTTGTTATCAGAGATTCTGGAAACCGCGGTCAGTGCCAAACTCGTTCGTTCCGACGTCGACCGCGCTGCTGCTGCCGCGCTTTTTCTGGGGGCAATTCAAGGCCTGGTCATTCAATCAATGATCTCGGGGACGACGCAACACCTCAGTGAACAGGCCCGGGCGGTTTTCGGCCTTTACCAAAAAGGACTGGAAGCAAAACCATGAAACACCCTGGCTTCTCCTCGAAGCAACTCGGCTTGACCGTTTTCGGCGTCATATTGCTGCTCGGATTTGCGTTGGTGGTCTCTCGCTCGGGTCCGCTGGCCCCCATCCGGGTCACCGTTGCTCGCGCCGAAGCAGGCACGGTCGCAACCTCATTGTTTGGCATCGGCACGATCGAAGCGCGGCGCAGTTATTTCATCGGCCCCACGGCCGCGGGTCGCGTCCAATCAATTAACGTGGATGTCGGCGACAGAGTGAAGGCTGGCCAGGTGCTGGCGGAAATCGACCCAATAGACCTTGATGAACGGATGCACTCGCTGGAGGCATCGTATGCCCGCGCTCAGAGTGCCGTTATCGCCGCCGAAGCGCAGCGCAAGGATACGCAGGCACGACATGAACTTGCCAGGTTGAATGCCAAGCGTTACCTCGACCTGGGAGAAAAACGCTTTGTCAGTTCCAGTGCAGTCGAAAGCAAGCAACAGGAACTCACCTCCGCGCAGGCGGCACAAGAATCGGCCGATGCCAATCTGCTGGGTGCCCGTCAGGAATTGACCCGTCTCAAGGCTGATCAGGAAGGTCTTCGTCAGCAACGGCAGAATCTGAGATTAGTGGCTCCGCAGGACGGCATCGTCACCAGCCGTGATGCCGAACCGGGCTCCACGGTCATCGCAGGTCAGTCAGTGGTGAAGCTCATTGAACCCGAAAGTCTCTGGGTCAAAGTTCGTCTGGACCAGGGACGTTCACGAGGTCTGGCGGTCGGATTGCCAGCCCAAATTTCCCTACGTTCCAACCTCACTGCCACGCTTCCCGGAAAGGTGGTTCGCGTAGAACCGGTCAGCGATAGCGTCACCGAGGAACGCATTGCCTTTGTCGCTTTGGAGAAGCTGCCATCGGGCCTGACTGTGGGCGAACTAGCGGAAGTGACCGTCAATACGGCCCAGGGTGTGTCTTTGCCCACGCTTCCTAACGCTGCCATCAAACACACAATTCAGGGAACTGGCATCTGGGTAGTACGGGCCGGCAAACCCGTTTTCGCCAACGTGGCCGTGGGTGAAACCAGCCTTGACGGGGCCGTACAGATTCGCGATGGCCTACATGCAGGTGAGATGGTCATCACTTACAGCGAGAAGGAGCTTGCTGAAGGCTCGCGCATCAAGGTTGTTGAGAGGCTGGTCGGGAGCAAGTTGTGATTAGTCTTGCCGGCCGCGACATTCTGCATTCATGGTCGAAGTTCGTCTTCACAGGGATTGGGCTGGGGCTGCTGATAGGGGTCACCCTGACCATGGCTGGCGTGTACCGGGGCATGGTTGATGATGCCAAGGTGCTGCTGAACAACAGTGGCGCCGATTTGTGGGTAGTACAGAAGGATACCTTGGGGCCGTACGCCGAATCATCAAGTATCCGCGATGATGTTTATCGCGCCATGCTTGGCCTGCCGGGCGTAGCTCGTGCAGCCAATGTCACTTATCTGACCATGCAGGTGCGCAAGGGTGAATCGGATGTACGGGCCATGGTGGTCGGCTTCGAAGCGGGGCAACCCGGCGAACCGGAATATCTGGTCGCTGGCCGGCAAATCACCCGAAATCATTACGAAGCCGTGGCCGACGTCAAAACCGGATTTCACGTCGGCGACGTCATTCATATTCGACGCCACGATTTCACCGTGGTTGGCCTAACGCGTCGCATGGTTTCTTCGGGTGGTGATCCGATGGTCTTCGTGCCGCTCAAGGATGCCCAGGAAGCGCAGTTCCTCAAGGATAACGATGCGATTCTCAACGAACGGGCACGGACGGCCGCCAACCCATCACTCAATCGGCCCGGTGTTCCGGGTTTGCTGGATGCCATCCAGGCCTCCCAAACCAGCAACCGGAACGTCAACGCCGTGCTCCTTCAAGTGATGCCCGGTACTTTGCCGGCAGCTGTCGCCGAAGAAATCAAACGCTGGAAGCATTTGCAGGCCTACACCCGTGAGCAGATGGAAGAGATTCTGGTGGCCAAGCTGATCGCCACATCGGCCAAGCAAATAGGGATGTTCCTGGTCATTCTCGCGATTGTCAGCGCCGCAATTGTCGCCTTCATCATCTACACGATGACCTTGGGCAAGATTCGAGAAATCGCTGTGCTGAAACTGATCGGCACCCGCAATCGCACCATCGCCGGCATGATCCTGCAGCAGGCACTTGGGCTGGGGTTTATCGGTTTTCTGGTGGGTAAGGTAGTTGCTACCTTCTGGGCGCCGGCCTTTCCGAAATATGTACTTCTGGAACCGGGTGATGCCATTCGCGGGTTCGTCATCGTCATGGTCATTTGCGCCATTGCCAGCACCTTGGCGATTCGCGCAGCGCTGCGCGTCGACCCGGCCACGGCGATCGGAGGCTGAGATGAACGGATTTGGGATTCATATCGAGGGCTTGCGCAAGCGCTATGGCGAAGGGGATGCCGCGGTCGACGCGCTGAAAGACATCAATATGATCGTGGCCCCGGGCGAGGTCGTTGGCCTTATTGGTCCGTCTGGTTCAGGCAAGAGCACGCTCCTGAAATGCCTGGGGGCAGTCATTGAACCCAGTGGTGGACGGATGACCTTGGGTAACGAAATAATCTACAACGATGGCTGGAAGATTCCCGACCTGGGTGCCCTGCGGCGCGACCGAATTGGCTTTGTCTTTCAGGCGCCTTACCTGATTCCGTTTCTGGATGTCACTGACAATGTGGCCCTGCTCCCGATGCTGGCCGGCGTCTCGAATGGCCTATCCAGGAAACGGGCAGTCGAATTGCTTGAGGCGCTAGATGTGGGGCACCGTGCCATGGCGCAGCCCTCGCAATTGTCTGGCGGGGAACAGCAACGGGTGGCGATAGCCCGCGCACTGGCCAATCAGCCCCCCGTCATTTTGGCCGACGAGCCAACAGCACCACTCGATAGCGAACGGGCCTTGAGCGTCATCCGGATACTCAACCAGATGGCTCAGCAGTTCAACACGGCCATCATCGTCGTCACGCATGACGAGAAGATCATCCCGACCTTCAAGCGCATTTACCACATCAGGGATGGGCGAACGTTTGAGGAGGGTGGCGAAGGGAAAGTCTTATAAAACGGAACCTGTCCGAATTTCATTCCCGTGGACTATGAGCCACCAAAAGACCTGTTTTCTGAAGCTCAAAAATGCACATGCGCTTTAAATTGCCTCCGCTGCTTGATTTGATCCATGTCAAAGGCCACAATGGTAAAAATAATGTCCGATGGATTATCGGTGACTTCATTTTCTGGAAAGGAGTGTGCGTGCGGGATTTCCAGCCAGTAAAAATAGAGACCCATTTGAGTCGCATCCCCTTGTTTGAAAGTCTTGCGCGGGATGAAATCGCCAGAATGGCGAAAGGTACGCGTGAAGTGCGAGTGAGCAAGGGAAGCACCCTGTTTCGACGGGGTGACGCGTCCACCGGGTTTTATGTATTGGTCTATGGGCAGATGAAACTGGCGCTCTCGTCCTCTCAGGGTGCCGAGAAGATTGTTGAGATCATTCAGCCTGGGCAGAGCTTCGGTGAGGCGATCATGTTTATGGATAAGCCCTATTTTGTGTTTGCGCAGGCCCTGAGCGACTCGCTGGTGCTGCATGTCTCAAAGTCAGCTATCTATGAAGAATTGCAGCACGATCATGGATTCGTCCGAAAAATGCTGGCTGGCATGGCCATGCGTTTGCATCAACTCATGACTGACGTCGAAGCATACTCATTGCATTCGGGAACACAGAGAGTCATCGGTTTCATCATGAACGAAGTGCCCGTCAATCAGCATGGTGATGACAATGTTGTGCTTGAGCTTCCTGCCAGTAAAGGCACGATTGCATCCCGTCTCAATCTTACCCAAGAGCATTTTTCCCGCATCCTGCACGACCTGAGCAGCCTTGGATTGATTGTGGTTGAGGGAAAGCGAATCTGCATCCCGAGCGTTCCGAAGTTGAAAAAGCATCAACCAGCGTAGCCGGGAATATTGATTTATGATGGGTGTGAACGGCAACTGCTGTCGCTAAGCTAACGCGCTGCTGTTCTGCCAATGACTGCTGTAATTGAACATTTGTCGCTCACGAAGACCCACCCTGTTGTGAATCAAGATGCTTGGCCTCTTGGCAATAAGCCTTCGTTAATATTTGTCGACTAAATTTGTCGGAAATTTCCCACCATGCTCAAGGAGATCCGATGAAAACAAAATTCTCAGTTTTGTTGGCCACACTTGCTCTGGCAGTTGCGTCAAATATCTATGCGGCAGAAAGTGCTGATGCACACCACCACAGTCATGGCATTACCGAGCCGACAAAGCTCCAACTCAACGCAGGGAAAAAATGGGCAACCGATGAGCCTTTGCGCCAGGCCATGAGCGACATCAATCAAGCGATGGCTAAAGCGTTACCTGCGATTCACAAGAATCAATTTGGCAACGCAGAATACCAGGCCTTGGCGACGACGGTGAGCGGAAGGGTGGCTTATGCAGTAGGGCACTGCAAATTGGAGCCGAAGGCCGATGCCATGCTTCACTTGGTCATCGCAGACTTGATGGCTGGAACCGAGAGCATGGAAGGAAAATCATCAAACTCGCGCCATGATGGCGCGGTTCAAGTGCTTGAAGCCTTGAAGTCGTATGGAAAATATTTCCAACACCCTGGTTGGAAAGCTATCAAAGGCTAAAAAATTCTGAAGCCCAGCAAAGGTGGGCGTATGTGTGTCCAAGAATTTCGGGTTTATCGAAAGTCTGGTTTGCGCTCACCTGCGGCCTGATTTTGGTTAAAAAGTCGAACGGCGGCAGTGGCCGACGACTTGTCGTTGGGCGCGCGTGCTGAACGTCAGCTCCGCTCAGGTAACTGCCGTCGGGAGCCTGCGTCGACGAACGTCCGGGTTGGGTCGGGTCCGGCTGTACAGCGGATTAGGAAGCAGACATCCAGGGCTGTCGGGCGCAGATAGGCAGCTTATTGCCACGTTGCTGCCCTTCACCAAGCAATGGGCCAACGCCGAACTCCTGACCTACGGGCGATAATGTCAAACGAAGTGGGGCAGGGGGGTTGATCTGATTTCGCCTGTTCGGCCTATCCGGCCATTAGCTCAATTCACTGGTTCAGGCCGCAATTCATCACTTTGCTGTCATCTAGCTTTACGATGCCGCGCATGGCGGCTTCGCCACTTGGAAAATGCAAGCAACTTGGTCAGCGCCGCCAGTTGAATCGTCAAGTTAGATCGTTTAGGCTCGCTTAATGCTAAATACAAAAATGTACGGCCACAACTCAGGCTTTTCCTTGGTTGAGATGACCATCGTTCTCGTGATTGCGGCGATTGCCTTGACCATGGGAGTAACCGCGTTTTCTGCGGCGATGGCGAACGCTGCTCATTCGACAACAACGAAACGGCAGGAAATGATTAAGGCAGCTTTGGTAAGTTATGTCTCCAAATATCGCCGTCTGCCATGCCCGGATCTGCCGGGGGCTTCTGGTAACCTACCTGGAACCGGGGATGACAATCGAACTACTCCAGGAAACGTAGCTACAACGTGTGCTTCAGTTGTCGGCGTTGTGCCCTACATAGATATTGGCTTGCCACGCGAAACTGTCCTCGATGGTTGGGATAACTTTTTTACCTATGCAGCAACCATAGATGCCAGCAACCCCAAGCTTGATTGGACTCGTTCGACAAATTTTATTCCTGGGAAGTTGGGCAATCTCAGTGTTCTATTACGGGATCCAGCAACCAGCAGCAGCACCACCAACGTAACCGCTCCAGAGTTTGCCGCCTTTGTCTTGATTTCCCACGGCCCCAACGGCTTAGGCGCTTGGGCATCCCAAGGAACTGCTAACGTCGCACCGTTGGCCGGTTCCGACGAGGCTACTAACGCTTCTGGAGGCACTAATTTCATTCAGCGTGAACCAAGTACTAACGCCGCACTAACGTACGGTGCTTTTGACGACCAGGTCACCTTTATGAAGCCTAGTGAATTGCTGGCAGGGCTAATTAAAGACGGTGCTATCCGTAGTGCGGAAGGCGAGACAAGAAAAGCTCTCGGTGACCTTCAGGAGGCAATAATCGGCAGTTCAATTGCTAGCGCAACTCTTCCCGCAAGCTACACAATGCCGGATGACGGATGGGGAACTCTCCTGATTTACAATCGTCTGTACTCTTCGCAGATCAAAGCGTCTACTTCCCCTGGTAATGTCGCTGCCTTCACGATTCGGTCGGCCGGTCCAAATCGTGTTGATGAATCGGGAGCGAATGACGACGTGGTCTATTCTGTCTCAATAGACACCTTGAAAGCTGTCTACGCACGAGCCGGAACATTATTGCCGTGACGCACATGAAACCTCACATGCGGAACCATGGATTCACTGTGGTCGAATTGAGCATTTCGATGATTTTGATTGCACTGATTCTCGCATTGGTATTGAGGGGTACCAGCCTCATTGATTCAGCAAAATCGACTGCAATGGTCGCAACTATCAAAGATCTAACTGCTGCATCACGTCAATTTAAAGATCGCTATCGCTATTGGCCGGGCGACCTTCCAAATGCAAGTGCATTTCTGCCAAATTTGCCAGCAGCCTGCAATTTGCCGGCCTCCACTGCTTTTGTTGGTGATGGGCAGATCAATACTGCGGCCGAAGTATCTTGCGCAATCGAAGAACTATTTCAAGCAGGGTTAATCAAGGCTGACCTTGACCCGGCCATCGGGATGCACTCCATCAGGCAAGATAATAGTAGCGTTCGTCTCGTTGCTGGAGCCTCCTCTAATGTCCCCAATTTTTTGCCAGGTGTAAATGTCGTTGAGGTTTCGAACATTAGTTGTGCATCAGCGATGACGATAGATCAAAAAATTGACGACAGTGACATTGCTCTAGCAAGCATGGGGCGTGCAAAGGCGTCAGTGGCTAGTTGCGCCAGCGGTGGCACCAACGATCCCGTTCCGTTTTTTGCGGCTGCGATGAATTAATGTTGAACTTCATAAAAACGCTGATTGGCCTGAATGCAGCTATGGCAGGGAAAATTCGTTCAATTCAGGCCTATGACGAAGGTTTGGCTAAAAGAGATGCAGGAAACTTCAAAGACGGCTACGTCCTCATTAAGGAGTCTGCCGAGCTTGGGCACGAGGGCGCAATGGCGATTCTTGGATCAATTTATTTGCTTGGAGAAGGTACTAAGGAGAATGGCTCTGAGGCTCTAAGATGGCTCGAGAGATCTATTGAGCTGGGCTGCGAGCACTCTATTTCAGTACTTGGGATGGCCTTGGTGACCGGTAAAGCCGGTATCAAGATTGACCTTCAGCGTGGACGAAAAATGCTGGAATACGCAGCTGAAAAGGGTGATACCCAATCAATTAGGATGCTGGAGGCAATGGATAACGGGCTTGGCATGTTCCGTTCGCTAAAGCGAAATAAAAAATTGGTGCGTCCGAAGTAGATTCCAAGATCTTGCTTGAAATTACCACTGCATAGAGGCATCCAAGCGGCTATAAGCTACCCGTGGCGGTTACAGCTAGATTTCTCGTGCCAGGTTGAATCGAATGGCGGGTATTCGGTGCAATTAAGTAGATCGCGAGAATTTCAGGAACCGGCCGAGGCTGTGTAAAAACGCAGAAATAAGCGCTTCCAGAAAAAATTTTCCCACCAGAGTGAATGTTCATTAGGCAATAACTGCTTCTAGCGACATTAACTGGTTCGCCTAGCACTTCAGCGGGAGTCGTTTCCCCACCCTTGAAAACTGCATTTGCGTTATTACACAGCCTCGGCCAGAAGCAGCCGGTGGCTTATTTGCGGTGGGCTGACTGCTTCAGGCTAACAACAGACATCGGAACGCTCATCAAGACGGTGGCAGGGCGTTGATGGAGCGAAGAATGTTGCGAGTAATCTCTTGCCGCTTTGAGAGGTCGTCCAATCTGTTGGGCGTGTCGATGTTCAGTGCGAAAAAAACCGGTCCCGTTGGCCACTCGACCCAGCCTACCCACCAGCCAACTTTTCCACTCCAGCCAGTCTTGGCCCGTAGTATCCAATCACGGCCAGCCTCATTCACCATTACGTCCTTGACGAGTCGCTGATGCTCGACCCGGAACGGCAGTTCATTACGATAGAGATGCCGCAAGAACGATATTTGTTCATTTGCAGAAATTGCCAAGTCGCCTTCGACCCAGAAAGGTTTGCTGCCTCCCGCAACTGCGTTGCCATACGCAATCTTTCGCATGTACCCAGTCTCACGCGCATCGCCAAGCCGTCGAGCGAATACTTCGTAGACCCAAACAGTCGAATTACGCATCGCAGAACGTAGGTTCTGGTCTTCATTCCACGCGGCTATCGAGCGCTTAACGCCATCCCAGGGTATTACCTGGAACTCATCACGGAGAATTCCCGCGTCAAGAGCGAATAGGCTGTGAGGAATTTTGAAGGTTGAAGCCGGGGAGTAGCGACGACCCGCGCGCTCCGGGTCGTATACGAAGGCCACGTCACTTCCATTGCGGTTGTCCCAGACAACGATAGTGCCGTGCGCCTCGGCTGCAGCAAAGAAACTGGACCAGTCTGTGCGCTCCTGTGAAGTAGGGGCAGCAAGCGCTCCAAACGTAAGGACAATTGATAGTGCAAAGAGA
This sequence comes from Accumulibacter sp., assembly GCA_031732795.1. Taxonomy (GTDB): domain Bacteria; phylum Pseudomonadota; class Gammaproteobacteria; order Burkholderiales; family Rhodocyclaceae; genus Accumulibacter. Next base: position 8,745 of record JAVMKC010000053.1, on the reverse strand, counting down.
ATGAGGCTACGTCGATTCATTGCGCTAATTGTACCCGTGTAGCCAAGCTCGAATGACTGGTCCAGATTTGATTCCGGTCGTGCTGGCTGAGAATTGCGACCGGCGGCAATGGGTCGTCTGCCGTCCGCCGGCTTTGAGAGCGCATGACCGTTTCGTCGTCTCCTGCCGTTCGCTCGGTCATGCCTTTGGCGCGATCCACCAAGTCGAACCGGAATCACTGATCACGTCGGATTGAACCCTATGCCCACGGGTGACTGGAATCCGCAAACCTTCCGCCCCAGCGGCTGTCGCCTTGACGGCGCTGCCACGAGGCCGCATCCGTCGTCGCAACGGAGGCAGGGCTGGCCCATCGGCAGAAAAGAAAAAGACCTGAGCAGAGTCTGGCCTTTAAATGGGTGTGGAACGTGGCGACGATTACCGCTACCCCCACAGCCTTTCGGCCGTGGGGGTGAAATCAGCTCAAGCGGCTTGTCGTACTTCTTCGGCGTCGACCTTCGCGCTACCGGCTTCGTCCTTGTCCAGGTCGAGCTGCTTGAGCAACTCGCGTTGCCGGACCAGCAGATCGGTCAGCCGGCCTTCATGCTCGAAGGACCGGGCCAGTTCCAGCCGGAGGTCTTCCAGCCGTTTGCGGCGAGTTTCCAACTGGATCTCGGCATCGGCGTGATGCTTGCCGACCGATTCCAGCGTACCCAGCAAGGCGGCCACCAGGGCCGGACCCGTTTGATAAGGTTCGGCGTTGTACAGGCAGTGTCCCGCCAGGTACAGGCTGGGCGTCTGGTCGCCACGGGCCGCCAGCATGCCCAGGTCGAAGCCGCCAAACCGGCCGACGATCCGTTCGATCATTCGGCTGGCCGTGCGCACCTCTTCCTTGGCCGTCCTCACTAAACCGCGTAGCGCTTCGCCGACCGCATCGGGGCCCGCGATTCTGCGCCCCGCCAGTTCCATGGCGATGCCCTGCATAGTCTGCGGTTCGATCCGGGCCGCATCCTGCGCGTACAGCGCGGCCTTCTTCTCCAGCGCCTCGATCATCATCGGCAGCCGGCCCACTTCGCTTTCGTTGGCATAGCGCTGGTTGCGCCACACCGAGAACAGCGTCGAGAGCTTGGCCACCTCCGCGTCCACGCCGGCTTTCTCGATCACCAGCGGATTGCCCGACGCCAAGGCCTTCACCTCGGCATAGGACAGCGCCGCCAGTTCCACATCCTCCAGCGACCGGATGCCCTGGTCGCCCTTCATCACCTGGGCGATGAAGCGCGCCTTGGTCTCCAGCGTTTGCCACATGTAACTGTCAAAACTGCCTTCCGTGACATACCGGAAGACTTCCACCTCCTCGCACTCATTGCCCTGGCGCAGGATGCGCCCCTCGCGCTGCTCGACGTCACAGGGACGCCAGGGCGCATCGAGGTGATGCAAGGCCGTGAGACGCGTCTGCACATTGGTGCCCACCCCCATCTTGGCGGTGGAGCCCAGCAGCACCCGGACCCGGCCCTCGCGCACCGCCTTGAACAGCGTCGCCTTCTGGACATCGGTCTCGGCATCATGGACAAAGGCGATCTCCTTTTCGGGGATGCCCGCACCAATCAACCGGTCCCGCAGATCGTCATAGACACTAAAACTCTTGCCGCCCTTGGGGGACGACAAGTCACAGAACACCAACTGGGCGCCGCGGAAGTCCGTCGTGCGTTGCCAGATGGCGTGAACCTCCCGCACGCAGGCGGCCACCTTGCCGTTTTCGTCGAAACGCGCCAGCGGCGCCACCAGCCGGAAATCCAGCGCGGCCTTGCGGCCGTCGGTGGTGATCGCCAGCATGTTGTCTTCGTTCGGCTTGACGTCGCCGTTGCGGATGGCTTCCGCCCGCTGGACCAGCGTCTGCACGAAGGCTTTCAGCGATGGGCTCGCCGGGCAGGCGACGATGCGCGGCTTGCCGCCGCGCAGCTTCGGCACCGGCAGGTCCAGCATCTCCGCCGTGCGGATGTCGGCCACTTCGCCGAACACCGCCATCAGCTCGGGCACGTTGATGAACCGGGCGAAGCGCGTGTGCATCCGATAGCCGCTGCCGTCCGGCGCGATCTCCAGCGCCGTGACGCTCTCGCCGAAGGTGGCGGCCCAGGCATCGAACTGCTGCAGCCCGAGTTCCGCCAGCCGGTTGGGCTGCAGGTAGCGCATCATGGTGTGGATCTCGGCCATGGTGTTGGCCACCGGCGTCGCCGTCGCGAATACCACCCCCCGCTGCGCATGCCCATGGAGCTGCATCGTGTAGCGCGTCTTCAGGAACAGATCGAAGGCGCGCTCCGAACTGGTCAGCGGCAGGCCTGCCACCCGCGTCATCTTGGTGAACCGGTAGAGGTTCTTGTGCAGGTGGGCTTCGTCCACGAACAGGGCGTCGATACCCAGCAGTTCCCAGCTGAGCAGGTCGTCCTTCTTCTGGTCGGCCGACAGCTTTTCCAGCCGCACCGCCCAGTTCTTCTTCATCGCCTCGAGTTGCTTGACGATCCGGTTGGACCGGTCGTTGCTCTTCTCGGCGCGTACCGCCATCTCTATTTCATGGATGATCTCCTTGATGAATCGCTCGCTGAATCGCGGCGACATCCTGATGCGCTCGAAGCTCGAGTGCGTGATGACTACCGCGTCCCAATCGCCCGTGGCGATGCGCGACACCAGCTCGCGCCGGCGGTCGCCTTCCAGGTCTTCCTTGCTCGCCATCAGCACCGAGGCGTTCGGATAGAGCCGGACGAATTCCGCCGTGTACTGGGCCAGCATGTGGTTGGGGACCACATGGCAAGGCTTGTTGATGAAACCCAGCCGGCGCAACTCCATGCTGGCGATGACGCATACCGCCGTCTTGCCCGCACCGACTACATGGAACAGCCCGGTGTTGCCGGACTGCACGATGCGCCACACCGAATCCAACTGGTGCGGATGCAGCACGAAGCAGCGGGAGAATCCCGGCAGCTTCAGGTGCGAGCCATCGAAGCGCCTGGGCCGCGTGGCGTTGAACAGGTCGTTGTAGATCCTGCACAGCTTCTCGCGGCGTTCGGTATCTTCGAAGGCCCAGCCGGCGAACCGCTCCTTGATCAGGCCCAGCTTCTCCCGCGCCGCCAGCGTCTCGTCGGGATTGACGAAATACTTGTCGGTCAGCGGATCGCGGTCGCGCACGGTCGGCACCTGCACATTGAGCGCGCACTGCACGAGCTCGATCGCGTTCATGCGCGAGGTGCCGAATTCCTGGGTCACCTTCACGTTCTGCCGCGCTTCCCACTCGCCGTACTTCACCGACCAGGCGCCGGCTTCGGCCGAGTAGCCCACCTGGCAGTCCTTGAGTTCCAGGACCTGCTGGATGAACGCCTCGACGTCGAGGGCCGGAATCCACACCGCGCCCAGGCGCGGCTCGATGGCCGCCGGTGGCAGGTCTTCGGGTTGCACCTGTTCCAGCGCGTCGATGTTGCGCTGGTAGGTACTCCCGGACAGCACCGCCTGCTTGAGCTTCGCTTTCACGTTGCCCGACAGGTAGTCGTCGGCGGTCTTCCATTCCCCGTCGGCCGGGTCGAGGAAAACCTGCCCCGCTCCGGCCAGTGCCTCCAGCACCGCAGCTTCGGGTGCCCCAAGCAGTTCGGCCATGTAAGCCGGATCGACCCGGCCACGCCATTGGACGGACGCGGCCAGCGCTTCGGCCGGCTCGCCCGCGGTGCTCGGTTCGACGACCCGGGTCAGCGTGCGCCGGGTGAACAGCGCAGCCTTGCGGGCCGTGTCGGCCTCTTCGTCGTAATGCTCCAGCGACAGCAACAGCGGATAGTCCGGGTCGCGCCGGAACGCCAGCGCATTGGCGCGCGTGGACAGGCAGCCATAGCGCGATACAAAGCGCTCGTAGGTCCCATTGAGCATGGCTCGCAGGTGACCCAGCCGACCGTCGCCCTCATCCGCCAACTGCGCATCGAGCAGGGCCCGGGCGTGGTCGCGGATGGCACACAGGCCGGTGACGCGGGCCCGCTGCGTGGCATTGAGCTGGTCATGGACGTCGACCATCTCGCTGCCCTCGACCCGATGCACCCGCCCCTGGTGGAGACGGTAGCTGCCAGGACGGGCACCGGCCTCGGCCGGGACCACCACTCGCAGCGGGGCTGCCTTGTGCGCCACCGGCCGGTAAGCACCGGCAGGCAGCAAGGCGATGCGCTCGGCCAGGGCCGCCTCCAGGTCGCCCTCGAACACGGCGACCGGTACTTCCTCGTAGCCATTGCTCTCGCGGCGGATGCGGCCAATGCAGAACTGCGGGTGCTCGGCGTACCAGGCGTTGATCGGCAGGTAGCGCTCGTAGCACTGGGGGTGCCGGAGACTATCGGGCACCGTGCCCAGCTTCAACCATTTGGCCTCGACCGCCTCGGCCCGCTGCCGCTTGCGCAGGAACAGGATGTCGGTCTGCACCTCGGTCGAGGCGATCCCGGCGAAGGTGCCCTTGGGGAGCCGGATGGCACCCAGCAGGTGAGCCTGGGCGGCGATGTACTCGCGCACTGCGTCGTACTGGGCATCCATCGTGTGACTGCTGGTGATGAAGCACACCAGCCCACCGGGGCGCACCAGGTCGAGGGCACGGCCGAAGAAATAGTTGTGGATGCTGAAACGGGCATAGGCCCGGTTGCTCACGTCGGCGACCTTGTACTTGCCGAACGGGACGTTGCCGATCACCAGGTCGAACCAGTGGTCGGGCAGGGGAGTTTTCTCGAAAGGGGAAATCCGCACGTCCACGCCGCCGGGCGCGTAGAGCGCGTTGAGGATACGGCCCGAAACCCGGTCGATCTCGACGGCGGTGATGCTGCTGCGCTCGGCCAGATTCCGCGGCATGGCACCGATGAAATGGCCGATGCCAGCCGCGGGTTCCAGGATGCGCCCGCCGGTGAAACCGAAGCGCTCCACCGCCTGCCATATCGCCTCGATCACGGGGACCTCGGTGTAGTGGCTGTTGTTGACGGAGGCGCGCGCCGATTCGTAGTCCTCAGCGGGAAGCAATTCCTGCAAGCGACGGGCGCGTTCGGCCCAGGCGCTGTCGGCGGCTTCGAGATTGAAGCTGGCAGGCAGGCCGCCCCAGCCGGTGTAGCGCTGAAGAACTTGGCGATCATCCGCAGTGGCCGGCCGGCCTTCGGCTTCGATCTGGCGCAGGAGCGTGATTGCCGCCAGGTTGGCCTCGAACTTCGCGGTCGGGCCGGTCAAGTGCTCCAGGTCGGCGCCGGTCAGCTGCGGCCAGAGGATGCGCCGGGCGGCCTCGGTCGCGGTGGCCACCACCCGCCAGTTGGCGCGGCCGGTGTCCACAAACTGCTCTTGCTCGACGTCGATGAGGTTCTCGACGTGGATGGCCTCGACAGGCTCGGCGGGTACGCAAGAAACGGAAAGGCAAACCTGCTCTGCAGGGTGGGGCAGGGTCGGGGCCGCCGGGTCGAACCCGGGCAGCCACAGGGAAGGCGCGGTAGGACGGGCCATCGGTGTGTTCTCCAAGGAAAACGGGGAACACAACGCCCCATCGGGGAGGCGGGCTCCCCGGGTGGGATGGGCAAGAAAACGGTCGTAGACGACCGGTTGGCAAAGGCCAGACGTACGCGACCGGGCCGGGCTTCATGGCGAAGCCGGCATATCGGGTACGAGGCGGCGAGCGCCAAGGGCTTGGAAACCAGCCGACGAGCGTCGGCCGGCGCAGGGCTCAGTTCAGCGTGGTGCGCGGAACCAGGGGCAGCCATCGAACGCTGCCACAACAAAAATGCGGGTAACGACCGCAACGCCCGAGGCGACTCGGGAGCGCTCGAACGAGCGCGCGTTGGCCGAAGCCAGATGCCCTAACAGTGTGCCGTCCGGCGAGCGGCCGTGCGCACCGGTCGGCCATTCGCCTGCGAAATCCCTGGTGGAGCAGACGGGTTGCGGGTGGCAATGGGTTGAGCGGCCATGGGCCACCAGCAGTGAGGGGTTTGAGGCGCGTCCAATCGGGTGGTGTCCAACGATGCCGGCATCTGGTGGGACATGCGGCCGAGGATCCGACTACCCATCGCTTTCCCGTTCATCGATGGCGATGGGAACGCACGCTGAAGCGGTCTGTCGGTCGCCCGCGCTCGCCGTGGCCGCCCGCGCAGACCGCGCCGGTGGAACGTTCAGGCGAACCATCGCCTTGCCCAGTTGCTTCGCATCGAGCAAGGCGGCATCGGCACGCTCCAACACCTGCCCCAGCGATTCAGCCGCATGAAGCTCGGCGACCCCGGCAGAGAACCGCAGCGGCACGGCGCCACCCGGCACTGACAGGGGTGATCCGGCGAGTGCCTGCTGCAGGCGTTCCAGCAGCAGGCACGCATCGCCGCCGCTGCAATTCATCAGGATCAGGGCGAACTCGTCGCCACCCAGCCGCGCGATGGTGTCGGCGGGACGCAGATGCCGGCGCAGCGTGGCGGCGAAGTGAACCAGCGCGGCGTCGCCGACCGGATGGCCGTGCCGGTCGTTGATGGCCTTGAAGCCATCCAGGTCGATCATCGCGCAGCAGGCCGAGATCGCCATCGGGCCGTTGCCGGCCCACCGGTCGCAGGCGCGCCGGAATCCGCGACGGTTCAGGAGCGGAGTGAGATCGTCCTGGTGGAGCAGGTGCTGCGCCTGTTCCAGCGCCCGCTCCAGACCCGCGATGCGCTGCATGACGGCCGAGTGCCGATGTCGCCGCTGGGAATTGGAATGCATGAAGGCCTGTGCGAGGTGCGGAAGAGGGCCTCAGCGTAGTGGTCGGCGGCAGGGGCGCCCAGCAGGAACGGCCGGTTTGGCGGCACCGTTTCGAGGTTAGGCGCGACACCGGCGGGCCGATGGATCGAGTCGAATGCCATTTGACTTACACGGGCTCTGCCGTCCGTGTTTGCGCATCCCTTCTGACAGCGACGCCCGGAGGCTTGAAGGGCGGGGTTGGGATGAGATTCTGAACGCATGGACATGCCCCTCGGCATGCCTCCTTCAACCGTTCAGGAGCACTCTGTATGAAATTCACGAAAGCCGAAATCGACGCCATCATCGAAGCGTCACCCCGTACCTTCGTTCCCTTCAACAAGCTGGTCCTCTCGCAGGACTATCAGGCGCGCGCCGGTGGCAGCACCCCGAAGATGAGCATCGCCGAACTCGCGGCCTCGATCAAGGAATGCGGCGTGTTGCAGAACCTCGTCGTCGTGCAGGGCGCACGCGGCCGCTACGAGGTCTGCGCGGGTGGTCGCCGGCTCGACGCGCTGACCCTGCTGGTGGGCAACGGCGACCTCGCCGACAACTACCCCGTGCCCGTGCTGATCGTGCCGGCCGACCGGGCGCTGATCGCCAGCCTGTCGGAGAACTGCTTCCACGTCCCCATGCATCCCGCCGACGAATTCGTGGCGTTCGCCAGGCTGATCGGGCAAGGCAAGCCGGTCGAGGACGTGGCCGCTGCCTTCGGCATCACTCCGTTGGTGGTCAAGCGCCGCATGAAGCTCGCCACCGTCTCGCCCAAGCTGATGGCCCTTTTTCGCGAAGACCAGATCGGCTTGGACTGCCTGATGGTGCTGGCCTCGGTGGACGATCACCAGAAGCAGGAGCAGACCTGGGCCGCGCTGCCGTCGTGGAACCGCCGTCCCGACTACCTGCGCCAACTGCTGACCCAGGGCGAGATCGAGTCCGACCGCGATGCCGTCGCCAAGTACGTGACCCTCAAGGCCTATGAGAAGGCCGGCGGTGCGCTACGGCGCGACCTCTTCAGCGACGACGACAAGAAGGTCTACCTGCTCGATGCGGCCCTCCTGGAAAAGTTGGCGACCGACAAGCTGCAAAAGCGGGCCAAGCAGATCGCGGCCGAAGGCTGGAAATGGGTCGATGTCCGAGTCCGCTATGCCTTCGACGAGTACGTCAAGTACGGCGAACTGCGCAAGACGAAGCGCCAACCGGATGCCGAGGAAGCGGCCGCCCTGGCGGACCTGGAGGGTCGCATCGCGGCGCTGCACGCGCAGATGGAAAGGCTGGCCGACGAAGACGGCGACGAGGAGACCTTCTATCAGCTCGAAGGCGAAGCCGAAGGCCTGGAGGAACAACGCAAGGCGCTCGACGAAGCCCTCAGCGTGTGGCCGGCCGACCTGATGGCCCAGGCCGGCTGCGTCGTCCATGTCGGCCACAACGGCGCCGTTGCGGTGAAGTACGGCTTGATCCGCCCCGACGACCGCAGCGACATGGTCCAGGCCGCCCGCCAAGCCGCCGAAAACGGCACCGACGAACCACTGGTGTCGCTGCCGTCGGCCAAGACCCGCCCGGTGCATTCCGAGAAGCTGGTGCGTTGCCTCACCGCCCACCGGGTCGCCGCCGTCCAGGCCGAATTGCTCGACCGCCCCGACGTGGCGCTGGCCGCGATCACCGCACATCTGGCACAGAAAATTTTCCGGGGCAACGACCTCTACTATTGCCGCTCGGAGAACGTCTTCGCCATCAGCGCGACCGACAGCCAATCCGAACTGCGCTCCGCCGCCGAGGACATGGTGGCCAGTGCCGCCTGGGCGAAGCTTCAGGCCGAGCGCACCGCGTGGGCCGAGCGGCTGCCGGAGAACCTGGAGGAAATCTTCCCGTGGCTGCTCGCGCAGGAGCAGGCGACGGCGCTGCGCCTGCTGACCTTCGTCGTTGCGGTCACCGTCACGGGCATCTATGGAACTGAGCCCGAGCGGCAAAGCAACGAGGCGTTGGCGCGGGCCTTGGGGCTGGACATGACTCAATGGTGGACGGCCACGGGGG
>JAVMKC010000052.1:0-26959 GCA_031732795.1 Accumulibacter sp. | reverse complement strand
GGCACCGGATTTTGATTCCGGCATTCGAAGGTTCGAATCCTTCTTCCCCAGCCATTTGAAAATTCTGTCAAAGCGGGCAGGCCGCCTGACCTGCCCGTCTTGCTTTATACGGCGCCCCTCGTTGCACAGATCGGCGTCTCGGGACGTGCAGCATGGCCTACGACAGCCTGATGGTCTTTACCGGCAACGCCAATCCCGCTTTGGCCGCCGATGTCGTCAAACGCCTCAATATCTCGCTCGGACGCGCTCATGTCGGCCGCTTCTCCGATGGCGAAATCAGCGTCGAAATACAGGAACATGTTCGCGGGATGGACGTCTTCATTCTGCAATCGACCTGTGCGCCAACCAACGAGAATCTGATGGAACTGCTGGTGATGGTCGACGCGCTCAAGCGCGCATCGGCCGCCCGGATCACCGCGGCCATCCCCTACTTCGGCTACGCCCGCCAAGACCGTCGTGTCCGATCAGCGCGGGTGCCGATCGCCGCCAAGCTCGTCGCCGACCTGCTGGCCGCTGCCGGCGTCCACCGGGTATTGACCATGGATTTGCATACCGAGCAAATCCAGGGCTTCTTCAATATTCCGGTGGATAACATCTATTCGCTGCCGATCATGCTCGGCGACGTCTGGAAGCGGAATTTCGACCACTTGATGGTCGTCTCTCCCGACGTCGGCGGCGTAGTGCGCGCACGGGCGTTGGCCAAACGTCTTGAATGCGATCTGGCGATCATCGACAAACGACGTCCGAAAGCCAATGTTTCCGAAGTGATGAACATCATCGGCGAAGTCGAAGGACGCACCTGTGTGATCATGGACGATCTGGTGGATACGGCGGGCACGCTGTGCAAAGCGGCAACGGCACTGAAGGAACACGGTGCCCGCCAAGTGCTCGCCTACTGCGTGCACCCGGTGCTCTCCGGTCAGGCCGTCCAGCGGATCAATCAATCCGATCTCGACGAACTGGTCGTCACCGACACCATTCCCTTGCGTGAAGATGCGCAGAATTCCCCGCGTATCCGGCAGCTCTCGGTCGCCGAAGTGATGGCCGAAACGATCCGTCGGATCAGCAACGAGGATTCGGTATCCTCGCTGTTCATCGAGTAAGCCTGCCGGGCGAAGCAGCCGGCAGTCGAATCATTCCCGGTTTATCAACCCCCCGTCTGGTCGCGGGCGGGGTTTGTCGCACCACAGGAGTCTAACCATGAGTTTTGCCATCGAAGCCAAAAAGCGCACCGTGCAGGGGTCCGGAGCGAGCCGCCGCCTGCGCCGCGCCAATCGCGTCCCGGCGATCGTTTACGGCGGCAGCGCCACGCCGGAACTGATCGAAGTCGATCACAACCAGATTCTGATTCATCTACGCAAGGAAGCCTTCCACTCGTCGGTGATCACGCTGACCATCGACGGTGTCGGGCAAAGCGTCGTTTTGCGCGATTCGCAAATGCACCCCTGGAAGCCATTGGTCCAGCATTGCGACTTTCAACGCGTCGATTCCACGCATGCCATCCATCAACGCATTCCGTTGCACTTCATCAATGACGAAATCGCCCCGGGAGTCAAACTCGGTGGTGGACAAGTCGCGCATATCCTCAACGACATCGAAATCAGCTGTCTGCCGCAGGATTTGCCGCCGTTCATCGAAGTCGACCTGCAGAATCTTGAAGCCGGACATTCGATTCACGTCTCCGAACTGGTCTTCCCAGCCGGGGTAACGCCGGTGGTGCACGGCGAAGATCAAGTCGTGGTTTCGATCCTGGCCAAGCGCAGCGAAGACGCCGAAGAAGACGGCGAGGAAGGCGCCGCACCCGCCGCCTGACATTAAACGCCATTGATCAGGCCGCCGACCGACTACACCCGGCCGGCGGCCTGATGATTTCAGCCCTCTGCACGCCAGTCCTCTGCACGCCTCATGCCCCCTCCCCGCCTGATCGTCGGCCTCGGCAACCCTGGCCAGGAACACGCCGACAATCGGCACAATGTCGGCTTCTGGCTGGTCGACCAATTGGCTCGTCATCTGCGCGTGCCGCTGGTACCCCAAGGCAAGTTTTACGGACGCATCGCCCGGCAAGGTGAGCTCTGGCTGCTGCAACCGACCACTTACATGAACCTTTCCGGGCAGGCGGTTGCCAGCTTGGCCCGGTTCTATAAAATCGCCGTCGATGAAATTCTGGTCGTTCACGACGACCTCGATTTGCCTCCGGGCACCATCCGCCTCAAAGAGGGCGGCGGCACCGGTGGACACAACGGTCTCAAAGACATTCAGGCGCGTTTGGCCACCTCGGCCTTCTGGCGATTGCGCCTGGGAATCGGTCATCCCGGGGAACGGCACGAAGTCGCCAACTACGTCCTCAAAGCACCGCGCCGCGAAGAACTCGAACAACTGGAACGGGCCATCGACCGCTGTCTGCTGAGTTGGCCACTGCTCGCCGTCGGCGATTACTCCGCCGCACAACGGCAACTGCATCCCAAACCCGTCGATCAATAAAATCCGGCCAAAAGCTTGCCCAACGTTCGCCCTGCCGACTTGGGCAGGCCGTGCATTAAAGCGCACGTTGGTTATAAATAAATAAAAAAAATATACTTTGTAGATCTAATTACCTCGGCTATAGTTTGCCGCTTCACGCTTGCAGAGTTTTCCCGATGATCAAGAAATTTATTTCATTCGTCATACTCTTGGCAGCAGGATTGACTGTCACGTTGTCGACCGATGGAGCCCGTGCCGAGAGCAATGCGCTGCTCAATGTTTCATACGACGTCGCTCGTGACTTTTACAAGGATTACAACCCCTTGTTTCAGAAGCACTGGCAGGCGACGACAGGCAAGAGCGTCGATATCAAGCAGTCGCACGCTGGTTCGAGCAAACAGGTGCGCGCGGTGGCGGATGGTTTGGAGGCCGACGTGGTGACCATGAATCAAGCGTCGGATGTCGATTTTCTCGCCGAAAAAGGGTTGGTCGCCCGGGATTATGCGCGGAAATTCCCCAACAACGCTTCCCCTTACACGTCGACGATGGTGCTGATCGTCCGCAAAGGCAATCCGAAAGGCTTGAAGGACTGGAACGATTTGATCAAACCGGGAGTGCAGGTGATCCTGCCGCATCCGAAAAATACTGGCAACGGTCGCTACAGCTATCTGGCCGCCTGGGGATACGCGCTCAAACAACCCGGTGGCAATGAACGGAGCGCGCAGGAATTCGTCGGCCGGCTGTTGAAGAATGCGCCGCTGTTCGCCGCCGGCGGCCGTGACGCGACGACCACGTTCATGCAGCGACGAATCGGCGATGTGCTGCTGTCCTTTGAGAGTGAAGCGGAATTGATCGCTCGGGAATTCGGCAAGGGTGAATTCGAAATCGTATACCCCTCGCTGTCGATTCTCACCGAGTTTCCGGTGGCAATGGTCGAAAAGACGGTGGACAAGAAAGGCTCTCGCAAGCTGGCGCAGGCCTACCTTGACTATCTGTGGTCACCAGCTGGTCAGGAGAACGCGGCACAGAATTATTTGCGTCCCAGGGACGCGGCGTTGCTGAAGAAATATGCGGCGCAGTTTCCGCCGATCCGCACTTTCACCGTGGATGAGGTTTTCGGCGGCTGGAGCAAGGCATTTCCCACGCATTTCAAGGATGGTGGCACTTTCGATCAGATCTATCAGTTGAAATGACCTCCTGAACGGTCGCTTCACACCATCCGCGCCACGTTCGATTCATTGGCTGACGTCCATGTCTGCCCTTCTCTCCCGCCATCAGCGGCTGCTGCCCGGTTTCGGCTTGACGCTGGGCTGCACGCTGGTTTACCTGTCGTTGCTGATCCTGCTGCCTTTGTCTGGACTGGCGGTCAAAGCCAGCCAACTGAGTTTCACGGAATTATGGGAAGTGGTCAGCAGTGAACGGGCATTGGCTTCGTATCGGGTGACCTTTGGCGCGGCTTTCCTGGCAGCGACGATCAACGCCGTTTTTGGCCTGATCGTCGCCTGGGTGTTGGTCCGTTATCCCTTTCCCGGCAAGCGGGCGATCGATGCGCTGGTGGACCTGCCATTCGCTTTGCCCACTGCCGTAGCCGGCATTACCCTGGCCACGCTCTATGCCGGCAACGGCTGGATCGGCCGGCATCTCGAACCATTGGGCTTGAAAATCGCTTTCACGCCGCTGGGCATCGTCGTCGCACTGACGTTCATCGGTTTGCCATTCGTCGTCAGAACGTTGCAGCCGGTGATCGAGGATATCGAACCCGAAGTCGAGGAGGCCGCAGCCTCATTGGGAGCCTCACGAGGGCAGACCTTTCTCCGGGTGTTGTTGCCCGGCATCGTGCCGGCGTTGCTGACCGGCTTTACTCTGGCGTTTTCACGAGCCATCGGCGAATACGGCTCGGTGATCTTCATCGCCGGCAACCTGCCGTTGATCTCCGAAATCACGCCGCTGTTGATCATTTCCAAGCTCGAACAATATGATGTCGTCGGCGCCACCGCTCTGGCGATGGTAATGCTGTCGATCTCCTTCATCATGCTGCTGACGGTCAACGCCTTGCAATGGTGGGCAGCCAATCGTCACCGTCCCCGATCGGCGGGATCGGCGCGATGAGCGGGCGCGCAACCCGCCACGCTATTGGCGAACCGTTGTGGTTGCGCGGGCTGTTGATGTTCATCGCGCTGGGTTTCCTGTTCTTTTTCCTCGCCCTGCCGCTATTGGCGGTGTTCGTCGAAGCTTTCGCCGCCGGTTGGCCGGCATATCGCGACGCACTCGGTGATAGCGAGACGCGTTCGGCAATCGGTTTGACGGTACTCATCGCCTTGACGGTGCTGCCGTTCAACGTCGTTTTCGGTATTGCAGCCGCCTGGGCAATCACCAAATTCGATTTCCGGGGCAAGAGCCTGTTGATCACCCTGATCGACCTGCCCTTCGCCGTTTCCCCGGTGGTCGTCGGTCTGGTTTTCCTGCTCCTTTTCGGCGCCCAAGGTCTATTCGGACCGTGGCTGACGGCACATGAAATCAAGGTGGTTTTCGCCTTGCCGGCGATGATTCTGGTCACCTTGTTCATCACCTGTCCATTCATCGCCCGGGAGTTGATTCCGCTGATGCAGGTGCAAGGAAAAGACGAAGAAGAAGCGGCACTCTCGCTGGGAGCAAGCGCTTGGCAGATGTTCTTCCGGGTCACGCTGCCAAACATCAAGTGGGGATTGCTGTATGGAGTGATCCTGGCCAATGCCCGTGCAATGGGCGAATTCGGTGCGGTTTCGGTAGTGTCCGGGCATATCCGCGGCGAAACCAACACCCTGCCCTTGCACGTCGAAATCCTCTACAACGAATACAACGCGGTCGGCGCGTTTGCTGCGGCCTCGGTGCTGGCGCTGCTGGCATTGGTCACCCTGGCCGCCAAAACGATCGTCGAGTGGCGGATGCGCCACGAAACTCAAATGCTGACCGCCAGAGATCTGCCGCCGGAGAAGAGTTGACCGCGCCACCGAAATCAAGCGGTCATCGCTTGTCGCCCGTCTGGACAGCGCCTGAATCCGGCAGCTTCATCGGAAACTTCGGCCATGAGTATTGAAATTCGCCACATCGGCAAACGCTTCGGCAACTATGTCGCATTGGAAGATATCGATCTGCTTATTCCCACCGGCGAATTGGTTGCCTTGCTCGGCCCCTCCGGCTGCGGCAAGACGACGTTATTACGCATCATCGCCGGCATGGAATCGGCCGACCGCGGAGAGGTTTGGTTTTCCGGTGAAGAAGCCACCCACCTGCCGGCACGGGAACGCAACGTCGGCTTCGTCTTCCAGCACTATGCGCTGTTTCGGCACATGACGGTATTCGAAAATGTCGCCTTTGGTTTACGCGTCAAACCCCGGAAGACGCGCCCGGCCGAACCCGAAATTCGTCGCCGGGTCAATGAATTGCTGAGTCTGGTCCAACTCGACTGGCTGGCCGACCGTTATCCGTCACAGTTGTCCGGCGGCCAGCGACAACGTATTGCGCTGGCCCGCGCGCTGGCTGTCGAGCCCCGGGTTCTGCTGCTCGATGAACCTTTTGGCGCATTGGACACCAAAGTACGCAAGGAATTGCGACGCTGGTTGCGTCGCCTGCACGACGAGATGCACATTTCCAGCGTTTTCGTCACCCACGACCAGGAAGAGGCATTGGAGGTCGCCGACCGGGTGGTGGTGATGAATCAGGGCAGGATTGAGCAGATTGGCTCGCCGGACGACGTTTATTCCAACCCAGCTTCGCCGTTCGTCTATCGTTTTCTAGGTAACGTCAATGTTTTTCACAGCCGTTTGCACGGCGCCTGGGCGGAAGTCGATCGCGATTCGCCAACGATCGATAGTCACGAAGCTGTTGCATTCGTCAGGCCGCACGATATTGAAATTGAACCTCGGGCGGTGGCAGGCGGTCTGGAAGCAATGATTCAAGAAGTACAGGTGATCGGCCCGCGGGTACGCGTCGAACTGTTGTATGACGGCGAGCTGATCGAGGTCGAATTGTCGCGGGAGCGAGCCGGCATCCTGTCGCTCGCCAGGGGGCAACAAGTATGGATCAAGACTCGCAAACTGCACGTGTTCTCATCTCCACTCGTCGCACTGGAAGAAGAGGGATCGGGGATTTGACAAATCATGAGCAACCGGAAAAAATTTCTCCCCGGAAATTTGCTATCGCGATAAAACAAACCGCCAAATAACAGCTTGTTGTCTGGTACGATGCGAGCCGATGGGCACAGCTATATCCATTAAATACGTTATTTCCGGACTCAGGCTCACGCTGCTGAGTGCTTTGGCGGCACTCATCCTGGTCAACGTCGCATTGGCTCAGATCGACGAATCGGGAATCGTGGTCATCGTCCATCCGACGACCGGCAAGGAGTCGATCCCGCGCGAGTCCTTGCGCGCCATATTCGGCATGCTGTTGCAAAAATGGCCGGGAGAAACTGCGGTAAAAGTTTTCGTACTCCGCGACGACGCTCCCGAACATGCCACGTTCAGCAAGTCGATATTGCAAGTTTTCCCACATCAACTGCGGATGGCCTGGGACCGACAGGTTTTTTCCGGTCAAGGTCAATATCCCGAGCAACTGGGCTCGACGCAGGAAATTCTCGCCCGTGTCGCCGCCACCCCCGGAGCCATTGGCTACGTGAGAAGCAACGAGATCAATCAAAATGTACGGGTTCTCAAAATTCGCTAGACGGATACTCGCGGCGTTTCCATTGATTCTGTCATTGGTCTCACCGCGTCTCGCGCAAGCCATCGACTTGTTGGACGGCGACGTCCAGTTGCACGGTTTCTTGATGCAAAGCCTGGTCAGCACGTCAGACAACAATTTTTTGGGCAAGACCGACGATCGGCTGGGTACGGATTTTCGGGAATTCGGCATCAATTCCTCCTGGCGACTGACATCCGAGCTGCAACTCTCAGCGGGAATGCTGTCGCACCGGGCTGGAGGGACTGATCACGGCCATCTACGATTGGATTACGGGTTGGCCGACTGGACCACGCACTCGAGCGAAAGTGGTCGTGCTGGCATTCGTCTGGGACGAGTCAAAGCGGCTTACGGACTTTACAACACCACGCGTGACGTTCCGTTCACCCGCCCAGGCATCATCCTTCCGCAATCGATTTACTTTGAAAGAACACGCAATTTGACGGTTTCCGCAGATGGCGGTGAAATTTACCTCGAACGATACGGCGACGACGGTCTGCTTTCGGCGAGTTTCGCGCTGGGCTTGCCACAAGCCGACACCGAAGCCGCCAAAGTCGCCTTGGTCGGCATGGCCCCCACCGGAAAATTGAAATCCCATCTGGCACCGGACTTTCAGTTGCTTTATGAAGCGACCGGCGGCAGATATCGTCTGGCACTCACCGCCACCCAACTCAGGTTGCATTATCGACCAGGCCCGGGCGACCCATTGCAGGCCGGCACCTTCGAACTGACCCCTCTGGTATTTTCTGCTCAATACAACGCCGAGGACTGGAGCCTGACCAGCGAATACGCATTACGGAAAACTTCGAGTACCAATTTCGGCCCGGCGTTCTACAATGGTCGAGCGACAGGTGAAAGTTACTATATTCAAGGCACTTACCGATTCGCGCCACATTGGGAAGCCCTGCTCCGTTATGACGCCTATTACGCCAACAGAAATGACCGTCACGGCCATGACTTCGCGGCCAGTACCGGTCATCCCAGCTTCACACGTTATGCCCGGGATTGGACCGCCGGCGTGCGCTACGATGTCACACCGTCGTTCATGCTGCGCGCGGAAGTCCATCACATCGATGGCACGGGGTTTCTGGCAGCTCAGGACAATCCCAAGCCTGCAGCCTTGCAACAGCGCTGGAATATTTATCTGTTGCTGGCCTCTTTCAGATTCTAGATTTTCTAGATTTCTCGGCGCCCTCCTCGACCATGCGGGATAAGAACGGTCTGCCGCCGGCTAAAGGCGTCACGCGTTTTCTGAGTCTGAAGTGGAAAGTGTTGCTCACTCTCGGGGTGATCATGCTGTCGGTGAATGGCGCTTTGTCATGGCAGCATTTCAACGACTTGCGAGCCCGTTTCGATTCCCAGCGCGCAGCCACGCGAGAGCGACTGATCAATGAAGCACAGTCCCTGCGCACCGACTTCGGGCGCCATCTGCAGGCTTTGGCGAGCATGCTCGCCGCCTTGAATTCTTTGGATACCGAGTTACTCCAGAGCCCGTCGGGCCGGGAATTACTCAATAAATTGTTCGAAAGCTACTGGTCGGCATTGCAACTCGACCTGGGTATTGATTCACTGCAAATCTATCCAAAGGAAGGCCCACCCATAGGCACATGGAGCACCAGCGCCAGCGTGCTTCGCGATCAGGAAGCCTATGTCCGCAATGTGATCGCTCATGAACGGGCAATTTATTGGACCGATTGTCAGAAGATATGTAGTCAATTTGCCGCAGCACCGATGCTGGTGGCTGGCGAAGCAAGCGGTGCGGTCGTCCTGAGCAGTTCCCTGGCTGAATTGGTCGTTTCATTCAACCGCATTTCCGGGGCCGATCTGGGTGTTCTGGCTGCCACCGCGGCTAACGGCGAAAACATGCTCTCCGGCATCGGGTTCCAAGTCCTCGGCATCAGCAATGCCGAGAACAATTTACCGCTATTGCAAAAGCTGACCGCGATTCCGCCTTTGATCAACGGTCGCGCTTGGCATGCTTTGAGTCATCAAGGCAAAAATTACGAACTGACGTTTCTGACACTGAACGACACCGAGGATCAGTCCACGCCCGCGCTGCTGGTAATCGTCGACGATTTGACGCAGGCCCTGGCCGACATTCGCGCAGCCGTCTGGCGCCGTCTGTTCGGCGAAATGCTCACCTCGTTGTTGTCGCTCGGTTTATTAGGATATCTCGTTCACGGCCCCTTGCAACGGATGGCCAAGGCCGGACAGGCCATCCCCCTGCTCGGACGCGGCGCATTTGCCGAAGCCCGCCAGCAGATCGTGCCGCGCAAGCAACGCATGCTGACCGATGAAATCGACATTCTCGATGAGGTGGCGATCGCGCTTTCCCATCGGCTCGAAACGCTGGAAAAGGACATCGCCGCACAGGCATCACAGATGGAAACGATGCTTAAACGCATTTCGGTTGAACGCGATTTTCGCCAAAATCTGCTCGACACCGCCCAAGTGATCATCCTCACCCAAAACGTCGACGGACGCATTCTCAGTCTCAACCGTTATGGACAGATGTTCCTCGGATGGGGCGCCGACGAATTGCTTGGCAAGCGGTTTTTCGAAGTCATCGATCCAGGAACGTCTTCGCACATCAACATGCAACAAGCATTGCGTGGGCTGGCCGGAGGGGGCAATCCGCATATCCAGGTCGAATCGATGTTGATTGGCGCCAGCGGCCAGTCTTACGAAATCACCTGGAATCACTCACGTCTGTCGGGCCGTGCGGCCGAAAACCTGGTGATTCTCTCTGTGGGGATTGATCACACCGAACGCAAACGGGCCGAGTCGCACGTCAACTACCTTGCTGAGCACGATCCTTTGACCGGACTGATCAATCGTCAGCACTTTCAAAACGAATTGCAGCACGTATTGGCCAACAGTCGTTATATCAGACCGGATGGCGCATTGCTCTATCTGGATCTCGACGGTTTCAAATATGTCAACGACCTCAGCGGCCATCAGGCCGGTGATGCGTTGTTGCGAATCGTCGCCGACGAAGTCGGTCGGGCCGTCGAAAGCAACGATTTTTTAGGACGTCTCGGCGGCGATGAACTCGGCGTCTTTTTGCGCGATTGTCATCGGGAGCGGGCTATCGAGGTGGCAGAAGACATCAACCGTCGTCTGGCCGAAATCAAATTCCCAGGTTTCGGCACCAATCACCGAGTCTCGGCAAGCATCGGCATCGTCGTATTCTCAGAAACCCGTATGGAAGTCAAGGCGCTATTGGCCAATGCCGACATCGCCATGTATCAGGCCAAATCCGTCGGCGGAGCCGGTTGGCATATCTATTCGGATGGCGAAGGCGTCCAGGAAAAAATGCAATCCCGCCTGTATTGGGAAGAAATGATCAACGACGCCCTGGCCGATAACGGACTGGTCGTTTACTACCAGCCGATTCTCGACCTCCGCACACAACAGGTCAGTCACTATGAAGCACTGGTGCGCATGCGCACGCTCGGCGGACCGGTGATTCTCCCTGGCATGTTCATGGAAATCGCCGAAGACAGCGGGCTGATCCGCGAAATCGATCGCAACGTGATCCGCCAGGTGTTCAGCAAACTGGAATCGTTGTTCGCGGCCGGCAAGAATGATTACAAATTTTCGATCAACCTTTCTGGCGTAAGTATCAACGATCCCCGACTCCTGGCGTTCATTCATGATGAACTCGCCCGTCATCCGCTGATGCCCGGCGCGGTGATTTTCGAAATTACCGAGACCGCGGCGGTGTCCGATTTCTCGGCGGCACGAACTTTCATGAATGCCGTTCGCGAACTTGGTTGCGCCTTCGCACTCGACGATTTCGGAGTCGGATTCTCGTCGTTCAGTTATGTCAAACAGTTGCCGGTCGACTACGTCAAGATCGACGGCTCGTTCGTCCGCACCTTGGCTGAAAATCCTGACGATCAGGTTTTCGTCCGTGCTCTGGCGGAAGTGGCACGTGGCTTCGGCAAGCAAACCATCGCTGAATTTGTTGAAGATGAATTGGCCTTGCAGATGGTCCGTGACTTCGGCATCGACTACGCGCAGGGCTATTTCGTCGGCAAACCGCGCGCAAAAATTGATTGAGTTGCCATAAGCTATTGATTTTCCTTCAGTGAAGCAGTCCGGTCGAGTGTTATAATCCGCAACCGGCTTTCATCATCGGCTTTTGTCACTCACTCCTTTTCGTTCGTCGCATAATGGCGCTGTATACCCTTGGCTTCAATCACCTGACAGCGCCGCTCGCCGTCCGCGAACTTCTGGCTTTCCAGCCCGAAAAAATTGCCACCGCGTTGACCGACCTCACTCGCCGTCAGCCGATTCATGAAGCAGCGATTTTGTCCACTTGCAATCGCACCGAAGTTTACGTAATCACCGAACAGCCCGACTCGGCAATGCAATGGCTGGCCGATTATCGTCATCTGTCCCGCCATGAACTCGATCCCTATTTGTATACCTACCCGGAACACGACGCCGTCCGGCACGCGTTCCGGGTAGCCAGCGGACTAGACTCGATGGTCCTCGGCGAACCACAAATCCTTGGGCAAATGAAAGAAGCCGCGCGTTTCGCCGAAGAAGCCGGAACGCTCGGCGCCACCCTGCACAAACTTTTCCAGTTCTCGTTCGCAGTCGCCAAGGACGTGCGAACCTTGACCGCCATCGGCAACCACAGCGTTTCGATGGCCTCGGCTGCCGTGCGTCTGGCTGAAAGAATCTTCGAACGTCTCGCCGATCAGAAAATTCTCTTCATCGGTGCCGGAGAAATGGTCGAACTGTGCGCTCGTCACTTTGCCGCCCAACAGCCGCGGCAAATGGTCATCGCCAACCGGACGGTCGAGCGCGGGCAAGCGTTGGCACAGCAGATCGGCGCAGCCGCCATCCGGCTCGAAGAAATCGGCGAACGACTGGCGCAATTCGACATCGTCGTCTCGTGCACAGCCAGCCCATTGCCAATTCTTGGCCTGGGAACGGTCGAACGGGCCATCAAAGCGCGACGGCATCGGCCGATGTTCATGGTCGATCTGGCGGTGCCACGCGATATCGAGCTTGAAGTCGGAAAAATGGACGACGTTTTCCTATACACCGTCGACGATCTCGGCCAAATCGTCAAAGCCGGACTGGAATCACGGCAGGCCGCCGTACTCGACGCCGAAGCGATCATCGACGAGCGCGTGGCAGCGTTTCTGAGTTGGTTATCCAGCCGTGGCACCGTGCCGGTGATCCGCTCGTTGCGCGATGCGGCAGAACGAATCCGTCGACACGAAATGGAACATGCCATGAAGCGCTTGGCGAAAGGCGATGATCCCGCGCAAGTGATCGACGAACTCTCGCACCGCCTGACCAACAAATTCCTGCACGCGCCGACCCAGGCGCTCAACCAGCCGGGTAGCGATCGCGAAATCCTGCCGGCGTTGGTCGAGCGGTTGTTTCATCTGCACCCCGATACCCGTCTGAGCAACTGAAAGCGGCGTCCACCCGGCATCCTCGACGCTCCGAGGTGCCCGCAAAATCCATTTTGAGTCCTTTCGTGCCATGAATCAGAGCATCTGCGACAAACTCGAACACCTCACCGGTCGTCTTGCCGAACTCGATCGCATGCTTTCCAGTGCTGAAGTCATCGCCGACCAGAACGAATTCCGCAAACTTTCCTGCGAGCACGCCGAACTGAGTCCGCTGGTTGCCCTTTACCAAACCTGGCGGCAAAGCGAAGCCGAACTGACCTCGGCGCGAGAAATGCTCGACGATCCCGAGATGCGCGATCTGGCCGAAGCGGAAATCACGACCATCAAGGAACGCCTGCCGCAGATCGAAAACGAACTCAACAAATTGCTGCTGCCGAAAGATGCCGACGACGACCGCAACGTGTTTCTGGAAATCCGTGCCGGCACCGGCGGCGAAGAATCCGCCCTCTTTGCCGGCAATCTGTTCCGGATGTACAGCCGTTACGCCGAACAGCAACGCTGGCGTCTGGAAGTGGTCTCGGCGACGGTTTCCGACCTCGGCGGGTATCGGGAAATCATTGCCCGGATCAGCGGTGGCGGGGTTTATGCCCGTCTCAAGTTCGAATCCGGCGGCCATCGGGTGCAACGCGTCCCGGACACCGAAACACAGGGACGCATCCACACCTCGGCCTGCACGGTGGCGGTGATGCCGGAAGCCGACGCGCTGGCGGAGGTATTGATCAACCCCGCCGAGATCCGCATCGACACCTACCGGGCCTCTGGCGCCGGCGGTCAGCACATCAACAAGACCGATTCCGCTGTGCGCATCACACATCTGCCGACCGGCATCGTCGTCGAATGCCAGGATGACCGCTCGCAACACAAGAACAAGGCGCAAGCGCTGTCGGTCCTGGTCGCACGAATTCGCGACCGTCAGCAGAGCGAACAACACGCCAGCATTGCCTCCGAGCGCCGCAACCTGATCGGCAGCGGTGACCGTTCGGAGCGTATCCGAACCTACAATTTTCCGCAGGGACGCGTTACCGACCACCGCATCAACCTGACCTTGTACAAAATCGACACCATCATCGACGGCGATCTCGATGAACTGATCGGCGCGCTGAGTGCCGAACATCAATCCGACCTGTTGGCAGCACTGGCGGAAAGCAACGGATGAGCGCTGTCCCGTCGGGTTCGGTCGCCGTCCCTCGAAACACTCCCGAAACACCGGCGATGACCGTTGCCGAGATCTGGCGCACCGCTCGCCAACGGATCGACGCGCTCGATGCGCGGCTGTTGCTGCAACACGTCGCCGGCAGCAGCCACGCGCAGCTCATTGCCGCCCCAGAGCGGACGCTGGTCCCACAGCAAGTCTCGCAGCTCACCGAACTGGTCGAACGACGCGCCAGCGGCGAACCGCTGGCCTACCTGCTCGGCACGGCGGGATTTTACGGTCTCGAATTCCAAGTCACGCCAGCGGTACTGATCCCGCGCCCGGAGACTGAACGTCTGGTCGAACTGGCACTGCAGCGACTGGCTGACATGAAGGCTCCACGCGTTCTCGACCTCGGCACCGGCTCCGGAATCGTCGCCATCACCCTCGCCAGACACCGGCCTTACGCCCACGTGGTGGCGGTCGATCTGTCGGCGGCAGCGTTCGATATCGCCCGCCACAACGCGGCGCGTCATGACGTCGAAGTCGAGTTTCTGCTCGGCGACTGGTACGCCCCGGTGAAAGATCGTCGTTTCGAACTCATCGTCGCCAACCCCCCCTATGTCGCCGATGCCGACCCGCACCTGCAAAATAACGGTTTGCCGTACGAACCCTCGCTGGCCCTGACCGGCAGTGTCACCAACACTGACGGCTTGGCCTGCTTGCGGAAAATCGTCGAGGATGCGCCAGCACACCTCGTGCCGGGTGGCCAACTGCTCCTGGAACACGGTTACAACCAAGCGCAAGCCATGCGCAACCTATTGAACGAAAATGGCTTCGAAGCGGTCGAGACTTGGTTGGATCTCAACGGCACCGAACGCGTCAGCGGCGGACGCCGCGCAAATAGACGCACAGATTAGCCGGTAGACGCATTATTGGTTGACTGTTTTTATCGGATGTAAAATTCACTCTTCTGGTCCACCAGAAATCAGTTATCCCGTCAGTTAACCCGCTTCAATCCGGCTTTACGAGGTCCGACCATGGATGTGCAACAACTAATCAAAGATCAGGTAACCAACCACCCGGTGACGCTGTACATGAAAGGAACCCCCCAATTCCCGCAATGCGGCTTTTCAGCGACAGCGGTGCAGATTCTCAAAGCGTGCGGGGTCACCGACTTCCTGAGCGTCAATGTGCTCGAGAATCCTGAAATTCGTGACGGAATCAAAACCTATGCCAACTGGCCGACGATTCCGCAGCTTTACGTGCGCGGCGAATTCATTGGCGGCTGCGACATCATGCGCGAAATGTACGCTGACGGCGAATTACAAAAACTGCTCGCCGAAATCTGAAAATCGAAATAAACCTGTGGATCAAGCCATCGGCGCCGGCGCGGCGCCGATTACGCTTTACTCGCTGCTCCTCAACCTGGGTAACGTTATTGCCACCGCTTCAGGCGGCTGTCGAGGCGCAGATCTCTGCCAGTTACTTGATCACTTCGCCGACGTCCCGATTCTTCGGCTGGAAACACCGCGGAATCGAGGACATCAGGCGCTGGTTTTTCCAGCGGTGAATTCCTCGTACGCCCGTATCGCTTCGGCGGCATACATCAGCGACGGACCACCCCCCATATAGGTGCAGACCGCCAAGGTCTCGACCAATTGTTCGCGGGTCACCCCTAAACGGATCAACGCCTTGACGTGAAAACCCACGCAGGCATCGCACCGGCTGGCCACACCGATGGCCAAGGCGATCAATTCCTTGTCCAATGCCGACAAGACCCCAGCAGACAGCGCCGTCTTACCCATGGTATTGAAAGCCTGCATCGTCTCCGGCATGTCATTGCGCAAGGAGCCGAGCGCCTTGCTGACATCGGTGGTGATGGTAGTGAACGATTTACTCATTTTGGATAGTTCCTTTTATCATAAAAACCTAATATAAACCAGATTGACGAACCATGGCAACCGCTGACTCTCTCCGCACTCACCACAAAGCGTGCCCCGAAATCCGGACATGAAGAGCAACAAGACCGCCTGTGGAACTGGCACAGGAATATGACATTCACTCGAACCAGATCACATACGAAAAACGACAAATGACGGAGCGCGCGGTTCAGGTTTTTGGTAACACCAGCCGTCCCGAGCAGAGCTCCAGAGCTGATGAAACTGCACGTCAAGATTGATCCGTTAGAGTTCGAGCAACCCAGGCGTGATGTTCTCCGACCGGAGCCAGGGACAACGCATTCCGAAGCCCCCCTGCGCAAACGGCGCGTCTTTGTCGACACGTTATTGGCAACGATGGAAACGCATTCCAGACGGTATCTCTACCTGTGCGGGCCGGCCGTTGGTGCCCGCACAGCGGTTGCCGAAGAGGATGTTGCCGCGAACCCTGTTCCCGCGCTTCATTCGGGGCGCCTGTGCCCCAGCCCAGGCTGAACCGAATCCGGTTGACGGGAACGCCAAAAATCGACCGTTCGAAAATGGCTTGGGGAGGTTCAACGGGGCTTTTTCAACAGCCTGTTAATCACAAGGAATTCCTTGTGTGCAGGAGTGCACGCATGTATTTCCCTGCCAAATGTTACACGTGACTTTGCAAGTACCATCCTTATTTCTCTCGATGCAATTGTCACGACAACCAACAGTTGACAGGCATGCCGATAGAATGATGAAAAAATAAAAAGCTCTCAAATTATCAACCTATTAATCAGTTACATGAAGCCGCAGCGTAAACCCTGACCCTGTTCGAACTGTCGCAGACCAACACCAATGATCATGCCAATATAATGCATCAACACCTCCACATCTGTTTCTCGGCTCATCCCGCTCGGGGACTGTCCAAACGTTCAGAGCGCCGCTTTTCCAGTAAATGCGCCGGGACGGAACCGCACCAACATTCTGGTCTACGCACGGCTGGCCAAAATAACTCTCGACCGTCAGCGATGACGTTACCTACGGCCTCTCGTCGTATTCCCCACCTGCCGACGCCGAGTCCGCTCGCACTTGGCAGCCTCACCAGCGAAGAATAGCGGGAAAGGAGTTTTCTCACTATGATCACCGAAACGCCCTTCCTTGGATTCTCTTTTCGCTCAACACCACCGGACAGTTGTTGAAAGATTTGCGCGATGGTGAGCGAATCTGCGTACTACCCGGTGGTTTGACCCCTGCTGATGCTCTGGCTCACCTTTTCCAATCACTTCGAGTATTTGCGCGAGACTTTGCTCGACCGTCTGGCCGGTGAGGAGTGTCCGCCTTTGGTCGCCCAGCAGGTGATCGTCGCCAGTTCGGCGGTCCGCCGGCATTTGGAACTGCGCTGCGCAGACCGGCAGGGCATCTGCGCCAATATCGATTTTTCCTTTCTAGCGCAGTGGTTGTGGTCGCTGATCGGACGTCTGGTGAGTATCGAGCAGACTTCGCCGTTTTCACCGGCTTTGCTCAGTTGGCGGATTTTCGAGATTTTTGGTGAGCAGGCCTTCGTTGCCGATCAGCCGCGGCTGGCGCGTTATCTGCAGGCGGCTGATCCGGTGATGCGCTTGGAACTGGCCGAGCAGAGCGCGCAATTGATCGAGCATTACATCACCTACCGGCCGAACTGGCTGACGTCATGGCTCGATGGGC
The DNA here is from genome assembly GCA_031732795.1 of Accumulibacter sp. Taxonomy (GTDB): domain Bacteria; phylum Pseudomonadota; class Gammaproteobacteria; order Burkholderiales; family Rhodocyclaceae; genus Accumulibacter. Next base: position 9,593 of record JAVMKC010000052.1, on the reverse strand, counting down.
GGGATGCCGGAATCGATGCTCTCGATGCGACGCAGGCCGCCGACGAGGCGTGGCAGGCGGCGTTGTGGCGCCGGCTCAGTGCCGAGCTCGGCATCCATCGGCAACATCCGGCGACGATTTTTTTCGAGACAGTGGCGCAGTTCGGTACCGATGCGCCGCAGCGGCTCGGTTTGCCGACGACGGTGCATGTGTTTTGCTTGCCGACACTGCCGCCGCTGTACCTGGAAATTCTCCGGCGACTGGCCGGGTGGATCGACATCCGGATGTATGTGCTCAATCCTTGTCGCGAGTATTGGTTCGAGATCGTCGACGCCAAGCGTCTGCGTTATCTGGCCGCCAAACGGCGTGACGCTTTTCACGAAGTGGGCAACCGTCTGCTGGCCAGTTGGGGCAAGCAGACGCAGGCGCACATCGACCTTTTATTCGCTGACGAGGGACAAGTCATTGAGCAGGATAGCGAATTCTCTGCCGCTTCGTGTGACGAAACCCTCACCGGCGACGGTTCGCTGCTGACACAAATCCAGCAGGCGATTCTCGATCTCGAGGACTTGGCGCCGGGCAGCGTGCGGCTGGAAGCAGCGGATCGCAGCGTGGAAGTCCATGTCTGCCATTCACTGACCCGCGAACTGGAGGTGTTGCAGGACCAGTTGTTGGCCTGTTTCGCCGAGACTGCGGTAACCCCGGCGGAAATCGTCGTTCTGCTACCCGATCTGGTCGCCGCTGCACCGTTGATCGATGCGGTATTCGGCACCGCTCCGCCGGCGCGGCGGATCCCTTACACGCTCACCGGTTTGCCGCAGACGCGGATCAATCCGATCGCCCGCGCGCTGGACAGCTTGATGACCTTGTGCGAGAGCCGGTTCAGTGCCAGCGCGGTTTTCGGTCTGCTGATGCAGGCGCCGGTCGCCGCGCGCTTTTCGCTCGGCGCCGCCGAACTGGCCGTGCTGCACGACTGGATCCGTCAGTCCGGAATCCGCTGGGGAATCGACGCCGACAGCCGGCGGCGTCTGGCTTTGCCGGCCAACGATCGTCACAGCTTCGCCGACGGTCTGCACCGCCTGTTTCTGGCTTACGCCGTCGGCGACGAGCCGGTGGCGCGGCAGACGGTGATCGCCGGACGCGTCGCCGCCGGACAGCCGGAGGGGCAGCAGGCGCTGGCCCTGGGCCGCTGCTGGCAATTCGTCAGCGCGCTCGAAGCGGTGCGCGCCGAGTGGTCCGGCTCGCTGGCACCGGCCGATTGGCAGCATTCGTTGAACGAGGCGCTGTCCCGGTTCACCGTCTGCGAAACGAGTTCCAGCGACGATCTGCGGTTGGTGCAGGCGGCGATCGGCGAATTGCATTTCAATCTGCTGCGCGGCGGCGCCCGCTCGAAACTGCCGTTGGCGGTGGTGCATCGGGCGTTGAAAACCTTGCTCGACGATCCGGCCCGCGGCGGGATGCCCAGCGGGGTGCTGACTTTCGCCGCGCTCGGCAGTCTGCGCACCCTGCCCTACCGGATGGTATGCATTCTTGGTCTGAACGACGGAATCTTTCCAACCGTACATCGCCCTGCCGAATTCGATCTGCTCAGCCTGCAACCCCGGCGCGGCGACCGGCAACGGCGCATCGACGAACGCAACTTGTTCCTCGATCTGTTGCTGTCGGCTCGAGAGCGCTTGTATCTGAGCTACAGCGGACGTTCGCCGCGCGATAACAGTGCGTTGTCGCCGTCGGTGTTGTTGGCCGAATTGCTCGATTACGCCGCCACGGCTTGTGCCACCGACCCGGACGACCCGGATAGTGTCGCCGCCGCCCGTCGCCGCCTGGTCGTCGATCATCCGCTGCAGCCTTTTTCGCTCGATTGCTTTATTGATGGAGGCGAGCCACGGTGCGGCAGTTTCAATGGTGAGTACGCACAGTCTCTGCAACGGCGGCTGACGCAGCAGGCGGCAGCGGTGACGCGACCGGCAATCCCGGTTTTTGACGAAGACGAGAGTGATGATGCGGACTCGGAACAGCCGGAACGGAGCACCAGCGCAGCCACCCTGCCCTTCTTTTCGGCGCCGCTGACACCGCCGACCGAGGACTGGCGGCAGGTGGACCTCGACCTTCTGCAGCGTTTTTTCCGCAACCCCTGCCGCTTCCTGCTCCGCCAGCGCTTGAACATCGCGTTGCACGCCACCGAGGAGCCACTACAGGACGACGAACCCTTTCTGGTCGATTATCCCGGGCGGCGCGCTTTGTGCGAGCGTCTGCTGCCGGCCTTGCTCGCTGGCGCCGATCAGCGACAGGCGCGATCGCTAGCCCGGGCCGGCAACGAATTGCCCGGCGGAGCGTTCGGCGAACGGTTGATCGACGCCGAAGTGGCGCAGATGCACGCGTTCGCCACGCAGTTGCGGGCAAAGCTGGCCGCCGATCCAGTGCCACTGCCGCCGCAGCGCTTCGACTTTCTGATCGACGGGGAACTGTGGCAACTGGCCGCCGGAATCGGCGATCTGCGCGCGGACGGTCTGCTGCACTATCGCTACGCCAGATTGACCGCACAAGATTATCTGTCCGGCTGGATCGACCATCTTTTTCTTTGCGCCTGCGCGCCGACGGGAGTCGTTCCGCAGACCGAATGGCTGTCCAGCGACGGCGGCTACCGTTTGCGTCCGTGCCCGGAGGATGAGGCGCACCGGCATCTCGCCGACTTGTTGGCGCTTTATCGCCAGGGATTGTCGCAACCCATACCGTTTTTCCCGAAGAGCGCCTGGGCTTACATGACGGCAACGGGTGACCGCCTGGCCGCTGCGCGGCGTATCTGGCAAAACAGTCAGCAAGCACGCTGGAGCGAGCAGGCCGACCCGGCGTACCCGTTGGCCTGGCGCGGCGTTGCCGACCCGCTCGATACCCGCTTCGCCGATCTGGCGCAACAGGTTTTCGCGCCGCTGTTGGCGCATCTCGAGGTGGCCGAGCGATGAACACCACCGTCCAACCACAGGATCTGGACGTTTTCACCTGCCCCCTCGACCGCCGGCAGTTGATCGAGGCCTCGGCGGGCACCGGCAAGACCTGGACGATCTGCGCGCTGTACCTGCGGCTGCTGTTCGAGCGGGACTTGTCGGTGCAGCAGATTCTGGTGGTCACCTATACCAACGCCGCGGCCGCCGAATTGCGCGAACGGATCCGTTCCCGGCTCGTCGAGTTGGTCGCCAAGCTGCGCCAGGGCCGCTCGGCCGGCAACGGCGACGCCTTGACCGACGGCGTATTGGCCGCCGCCGACGCCGTGCTCGACCGCCCGCGCGCGCTGAGGGTATTCGAAACCGCACTGCAGACTTTCGACGAAGCGGCGATTTTTACCATTCACGGCTTCTGCCAGCGCGCACTGGCCGATACGCCGTTCACCGCCGGCTTGCCCTTCAGACAGGAGTTGCTACGCGACGATCGTCTTCTCCGCCAGCAGGCGGTGAACGACTTCTGGCGGCAGCGGGTGGCCGACGCCGCGTTGCCGGCGGAATTGGCCGACCATCTGCTGCTCGTCGGTGACAACCCGCAAACCTGGTCGGCACTGCTCAAGCGGCAGATCAGCAAACCGCGTTCGCTGACCCGCTGGCCGACGGATCTCGACACCGCCGTCACCTTCGACCGCCGCGCGTTGGACGCCGCCTTCGCCGACGCCCGCGACGCCTGGGGTGACGGCAGCGCGCCAACCGCGGCGCTGGCCAACGCCCTGGACGCGCTCAACGCCGTGTCGTTCAAAGCCGAGTGGCTACCAATCGCCGCTGGCAACTGGCGTGCCTGGTTCGCCGGCGGAGAGCCGCTGCAGATCCCGAATCAGCACAAAATAGAGTTGTTCACCGCCTCCTTGATCGTCGCCAAAACGAAAAAGAACCGCTGCCCGCCGGAGCATCGCTTTTTCGACGCCGCGGATCAACTACTGGCGGCGTACCGCCGGGCGGTCGGCCTGCTGCAGATTCAACGGCTGCGCCTGCTGCGCGATCTGTTCGTCACCGCCAGCGCCGCCTTGCGTGAAGACAAGCGCCGGCAGCGGGTTTTTTCATTCGACGACATGCTCTGCAACCTCGACGACGCCTTGCAAGCCGGCCAGCCGCCGTGGCTGGCCGCCGCGTTGCGCGCACGTTACCCGGTGGCGCTGATCGACGAATTCCAGGATACCGATCCGCTGCAATACGCCATCTTCGACGCCATTTACGGCGCCGACGGCGAACGTCCGGCGAGTCCGCTGTTCCTGGTCGGCGATCCCAAACAGGCGATCTACGGTTTCCGTAACGCCGACCTGCCGACCTACCTGGCGGCACGTCGGCAAACCGACACCCGCTACACCCTGCGCGAAAACCAACGCTCGACGTCCGGACTGATCGGCGCCTGCAATGCGCTGTTCGGCGCCAACCCACGGGCTTTCATCGTCGATGGACTGGATTATCAGCGTGTCTCTACCGGCCGCGCCGCCCGGCCGCCGCTCGATGACCGCAGCGAAGACGGCACCCCCGCCGCTGCGCTGCGCGTCTGGCAACTGCCCGAAATAGCTGGCGAGTATTTGACCCGCCAGCAGGCCGGCGAAGCGGTGCTGCGCGCCACCGCCAGCGAAGTGGCGCGTTTGCTGGCCGCCGCGCAAGCCGGCGCCATCCGTCTCGGCGACCGCCCCTTGCGCCCCGGCGACATCGCCATTCTGGTCGAACGGCACGCGCAAGGGCGTCTGCTGCGTGAAGCGCTGCAGGCGGCGGGTGTCGCCAGCAGTGAATTGTCCCAACGCAGTGTTTTCGCCACCACCGACGCAGCCGACCTGGCGGCGGTTCTGCAGGCGATTCTCGAACCCGGCCGGCCGGCGCTGCTCAATCGCGCCCTAGCCAGCGAACTGATGGGTTATCAGGCGACGGCGCTCGAGGCTCTGGCCGTGGATCAAACGCGACTGCTGCAAATCGTCTCCCGCTTCGCCGCGTACCGGGAAAGCTGGCTGCGCCGCGGCTTCGGGGTCATGTTCAGACAATGGATGAATGATGAGGATCTCGCCGGACGCCTGCTGGCGCGCAGCGACGGCGAACGCCGATTGACCAATCTGCTGCATCTCGGCGAATTGCTGCAACAGGCCGATGTCGAGCAGCCCGCCCCGGACGCGTTGTTGCGCTGGCTGGCTGGCCGACGTGACGGCGACAACGCCCTGGACGACGAGGTGGCGCAATTACGTCTCGAATCGGACCAGAAACTGGTGCAGATCGTCACCATCCACAAAGCCAAGGGTCTGGAATATGGCATCGTTTTCTGTCCTTTTCTTTGGGACGGCCAGAACGCCGCCAAGGTCCGTGACGAGGGTCTCGAGTATCACGACGACGACGGCCGGCCGGTCATCGACTTCCGGCCTGAACTCGACAAAAGCGAACAGGAGGAACTCAAACAACGCCGGCGCGAGGAACGGGCGGCCGAGTCGATCCGCCTGATCTATGTCGCGCTGACCCGCGCCGTGCATCGTGCGTATCTGGTCGCCGGCCTTTACCGGACCTCGATCGCCGATGGCCGTACGACGGTGACGCACAGCAGCCGAACTACGCTGAACTGGCTGATTGCCGGCGCCGATATGAGCTACCCGCAGTGGCTGGAACATCGTCTGTCCGCCGTCAAGATCGACGACGCCTGGCGCTGCTGGGCCGAGACCGCCGGGACGGACGTCGCCTGGCAACGGCTGCCCGAGCGGCTCCCGTCAACACTGACGACCCCCGCGCCGGAACCGGCCCGCGTACGGGCACGCATACCGCCGCCGCGCATCGATCCCGGCTGGCGGCTCGGCAGCTTCAGCCGTCTGCAGCACGGTTCAGAAAATGAAATCGCCGCCAGCGACCACGACGGACGGACGATCGAGGAGGCAGAGAGAATCAGCGACAGCGATCCGCCGCCCCTGCCGACGGCCGAACTGACGGCGGACGACATTCTGCGCTTTCCGCGCGGGCCATCCGCCGGCGACTGCATCCACGCCCTCTTCGAAGGCATCGATTTCACCAACGCCGCGCAATGGCCGGAAGCGATCGACCACGCGCTGGCCAGACATCCGCAGGCTCCGCCCGGCCCATCTCTCGGCCCATCCTTCAGCCCATCCACCGGCTCGCTCGCCGAACTCCTGCCGGCCATGCTCCGCCGGTTGCTGCTGGACGTGGTATCGACGCCGTTGCCGGACGGGCTGTTGCTCGCCGAGATCGCCCCGTCGCAACGACTGGTCGAACTGGCGTTCAACCTGCCGGCCGCGCCGCTGACGCCGGCGGCGCTCAACACCTGGCTGGAGACGCACGGCTATGCCATGCCGCGGCTGGCCTTCCAACCCCTGAGCGGCTATCTCAAAGGTTATATCGACCTCGTCGTCCATCACCGCGGGCGCTACTACCTGATCGACTGGAAATCGAACCATCTCGGCGAACGGCAGACCGATTACGGTCAATGGCAACTGGCGGAAGCGATGAACCGGCATGGCTACCACCTGCAATACCTGCTCTACAGCGTCGCCCTGCAACGCTATCTGCGCCGGCGGATCGCCGACTACGACCACGCGCGACACTTCGGCGGCGTGCTGTACCTGTTCGTGCGCGGCGTCCGGCCCGATTGGCTGGAAAACCGTCCGACGGGCGCTTCCCACCCCTGCGGCGTGTATTTCCATCGGCCTTCCGGCGAAACCCTCGACTTCTTGGACGCCCTGCTGCGCGGGGAGCGCTCATGAACATTAGACGACCCGGCTTGGCGCCGGCTTCACAGGAACGATCGATGATCCGACGCACCGCTTGTGCACCGAATCCGCCGAAAGCAGCCATCGTCCCGAGAAGTGCTGAACAACGCATTCCCCGTCGAATGACGGGGCGCAGTCCATTCGGCCAACCGACGCCATTTCGCCGGCCCGAATGCCTGGCCCATCGTCACCCCTCGTGGCGAACCGACCAGGATGAGTGAGCGGATCTCTCGCGAGACGGCCGGAAACCTGCTCGCCGACGGCTTTGCCGAGCACCTGCGAAGCTGGGCCGTAAACAGTGCCGCGCCGGATGACACCTTGCCGGTCCTGGCTGCCGCTGGACGGCTGGCCAGTCTGGCGACGCAGGCCGGCCACGTCTGCGCATCACTCAGCGAATTGAGGCCGCTGTTTCCCGGTCATTCCCTGGCCGAACTCAGCGAACGGCTGTTGGCCAGCCGACAGGTGACCACCGCTCCCGCCGCCGCTGATGGCGACGTCCGCCCGCTCTTGATCGACGGCCAGGGACGACTTTATCTGTATCGCTATTTCGCTTACGAACGGCGCTTGGCCGACCATCTGCGTCGGCGGCTGCGGGCTGCCCCAACACCGCCGGACGCCGGAGTCCGCGAACGGCTCGGCCGACTGTTCGCCAAGTCCCGCGCGCATGGCGATCAAAGCGTGGACTGGCAAAAATTGGCCGTCGCTCTGGCCTGGCGCAACCGGCTGACGATCGTCAGCGGTGGCCCCGGCACCGGCAAGACGCGGACCGTCGCCCTGCTGCTCGCCTGCCTGCTCGACGAACAGCCGGAACTGCGCATCGCCCTCGCCGCACCGACCGGCAAAGCCGCGGCGCGGATGCTCGAAGCCCTGCGCAAGGTCGCCGATGACTTGCCGCCAGCGTTGCAACAACGGCTGCCACGCGAATCGTACACCCTGCACCGCCTGCTCGGCGCCACCGGCGAGACCGAACGTTTCCGCCACCATGCCGACCATCCGCTGCCGATCGACACCCTGGTGGTCGATGAAGCGTCGATGCTGGATCTGGCGCTGGCCTGCCGTCTGTTCGACGCCATTCCCGAGCCGGCCCGGGTGATTCTGCTCGGTGACAAGGACCAGTTGGCCGCCGTCGAGGCCGGCGCCGTTTTCGCCGAACTATCGGCCGATCCGACGCTGAGTCCGTGGTGCATCGCCGATCTGGCGCAACTGACCGGCACCCCGGCATCGGCCATCGTGCCACCCGCGCCGCTGCAGAACTCACCCCTGACGGACTGCGTGCTGTGGCTGACGGAAAGTCACCGTTTCGCCAGCGATTCCGGCATCGGCCGGCTGGCCGCCGAAATCAACGCCGGCAACGGCGCTGCCGCCTGCGACTGGCTGGCCAACGCCGGCGACCCGTCGTTGACCTGGCTGGACGACGCCGCTTCAACCGCCGGTGGCCCGCTGCCGGAGCGGGTGGTACAAGCGATCAACGCCGCCTATGAAGGGTATTTTGTCGGCATCGTCGACGCTCTGGCCCGGGGTTCGGCGATCGGTCCGGAAATCTTTGCCCTCTTCGACCGCTTTCGCGTGCTCTGCGCCTTGCGCGACGGCACGCGCGGCGTCGTGGCCGTCAACCGGCTGCTCGAACGTCACCTGCGGCGCCGGCTGGGCGAATCCGCAAACACGGACCGTTCGCCGTGGTATCCGGGACGACCGGTGATGGTCCTGCGCAACGACTACCTGCTGCGAGTGTTCAACGGCGATGTCGGCCTGTGCCTGCCCGACGACGACGGTGAACTGTCGGTCTGTTTCCCCGAAAAGGACGGCCAACTCCGACGCATCGCTGCGCTGCGGCTGCCGGAACACGAAACCGCTTTCGCGATCACCGTTCATAAATCACAAGGCTCCGAATTCGCCTCGCTGCTGCTGTTGCTGCCGGAAGATGGCCGGGGCAATCGCCTGCTGAACCGCGAACTGCTCTACACCGGCGTCACCCGCGCCGCAAAACAGGTAACCCTCGTCGCCAGCCGGCAAGTGCTGATCGAAGCCTGCGCGCAACGCAGCCAGCGCCATTCCGGACTGCTGACCCGGCTCAACGAGTAACCGACCAGACCGTCGCCGGCAAAGGCACTGGATCGACACTGTCGGACATTGGGCGCGATGGCATAATTCCAACGGACGATCCTCATCAATTTTCGGCACCAAGGAGAGCGCGATGGATGCAATGATGGCCGCAGGTTTCGATTGGGGCGCTCTGGCTTTGCTGATCGTAATCGTGATCGGCGTACTGTGGGCATTGCGGCTGATGCTGCGCCAGAACCGTCAGGACCTCAAAAGTCTGACGGAAGAATTGAACCAGGAAGAACCGGAGGATTCATCCGGCGGCTCGGGCAGGCCTTGAGGCTTTCGTGCTTCCCAGTTTGGTCAAGCCCCTCGGCAAAAATGTCTTCGGCATTAACACTGGAGGCGCAGTTTGACTCGCGCGCACCAAAACTCGGAATGAATAAATTGCTTGTAGGGCAATTGTATTGGTCAAGTTTTTTGGACACTGCGACGAGATCGTTGAATCAAGGTGGCGTTAAGCGACATGACAACGTTCAAACTCGTTAGGAAAGTTGTCGTGGTGTGCGGAATCCTGCCGCCGTAGTTGCAAAAGTTGACGAGGTAATCGGTGATACCGCACTGGGCCTCTAAGTGTTTGGTGTCTTTCAAACACGACTGACAAAAAACACAGTACAACTTGTCTACGCTGTTCGGCTTGACGAACCTGTGAATCGCCAAGCAACAACTGTTTACATTCGACACCAAGGTATCCTGCAATCAGCGATATGAGGAAATTCGCAGACTAACAAAACCGAAGACGGTCAAAACGTTAGTGCAACATCTCTTCTGTAAATTTGTAGCCATCTGGCTTTGCGGTGCATTG
>JAVMKC010000051.1:0-27472 GCA_031732795.1 Accumulibacter sp. | reverse complement strand
GCCGGCCGTGGATAACGCTCCTCGCCTTTTGGCGCCCACTAAGCGGGTACCGGTCCAGTCGACGCCAAAACGATCCTGAAGGGTCGAAGTATCCAAGCACGATAATGGCTTGTTGATGCCGCAAGCCGAAAAAGTCCCGAACTTTCGGCTGGCCAGAAGAACATGTGAAATACTCCACAGTTTCTGAATGCGGAAATCCACAGACCGCAACTTCGGATATCCATATAGTTGAGTCAACTGGAAGCCAGTCAAGATCAAGCAAGTGCCTTCAAGGGATCAAATTGGTGACGGTTGATTGAAGCCGCCTGGGCCATCTGGCCGTTACTTCAGGGAGTAGTGGAATGGCAACGAGTACGCCAAGAAACGGCAAATCCAGAAGAAACTGTCTGGGCCGGCAAACGATCTCGCAGCAATCGTGTTCGAGTGCTCGACGCAACAGCGAGAACAGAGATGTCGCCGATCAGCCGATTTTTTGATCTACAGCACGATGTCCGGTGCGCCGCAATACGGCGGGCCCAAACCGACGGCAGCAGAACAATGCGGATTGCGCTGCTGTGGCGGCGGCGGGATCGATGCTTCGCACACTGGATTCATGGGTGGCGCAAGTTGGGGTGGGATGGGGTGAGTTAGGGTGTTAGGTGTGTTGTGGGGTGTGTTGGGGTGGGTGTGGATGAATGGAGCCGACAACGGCCCGCCAGGCAGGGGGGCCTATAGGTGGCCGGTAAGGCAACATTCATCCACCCCAGGGGGTTGTCGGAATTTTTATGCGAGGCGAGAAGGGATTTTTCCACAACGCTGCCACCGGCTCTTTGATGACCGGGGGAAATCAGCGGGAGGGAAAGTCTCTTCTCGCCTCGCCTCAATGGTTGGGTCAAGAAAGATCTTTCTCGTGAAACGCTCCCGACCAAAGGCCGCACACAGCGTCACACACCGCCGCCGGTAAGCGGCGGATTTTTGGGATGGCTGCACGCGATATGCGGACGCGGATCAGGTGGGCTGGGGAGCTTTGGTGTAACTGGCAATCAGCGCCAGCAGTTCGTCTTCCTGATACGGTTTGCCGAGATAGTGGTTGACGCCGAGTTCTTCAGCGTAACGGCGATGTTTGTCGGCGGTACGTGAGGTGATCATGATGATCGGCAGATGCTTGAGACGCGGATCGTGGCGCAGATTGCGTGCAAGTTCGAAACCGTCCATGCGCGGCATTTCGATATCCAGCAACAATACGTCCGGCAGATCGCCGGCGAGTTGTTCGAGTGCATCGATACCATCCTTGGCTGTCCGCACCTGGTAGCCTTCGCGCGCCAGCAAACGGCTGGTGATTTTGCGGACGGTCAACGAATCGTCGATGATCATCACGCTCGCCGTGGTGGTATTGGGGACCGGTTCTGCGGATTTCGTCGTCGCGGCGGCTTTTTCCGGCACCGGTACACTGCCCGTTGCGCCGCGTTCGCGGCTGGCCAGGGCGACCGGGTTGAGGATCAGCACCACTTGGCCGTTACCGAGCACTGTCGCGCCATCAACGCCGATGACCCGCGCCAGTTGTGGTCCGATGTTCTTGACGACGATTTCCTGGTTGCCGATCAGTTCGTCGATCTGCAACGCGATGCGACGGCTGCCGCTGCGCAGCAACAGCACCCAGTACTGCCGATATCGTGCGGCTTGCGCCGAATGCTCGCCGAGCAGATGCGGCAGGTAATGGAAGGGATAGGTGGTGCCGTTCCACAGCGTCGAATGCGCCCGCCGTATCCGCTCCAGACCTTTCTCTTTGAGGTCGAGCACTTGTTCGATCATTGCCGCGGGAATCGCGTACTGGCTGCCAGCGGAGCGGACCAGCAAGGCTTTGGTGACCGCCAGGGTCAGCGGCAGGTACAGACGGAAGGTGGTGCCTTGGCCGGGGGTGCTGAAGACTTCGATGCGGCCACCGAGACCGGCGACTTCGCTTTTCAGCACGTCCATGCCGATGCCCCGGCCGGATAGCCGGGAGACTTCGCTGGCTGTGGATAAACCGGGGGCGAAGATGAGGTCGACGACCCGTTCGATGTCCTCGGCGTCTTCCGCGCGGAGCAGGCCGGCGGCCAGACCGCGTTGACGAAGACGATCGATGTCCAGCCCGGCGCCGTCGTCGGCAAAGGTGACGATGATCTCATTGCCTTCCTGTGTCAGGTTGAGCGAGATTTCGCCAATTTCCGGTTTGCCTTTGGCGACCCGTACGCCGGTGGTTTCGAGACCGTGGGCGATGGCGTTGCGCAGCATGTGTTCGAGCGGCGCGAGCATCTTGTCGAGGACGCTGCGGTCTATTTCGAGTTGCCCGCCCTTGATTTCGAGGTTGGCGCGTTTGCCGACTTCCTTGGCGGCTTGCCGGACGATGCGGTAGAGACGATCGGCGATACTGCCGAATGGCACCATGCGGATCGACATCAATTCCTGCTGCACATCGCGGTTCATCCGGGACTGCGCGAGAATGGCCGCGTTGGCGTCGTCGAGGTTTTTGAGCAGGTTCTGTTGGACAGTGGCGACGTCATTGACCGATTCGGCCATCATCCGCGTCAGTTCCTGGAAACGGGTGAAACGGTCGAATTCGAGCGGGTCGAAATCGGAAAGCAGTTCTCCGGTTGGCGCGGTGCGGGATTGCATTTGCGATTCGGCTTGAATTTCGACTTCCCGCAGTTGCCGCCGCAAACGGATGACGTTTTCGGTCAGGTCGAGCAGCGACAGCTTGATGGCGCGCATTTCGCCTTCGATCCGCGAACGGGTGATCGACAATTCGCCGGCTTGATTGACCAGCCTGTCGATCAATTCGGCGCGGACGCGCAGGGTGGCGCGCTGCACGCCGGTGTCGCCGTCGCTGTCCGGGGTTTCGGCCCGGTTGATGGTTTCTTCGTCGGATAATGGAACGACCGTCTGTTCGACAACCTCCTGAACGGGTGCGCTGGCGATGGCGATGGCGGCGACCGTGGTCATTGGCTCCTGCGTCTGACCGCCGTCCTGCAGTGCTTCGACACTCTGCACGATCAGGTCGAAAGCGCTTTCGACGTCTTCGATCAATTCGACCGGCTGCCCTCCAGCCGGCCGGGGTTGCTGCATCCGCGTTTCGACGGCGTGCACCATTTCGCCGAGATTCATCGCCCCGGACATCCGGGCACTGCCTTTGAGGGTATGGAACAGGCGGGCAAGGCGACGTGGCGGATCATCATCGGCCGGATTGCTGCGCCAGGCTTGCAATTGCGTGGCGATGTTCTGGTTGATGTCGAACGCTTCTTCGAGGAATAGTGGCAGCAACTGCTCGTCGAGTTCATCGACCAGCACCGGCCGTTCCGCCACGGTTCCGCTTTCGGGTATCGAGTCGCTTTCAGCAGGGAACGATGGGCTTCCCGCCGGGATTGCCGGACTGGTCGTCGGCACTTTGTGCGCCAGCGTGTCAGTCGCCGTGGCCTCTTCTTCCCGTCGAGTATCCTCGACTGGCGCAAGGTTTTCTGGAGCAACGACCGCGGAGACAACGGGCTGAGGCGCGGGACCGCCAGTGGCAACTACCTCCTGCGGAGTTTCCGCGGCTCTTTCAGCCGGATAAAGCGTGGTCAGCGCGTCCACCCAGGTGGTGTCGAACGCCGGCTCGTAGCCACCAACGATATCGTCAAGCATGACGCGCAGCGTATCGATCGTTTGCTGGACAGTGGCCAGGGCATCGAGATCGTCAGGATGCGTGCAGTGATTGCGACGCATCAACGCGTGTTCGAGCGCCCGACTCAGGCGATTGACCGAGGCGATGCCGACGGTGCCGGCGATACCGGCCAAGGTGTGCGCTGCCCGATACATTTCGTGCTTGGTGGGATCGGCCGGACACAGCTCGAGCAGCGAAAACTCGCGCGACAAGGTTTCGAGATGGGTATGCGCTTCGTCATTGAAGATCTCGGCCAGCCCCGGAGCGATTGATAAGCGTGCCCGATCAGCCGGGTCATCGGTGTGTGGTACCGAAGAGACGGCCACCGCGGATTCTTCGGGCGACAGCTCGGCGGGAAGCGTTTCGGCAGCGTGCTCGACCTTGTCATCGCCAGTGAAATCGAGAAGGATTTCGTCGGCCGCTTCCGGCGTCTCCGCCAGAACCGTCTCGTCGGCCGGTGGCGACGCCGGTGATGTGTTTTCCTCAATAAGTGCTGGCGATAGTTCGAGCACATCAATGTCGATCTGCTGGAGCAGCTCGTCCGGTGTGTTTTCGGGATCGTCGGCTGGTGCCTGTTCGATGGCGGGTTCGCGCGCAAGTGGCGGAACGGCCGAAAGAGATGGCGCCACAGGTGGCGTGATCGCCAACAGTTTCTCCACTGGCGTTTCGCTGTCCTGGCGCAAAGCATCGGCCGCGGCGATCAACGGAGCCGCATCGGGCAACTGCCCGTGACCGGCACGCAACTGTTTGATCCAGGCGTTGAACACGGTATACGACTGGTCGATCAAGGCCGTCAGCGACGAATTGAGCGGTTGCTCCTGACGCAGCCAGAGATTGAGGACCTGTTCCACTGCCCAGGCCGCCTCACCCAGATCTTTCAGGCCGACCATCCGGCCGCTGCCTTTCAAGGTGTGTACCGAACGGCGGACGGCACGCAGCAGCTCCAGATTGTCGGGCTCCTCTTTCAGGCTGCCGAATGTGCTGGCGATGCTTGCCATGACTTCGTCGGCTTCCTCGAGAAAGATGCCGAGCAGTTCGGCATCGACTTCTTCGGTGGATGCTTGAGCCAGTTGCAGCGTTGCCGCCGAGGGTTGCGGTGCCGCTGGCGGCTGAAGAGTGGCCATCGCCTGATCGATCTGCGCGGCGTCACCGCCAGCGGCCAGCGCGGACAGCATTTCCTTGGTGTTTTGTTCGAGCTGTTTGTCGGCAATCAAGCCGGCGTCTTTTTGCAAAGAAGCGAGGTTTTGCTGAACCTCGTGACGTAGCGAATCGTCGGCCGGCTGTTCCTTGAGGGCGGCCAGCAGGGCATGCGTCTCGCGTTTTCCCTGTTCGATTTCCTGTTCGACGGAAGCTAGTGCGCGTCCTTCGGCAACGGGTTTTGCACCCCGCCCCTTGATGCGGGCAGCGAAATCCGCGAAGTCCGCAGGGCCGTGCTGCAAAGCGTCGACGAAAAACCCGACCAAGGCCAGCTCTTCGGCCACCCGTTCGAAATCGGCTTCTTGCGGAACGTAATCCGAACTGGCGAAATTGCGGATTTCAATTGCGCATTGCCGTAACGTGGTCACGGCACCTTCGTGGCGCATGATGGTCAGGGCGCCGATGATCTGGCGGATCATCGTCTCCAGATGAGGCAGTTCGGCCCGTTTACTCGCATCGCGGAAAAATCCGTCGAGCACTTGTTCGATCTGTCCCAGGTTGCTCTGGATTTCACGGGCCACTTGGCCGTTCAGCAGGCGTTCATGAGCCAGCCGCGACATTTCGTCGAGGGACGGGACTTCGGATTCGGGAGGCGGTTCCTTGCCGGCCAGGCAATCGGCAAGACGTGCGACCATCACCGCCACCTGCCGGGAGAAACTTTCTCCGAGATAAGGCAGGTTCTCCTGGGCATGGTGGGCCAACAGGATCGCGGTGGCGGTTTCCATGGCCAATGCTTCGCCGTGGATCGCCGGGTTTTTGACCAGATGACTGGCAACGGTGGACAAGGTCTGCGACAAGGTGATGAAATCGGCATGGCCTGTCTTGTGCACCAGACTTCCCAGATTGACGGTGGTGGCCTTGAACGCCGACAACGCCGCCGTCGTCCCGGCGCAGTATTTGCTCCAGGCTTCTTCGGTGGCGGCAACTGCTTCACGCAGGCGACGGCGTAGCGATTCCTTGGTCACAGGCCCGGTTGGTCCCGGATCGGGCAACCAAGACGCCAAACGATACGTTTCCTTGACCCGGCGAACCTTGCCATCCTTGCTCTGGGCTTTGGCCACCAGATAAAGGGCGTCGCGCAGCATCCGCTCGGCGACATTGTTCGAGCCTTCGAGCAGACGACGAATCTGCAGGTCGATCCGCGTGCACAATTGCCTGGCGTCGGCATCCGGTGGCAATGATTGTTCGGCGAGGGCGGTCAGAAAAGCCGTTGCTACCCACCAGAAAGCGCGTGCCGCTGGTTTTTCCTGTAAATCCTCAATGCGACTGACGGCGTCGCGCATTTCCTCCGCGCCATTGCCGGCTTTGGGATTACGCAGCCAAGCCAATAACCCCCGTTGAAATTGCGTTCGTGCGTTGCGCAGCAAACGCCACGTCTCCTGTTGGCCGATTTTCGGTGCCGCGGCCGAACGACGCGGCGGACGAACATGCAGATCGGGGAAAAACAGGTCACTGGGCTGCGCCCGTTCGAATCCCCGCGCCACTTGCACTTCCTGGTACAACGGCAACAGGCGGAGCGCCTGGTTGGGTTGACCGCTCATCAGGTCGTCCAGATAGTTGCCAAGCGCGACGATGGCGCGTTGCGCCAGATCGATCACCGCCGCACTGGCCGCGCACTGTTGCTGCTCGACCGCAGCGAGCAAGGCTTCGATCGCTTCGGCAAACTGGGTGACCCCGTCAAGGCTGACGATGGTCAACGCACCTTGAACCTGATGCAAATGCGTACGGCAAAAGCGGAGTTGCGTCAAATCGCTGGTGGCGCCATCAGCGCCAGTCGCCGTGAAATCGTGCAGGGCTTTGGTACCACGCTCCAGAGCGAGGTCTATCTCGCTCTTGACCCAGGTCAGTGGTCCGATATCGAAATCCGTCGAGGCAGTCATTTAAGACAGGTTCTCCAATCCATGCTTCCAGCGCGCGCCAAGGCTACGCCTGCAGCTACCCGATGACGACACGCCAGAACACTGCCCGTTTGCCGCTACTTGGCAATCATGTATTCAGTCTGCGCACCGATGATCAGCGTGTGTCGTCTTATCGCAGCCGGCGGTCAAGAAACCTTGAAACCAGCCACCGATCCTTTCAACTCCGTTGCCAACGTAGCCAGCTCCCCGATGGCGATGGCGGTTTTCTCGGTTCCCGCCGTCGTCTGTCCGGTGACCTGCAGGATGTCTTGCATTTTGCGAGCGACGTTGGTCGCCACATCGGCCTGCTGGCGGGTGGCCCGCGAAATGTTTTCGATCAGTCCGGTGAGAGATTTGGAAACCTCGCCAATCTCAGCCAGCGCTTTGCCGGCCGCGTCGGAAAGTTTCGCGCCCTCGACGACGCCGCGGGTGGATTCTTCCATCGCCGAAACGGTATCCTGGGTGTCGGTCTGGATCGCTCTGACGATGGCGCCGATCTGTTTGGTGGCTTCGCCGGAACGCTCGGCCAGCCGCTGGACTTCTTCGGCAACCACGGTGAAGCCGCGTCCCGCTTCACCGGCGGAGGCGGCCTGGATCGCCGCGTTGAGGGCCAGGACGTTGGTTTGCTCGGTAATGTCGGAAATGAGCTCGACGATCTCGCCGATTTCCTGTGAAGACTCACCCAGGCGTTTGATGCGTTTCGACGTTTCCTGAATCTGGTCGCGAAGCTTGTTCATGCCCTTGATCGAATCTTCTACGGCCAGCGCCCCTTTGTCGGCGGCGGCCAGCGACTGGCGGGCGACGGTTGCCGATTGACGGGCTTCAGAAGAGACGTTGGTCATCGAGGTGGCCATCGACAGCACCGATTGTCCGGCGGCCTTGATTTCCTGGGACTGCCGTTCAGCCGCCGCCAGCAATTCGGTCGACGTTTGCTGGGCGATTTCAGTGGCCAAGGTCACCTGCCCGGCGGCATCGTTGATCCGCCCGACCAGCACTCGCAATTCTTCGATGGTGTAATTGATCGAGTCGGCAATCGCGCCGGTAATGTCTTCGGAAACCGTCGCGGTGACCGTCAGATCACCGTCGGCCAGGTCGCCCAATTCGTTCATCAGTCGCAGAATCGCCCCTTGATTCTGCTTATTGACCTTTTCGGTTTCCTGCTGACTCTGTGCCGCCTGCTGCGCATGACGCTGGCTTTCGGCGAGATAGGTGATGACCAGCATGGCCAACAAGGCCAGGGCAAGCAGGCTGAGGACGACCAACATGATGATGTAACCCGTCCGGGACAGCACATTGCCTTGGTAGGACTGCATCAACTGATTGATCGTTTCGAGCAGCTCTTCGCTGTCGTTGAAAATTTGCGCCCCAGCCCGCTTGGCACCCGTCAGGCGCTGCATGTTCTCCAGGATGGTGTTGATTGCGGTCTGCGTTTCGGTGAATTTTTCATCGAGTTCGACGAGTTTGCCGCGAATCTCCGGATCAGTGGCCGGCGCGACGCGTTGCGCCTCGCTGCCTTTGGTGAGGGTCTTCAACGTTTCGCGGAAGGTGGTGGTGTCTTTGCTGAGAATCAGAAAATTTTCGTTTTCTATCGCCTGACCGCCCAGCAACGAGTTGACGTTCTTGGCAATGCGCTGGGTCAACATCGCCAACTGGTTGGCCAGCGTGTTTTCGCGAACACTGGCACCACCTTGTGCCTTGAGCGTCGACACCTGTGTGGCGAGGTCGAGCAATTGTTGATTTCGGGCGTTGATCCGAGCAACGTCTTTGCCGAGAGTGACCAGATTTTGCTCGACTTCGAGCAACTGCGTTGCGTTCTTGTCGGTTTTTTCCCAAACTTGTGTCAGGATCTGCAGTTGGGTCTGGACTCCCGAAGGCGATCCGGGGACTGCCGTCGTCCCCAGTTCCCCGCCGTTGATCAGTTTGTCCAGGTTGCTGGCGAACGCTTCACGGGAATCGCGCAGTTGCCTGAAACCATTCGGGTCGCCGAGTAACGCAACGTTCGCCGCCTTGGCCAGCCGTTGCGAGAGCATCCTCATGTCACCGACCGCCGCGATATAGGCCGTACCATGGGTTGCTTGGCGGCTGTCGCGAAAGACCATGATCGCAATCAGCAGCATGACCACTACCAAGGCGACACCGATGATCTGCAATTGCTTGCCGATCGGGTACTGACTGAGAAAATTCAACGGCAGGCGAAATTTATTCGCCCATGCTTCTGCCCTGCCATTACCGGAGACGACGACAGTCTTGCCGGCCGGGTCGGCAAGCCGGGCCAGAAAAGGCGGCAATTTGGCTTTGCGATTCATCGTGAGCCTCCGGTTGTGCTGTCCGAACAGTGGCCGTGGTCAGACGAGAGTGCGTTGACGACCGCGTGAGCAGTCATGGAAAAGAGTCGTTCGGCAAAAGTGTCTTCGAGCATTTTTATCGTTTCAAAAAGAACGGAAGCTAAATACCAATATCCATGAATGCCTGGTCCGCCAGCAACTCTCGCACCCGCAACTTTTTCCAGCGGCGTCCCTCGTTATCGGAGAAGGTTTCGTTTGCCCAAGGTGGCGCCGCCGGCTCGGCATTCTCCAAAGTCAACGCATTGACATTGCGCAGGCCGACCATCCGCGTCACTAATAGGGCGGCATTGCAGCCATGACGAGTGCCGATCAACAATAGACGGGAGTTGGCGTTCTGCACCGTGTTTTCCTTGCCGAGGAAGGCCGACCAATCGACGACCGAGAACAGATTGCCGCGGATATTGGCAATTCCCAGAAACCAGGGTTTGGTCAACGGAACGCTGGTCAGCGGGGACAAAGGAACGATTTCGCCGGAATCGGCCAGATCCAGCAGCCAATACTCACTTCCTGCCTGGATCCCCAACAGGCCGGACGCGCTGCGATGATCAACACCGGCCAGCCGCGAGGCCAAATAAGACTGAAACTCATGCAGTCTGATTCTTTTGGTCATGCCTGCCTTACCACGGAGAGGCCATCAACATGCGTGCATTCATTGTCAAATTGAACATCGGCCTGCGGGCCTGCCAATGAGAATACGGAACAATCTGCTTTATCCACGGATCGGCAATCCCTGTCGATAGGTGTGGGGACGGTCTGACGGCTGTCAAAGTGCGGCAATCTTGGCCAGCAATTCCTGGCTGTCCACTGGTTTGACCAGATAATCCTGGGCCCCTTGTCGCAACCCCCAGATTTTGTCCGTTTCCTGACCCTTGGTAGTGCACACGAAAACGGGGATATTGCGGGTCGCCTGATCCCGGGTCAAGGTACGAGTCGCTTGAAAACCGTTCAGTCCGGGCATCACCACGTCCATCAGCACTAGATCCGGTAACTCTTTCTTGGCTTTGGCGATCCCTTCCTCACCGCTTTCGGCGGTAATCACTTCATAACCGTTATTGACCAACAGGGCTTTCATCACGTGCCGTTCGGTCGGTGAATCGTCAACGACAAGAATTTTTTTGATCGTCATGGCTTCATCAAGCCTCCTGACTGCCAATCAATGCGGTCGGATTCATCTGGCGGACCGTGGTGCAAAAGAGGCAGCGGTTTGCAATAGACTGTCCTTGGTGAAAGGTTTGGTCAGATAATGGTCGGAACCGACCATCCGGCCGCGGGCGCGATCGAACAAGCCGTCCTTGGACGACAGCATGATTACCGGCGTCGAACTGAAACGTTGATTCTTCTTGATCAGCGCGCAAGTTTGATAGCCATCCAGCCGAGGCATGACAATGTCGCAGAAAATCACTTCCGGCTGATGGTCGGCAATCATCGCCAGCGCATCGAAACCGTCTTCGGCAAGCAATACCTGACAACCAGCCTGCACCAAAAATATTTCCGCGCTACGGCGGATGGTGTTGCTGTCGTCGATGACCATTACCTTGACGCCCTTCAGACTAGCGACTTCAGCCAATTCTTTCCTCCGGGTGGTTGTGCGGTCTCGAGCGTCCGTGGTCTGCGGCAATGATCGCAATCATCATTCTGTTTATCACTATAACGCATTGGTTTCACATTTCGACTCTTTCGATGATTCGCGGCTATCGGCTATCCTCCAGCGACGAGCGATCGCCTGAACATCTTTCCGTCGAGTCTGGCTCAACCGACATCCACCATCCAGCCAGAAATCTGTCGGACTCGAGCGATCGTCACGAGCCGCGCGGTAACCGAGAACAGTTATTCCCGATTTTGAGTCGCATAGCGGGCCTATGTCACCAGAAATTGGCAAACAATGAACCGTTTTCCCACCCGCGCACTCAACCCGTCTCAATACCGGCAGACTCCCAGGCACCGCCATGGCCGATTCCCTGACGACGTCCGTCCAGAATATGGCGGCGAGTCGACGGCGACACAGGCGGCGGCTCATGATTTTCGGTTAAAATCCGGCAATAATCGTACGATTCTAGCCAAACCTTTCAATCACTGCCAACTTTTACCGTTTCTGGCAGTCTTTTCGTGCCGCTCTCTGGATGAATCGCCGCTGCCGCCTGGCCTCGCCGCCCCTGGTTCTTGTTTTCGCCGCCAGTGATCCATCCTGCGGTGCCGGTCTCCAGGCCGATATATTGACTTTGGCTTCGATGAGCTGCCATCCGTTGACGGTGGTCACGGCCCTGACGGCGCAAGACTCCGTCGGTGTGTATGACATCGCCCCAGTCAGCGCGGAATGGGTTGTCAAACAGGCGCAGACGTTGTTGCAGGATATGACAGTGGCGGCCTGCAAAATCGGCCTGCTCGGTGGCGCAGAACAGGTCAAGTCGATCGCCGATCTGCTGGCTGCGTTGCCGAAGATGCCGGTGATCGTCGATCCGGTGCTGGCTTCGGGACGGGGTGACGTCATGGCTGACCAAGCGTTGATTTCCGCGATCCGGGAGCATCTGTTGCCATTGACCACCGTCCTGACACCGAACACCCTCGAAGCACGTCGTCTGGTAGCGGGGAGCGCTGGGGTACCGGAAGCAGCGGCACCTACCTTGGCCGAATGCGGTCGACAACTGCTCGACCTGGGTTGCGAGTACGTTTTACTGACCGGGACGCATCACGACACTCCGCAGGTGATCAACGAACTCTACCACCAAGGGCACGGCCGGGTACGCGCCGACTCTTGGCCGCGCCTGCCCGGCAGCTACCATGGCTCGGGCTGCACTCTGGCCTCGGCGGTGGCCGCGGGTCTGGCCCAGGGCTATCCGGTCGAAGCGGCGGTACATGCCGCGCAACGATACACCTGGGAAACGCTTGATGCGGCGTTCCGGCCCGGCAAAGGGCAATTCATCCCTGACCGGCTTTTCAGCCATCGACCAGGAAACGACGATGAATGATCGGCACATCTGTGGCCCATTGCGCGGGCTTTACGCCGTCACGCCGGACCACCTGCCGACCGAAACCTTGTTCGAACGGGTCGACCAGGCCATTGCCGGCGGCGCGATGCTGGTCCAGTACCGCGACAAACGCACCGACGCGCGCATCGACGAGCGACGCCGGGCGGTGATTGCCCGCACCCTGCTCGAGCGCTGCCGGAGTCGCGGTGTCCGTCTGCTGATCAACGACGATCTGGCTCTGGCGTTGGCGATCGGCGCCGACGGCGTTCATCTCGGCGCCGACGATGGCGATCTGTGCGCCGCCCGTCAGGCTCTGCCGGCCGGCGCTGTGCTCGGTGCGTCGTGCTATGCCGATTTCGCACGTGCGCGTGCGGCGGCGGCGGCCGGTGCGGATTACCTGGCTTTCGGCGCGGTGTATCCCTCGGCGATCAAACCCGATGCGCCGCAGGCGCCATTGTCGCTGTTCACCCGCTGCCGTCAGGAACTGCGCGTCGCCAGTTGCGCCATCGGCGGCCTGACAGCCGACAATGCCGCACCCGTTTTGCGGGCGGGCGCCAACCTGCTGGCAGTGATCAGCGATCTTTTCGACGCCTCCGACGTGGCGGCCCGCGCCGCCGCTTACCTCCCCCTGTTCGAGGAAAACCGGCATGACTTCGCGTAATCAACATCTTTTCGAACGCGCCCAACGACATATTCCGGGCGGCGTCAATTCGCCGGTCCGCGCATTCCGGTCGGTCGGCGGCACGCCGCGCTTTCTCGTTGCCGGCAGCGGCTGCCATGTCGAAGACGCCGACGGCCAGCGCTATGTCGATTATGTCGGTTCGTGGGGACCGCTGATTCTCGGTCACGCCGATCCGCAGGTGGTCGATGCCGTTCAGAAAGCGGCGTCCAAAGGGCTGTCGTTCGGCGCGCCAACCGAGTCGGAAATCGAACTGGCCGAACTGCTATGCGAGATGCTGCCGTCGCTGGAAATGGTCCGGCTGGTCAGTTCCGGCACCGAAGCGACGATGAGCGCCATTCGTCTGGCGCGCGGCTGGACCGGCCGCGATCTGCTGATCAAATTCGAAGGCTGTTACCACGGTCATTCCGACAGCCTGCTGGTCAAGGCCGGTTCCGGTCTGTTGACTTTCGGCCACCCCAGTTCAGGCGGCGTTCCGGCTGATCTGGCCCGGCACACCCTGGTGCTCGATTACAACGATCCCGAAGGATTGGTGGCAGCCTTCACCGAACACGGTTCGAAAATCGCCGCCGTGATCGTCGAACCAGTGGCCGGCAACATGAACCTGATCGCGCCGCGGCCGGATTTTCTGCAAACCATGCGCCAATTGTGCTCCACGCACGGTGCGGTGTTGATTTTTGACGAGGTGATGACCGGTTTCCGCGTCGGGCCCGGTGGAGCGCAGGCGCTCTATGGCATCACGCCGGATTTGACCACTCTCGGCAAAGTGATCGGTGGCGGCATGCCGGTCGGCGCTTTCGGCGGCCGGTGCGAGATCATGAACCATGTCGCACCGCTCGGCCCGGTCTACCAGGCCGGCACGCTCTCTGGCAACCCGGTCGCCGTCGCCGCAGGATTGGCGACCCTGAAGCGAATCCGGCAACCGGGTTTTCACGACGCGCTGGCCAAGCGGACCCGGCAGTTGATCGACGGACTGAGCACCGCGGCGGCGACCCACCGGCAACCTTTTTCGGCACAATCGATCGGCGGCATGTTCGGCCTGTATTTCCGTGTGCAGTGTCCGGCAACCTTCAGCGAAGTGATGGAGTCCGACCAGACCGCCTTCAAACGCTTCTTTCACGCCATGCTCGACGCCGGCCATTATTTCGCGCCATCGGCATTCGAGGCCGGCTTCGTCTCCAGCGCGCACACGGAAAACGACATTGCCAGCACCATCGCCGCCGCCGAGCGGGTGTTCGCCAACGGCTCATGAACCACACGCTGGCCTGGGCGACGCTGATCGTCGCCGGATTGTTCGAAACCGCCTGGGCGGTGGGATTGAAATATACCGATGGGTTTTCGCGTCTGTGGCCCAGCGTCGGCACCTTGCTGGCGATGCTGCTGTCGGTGCTTCTGCTCGCCGCCTCACTGAAAACCCTGCCGATCGGCACCGCCTACGCGGTATGGACCGGCATCGGCGCCGTCGGCACGGCGTTCTGCGGCATGTTGCTATTCGGGGAGCCCCGCACCGTTGCACGCCTGCTGTGCATCGGACTGATCGTCGCCGGCATCGTCGGCCTCAAGCTGCTCGCCCCAGCCGACGACTGAAGCCTTTCAGCCGCCGAAAAATGCGCCCACCGAACCGTTACGGTACGGTGGGCGGCCGTTCAACTCGGCCGACTGCGGTTTTCCGCGCGTGGGCGCTTGGGTTGACGACTTTCGAAGAAGCGCAGACCGAGATACATCACCAGACCAACCACGATCGTCAGCAGGAAAAAGCCGATATATGCGAAAGTCATATCAATTCCCAGCGCCGTGGCCATCGCCGAGAACTCCGACATGCCGCCGGCGCCAGCCAACACGTTGATTGGCATGAACACGACGTTGAGCACTGTCAGCCGTTCGATCTTTTTGTTCTGGTTGATGTTGATCGCACTGTCGGTGGCGTCCATCAGGAAGTTGATCTTATTGAACAAGAATGCCGTGTGGCCGTCGAGGGACTCGATGTCGCGCAGAATCTCGCGCACATCGGCCAACTGATCCTCGGTGAGCAGCTTGCCACGTAGCAGGAAAGAAAGCGCGCGACGCGTATCGAGCATGCTGCGACGGGTACGTCCGTTCAAATCCTCGGCTTCCGAAACCGCGGCCAGAATTCGTGACGCTTCGACGTCGGTGACGTGCGAACGCAGCACCTGGGTGCCAGCCCGCTCGAGTTCGCCATAAACGTCTTCGAGCGCGTTCGCCGAATATTCGACATCGGCCGCGTAGAGGTCGATCAACACGTCCTTGCCGTCGGTGACGTAGCCGGGACGGGTGCGGGCACGGGCGCGTTGCAGACGGAAGACCGGCAACTCCTCGGTGCGGACGGTGAACAGGATTTCGTTGTGCAGAATCAGCGCCACCGGAACGTTTCGCGATTCGTCCTTGGTATCGAGCAGGAAGTCGGAGTGCAGATGGATTTCCCCGTCATCCTCGACATAGAAGCGCGCGCTGGCCTCCAGATCGGTGAGGCTGGCCGGATCGGGGACTTCGACATCGAACATCGCTCCCACCCAGGTGCGGATTTTTTTCGTCGGCGCCACCATATCGACCCAAATCGGGTGGATATTTTTGAAGTCTTCCGGGCCGTTCACCGAAAACTGGCGCAATCTGCCGTCCCGCAACTCGAAGGCGGTCGTCACCGTTTTTTCGTTGCGATAGTGACTATCCTCGATCAGCTCTTCGAGTACATCATCGGAAAGCAAAGCGAGGATCGGGTCGGCGCCTTCCTTGATTTCATCCCACACCACCAGCCGTTCGTTCGGCTCCAAGGATTCGAGGATATAAGCGATCTCCTTGGCCGGCATCAATTTCAATTTCTGGCGCAGTTCATTGCGATACTGCTGCCGGACCTCCGGGTCGATATCGCTTTGACCGCCTGAGTCGGCGTCGGGAACCAGTTCTTCGGCCAGTTTCTGCAAGGAAAGCAACGAACGAACCTCTGTCAGGTGAACGTCGGCGATCCCTTTCGGTTGAGACATACCCCGATTAGCCGTTTTATTTTCTTCACCCATGGCATCCTCCATCGTCAGGGTTGTTAGTTGCAATAACGAAGCGCGCGATTGTAGCACCGAGCAAACTTCAAAAAATCAAATTAAGAACATTTTGTTGAATTGTCAATGGATTGTCATATTTTTGTCAGCTTTCCCGGCGGCCAGTAAAACTGTTGGCGACGGCATCGGCACTTCTTCCGAATGATGACGAATGATCGAATAAGTCAAATATTTCATTGCTATCGACAGCCTCTCGTTGTTACGAACTGGTAACCGCAGGACAACCGACGGTTTTCATTTGAGCCGATTTCAGTCATGCAGATCATCAGCCAGAGAACTTTACTGATTTATTATTGTTTAAAAATTATGAAATAGAAATTTTCTGCGACGTCCTGGCCAATGCTGATGTGATGTGGCGATCAGTTGGTCAGCGCGAAATGGCAAACGCCAGGCTCGTCCTCACGTTCGATTGAACGGAACTCCACTACTTGCCAAGAGCTTGCAGGCTGAAGAAGACGTTTGCGTCATGATCGGCCAGACCGTCAAAACTGATTGGCAGTTCGCCAAGCCATCGGATGGACGACATTCAACCCGCACCGTCATATAATGCTGCACAGCCGCATCGCGACTCTTTTATGCGAATAGACTGCCAAATGGAGCGATTTCTGGCGGTGGAGCATTTTGGCCAGATATCTCGGATAGAGACAAATCAGGAGAAACAATGTCAGCAGAAAGCACGACACACGGCGAACACTCCGGTCTGGCGGCAACCGCACTGGCTGCCATGGGGGTCGTTTTTGGTGATATCGGCACCAGCCCGCTATACACCCTCAAAGAAGTGTTTGGCGGCCCCCATCCGGTGCCGGTAACCTCGGACAACGTTCTGGGCATCCTGTCGCTGGTTTTCTGGGCGATGACGATCACCGTTTCCCTGAAGTACGTCTTGTTCATCACCCGGGCCGACAATAGAGGCGAAGGCGGCATCATGGCGCTGACCGCACTGGCATTGCGCACCGCCAATGCGTCGCCCCGCCTGTTGTGGGCGATGTCGGTACTGGGGATTTTCGGCGCCGCGCTGTTCTACGGCGACGCGGTGATCACCCCGGCAATGTCGGTTCTTTCGGCCGTCGAAGGGCTGGAAGTAGTCACTCCGCAACTCAAACCGTACATCCTGCCGACGACGGTCGCCATCCTGGTCGTGTTGTTCTTTTTCCAGCGGCATGGCACCGCGGCGGTCGGCGCCTTGTTCGGGCCAGTGATGCTGTTCTGGTTCCTCACCCTCGGCGCGCTCGGTGTCTGGAACATCATCAAGCATCCTGCAGTCCTGCTGGCGATCAACCCCTGGTACGCATTCGCTTTCATCGCCGAGCACCGGCACCTGGCTTTTCTGGCGCTCGGCGCGGTGGTACTGGCGATTACCGGCGGCGAGGCGCTGTATGCCGATATGGGTCATTTCGGCCGGCGAGCGATCAAATGGGCGTGGTTCTCGCTGGTTTTCCCCCTGCTCTACCTCAATTATCTCGGCCAGGGAGCGCTGATTCTCAACGATCCGGCGGCCATCGAAAATCCCTTCTTTCTGCTGGCTCCCCATCCGATGCTTCTGATTCCATTAGTCGGATTGGCGACGGTGGCGACGGTGATCGCTTCGCAGGCAGTGATTTCGGGTGCATTTTCGTTGACCAGCCAGGCAATGCAACTCGGCTACTGTCCACGCATTCAGATCAAATTCACCTCCGAAAGAGAAAAGGGACAGATTTATGTTCCGAACATCAACTGGTTGTTGCTATTGACGGTGATCATCGTCGTTCTCGGCTTCCGTTCATCGACCAATCTGGCGTCGGCCTACGGTATCGCCGTCACGCTGACGATGATGATCGATACCATCCTCGCCTTCGTCGTCGTTCGCGCGCTCTGGCAGTGGAACTGGTCACGGGCGATCCTGTTCCTGGTCTTCTTTGTGCTGGTGGATTTCGCCTTTTTCTCGGCCAACGTGGTCAAGGTGCTCGACGGTGGCTGGTTTCCGCTGCTGCTCGGTTTCTCGGTTTTCGCGTTGTTGTCGACCTGGAAACTCGGTCGCAAACTGCTCTATGAACGGCTCAAACTGGATTCGATTCCGCTCGAGGCTTTCATCGACGGCGTCGGCACCGGTGGCCCGCAACGCGTCGATGGAACGAGCATTTTCCTGACTGCCGACCCCGACAGCGTGCCGCGCGCCTTGCTGCACAATCTCTACCATAACAAGGTGTTGCACGAGCGAGTCGTTCTCCTGCATGTCAATATGGAAGACGTGCCGCATATCGACGACTCGCTGCGGGTACGCGTCGAGAATCTGGCCAACGGTTTCCACCGCGTCTTCGTGCGCTACGGGTTCAAGGACACCCCGGACATCCCGCTGGCCATGAATCTGTGCGCCGAGAAAGGGATGACTTTCGAAATGATGGAGACGTCCTTTTTCCTCGGCCGCGAGACGGTGGTTCGCCTGCCGTTGCAGATCACCAACCGCGCACGGATGGCGCACTGGCGACAAATATTGTTCACCTGGATGTTCCGCAACGCGGATCCGGCAACGGCGTTCTTCAAGATTCCGCCGAATCGGGTGATCGAGCTGGGTGCGCAAGTCGAACTGTAGAGCGGACCCGTCGTCCGTTTGCCTGACCGTGGCGTAGAATCGATCCCCTCTCGCCACTCGGCGGGCCATGGGCGGCGTCGAAAGCCGCACGGCTGACCGGTCTGCCTCTTCGTTGGATCAAGCCATGACTGCTCGCTCGTTGCCGTTGTCCACGTTGTCCATCCTGCTGTGCGTTTCGGCTCTCACCGCCTGGGCCAGCGGCCTACCACCGGCCAGCAGCGAATTAGGGCCGTTGCGGCGCAACGCGCAGGGTCAGTTGGAGGTAGTCGCCGAGCCACTCCCGGCCGGCATGCCCAAACCAGCGACAGCCGATGCTCCGAGCAGTGGCAGGATTCTGGTGGTCGGGCCGGGCAAGCCGCTACGCAGCATCGTCGACGCCGCGGCGCAAGCGGGTGACGGTGACACCATCGAAATTCTGCCTGGCGATTATCCGCAGCAGGCGATCGTCTGGAAACAGTCGCGGTTGACCATTCGCGGCAAGGGAACGCGGCCGGTGCTGCACGCCGCCGGCGCCAACGCCGAGGGCAAGGCGTTGTGGGTCATCCGCAACGGTGATTTCCATATCGAGAATCTCGAATTCCGCGGCGTGCGCGTCGCCGACGGCAACGGCGCCGGCATTCGTTTCGAGCAAGGCCGCTTGACGGTCAAACGCTGCGCTTTCTTCGACAACGAAACCGGCATTTTGACCAGCAATCACAACGAGGCCGCGCTGATCGTCGAGGATAGCGAATTCGGTGCCGCGCCTCGACACGCCGGTTCTCTGCATCATTTGTTATACGTCGGCCGGATCGCCAGTCTGCGCGTCGTCGGCAGCCGTTTCGAAAACGGTTTTCAGGGGCATCTGCTCAAATCGCGGGCCCGGCATAACGAAATCGCCTACAACTGGCTGGTCGATGGCGTCAAAGGCCGCGCCTCATACGAACTGGAGTTTCCCAACGGCGGCGTGGCCTGGGTGATCGGCAACGTCATCGGTCAAAGCCGGGAGACCGAGAACAACGATCTGCTGTCTTTTGGCGCCGAGGGTGCCGTCTGGCCGGAGAACCTGTTGGTGCTGTCGCACAACACGCTGGTCAATGACGCCGTCGCCGGACGCTTTCTGCGCGTGTGGACCGACCGCTTGGCCAATCAAGTCTCGGTCTGGGCGATCAACAATCTGCTGATCGGCTACGGCACTTTCGAACCGGCGGCACCGGGACGTTTCGACGGCAACCGCTTCGTCGATCGTTCGACCCTGCTCGGCGGCACTGACAGCCCGAGCTATGTTTTGCCGACCAACTCGCCGGTGCGCGGCAGTGCCAGACCGCCGGGCTGGTTGAACCGGCGCTCGCTGCTCCCGGTCGCCGAATTCCGCGCCCCGGTCGGCACGCAGCCCCTGGTGCCGGGCAAGCCACTGTCTCCCGGCGCGTTGCAATAATCGATCTGACCGACGCGGTGCCGGACGCCCGGCATGACTGTCACGGCTCGTCCCGCGCGGTGTCGCCAGTCAAAGATCAAGACAATGAGCTCAACAAGGCGAGGAATTCGTCGGCATTGAGAAAGCCGATCGCCCGGACACCGGGAATTTCTTTTCCCTGACGATCGAAAAAAATGATCCCTGGCGGGCCGTACAACTGAAAGCGCTGCAGCAGGCGCCGATCCTCCGGCGAGTTGGCGGTGACGTCGGCTTGCAACAAGGTCCAGCCGGCCAGTCGCGCGCGCACCCGGGAGTCGGCGAACGTGAACCGTTCCATTTCCTTGCAACTCACGCACCAGTCGGCATAGAAATCGAGCATCACCGGTTGTTTGGCCGCCGCGATCCGTTGCTCGAGTTCGTCGAGCGATTTGACACGGACAAACGCCAGTCCGCTGCTTTCGCCCACCGCCGCGCCGGCACGCAATCCCGCCAACGGTTGCAGCGGATCGCGCGAGCCGGCCAGCAGACCGACCAACAACGCCGCGCCGGACAACAGCATCACCACGCCGATACCCTTCCAGAAGCGTTGCCAGGCGTGAGCCTGCGGCGGCAGTGGATCGAGCGCATGCAGGTAGATCGCCGGGATGATCAGCAACAGCGCCCAGGCGAACATTTGCAGCGCCATCGGAATCACCGGTCCGACCAGCCAAACGGCGGTGGCCAGCAGAACCACGCCGAAGAATTTCTTCACCGCCTCCATCCACGGGCCGGATTTTGGCAGCAAGGTGCCGGCAGAAGCACCGACCGCCAGCAAGGGCATGCCCATCCCCAAAGCCATCGCGAACAGCGTCGCACCGCCGAGCCAGGCATCGCCGCTTTGACCGATATACAGCAGCGCCCCGGCCAGCGGGGCGGCGACGCACGGTCCGACGATCACTGCCGACAAGGCGCCCATCGTCACCACACCGGGCAACGAGCCGCCGGGAAGATGCGCCGCTCTTTCCGACAGCCTGCTTTGCAGGAAAGCCGGCAATTGCAGTTCGAAAAAGCCGAACATCGACAAGGCCAGCAGCACGAAAAGTAACGCAAATCCGCCAAGTACCCAGGGATTCTGCAAAACCGTCGTCAGCAACGTGCCGGTCAATCCGGCGGCGACGCCGACCAGCGCGTAGGTGATGGCCATGCCCAGAACGTAGCCAAGTGACAGCGTCAGGCCGCGTGCATGTGAAATCCCTCCCCGACGGCCGCCAGCGCCGACGATGATCGCCGAGAGGATCGGAATCATCGGAAAAACGCAGGGGGTCAGCGACAGCAAGACGCCGAAGCCGAAAAAGCTGGCCACCAGCAGCCAGAAATCGCCCGTTCGGAACAAGGTGGCGATCCTGCCGGAAGCGTCATTCACGACGGTGGGCGATGGCGGTGCCGACGACATCGCTCCGGCATCGTTCGCCGGCAGGGTCACCGCCAGTTGCTGCTGCTGCGGCGGATAACAGATGCCCGCCTCGGCACAACCCTGCGAAGTCACTTGCAGCGTCAGCGGTACGGCAGCCATGTCGTCGCGCGCCGTCACCGGCAGGCGGATCAGTGCCTGTCGATAGTAAACCTCGACCGCTCCGAAAGTCTCGTCCTGCTTTTGCTTGCCGGATGGCAGATCAGCTGCTCCGAGTGTGACGGTTGCCGGGGAGACGGCGAAACGGAACTTGTCACGATACAGATAGTAATTGTCGGCGATCGCGAAACGCACTTCGAGCGTCCGCCCGTCGATCGCCTGCACGCTGGCCTTGAACGCCAGCTCCGGGGGAAGAAATTCCTCGCCCCACACCGGCAGCGCCATCAGCAGCCCAATGAGTGGCCAGAGAGTGAACCACCGAATCAGCCGGCGGCAAAGAATCGACAAACTGGATGGGAAAAACATCTCGGAACGAAGAAACGGGGCGCTGAACAAATGGACGGTGGACGAAGACGCGCCGTACCCTCAGCGCTTGTAAATGAATCTACTACGCGGCCAAGCTGCGACGTTGCTCACTCGCTCACTCCCGGTCATGTACATGACATGTCCTGTCGCTCGCCCGCTCGCACCTGGCATCCTGATCTGCACGCGACAATTTCTTCGCCACCTCTCAGTCCACCGGCCGCGTTTCCAGGAGCACCCACTCCAGGTAGGCCGACAACCCGGAAGTGACCGGCAAGGCCACGACTTCCGGCAAGGCGTAAGGGTGCTTGCTGACGATCGCCGTCTCGAGCGCCGGATAGCGATCGGCGCAGGTCTTGATCAGCAACGGAACCTCGTCGGCGGACTCCACCGCTCCTTGCCAACGATAGACCGAACGGCAGCCGGCAAGGATATTGACGCACGCCGCCAGACGCGAGCCGACTAGTTCTTCGGCAAGCGCCTCGGCGCTCGCCCGGTCGGGCAGATTGGTCAGTACCAGCAGAACAGTCATGCGCTCATTTTACGCCGACATGCGGTTCAGTGCCGCCAGGCGCGGCTGACGATCTCGCGGATGGTGTGCAGACGGCGGTGGAAGAAGTGATCGGCTCCCGGCACGACGATCACCGGCAATTCGAGCGGCTTGGCCCACTCGATGACGTTGCCCAACGGAACGGTCTGGTCATCCGATCCGTGAATGACGATCGTATCGCGCGGTACGGCCTTGGTGTGATAGCGGCGTGCCCCTTCGACGAAACCCGATGCCGTGCCGACCAAGACCAGCCGCTGGGCGGGATGACCACCGTCGGCCAGTTTTTCCGCCACCCGTGTCTGCACATACGCGCCGAACGAGAAACCGGCCAGGGCCACCGGCAGGTTGCCGTAACGGGACTTCGCTTCCGTCAGCACAGCCAGCAAATCCTCGCATTCGCCGGCTCCCTCGTCATGGTGACCTTCGGTTAGCCCAACGCCACGGAAATTCGGCCGCAAGGAAACATAGTCGAGATGATTGAACGTTCGGGCCAGTGTCTGCACCACCTTGTTGGTGTTGCCACCGCCGAACAGCGGATGCGGATGCGCGACCAGCGCGATACCGCGCGGCGCACCGGGATTTTCGACGATGCTTTCGATTTTGCCGACCGGTCCGTCGATCAACAACTGTTCCGCTTGCAGTCTCATGGTCACTCTTCCTCTCAGGGTTTGCAGCGACAATTCGGCCGCTATGCTGTCCTGTCTTGCCCGTCTGGAGCGAAATTACCGCTCCTGGTCCGGCGAAGGCCAATTTTGGACGGGAAGGATAATGAACGCGCCTAGGAGCCTGTCGGACTTGAGGCTGATCGACTGCACCGGTGGGAAAGCGGTCCATTTTTCCCCGATTTCTCGTGGCATAGATCCACTATGCGCCTCGAAATCGGGAAAAACTGTCCTCGCTTTCACACTCGGCTCGCAACGATCGCTCAAGTCCGACAGGCTCCTAGTATAGTGGTGTTCCATTTTTTAGAACTCAATCGTTGATTAATCCGAACTTTGACCACTCTTCGAACGTAACTCTGTGCTGCACTTGAGATTTCAGCGCGACGGCGGCTGAGCTACTGGGTACAGGCGGGATTCAAGCCCAGCAGGTCGAAGGCCTTTTGCTGCAGCGGCGTCGGTCGGGTCGTCTGGATCTTGGCCTGAGGGTTGAGCGCCGTGTGAGTGGTGTTGTAGGCCAAGGTCCCCAGGTCTTGCAGCAACGTGCGCAAGCTATGCGCGGGCAAGCCGTCGCCGCCCGTCTTGCTGGCATCCTTGCCTTTGGCGCGCGGCGAGCGGCGCGTCTTGAGCACCGGCGAGGTGCGGTCGGCGTTGGCCGGTTCGATGTCTTCGTCATCGAACAGCATGGGCTTCAAACGCTCACGCATATGCCACTGCACGTAGTAGGCCAGCGTGCACCGGAACACGTGAGCGCGAACGCGTGGGGCGGTGTAGTGAAATGCCGACCGCACGTACAGATCCACCGTCTTCATCGAGCGGAATGCGTGCTCCACGTTGGACAGGTTCTTGTAGGCGGTCACTGCCGCCGCCGCGTCGAGCGGCTCGGCGCTGACGCTGGTGCGGATGACGTACAGCCCATCGAGTGCGGCCTCCTGCGATCGACTCGACCTTGCGCATCCAGTCCAGCGAGTCCTCCGTGATCGACAGCTCGATATGCTTGCCCATGTGCCAGCGCTCGATCACGCGCGCCACGCGTAGTGCGATCGCTTGCTCGCCCCGCAGTGGCCTGCGCGCGCGCTGCGTAGCCGCGGCTACCTTGGCCAACACCGCCTCGGTGGCTTGCAGCAGTTCAATGCGCTTGCGAGCGCGCTCCTGGGCCAGTGCCGGGTTGCGGCATACCACCAACCGCTCGCCGGGAAAGTGCTCGCTGCGGTTCTCCAACACGTTGCGCTCGTCGAACAGGCTGGGCTGAAACGGTCCTTGCTCGGCGGCCAGGTGCGCGATGGCCGGCGCGCGCAGCGAATTCACCCAGCCCATCGCCTGGGGCTGGAGCACCTGCTCGATGCACGCCGAAGTCAGCATGCCGCGATCTTCCTCGATACTGGCTACGGCAATAGCACCGCGCAACAAGACCTTGAGACCCTCGATCACGGCGTCGGACAGACACGACAGGTTGGCCAAAGTGCGCTTGCGGATCTTGCCATTCTCCCGAAAACACTCGCGCAGGAGCACCGCGGGGGCAGAATTGCGATTGGGGATGGCCTCAATGTACACCAGCCGGATCGTTACCGGTTACGCGCTTCGGATCAAACAGAATGGATTGGTATATTCTGACGCCAAAAGAGGCCGAAATTCGCTCCAGTGCTGGGCTTCAGCAGGACTAGGGCTCAAAGTTCGGCTTAATTAATGGAGCGGCTATATCGTGTTCGGACAGCCGCCCGAAAAGGTTGTCCCGCACCACTGATTCAGTCAGGCGCGCGCCAACTGCGCCGATTCGGACAGGCGGCCGCTCAAGCGCGCCAAGCCTAGAGCGGGCAGGGCCGCTTGCAGACGTTGGGGGTGGGCGGTGGCCAGCAACTGCAGCCGGCCGTGACCATGAGCTGCCGGGCCGGCCAAGCGCGCGCATTGACGGGCGACGGCGTCGGCGACATCGACCAGTGCTGCGCGCTGACCGACAATCGGCTCTAGGACCGGCCGCAAAAAAACATAATGCGTGCAACCGAGAACGATCTGATCGGCGCCTTTCGCCAGTAAAGGTTCGAGATGCCGACGTGCTTCTTCGACGAATGCCGGATCGTCGAGATGCAGACTTTCGACGCGCGTTGCCCAGCCGGGACACGCCTCGACGTCAACCTGCACCGAACCGGCGTGTCTTTCGATCAACTGCGCCAGACGCTGGCTGCGCGCCGTCGACACCGTGACCAGAACGGCGATCCGGCCGCTGCGTGAGGCCAGCGCCGCCGGTTTGACTCCCGGCTCGACGCCAACCACCGGCACGGTCGGAAACGCTTCCCGAAAAGCGGCCACTGCCGCGGCGGTGGCCGTATTACAGGCGACGACGATCATCTGACAGCCGTGATCGACCAGATAAGCGCCGATACGCAGCATCCGCCGGCGAATGTAGGCATCATCCTTGTCGCCGTATGGCACGTGGGCGCTGTCGGCAAAGTAGACCAGATCGGCGTGCGGCAGCATTTCAGCAATCGCCGCCAACACCGACAGACCGCCCAAACCGCTGTCGAAAACGCCGATCATTGCTGAAAAAGATCGGGGGAGCGGTCTTTGGGCCGCCGGGCCGCTGGCGGACGAGTGGACATGGGGTATTTCCCTCCGACACAAACGACAAAGCCGGCGTCCTGCCGGCTTTGAAAAAACCGCTGACGAGCTTTCAAGCGACCGTGACCGGAATCTTGCCGATCCGCGCCTGCCATTCCTGTGGGCCGGTGTTATGCACCGAGGTGCCGGTCGAATCGACGGCGACGGTCACCGGCATGTCCTTGACGTCGAACTCGTAGATCGCTTCCATGCCCAGATCGGCGAAGCCGACGACCTTGGCGCTGCGGATGGCTTTGGCCACCAGGTAGGCGGCGCCGCCGACGGCCATCAGATAGGCGGAACGGTGCTTGCGGATCGCCTCGATCGCTGCCGGACCACGTTCGGCTTTGCCGACCATCGAAATCAGGCCGGTTTTCGCCAGCATCATTTCGGTGAATTTGTCCATCCGCGTGGCGGTGGTCGGGCCTGCCGGACCGACCGCCTCGTCGCGAACCGGGTCCACCGGGCCGACGTAGTAGATCACTCGGTTGGTGAAATCGACCGGCAAGGGTTCGCCTTTGGCCAGCATGTCCTGGATGCGCTTGTGCGCGGCGTCGCGGCCGGTGAGCATCTTGCCGTTGAGCAACAGCGTTTGGCCCGGTTTCCAGGCGGCGACTTCGGCCGGGGTCAGGGTATCGAGGTTGACCCGCGTCGAGGTTTCGGTATTCGGCGTCCAGTTCACTTTGGGCCATTGATCGAGGTCGGGCGGCGTCAGCACCGCCGGGCCGGAACCGTCGAGATGGAAGTGTACGTGCCGCGTTGCCGCGCAGTTCGGGATCATCGCCACCGGCAGACTGGCGGCGTGCGTCGGGTAGTCGAGAATCTTGACGTCGAGCACCGTCGTCAGGCCACCGAGACCCTGCGCGCCGATGCCCAGCGCGTTGACCTTCTCGTAGAGTTCCAGGCGCAGTTCTTCGACCCGGTTCTTCGGCCCGCGGTCGATCAGCTCGTGGATATCGACCGGCGCCATCAACGATTCCTTGGCCAACAGCATCGCTTTCTCGGGCGTGCCGCCGATGCCGATGCCGAGAATTCCCGGCGGGCACCAGCCGGCGCCCATCGTCGGCACCGTTTTCAGCACCCAGTCGACGATCGAGTCGGACGGATTCAAGGCATAGAATTTTGATTTGTTTTCCGAGCCGCCTCCTTTGGCGGCGCAGATCACTTCCAGATGATGGCCGGGAACGATCTCGTAATGGACCACCGCCGGCGTATTGTCCTTGGAATTGCGTCGTGCGCCGGCCGGGTCGAGCAGCACCGAGGCGCGCAGGGTGTTGTCCGGATGGCTGTAGGCGCGGCGGACGCCTTCATTGCACATCTCCTGGACCGACATTTCCCCCTGCCAATGCACGTCCATGCCGATTTTCAGGAAGATCACCGCGATACCGGTATCCTGACAGATCGGTCGGCGCCCTTCGGCGCACATCCGGCTGTTGGTGAGAATTTGCGCGATGGCATCGCGGGCGGCGGTGCTCTGTTCGCGCTGATACGCAGCGCCCAGAGCCTGGATGTAATCGAGCGGGTGGTAGTAGCTGATGTACTGGAATGCGTCGGCAATGCTCTGGATGAAGTCTTCCTGTTTGATAGTCGTCATTTCAGGCTCTCTACGGTGAGGGACGGCGGATCACCCGCCGTGGGTGTCGGGGCGCGACGGCGTGCCATGCGGCGATTTGGCCAGCGTTATGGTCAAGGTCATGATCCGATCCACCCAGGCCATGGCCAGCGCCGAGAACAGGAAAAGGGCATGGATCACCACCTGCCACAGGATGGTGTGCTCGTTCATGTTCTGCGCGTTGATGAAGGTCTTCAGCAGGTGAATCGACGAGATGCCGATGATCGCCGTCGACAGCTTGATTTTCAGCACGCCGGCATTGACGTGCGAAAGCCATTCCGGCTGATCAGGATGCCCTTCGAGATCGAGTCGCGAGACAAAGGTTTCGTAGCCGCCGATGATCACCATGATCAGCAGGTTGGCGATCA
>JAVMKC010000050.1:0-27632 GCA_031732795.1 Accumulibacter sp. | reverse complement strand
CTCCGCCACCGGCAAGCGGTGCTTCGAGTCTGTCGTGACCTTGTAGCGCCGCTTGAGCCGGAGATTCTCGGCGCGCAGCCTCGATAGCTCTATCTCCTCCGGCATCACTGCCTTGCGACCAGCGCCGTTCCGTTTGCCTTCCGCCGACGCCTTGACCCAGTTATGCACGGTCTGGTCGCTCAGCCCAAGTTCCTTGCAAACCGCGCTGACGCTTTGCCCATCCTTGATCCGCTTGACCGCCGGTTCCTTGAACTCGGTCGTGTAGGCCTGTTTCGGTATCTTCATTTCCCGCCTTCCAAAAGTGAACCCATTTAGGTCACCCTTGGCAGACGAAATTTCGAGGGAAGCTCAGTTGGCGTAGCCAATGAAAAAGCCTCCGCACTGGCGGAGGCTCGGGTCAGGTCTGATACCGTTTACCAGCGACGGATCTTGATGATGTGCGCCATTTTTTCAGGGGGGCCGAGTTCGACGTAGGCCGTCGGTCCCCACCAGCGATAGCGTTCGTCGGAGAGCAGGTCGTGAGCCTGATATTGCTCGTGATAGTCGATGCCGAACAGGTCGAGCGGAATCTGCAACGTCCCCGAATGCTTGTGGAAAGGATCGAGATTGACCACGCAGATGATGATGTCCGACCGGTCAGCGCTCATCTTGGCGTAGGCGATGAGTTGCGGATTGTCGACCGACAGGAAATGCACATCGTTGTAGGTCTGCAAGGCGGGTGATTCGCGGCGGATACGGTTGATGCGGGTGATGACGTCGATGATGTTTCCCGGCGCCTGCCAGTCACGGACCCGGATCTCGTATTTTTCGGAGTCGAGATATTCCTCTTTGCCGGGCAGAGCGGCGTTCTCGCACAGTTCATAACCGCTGTAGATGCCGTAAACGCTGGACAACGTCGCCGCTAATACCGCGCGCATGATGAAGGCCGGCCGGCCGCCGATCTGGAGAATTGGAGGCAGAATGTCCGGAGTGTTGGCGAAGAAGTTGCCGGTGAAATAGTCCTTCATTTCGCTGCCGGTCAGTTCGCCGACATACTCGGCCAGTTCGTATTTATTGTTGCGCCAAGTGAAGTAAGTGTAGGACTGCGCGAAACCGATCTTGGCCAGCAAGCGCATCATCTTCGGTTTGGTGAACGCTTCGGCCAGGAAAATCACTTCCGGATGGACCCGATGCACTTCTCCGATCACCCATTCCCAGAACGGCACTGGTTTGGTGTGCGGATTGTCGACCCGGAAAGTGGTCACCCCCTTGCTGATCCAGAACAGGAAGATATGCAGCATCTCCTGCCATAACCCGGCCCGGTCGGTCGTGCCGAAGTTGAGCGGATAAACGTCCTGATATTTCTTGGGCGGATTTTCGGCGTACTTGATCGAACCGTCGGGGCGATGGAAGAACCAGTCCGGATGCTTGGCAACGTAGGGGTGGTCGGGGGAACAGTTCATCACGTAGTCGAGCGCGATTTCGATGCCCAGTTCGCGACAACTGGCGACGAACTGGTCCCAATCGGCCCAGGTGCCCAGCTTGGGTTCCAGCCCGGTATGGCCGCCGTGTTCGTTGCCGATGGCCCAGGGACTGCCGACATCATCGGGGAGGGCGGTCAGGCTGTTGTTTTTTCCTTTGCGGAAGGCGTAGCCGATCGGATGAATCGGTGGCAGATAGATAACGTCGAAGCCCATGGCCTTGATTGCCGGCAAGCGACGGATGCTGTCCTGCAACGTGCCGTGTCGATAGGGGGTGTTGCTTTGCGAACGGGGAAAGAATTCGTACCAGGCGGCGAAACGGGTGACCGGCCGATTGACCATCACTTGTAATGAGGGTGTCAATTCGTAGCCTTCGCTGCGGTCGGGATACTTGGCCATGAGTGAGCGCATGACGTTGCCGACACCGAGTTCGACCGCGCCGGCATGTTCGCCGGCGGTGAGCGCGCTTTCGAGCGCGGCGATGATGTTCTCCATTCGCGCGCGATCGTCTTTCTGCGCCTTGGCCGCACCCTTCTTGATGATCGTCAGCCCTTCCAAGAGTTCGCTGCCGATATTGGCTCCGGGCAGGTTTTTCTTGGTGATCTCGTCGACCCACGACAAATAAGGCTCGGCATAGGCTTCGATGGTGTATTCCCAACGTCCGATGGCCGTGACCGTGAATTCGCCGTACCAATGGTCGTTGTCGCCCTGGGTCAGCGGGCTTTCCTGCCACTCCTTGTTGCCGACCTTGCGCACCTTCAGCAGGGCAGCGAGTTTGTCGTGGCCTTCTTTGAAAATGTCGGCACTGACATGGACTTTCTCGCCGATCACCCTCTTGATCGGATACCGTCCACCGTCGATCTGCGGCTTGACGGCTTCAATGTTTACTCGGGGATAGTCTTGGGGAAACATGATGTTGCTCCTGAATTGAACCTGCCGGTCAGCAGGAAAAGTGATCACGTTGTCTGTCGTACCGTGGGATGGCGGCGAGAGAAAGCAGGCTTGTTCCGGTCGATTTCCCGGCGCGTTCCAGACCACCGGCGAACGTCAGGGGAAGGAAAGACGGTGGGCATTTCATTGGCAATCGACGAATGTCGGGCAGCTTATCGGATGTGCAGCGAGTGACGGTCAACAACGCTGGGGCCAGCCGGTGACCAGCCCCTTGAAATGAAATGTTTATTTGAGCAGCGACAGATACAAGGACCGGGTCTGCTGAGCGATGCTGCTCCAACTGAAAACGTCGCGGGCGCGTTGTTGGCCGGCGGCGGCCATCGATTCGGCGAGCCGCGGATCGTCGAGAATCTTGTTGATCGCC
Organism: Accumulibacter sp.; assembly: GCA_031732795.1. Taxonomy (GTDB): domain Bacteria; phylum Pseudomonadota; class Gammaproteobacteria; order Burkholderiales; family Rhodocyclaceae; genus Accumulibacter. Next base: position 24,857 of record JAVMKC010000050.1, on the reverse strand, counting down.
GTCGCCAGATCGCGGGAGAAGCGATCGGGGTCGACCGGCTCGAACGGGGCGACCTGTTGTTGCTCCAGCGGAACCAGATAGCCGGTGACGCCATCGACGACCACTTCCTTGATACCGCCAACGGCGCTGGCGACGACGGCGGTCCGGCAGGCCATCGCCTCGAGATTGATGATCCCGAACGGTTCGTAAATCGACGGACAACAGAAAACCGTTGCGTGCGAATAAAGCTGGATCGCTTCCTCCTTGCTGACCATCGCCTGAATCCAGACCACGTTGTTGAAGCCGGCGTTGCGGATGTTATCGACCGCGTCTTCCATTTCGACGAGGATTTCCTTGGTGTCCGGAGCGCCGGCGCAGAGTACCACCTGGACATCGGGATTGATGTATCTGACGGCATTGACCAGATGGACGATGCCTTTCTGGCGGGTGATCCGGCCGACGAACAGCACGTAGGGGATGTTCGGGTTGACTCCGTATTTTTTCAGCGCCTGCGTTTCGGGCGTCGGTGAATACTGGTCGACGTTGATGCCGTTGTAGATCACGCTGACTTTTGCCGGATCGAGGTCGAAATGGGCCAGGATGTCCGCCTTGGTCCCTTCGGATACGGCGACCACCGCGTCGGCCATGTGCAGCGAGGTTTTCTCGATCCATGACGACATGTCGTAACCGCCACCGAGCTGCTCGCGTTTCCACGGACGCAAGGGCTCCAGGGAATGCACGGTATGCACCAACGGAATGTCGTACAAAATTTTGGACAGGATGCCGCTCAGATGCGCGTACCAGGTGTGCACATGCACCAGATCGGCGTCCACGGGTTCGCCGAGAGTGAGCAGATTGGTTTCGAAGGTATCGAGAGCGCCAGCCAATTTCTTGTCGACGTGCGCGAAAGTACCCTTGACGAATGGGAAACCCCTGACCCGCACACCATCGTTGGCACTGTCCTGGTCGCCGAAGCAGCGCACTTCGACGTGCATCAGTTTGGCAAGTTCGGCTGCCAGATATTCCACATGGACACCGGCGCCGCCGTAGACATAGGGGGGGTATTCTCGCGTGAAGAGTAGGGCTTTCATCGAGGTGCTTTCTATTTGAGTGGGTGGGAAAACGCGACGGAACTGCGTCGGGTGAAAACCTTGCTATTGTATCGGTAAGGGATAGGCGGACCAAGCACGCCCGAGGGAGGCGGCCGTGGGAGGCGTGATCGAGCAGGATCTGGAATGCCGGGCCAGGCGACGCGGTCGATTTGCCCAGGTAGAATAGCCGGCATGAAATTGCTGGCTATCGATACTTCCACCGAGTCGGGAAGCATTGCGTTGTTGAATGGCAAGGAATTGCTCCGCCGCCGTTGCCCGGCCGGGCGCTCGCATTCGGAAACTCTGTTGCCATTGATCCGGGATACGCTCCACGAGGCCGGCTGGCGTCTCCCGGAATTGGCGGCGATTGCTTTTGCTGCCGGTCCGGGATCGTTCACCGGTCTGCGTGTGGCCTGTGGGATTACCCAGGGTCTGGCTGTTGCACACGACTTGCCGGTGGTGGCGATCGGCACTTTGGAGGCGATGGCCCTGGACAGCGGCGGAGATCGCGCGATCGTTTTGCTCGACGCACGGATGGGCGAGGTGTACTACGGATTTTTCGTCGAAGGCCAGCCGGCGACGGCGATTGGTGTGGCTCCGCCGGCGCACGTGCCGGTTCCCGATACCTCTGGCTGGCTGGCCTGCGGTAACGGACTGCGACAGTATCCCTTGTTGCAGGAACGATTCGTGGGCTGCGTCGAGAACTGGTTGCCCGATTTGCTGCCGGATGCGGGCGCGGTGGCCCGGTTGGCGGTGACAGAACTGGCGCATGGTCGCGCAATCGACGCCGCCTTGGCGACACCGTCATACATGCGCGACAAGATCGCCTTGACCGTTGCCGAGCGCTTGGCGACAGGTGGAAAAGCCTGATCGTGTCGCTCCGCGTGAATCTCGCTCCCTTGGCGGTGACCGATATCGACGAAATGACGGCGATCGAAAATCGTGTATATCCCTTTCCTTGGACGGTCGGCAATTTTCGTGATTCATTCGCTGCCGGTGACAGTGTCTTGGGGTGTCGTGAGGACGGCCGGTTGATCGGCTATTTCGTTTTGATGCGGGTGATCGATGAGGCGCATCTGCTCAACATCAGTGTCGATCAAGATCGGCAGGGGGCAGGTTACGGGCTTGCCTTGCTCCGTCACGCCGTGGGTTTGGCAACTGATACCGGCGTGACCAGCCTGCTGCTTGAAGTGCGGCCCTCCAACCGCCGCGCTCTGACGATTTATCGGCGTTTTGGTTTTCAGCAAATCGGCGTGCGGCGCGATTACTATCCGGCGCCTGACGGACGTGAAGATGCTCTGGTGTTACGGCTGAGCCTGTTCGATTTGGCCAGGATTGCCGCGGGAAGAGAACGATGAGAGATAAGCGATGAGAGACCAGCCTGGCGCGCCAAACCGCTTGCCGCGCCATGAATTGCTCGACGAAATGGGTCTCTCGCCGCAATGGCGTTTGCGGAAAGCGAGTCGCTGCGACCGTGATCTTGCGCCGTCGGTGGCGCCGCAGACTCCATCCGCCAGTGAATCCTTACTCTCGCCGGCTCCGCTGAACGCTACCGGCGACGACTCGAACGAAAAGCGGCGCATCGAACGAATTGCCAGCATGGACTGGCTGGAATTGACGGAGGACACGGCACGCTGTCAAGCCTGCGGACTATGTCAGCAACGACGGCAAGCGGTGCTCGGTGTCGGCGATACTTCGGCCGACTGGTTGTTCATCGGCGAAGGACCCGGCGCGGAGGAAGACGCGCGGGGCGAGCCCTTCGTCGGTCAGGCCGGTAAATTACTCGACGCGATGCTGCAGGCGATCGGTCTGCGCCGCGGTGAAGACGTGTATATCGCCAACGCCGTCAAGTGCCGTCCGCCCAGAAACCGCACGCCTGAAAACGCTGAAATCGCCGCCTGCCATCCGTATCTGCTGCGGCAGATCGTGTTGTTGCAGCCTCGCCTGATCATTCTGCTCGGTCGCGTCGCCGCGCAGGCTCTGCTCGGTGAGGTCGATACCCTGGCTTCGCTGCGTGGCCGGACTTTCAGCCATCGCACATCGACCGGCGAAATTCCGATGCTGGTCAGCTACCATCCGGCTTATCTGCTGCGCAACCTGACGGACAAGGCAAAAGCCTGGCAAGACCTGTGCCGGGCGCGGGAACTGATGCGTCAGGCCAAAAATACGCCATGAATTTCATGGCCAAATCAAACAACGGGTTTTTGTCGGGACGATTTCGCTGACGTTGCGGCTCGCCCTTCACCGCGCATGGCGGTCCGGCAGCGTTCCCACGAGAGATCCGTGCCCGGGAACGTCCGCCTGTTTTCTGATCACTCGCTGATCACGTCGGTGCGCGGCGGCGGGGTGAACCGGAAAAGAGACGGCGCCAATTTCGGGTTGCGCTCGATACGCGCGAAGAGCAGGGAAGTGGTTTGGCCAAGGCTGTCGAGCAATTCCATGGCCTTGAGGTCGTTGGCGACGAAACCGAGGCGCACTTTTTCGAAGCCGGTGTCCTGAGCCTTGGGAATCGCTTCGACCCAATCGACGCCGCGTTCCTCGCCGGCATCGCGGAGGGTGAAATTTTTTTCAATGGTGCTGTCGCCGGCGAGCAACGCCGCGGGCGTGCCGCCGATCGCCTTGCCGGCCTTTCTGACGGTCACCTGCCGTAATTCCGGGTCGTGTATCCATACCTGCTGGCCATCACCGACCAGCAGTTGGGGATACGGTTTTTCGATTTGCCAGCGGAATTTCCCCGGTCTGAAAAAAGTCATCACCCCGCTCGAAATCTGTGGCTGCCGGCCGTTGCGGGCGATCACCGTCTGGGTGAATTCGGCGCGCAAGGTTTGGGTGTCGCTGAGGAAGCGGTGCAGTTTGGCAACGGTGTCAGCTGAGGCGATACCGCTCATCGACAAACCGATGGCAGTGAGCAGGACGGCGCGGTAACGGTTCATTCTTCTTCCTTCCGGGCAAGGACTTCGCGACCGCCGCGGGCGTCCATCGTTGAAACCAGGCCGGCCTTTTCCATGGCTTCGATCAACCGGGCCGAGCGGTTGTAACCGATGCGCAGATGGCGTTGAACCAGGGAAATCGATGCCCGCCGGTTTTTGAGGACCACTTCCACTGCCTGGTCGTACATCGGGTCGGCTTCGCCGTCGCTATCGCCACCGCTCTCATTGGCTGAATTGTTGTCGCCGACCTCGCCGCTGCCGTCGAGCACGCCGTCGATATAGTCGGGCGCCGCCCGCTCTTTGAGGTGGTCGACGACGCGGTGCACTTCGTCATCAGCGACGAAAGCGCCATGGACGCGTGTCGGGTAGCCGGTTCCCGGCGCCAGATACAGCATGTCACCCTGGCCGAGCAAGGTTTCGGCGCCCATCTGGTCGAGCACGGTTCGCGAGTCGATTTTCGACGAAACCTGGAACGAGATGCGCGTCGGAATGTTGGCTTTGATCAAGCCGGTGATCACATCGACCGACGGACGCTGCGTGGCCAGGATCAGATGGATGCCGGAGGCGCGCGCCTTCTGTGCCAGCCGGGCGATCAGTTGTTCGACGGTTTTGCCGGCGACCATCATCAAATCGGCCAGTTCGTCGATGACCACCACGATATACGGCATCATCTTCAACGGTTCGGGGGAGTCCGGGGTCAGCGACACCGGATTGGCGATCGATTGGCCAAGTTTTTCGGCGTCCTTGATCCGGTTGTTGAGTCCCGTCAGATTGCGCACTCCCATCGCCGACATCAGCTTGTAACGCTTTTCCATTTCACCGACGCACCAGTTCAGGGCGTTGGCGGCCTGCTTCATGTCGATGACCACCGGCGCGAGCAGATGAGGAATGCCTTCGTAAATCGACAGTTCGAGCATTTTGGGATCGACCAGGATCAAGCGGACCTGGTCGGGTTCGGCTTTGTAAAGCAGTGACAGGATCATCGCGTTGATGCCGACCGACTTGCCCGAGCCGGTGGTGCCGGCAACCAGCAGATGCGGCATCTTGGCGAGATCGACGACCATCGGCCGACCACCGATGTCCTTGCCGAGGGTCATGGTCAACGGCGAGGCCATGTCGTTGTATTCCTTGCTGGAAATGATCTCCAACAGGCGCACCGTCTGCCGTTTCGGGTTCGGCAGTTCGAGGGCCATCGACGATTTGCCGGGTACCGTTTCGACGACGCGCACCGAACTCAGCGATAACGAGCGCGCCAGATCCTTGGCCAGATTGAGCACTTGCGCGCCTTTGACGCCGACGGCCGGTTCGATTTCGTAGCGGGTGATCACTGGTCCGGGATACGCGGCGGTGACCGCCACCTGGACCCCGAAATCGGCCAGCTTGCGTTCGATCAGCCGCGAGGTGTATTCCAATGTTTCCGGGCTGATCAATTCGCTCTGCGGTGGCGGCGGTTCGAGCAGATGCAAGGGAGGGAGCAGGCCGCCTTCGGCAGGGAAGGCGAATGTCGACGGTACCCGGGGGATCGCGCGCGGCCTTTCGATCGTCAGCTCATTTTTAGCGGGTGGTGCAGGGAGACTAGCCGGCTCCGCTGGCGATTCGGCGAAGCCGGGATCCGCCGGCAATTCGGCGAAGACGGGCTCAGGCAGAGGATCGCTGTGCGGATCGAACTCGACCGGATCGTTCGAGCCGAGCGTTGGTTCGCGCAATGGCGTCTCGAACGGTGCCTCGATCGCTGCCGGCAAGGTCGGTTCCAGGGTTTCCGTCCGTTTTTTCTCGCCTTCGACGACTGCATCACGCTCCCGCGCCACTTCGCGCCCGATCCGCCGATCCTTCCAGCGGTCGTGCAATCCGCCGATGCCGGAGAACAGATTTTCGATGGCGGTGCCGATCCGTTCGGCGGCGGTGAGCCAGGACATGCCGGAAAAAATGCTCCAGCCGAGAATGATCATCGCGAACAGAGCCAGGGTGGCGCCGGTATGGCCCAGGTAGCGGGTGGCGGCGGCGCTCAATTCGATGCCGATCACGCCACCGGGACCGTTGGGCAGCGCCGTCGTGAGGTGGTGGAAGCGCAACGTTTCGAGGGTGCTGCTGGCGACGATCAGCACCAGGAAACCGGTGAGCGCAATATACAGCGGTCGACGGTCCCGGCTGGTCTGGTTGTCGAGGCGGCGATAGCCGAGAAAGACGAAAACCAGCAGCAGAACGATCCACCACCACGCCGAAAGGCCGAAGACAAAGAACAGCAGATCCGCCAGCCAAGCGCCGCTACGGCCGGCCGGGTTGTGCAGTATCGCCGTCTGCACCGCATGCGACCAGCCAGGGTCGGCGCGGTGATAGCCCCACAAGGACAGAGCGAGATAACTGGCGACGGCGATCAGGATCAGCCAGCGGGATTCCTGGAGCAGCAAAGCGATTTTTTCGGGCAACGGACTGGCCGCTGTCGACGGATGAGGGTTCGTTTTGCCGGTACGTTTGGTTCTAGTGAGGGAGGCCATGGACAGACAAGATCGGTAACGCGGGCCGCGCAGCAGGCAGGGTCATTTGTCGCTGTCGGCGCTGATACTGTTGGGGGACGACGGGATGCTTTTTTCGCGGATGATGATCCGTCCGCCTTCGACTTTGAAATAGCCACGATTCTCCAGATCCTTCATCACCCGGCTGACCATCTCGCGCGAGGCGCCGATCATCTTGGCAATATCCTGTTTGGTCAACCGCCGTTTGATCACGTGTTGCCCGTTTTCGTCCTCGGAAAAATCGATCAGCAATTTGGCGACGCGTCCATAAACATCCATCAGCGCCAGACTTTCGATGTTGCGGTCGGCTTCGCGCAGTCGTTGGACCAGACTCTTCATGATGTTCAGGCAAAGGTCGAAATTTTCCGACAAGCAACGGATGAAGTCGTTTTTGGTAATCACCAGCAGTTCGCAGGTTTCCGTGGCCATCACGTCGGCCGAACGCGGGCTGCCGTCGATCAGGCCCATTTCGCCGAAGAATTCGCCAGGACCGAGCAACGTCAGAATCACCTCGCGGCCGTCCTCGTCGCTGTTGAGCACTTTGGCGCTGCCGCTGATCAGCACGTAGAGCGAGTCGGTGCTGTCACCGGCCCGGACGATGGTCGTCTGCCGGGTAACCCGGCGATGAAAGGCGACTTTGGCGATTTGCTCGAGCTGCGCATCCGGGACACCGGCAAACATCGGAATACTATGCAGCAAAATCAGACTGGGACCGCGCCGGGGTTGTTCGACCTGAGTGTTCATGAGGCATTCTCTCGTCAATTGAAGTGATTTTTTTCAAGGGTTTGCGTTTGGATTATAAGCCACTTCTCCCGGTTTAACAGAAAAGTTGCCGCAAAGTCGTCCGCGGTGGAGCGGGCTTTGCCGGTTATAATTTTCGTTGTTTTCTATTTTGCGAGCCCAACGGACATGTCCCAGAAATCCCGTCATTGCCGGTTGCTGATCCTTGGTTCGGGCCCGGCCGGCTACACCGCGGCCATCTATGCCGCCCGCGCGAATCTCAAGCCGGTGCTGGTGACCGGGATGGCGCAAGGCGGTCAGTTGATGACCACCACCGACGTCGACAACTGGCCGGCTGATGCGACCGGCGTACAAGGTCCCGAGCTGATGCAGCGTTTTGAGGAGCACGCGCGGCGCTTCGAGGCGGAGATCGTTTTCGACCACATCAACGTCGCCCGGCTCGATCAGCGTCCGTTCGTCTTGGAAGGGGATAGCGCCAACTACTCCTGCGACGCGTTGATCATCGCCACCGGCGCTTCGGCGCAGTACCTCGGTCTGCCTTCGGAAGAAGAGTTTGCCGGTCGCGGCGTCTCGGCTTGCGCGACCTGTGACGGCTTTTTCTATCGCGAACAAGCGGTGGCGGTCATCGGCGGGGGCAATACCGCTGTCGAGGAAGCGCTGTATTTGGCGAACATCGCCAGCCATGTCACCCTGGTGCATCGTCGCGACAAATTGCGCAGCGAACGCATTCTGCAGGACAAACTGTTCGCCAAGGAAAAGGCCGGCAAGGTGACCATCCGCTGGAATTGCACGCTCGATGAAATCCTCGGTGACGCCACCGGAGTCACCGGCATGCGCATCAACGATCAAGCCCGGGGAGTCAGCGAAGAACTGGCGGTGAAAGGGGTGTTCATCGCCATTGGCCATCGTCCGAACACCGAACTGTTCGTCGGTCAATTGGCCATGGAAGGAGGGTATCTGGTTACCCGCGGTGGCCGACACGGCAATGTGACTGCCACCTCCATCGAGGGGGTCTTTGCCGCCGGCGATGTGCAGGATTCGGTCTATCGGCAAGCGTGCACCTCGGCCGGAAGCGGGTGCATGGCGGCGCTCGATGCCGAACGCTATCTTGACGATCTCGGCTTGATTGGCTGAACACGGTTTTCGATGACTTGGACTGCACGGATGTCGTCACGTGAGGTCAAGCGCCCCGTGATTCGGCAGACCAGTTGGCTCAGCGCCGACGATCGTGCCGTTTTTCGGGCAGCGGTTGCCGGGACGGTGCCGCTACCGCCGCTCAACCGCTCCAGCTTCGAACCGCCGAAACCCAGCCCGCATCCCCGGCAGCGTGAACGCGATGAGGCCGCGGTACTCACCGAACTGGCGCACGGCCCGCTGGCGATCGATGACTGGTTGGACCTCGGTGGTGCCGATTCCTTCCTCCGCAACGGCGTGCCGCGCAACGTTCTGCGCGACTTGCGGCGTGGTCGCTGGAGCATCCAGGATCATCTCGACCTGCACGGCTTCAACCGTCACCAAGCGCATGAAGCGGTCGCGGTTTTCGTGGCCGGTGCGGTCGACAGCGGCAAGCGTTGTCTGCGTATCGTGCACGGCCGGGGGCGCGGTTCGCCGGATCGTGAGGCGATTCTCCGGGGGCTGGTCAAACGCTGGCTGAGCCGCCACCAGGCCGTGCTGGCCTTCTGTCATCCGCCGCCCTGCGATGGCGGCGATGGTGCCCTGTGGGTGATGCTCAAAGCGGCAAAAGGGGCCAAAGGGGCCAAAGTGGCGGCAAAAGGGGGCGATCATCATCCCTGAGCATTTGAAAACAACGTTGATTGAGGATGGGAATCCGTCATGAGCACTCTTTTTTCCGAACTTCGCCTGGGGGACCTGTGTGTCCCGAACCGCATCTTCATGGCGCCGCTCACCCGTTGTCGGGCCGGCGAGCAACATCTGGCCAATTCGTTGATGGCCGAATACTATGCGCAGCGTGCGTCCGCCGGGCTGTTGATCGCCGAAGCGACGATGGTCATGGCCGGGAATTCCGCCTTCTGGCGCGAACCGGGAATCTGCTCGGCTGAACAGGTCGCCGGTTGGCGGCTGGTTACCGACGCCGTGCATGCCGCCGACGGTCGGATCTTCCTGCAAATCTGGCACGGCGGCCGCGCCTGTCACCCGTTGCTCAATGGTGGCCAGCAGCCGGTCAGCGCCAGCGCGATCGCCATTGCCGGCGACGAAGTGCATACACCGGCCGGCAAGCAGCCGTACGTCGTTCCCCGGGAACTGCGCGACGACGAACTTCCCGAAATCGTCGCCGGGTTCAAACGGGCGGCGGCGTATGCCAAGGACGCCGGCTTCGACGGCGTCGAAGTGCACGGCGCCAACGGTTATCTGCTCGACCAGTTCCTGCGTGACGGCAGCAACCGTCGGCAAGGTTCCTCTTACGGTGGCGCGCGTGAGAATCGGGCGCGCCTGCTGTTCGAAGTGCTCGAGGCGGTGAGCCAGGTTTGGGACGGTCAGCGCGTCGGACTGCGCCTCTCGCCGCTCAACAGCTATAACGACATGATCGACAGCGACCCAGTAGGATTGGTCAGTTGGTTGGCCGAACGGCTCAACGATTACCCGCTGGCGTATCTGCATCTGATGCGCGGCGACTTCTTCGGCAAGCAGACCGGCGATGTGGTCGCTCCGGTCCGTGCGGCTTACCGGGGAATCCTGGTTGGCAACATGGGGTATACACCCGATGAAGCGGCCGGCGCGGTGGCCGAAGGCCAACTCGATGCCGTTGCTTTCGGCGCTGCTTTCCTGGCCAATCCCGATCTGCCGGAACGCATCCGGGCCGGCGCACCGCTGACTCCGCCCGATCCGGCCACTTTTTATTCGGCGGGGCCGGTTGGCTACACGGATTATCCGCGTTGGGGTGGCTGATCAACCGCACGTTTCGAGTCCAGCAAATCAAGAGCAATACCCGCTGGCATTGTAAAATGCCAGTGACGGTCAGCAGGTTGAAGTTATTACAGGAGATTCACCGTGGAGCGGGTTTCAGATATCGATAAGGCCATCGGCGCGCACGTGCACTGGGTGTCATGGTTGAGACAAGCGATCATCGATACGCTCAGCGTGAAGAACGGTTTTGATATCGACCTGATCCGTACCGGCAAAGGGTGTGAATTTGGCAAATGGTTGGACAGTTCCCATTGGATAGGCCGTGATCCAGCCAATACCAGCTATGTCAAAGTCCAGCGCTTGCATGCCGAATTCCACGAGACCTCAGCGCGAATCGTCGAACTGGCGACATCCGGCAAGCTGCTGCAGGCTTACAGCCTGCTCTACGGTGATTTTCTGACTATTTCCGGACGCTTGATACTTGCCCTGCGCGCTTGGCAGACCGAGTTGCTGGCCCAGATCTGGTGGCAGCAGGATTCAAGCGATCAATGACCGTCCGTGGTCAGCGGACCGCTCAACCAATGACCGACATACTCATCGAGACGACGTAATCGACGGCTGAGTTCGCGAGCCAGATTCAGCACGATCAGTGTGAAAGTCGGCAAGTCCGACTGGTAAATCTGGAACAGATCGCCGTTCGTCAGGGACAGCACATTGACCGGTGTCAGAGCGCGGATACTGGCCGATCGGCGCTGCAGGTCGATCAGTTCCATTTCACCGAATACGTCGCCCTTTTGTAGGACGGCGATCTGGTTGCCCGGATGACCATCGACGCCATCTTCGGCTTTCAATACCTCGACGCTGCCGTGGCAGATCACGCACAGCGAATCGCCCTCGTCGCCTTCGCGGAAGATCAGCGCACCTTGCGGAAAATCGAGTTCACGGAACAGCGGGATCAAGGCCTGCATCGCGGTGTCGGTGACGCCGCCAAAAATCGGTTGTTGTTGTAAAAAAGCGATGGTTTCCATGCGCGTTCTCTCGTGGCCGGTTGCAAGACGGAACTGTCAGAGTGCATTTTGCACTCATCGATCGAAGATAGGAAAGCGAACGGAGTCCCGGCTGCCGTCTATCGGGAGGAATGGTTACCGTTTGCCTGATCGTCGGTTGTTTGGCGCTCAGGGATACTCGTGCCGAGTGATTCCGGACCCTGACGTACCAGAGCGTAATCCGTGTCGCGGACGCCGTTGAGGACCGTTTCGGCATCATCGTGGGAACTGCCGAGTTCCTCGAGGGCTTCGGCGGCCAGACGTAAGCTGGCTTCGAGTGTTTCAGGAAAAGCCTGGTTGACACCGGCTTTGAACAAAGCATCGCACATTGCCAGATCGCGGGCGCGGGCGACGATTTTCAGTTCGGGAAAACGCGAGCGGATCAACTTGGCGGTACGTAGCGCGGTATCGTATTCGTTGATGGTCAGTACCAGCAATTCGACGTGCTGCAAGGCGGCGGTGGCGAAAAGAGCCGGGTCGCCGATTTCTCCAAAAAAAACCGGATGACCTTCTTTTTGCCATTGCGCGACCAGTGCGGCATTGGTGTCGAAGGCGACGAACGGAATCCGGTTGCTGCCCAGGATGGTGCCGACGGTGTGACCGACCCGGCCATAACCGCCGATGATCACCCGCGGTTCCGGATCGTTTCCTCCGTCCAAAGTCGGACCGTCGTCAGGGCGGGTGCCGCTTGAATCGGCTTGTCGTTGCGCCAATCGATTACCGATCCGGGCCAACAGCGGTGTCAGCAGCATGGTCACCGAAATGACCGCCACGACGAGAACGAAATGACGGTCGTCAACCACGCCGATCACTTTCGCCGCGCCGAACAATACGAAGCCGAATTCGCCGCCTTGGGCGAGCAGGAAGGCGGTACGCAGGGCAGTCGCCCGACCGGTGCGGAACAGCAGGCACAACAGGTAGATCGCCAACACTTTGATCAGCACGATCGCCATCACGTGCGACAAAAATTCGATCGGTCGTTCGGCGAGCGCGGCGACATCGACGGACATGCCGACGGCAACGAAAAACAGGCTCATCAGCAAGCCCTTGTGCGGCTCCATGCTGGCCTCGATCTGCAGGGCGTAGCGTGAGGTCGATAACATCATCCCCATCACAAATGCGCCCAGTGCCATCGACATGCCGGCGTGTTCCATGGCCATGGCGGCGACGAACATGGCGGCCATGGCCGACAGGAGAAAGGCCTCCCGGTTTTTAGTGCGCGCCAGATGATCGAGGATGCGAGGCACCAGGAAACGCCCGGCGGCCATCACCAGCCCGATCATCAACAGCGCGATGGCGATCTGTTGTCCTAACGAGGTGTCTTTCGGCACCGCGCCGCGGTCAGCGAAAATCGGCACCATCGCTAACAGAGGAACCACCGCCAGATCCTGCATCAGCAGAATGGCAAAAGCGGTTTGTCCGTGCCGGCTGCCGATTTCGCCCTGCTCCTTGAGCAATTGCATGACGAAAGCGGTGGAGGACAGCGCGAAGGTGGCGCCGATCAACAGCGGCACTGGTCCCGTCGGGTCGATGAGGCGAAAATACGCCCCGATGGCCGCTGCACATACGACGATCTGCAATGTGCCCAGCCCGAAGAGCATTCGACGCAATTCCCACAAGCGGCGGGGTTTCATTTCCAGACCGATCAGGAACAGCAGCAGGACGACGCCGATTTCGGTGAATCGGCGCACTTCATCGACTTCGTTCGTGATGAACGGTCCGGGAGTGTGTGGGCCGACGATGATGCCGGTAACCAGCAGGCCGAGAATCGATCCCAGCCCGAAACGCCGGAAGAGGGCGATCGTCACCGAGGCGACCAGTAACAGCAGTACTGCCGAATTTACGAACGAAGTGGGATCCATCGCCTGTCTTTCGCTGAGAGGAGACGAAATGGTAGCGTTCTTTGCCCGTCAGGATCGGCAAATGCGGCCGCATCGGTGACCGGCGCTGAGCGCAAACCGGGAAAATCAATCGAAATAGGCGCGAGCCATCTCGAAACGTTGTGCGAAATACGAGTTGCCCAGACGATCGATGCGCACTCGCCCCTGCGATGAAGGCGCATGAACGAAGCGGTCATCGCCGATATAGATGCCGACGTGCGAAGCGGAGAAATTGCGGGTGTTGAAGAACACCAGATCGCCGGGCCGCAGGCGTTCGCGGGCGACCGGCCGACCCCGCTTGGCGATGTCGGCGGCGCTGCCGGGAACTTTGACCCCCACCGCCCGGCCGTAGATATAAGTGACCATACCGCTGCAGTCGAGACCGGCTTCCGGATTCTTGCCGCCGAAACGATAACCGGTGTCGATCAGTCCGAGTGCGAACAGCACCACATCGTTCCCTTTCGGGGTGCTGGCCGGACGTTCGCCCGGCGAACGGCTGGCGGAATGGGGTGTCGTCGGCGTGCCGGCACAGGCCGCCAGCACCAGGGTCAGGAGAACGGCAAGGAAATTCTGGACTCGCATGACCGACAGTATAAACTGGACTTTTTTCACTCACGCCGGGAAATCGACATGCCATCCGCCGAATTGCGCCTGCTACGGTCAAACGCCTACATTGACGGACTTTGGGTTGCCGCGGACGACGGACGGACCCTGCCGGTGGAGGATCCGGCCGACGGCCATTTGATCGCCGAGGTGCCGCTGCTCGGAGCCGCCGAGACGGAACGGGCGATTGCCGCCGCCGCCCGGGCCTTGCCGGCATGGCAGGCGAGAACGGCCAAGGAACGCTCATCGTCTCTGCGTCGCTGGTATGAACTGATCCTTGCCGAAAGCGAGGATTTGGCGCGATTGATCACCGCCGAATGTGGCAAACCGTTGGCTGAAGCGCGCGGCGAAGTGGCGTATGGCGCCTCGTTCGTCGATTGGTTTGCCGAAGAGGGTAAGCGGGCTTACGGCGAACACATTCCATCGCCTGCCGGCGACCGGCGGTTGTTGACCGTGCGCCAGCCGATCGGCGTCTGCGCGGCGATCACGCCGTGGAACTTCCCATTGGCGATGATCACTCGCAAAGTGGCGCCAGCCTTGGCCGCGGGGTGTACGGCGGTCGTCAAACCGGCCGAACAGACGCCGTTGACTGCTCTGGCGCTGGCCGAACTGGCGGCCGCTGCCGGCTTGCCGGCCGGCGTGTTCAACGTGCTGACCGGTGATCCGCTGGCCATCGGCGGCGTTCTGACGGCGAGTCCGCTGGTGCGCAAACTGTCGTTCACCGGTTCGACCGAAGTCGGCCGTTTGCTGATGGCGCAATGCGCGCCGACGGTCAAGAAACTGTCGCTCGAACTGGGCGGCAACGCCCCGTTCATCGTCTTCGATGACGCCGACCTCGATGCCGCAGTCGATGGTGCGATCGTCGCCAAATACCGCAACACGGGTCAGACCTGTGTCTGCGCCAATCGTCTGCTGGTCCAGGACGGTATTTATGAACGATTCGTCGACAAACTGGCCCAGCGGGTGTGCGCTTTACCGGTGGGTCCAGGGACCGCCGAGGGCGTCATGCAAGGCCCGCTGATTGATGCCGCGGCCGTGCGCAAGGTCGAAGCGCATATCGCGGATGCGTTGGCCGCCGGGGCGCGGCTGGTGGTCGGCGGCAAGGCGCATGCGCTGGGCGGCCAGTTCTTCGAACCGACGGTTCTGGCCGAGGTCACGCCGTCGATGCGCATCGCCCGCGAAGAGACTTTTGGACCGGTGGCGCCGGTTTTCCGCTTCGACGACGAGGCTGAAGCGGTTCGCTTGGCGAACGACACCGAATCTGGTCTGGCCGCCTATTTCTACACCCGCGATGTCGCGCGTTGCTGGCGGGTGGGCGAAGCGCTGGAATACGGCATGGTCGGCATCAACACCGGGCTGATTTCGAACGAAGTGGCGCCGTTCGGGGGCGTCAAACAGTCCGGGATCGGTCGGGAAGGCTCCCGGCACGGGCTCGACGAGTATCTCGAAATCAAATACTTGTGTTTCAGTATCTGATCATCTCGGCAGCGCGATTCGCAGCTTCTGCTCGTCGTTTCGCGTGCGCCGGGCGAATGGAATGATCTTCTGGAATTAACCGGTCGTCGTTGGGAATACCTGGTGGTAACGGTCTCGACCGGCAGCTTGCCCCGTTCGGCGCAATAGCGCCGAACGGGGGCTTGTCACCGTCACTGCCGGGTACTCAAACCCCGTGCTGCTTGAACCAGTGTTGCAGACGACGCCAGCCGTCCTCCGCCTCCGCCGGACGATAACTCGGGCGGTAGTCGGCATGAAAGGCGTGCGGGGTGTTGTCGTACACATGGATTGTCGAGTTTTTGCTGGCGCGATTGGCTGACACGGCCAGCGCCTTGCGCATTTCCTTGACCGTTTCCAGCGGAATGCCCGAGTCAGTGGCGCCATAGAGGCCAAGAACCGGCGCGTGCAGTTTGCCGGCAAGGTCGAGCGGTTGCCGGGGAGTCAGTTCGCTGGTTTGACCCACCAGACGTCCGTACCAGGCGACGCCGGCCTTGATTTGCGGATTATGCGCCGCGTACAGCCAGGTGATTCGTCCGCCCCAGCAAAAGCCGGTGACCCCCAGTTGGTCGATATTGCCGCCGTGAGCCTTGGCCCAGGCGACACAGGCGTCCAGGTCGGCCATCACCTGGGCGTCGGGAACCTTGGCGACAATCTGGGTGAGAATGGCCTGGATATCCGTGTACTGGCGCGGGTCGCCTTGACGAGCGTAGAGTTCTGGAGCAATGGCCAGATAACCGAGCTTGGCCAGACGGCGGCAGATGTCCTTGATGTAATCATGGACGCCGAAGATTTCTTGCACCACCAGGATCACCGGGTAAGTGGTACCCGTGGCCGGTTGGGCACGGTAGGCCGGCAACTCGCCGCCGCTTGCCGGGATCTTGATCTCTCCCGCCAGCAGGCCGGTGCTGTCGGTGCTGATTGCTGTTTGCGCGGCAATCGGCTGGACGGCGAGGGCGAAACCGGCCCCCAGCGAGGAGACGATGAACTGCCGGCGGTTGAACGGAATGGCGGGAAACAGACTGTCGAAGTCATTGGTCAGGGTCACGGTTCATTCCTCAAGGTTCTGTCGGGTTTGTGTATGATGCCACGACCCGTCGCTCAATTGAGCATCGACGAAGTGGCTGGTCGATCGTTTCTTGTGTCGCTGACCGCGCGGTTGTGGCAAAGTCGACCATCAGCCGGTCGAGCCGAGGCGCCTGTCGGACGTAATTTTGTTGTCTACTTTTGTCTGCCCAACCGCGGGAAGACCCATTATCAACTCTTTGCCATGCGAGTCAGGTTTGACATGAAACCATCGATCAGTCGCTTTCCCGTTCCCGATTTGCAGGAATTGCCGCCGGACGTACGCGAACGGATTCTCGCCGTCCAGGAAAAATCGGGATTCGTTCCCAACGTCTTTCTCACCCTGGCGCATCGACCGGCCGAATTCCGGGCCTTTTTCGACTACCACGACGCGTTGATGGAAAAACCGAGCGGCCTGAGCAAAGCCGAGCGGGAAATGATCGTCGTCGCCACCAGTGGGGCCAATCAATGCCAATACTGCGTGGTCGCACACGGCGCGATTCTGCGTATCCGTGCGCGTCATCCACTGCTTGCCGACCAGGTGGCGGTCAATTACCGCAAGGCCGACTTGAGCGATCGACAGAAAGCGATGCTCGACTTTGCGTTGAAGGTGTCGCTGCGCTCGGCCGAAGTCGGTGAATCGGATTTTGCGACCTTGCGTGAACAGGGTTTCACGGATGACGACATCTGGGATATCGGAGCCGTTGCGGCTTTTTTTGCGATGTCCAACCGTTTGGCAAACATGACGTCGATGCGGCCGAATGACGAATTTTTCCTGTTAGGACGCTTGCCCAAGGACTGAGCCGCGCAAGGCTGGCGGAGTGGATGCTTGGATGAGGCAGCGTTTAGTAGCGGATCTGGATCTGCGTTGCGTTTTCGGTTGATAAAGCAGCGAATTTTTGTGTCGTGGGCGAAACATGAACCGCATGTCCACTGATTCGACGATGGTCCGTTGATTGTGTCGAGAACAGGGAGGCGTGATGATGGGCGCGACACGGCTGTTGGAACGGGGGTTCATTCGCCATCCGGCGGATATTCCGATCGAAATTGATCCGGCCGACTCGCCGCCAGTGTCGCCACGGCGATTGAAGAACGTCAGTCACGGCGGACTGGCTTGCCGATGCGACCAGCCTTTGCCGATTGGTGCGCGGGTTCAGGTGACGATCCCCCTGGTTCAACCTCCATTCAGCGCACCGGGAGCGGTGGTCTGGTGCCGTACCCAGGACACCCATTGCGAGGTGGGGATTCGTTTTACTGAATCCGACGTCGAATTTGCCGCCCGGATGGTCGAACAGGTGTGTCATATCGAACATTACCGTCAGGAAGTCTTGCGCACAGAGGGCCGTGTGCTCGACGGTGAGGCGGCAGCGCGCGAATGGATCGATCATTTTGCCGCCGGTTTTCCGGGCGGTGTCGGCGACCTTAACTGAAGTCAATGATCAGACAGGCGCATGTCGCAGAGAATGCGCTGTCCGACGACGTGGATTCATCGGTGGTGTCACGACGGATAAGGGGGGTGGGTGGATGCCTGCGAGTGGACACGCGAAGTGCTCTGTCCCAGCGGGCGGCGGTTGAACGATGGTGATGGCGGTGCGATACGAACCCATCAAAAGGTTGATGCCGCGTTTCGCGGATGAGCGGTTGCAATGGGCCAATCCTTTTTGTCGATGAGCGGTGAACACGTTTGCGCATGCCGCCCGGGGTTTCGTGGTTCGGCAAAAGAAAAGAACAATAAACCGGCGGCTTGATTCCGGAATGAGTAAGGGGTGAGCATGATGCGGGAAATACGTTTGGCTGTCGTACAGCCGCTGCGCTAAGATCCTCCGTTCACGTCCGTTTGGCACACCATGGGTTCGTCAATTTTTCAATTACTTATCGTTGGCCGTCCGATTGGCGCGGTCGATCAGTCGCTATCATGAGAATTGCATATCTGGAAGACGAAACGGAGCTGGCCGAGACCGTAGGCCGGTGGTTGCGCGAAGCCGGCTATCAGGTCGAGTCGTTCAAAAGTGGTGCCGATTGCGCACGTGCCGTCGAAAACCAACGCTTCGACGTGTGCTTGCTCGACTGGATGGTGCCGGATCTTTCCGGCGAAGAAGTGATGGCTCGGCTGAAAATCAAATTAAAGCAAGCCATGCTACCAGTGGTATTCGCTACCGGTCGGGACAGCGAGGAGGACGTGGTCGGCATTTTGACGGCGGGTGCGGATGATTATTTGATCAAGCCCTTGTCGCGCCCCCTATTGCTGGCTCGCCTGCAAGCGGTCACTCGGCGGTGGCAGGGTGGTGCCAGTGCTTCATCGACTCAGCATTTCGGACGTTTGATGGTCGATTATTCGCGTCGTCAGATCTCTCTCGACGGACAATTGGTGGTGTTGACCGATCGCGAAACCGATCTGGCACTCTATCTGTTTCAAAATGTCGGTCGCGCCTTGAGTCGGGAACTGCTGATTCAAGTGGTCTGGTCGTTGACGCCCGACATCGATACCCGAACGGTTGATGTTCATATCAGTGCCTTACGTCGAAAATTGGCGCTGAGTCCTGAGTTCGGTTGGCGGTTGGTGTCGATCTATCGGCATGGTTACCGGTTGGAACGGGATCCCGCGTGAATCCTTCGGCTATCAAAGGGTTGTTTGCGTGTGCAACCATCCTCTTCTTGCCTCTCAGCAGCGCTTCGGTGTCGGCAGCCGCCGGTGACCAGGGGGCGGTGTGGCTTTACACCGTTCGCCGCGGGGATACGCTGATCACGGTGGCCGCGCGCTATCTGGCACAGGTCGAACGCTGGCCAGAGGTGCAAAGAACCAACCAGATTACGGATCCGACGCGTTTGATCCCGGGCACCATCCTGCGTATTCCTGCGGCCATGCTCCGCCGGCAGCCCGCCGAGGTGACCGTCGAGGCCAGCAGCGGTCAAGTTCGTTGGCGTGCGGCAGACCAGGACTGGCAATTGGTCAGCCGCGGCATGTGTTTGCACGCGGGAAGCATCGTCGAAACTTTGGAAGATGGCCGGGTGTTGTTTCGCTTGGCAGATGGCAGTACGCTGACTTTGTCGGAACACTCACAGGTCATTTTCGATGTCTTGGGCAGCTATGCCGGCGGTTTGATGGTCGATACCCGTCTGCGCATGCAGAATGGACAGGCCGATGTGCATGCCAATCCTGCCCGCCGGAGTAATCGCCGATTGGAGATTTTTACGCCCTCGGCGCAGGCCGTGGTTCGCGGTACGCAATTTCGTCTGGGTGTCGAGAACGGCCGGACACGCCAGGAGACCTTATCTGGTCAGGTGTTGATCAAGGCGGAGGGGAAGCAGGTGCTGGTGCCCGTCGGTCGCGGCACCGTTACCGTTTCCGGCGAGCCACCGATTGATCCAGTCGCCTTGCTGGCAAAGCCCGACGTATCCGCTTTGCCGCATCGTTTCGAAACCTTGCCGTTGCGTTTCACCTTTCCCGTACTGAGCGGAGTCCGATCCTGGCACGCTGAGGTCGTGGCTGGTCCTGCTCGTGGTCGGATCATGGTCAACAAAAACGTCGACGGGCCGGCATTCAGTGTGGCTGATCTGCCCAATGGCGACTATGTTCTCCGTTTGCGGGGCATCGATGCCAACGGGTTGCAAGGCATGGATGCTGTGCACCCATTTACTGTCTTTGCCCGGCCTTTTCCTCCGGAACTGAATGCGCCCGGCAAAGCGGCAACGATTCGTGATGCTCGTCCGGTTTTCGCCTGGAGCAGTGTCGACGGATCGTCACATTATCGACTGCAAGTGGCGACGAAAGAAGATTTCGCCGAGCCCTTGTACGATATCGTCACCGAATCAACCCAGTGGCAGGTTCCAGACGATTTGCCTGCAGGCAGACAATTTTGGCGGGTGAAAAGCATCGACGCGCAGGGAGAGCACGGACCCTGGAGCATCGCCCGGGGGATGACTTACAAACCCGGCCCAGGTGCCATCGATCCTGGGCAGGTGGCCATCGACATCGGAACTACCGAAATCAGCCTTAATCTCCCGCTTCCCCCGGATGGCTTGTTTTATGAGGTGCTATTGTCACCTGCGAGAATCATCGACCCGGTCATCGCTCGAAGACAATCTTCTACCGGCGAACTGTTCTTGCCTCGGCCGAACGCCGGTACGATGTATCTGGGACTGCGTCTGGTCGACGCTGGCGACGACACGCGTGGTCCGCTGATCGTCCACAAGATTGATGTTCCCCTTAGCCGTTGGTGGCTGCTCCTGCTGCTGCTGCCGATGGCCATCTGAATTTACTGGCCTTGGCTGGCGACGGCGGCTTCAGGAATGACTCGCAGAACTCGCCTCATACGTCGTATGCGCACCGAGTCGATGCGCGTACTGCTCTTGTTGGTGACGATCGCTATCCTCCTGACCGCCAGTGGGTTGCTGTATCGGGTCGATAACCTGGTGTATGACCTTGGTCAGCGTTTGAATTGGCGGCCAGCGCCGACTGATGTGTTGATCGTGGCAATCGACCAAAGCAATCTTGAGCGCCTCGGACGCTGGCCCTGGCCACGTTATCGACATGCACGGCTGTTGCGCAATATTTGCGCCAGCAAGCCCGCAGTCGTCGGTATCAACATCGCCTTCAGCGAACCCGGCGATGACGCGTCGGCGGATGATCTGTTGGCCGAGGCGATTGCCGAATGTGGCAACGTGGTGCTACCGCTGGTCATCGAGCAGACTCAGTCCGGGGGGCAATTGTTGGAAACGCCGCCGATAGCTCCGCTGGCTTTCGCCGCGGCTGGTCTCGGCCGGATCGGTGTTCACCTCGACGAAGACGGAATCGCCCGTTCGGTCGATCTGCGTGAAGGCATCGGTATTGCGGCTTGGCCCTTGCTGGCCGAGGATATGTTGCGTGTTGCGCGACGGCTGCCCAAAAAATATGATCACGCGCCTGCCGCAAGCGACACAACGGATCTTGGTCATCGACTGGTGCGCGAAACACGGCGCCGTTTCGAATTCGTTGGTGCGCCAGGCTCGTTCCCTCGGCTGTCGTATTCGGAGGTTCTCGACGGCAAGATCTCCCCACTCGTTTTGGCCGGAAAAATCGTTCTCGTCGGCGTAACCGCTGTCGGTATGGGCGACGCGTTGCCCACGCCGGTTTCAGCGCTTGCCGACCCGATGCCTGGCGTCGAGTTGCAGGCCAACGTCCTGTTGTCGATGCTCGAACAACGTTTGATCACCCCTTTGCCACTGCTGGCCAGCCTGCTGGTCGCTGCGCTGCTGGCCTGCGTGCCAATGTTGTGGTTGCCGCGAATGATGGCCTTGCCTGGTTTGCTGATCAGCCTGACATGGCTGGTCGTGGTCGGCATCTTTTGCGCCATTTTGCCGATCGTGGCGCAATACTGGTTCCCGCCGAGCGGCGCCTTGGTGGCCGGAGGGCTGGCATTTCCATTGTGGAGCTGGCGTCGCCTGGAGTTGGCCCGTCGTCACCTGGACCAGGAGCTGCGCCAACTGCGTTCGATCCTGCCGGAAAGTGAGGTGGACGATGAAGGCATCATCGAAATTCAGGCGCTTGGTTTCGAAGAACGGATCGTTTGGGTGCAAGAAGCGCAACGGATGATGCAGAATCTGGAAACACAGCGTAACGAAGCCTTGGCCTTTATTTCGCACGATTTGCGCGCGCCGCTGGCGGGCGCCGTGCGGCAACTCGAAAGCGAACCCGACTGCCAGCCGGAACGCCTGCTCCCTTCATTACGTCGTGCTTTAGCGATGGCCCAGGCCTTTTTGTGGTTGGCTCGTGCCGAAGCGCTCGATCGTCGACAAATGAAAGAGCTTGAATTGGTATCGATTCTCCATCAGGCGGCCGACGATCTGTACTCTCTCGTGGGTCAGCGACGATTGAAATTGCTCAGGCATCTTCCCGATGAAACCGTATGGATCAAAGGGGATTTCGAATCGCTCGAGCGCAGCGCCTTCAACCTGCTGCACAATGCGCTGAGCTATGCCCCGGAAGAGACTACGGTGGTTCTCGGGCTTGATCCGCCGCGTGCCGGTGAAATCCGCTTTTGGGTCGAAAACGATGGGCCTCGGCTGGTTGCCGAGCAGATCGAGAAATTGTTTCAACGTTTCAGTCGCGGTGACCGCGCCGAGAGCAATTCCTCGGGCACCGGTTTGGGGCTCTATTTCGTGCGCAAAGTGGCCGTTCGACATGGCGGAACGGCGGGGGTCACTAGCGCAGGCGGCAAAATCCGCTTTTGGGTTCGCTTGCCCAGCGGCGAACCGCCGGTGACCAAGGACGGTTCGTTGAGTCGCTTGTCGCGTCGAATAAAAGCGCTGTCGATCGCCGAAGTCCGTCGTCTTTCGGGCACGGTCAACCCGGAGAAAAAATAAAACGATCCGGTGCCTGTTCGAGAAATGTGACGGTTCGTGAGATCAGACCCGCTTAGCCGAAAAATCTGAAGGTCGACAAATTTTTCCGGGCTGTCTGCGCCAATTCCTGCCCGATTTGCTTACAAACGGCGATGAACGGTGTGCGTCTGACACGTCTTGCGCATGGCTCCTGGCTTGCCGGATGCTCGCTCAATAAGTTACCACGAATCTTTTCTCGATATATCGCAACGGAATCGTTGGCATCGTCAGCAATATCGTCAATCCATACCGAATCGTATCGTGTGCAGTGTGCTCCAACAAGAATGGTGACTTTGTTGAAGTATCCTCATTTAAGGAGTATTTTGATATAGATGAATTTTTGAGAGAAGAGACGATGCGTAACAATCAACCGGTGACTCGAAATGAAACGATCATTCCCGAGGGTGAGTTCATCTACTCGCGAACCGATTTGCGTGGAATTATTGAGGAAGCAAATCAAGTGTTTGCCGAAATAAGCGGTTTCACACGCGAAGAAATGATCGGGCAGCCACACAATATCGTCCGCCATCCCGACATGCCGTCAGAGGCCTTTGAAGATCTTTGGGCCGACCTCAAAGCCGGTATGCCTTGGCGTGGATTGGTCAAGAATCGACGCAAGGATGGCGGTTACTATTGGGTCATTGCTAACGTGGCCCCGGTCAGAGAGAAAGGTCAAATCGTCGGCTATCAATCGGTCCGTGTGCGCCCGACGCGTGAGGAAATCAGTGCCGCCGAACAAGCCTATCAACGAATCCGGCAAGGCGACAAGCGTTTACGGATAAAGCACGGTCGAGCGATACGTGTGTTGCCTGGAATTCTTTATTGGCTCAATTCGTTGCCAGTACAGATGGGCCTGATCGGTATTCTTGCTCTGCTGAACGTGCTGTGGACTGCCTTGGCCAGTAACACCGACAGCACGGTGATGAATTATCTGCATAATGGATTCAATGCGCTGACCGGCATCTATGCCCTGGTTTTCTTGTTGTGGTATTTGCCGAATACCCTGCGTGGCCTCGATGCCACCGCCGAACATTTGCAAAGATTGATTGCCAGCGGTGATCTCAAATCGCGTCTGGATGTCGATCGCGAAGACGTCGTCGGCCGTATCGCCCGACTGACCGATCGTTTTACGTCGTCAGTCCGTGCCACTCTGCAAGGTATGGCCGATTCCTCGAAGCATGTCGATGAAGCAAAAAGCGAAGTTCATCGAGGAGTCCAGAACGTGAGCCGTGCTGCCCTCGTACAAAGCGAAGCCACTGCCGCCGCTGCCATCGCGGTCAAACAAGTCACCACGTCGATCAGTGAAGTGGCCGCTCACGCAACGAGTACCGAACAGGTGGCCCAACAAGCCGGGGAAGTGGCGCGAGCGGGCGATGAATTGTCCATGCGTGCCAGCAAGACCATCCACTCCTTAGCGGATACTGTCAAAGGCTCAGCGGTGCAAGTCGAGGCGCTGGGTCAGCAATCGGAGGAAATCAGCCGCATCGTCGCGGTGATCAAAGAAGTCGCCGACCAGACTAATTTGCTGGCGCTGAACGCGGCCATTGAAGCGGCACGTGCCGGGGAGGCGGGGCGTGGCTTCGCCGTAGTTGCCGACGAAGTGCGAAAGCTGGCGGAACGAACTGGCAAAGCAACACAGGAAATTGCCGGCATGATCGGAAACATCCAACAAAAGACCAGTCAAGCGGTCGAAAGCATGCGCAATGGAGCCCAAGAAGTCGAAGAAAGTGTCCGTCTGGTTCTGGAGGCCAGCACGGCGTTGCGCGGCATTAACCAACAAATGGAAACTACCGTCAAAATGGTGAGTGAAATTACCCATTCGTCCAATGAACAACAGGTGGCCATGGATGATTTGGCCCAGAATGTCGAGCGCGTGGCGCTGATGACCGAACAAAATGTTTCTGTGGTCAAAGAAACTGATGTAATGGTAGAAAATCTAAATACAACGGTTAGTCGCATGCGTAAGGCAGTGGCGCAATATAGTGTCTGAGCGTATTCGGCCGATAATTGCACTTGCCCGAGAATCATGTCTGTCGATCAGCGTTCCGACCATTTTTCCGATAGCAGATGTCTTGACGTCAAAATAACACTCCGGGAAAAACGATTCGTCCGTAGATCCCGTGTTGTCGGCCTGCGCAGCATTCCCCTTGCTGCCAGCCGACAATCAAAAATTTCGTCCAAAGCGATAGATATCTTTTCTATCCTGCTGATTCAAAGTCCCTGTATACTGCTGCCCGCCGGTAATCCCCCCGGAAATTAGCGGCAGTTAAAAGTAGAATTTTCTCCCAAGTAG
>JAVMKC010000049.1:5449-27853 GCA_031732795.1 Accumulibacter sp. | reverse complement strand
TCGGCAATGGGGCGCAGTATAGCAAAAAACCCACTAATATGTTAGCGCTTATGAGCTTGACCCCCGGTCAAGCGGGTGATGCCCCCGAGGGTAGGCAGTTACTTCAGGAATTGGGGCCACATGATGGACGAGTGGCCGTGCTCATGGACTGCGCCCTATCAGGACCATGCAACACGTGAGTTGGCGTTGAGTTTGGGCTTCTTGCTCGTCGTCCCTCCGCATCCGAAAAGACGCCACCCCTGGGAATACGACAACTCATTGTATCGACTGAGAAACCGTATTGAACGCTTGTTCCGGCGCATCAAGGCATGGCGACGGGTTTTCACGCGTTACGATAAACTCGACGTAATGTTTGCTGGGTCCATTACCGTAGCCCTCATCGCAGAAGCGCTCCGATAGTGTTAACACGCCCTAGCCGGCGTTTGATTTCCTGCCAACACGTTTGTGAGAAGTCTTCAAGGTAAACTTGGAGCTATGCAAATAAATTTTCCCGCCATGATCTCGGCGGTGCGCCACCGAGATTTTCGTTTCCGGGTCAGCGTTGAACAATTGGTGTTGCTGGTCGCTCTTTTCTGGACCGTGGTCGGCAATCACCCTTTTTTCAAAGCTGCGCTCCGGGAGCGCAGCTTTGCGGATGGCAGCACCTGGGGCTTTGTGCTGGCGTTGGTCGTCATCTTGATCGCTTTGCACTTCATTTTGTTGGTATTTTTTGCGAATCGTTGGACGGTCAAGCCTTTGCTCGCCTTGCTGGTGGTCAGCACCGCGCCGGCAATCTATTTCATGCAGGTTTATGGGGTGTATTTGGATCCGTCGATGCTGCGCAATGTTTTGCGTACCGACCGAGCCGAGGCCAGTGAATTGTTGTCGTGGGGCTTGTTGGTCCATTTGCTGCTCTATGCCGTCGTGCCTTTGTGGTTTCTGTGGCGGGTGGAGATCGTCAGACGTTCCTGGGGGCGCGCGATGCTGCGGCGACTCGCTGCTCTGCTGCTGGGTGCGGTGATAGCGGGAATTGCCCTGCTGGCCATTTTCCAGCCGTTTTCCTCGCTGATGCGTAACCACAAGGAAGTGCGCTACCTGATCACTCCGGCCAATTATCTATGGTCGCTAATCAGTATCGCGACAACTGCGGCCCGCGGCGCTGCGACGCCCCGGCAGGCGATCGGCTTGGATGCCGCGCCGGGAACGACCTGGGCCGCTGCCAATAAACCGATGCTGCTGGTGCTGGTGGTCGGCGAAACGGCACGCGCTGCCAACTGGGGCTTGAACGGCTACGTCCGGCCAACGACACCTGAACTGACTCGCTTGCCGGTGATCAATTTCAGCGATGTCAGCAGTTGCGGAACCAATACGGAAGTTTCCCTGCCTTGCATGTTCGCCCCGATCGGCCGGCGCGATTACGACGCGCGACGCATCGAAGGCAGCGAATCGCTATTGCATGTGCTGGCGCGGGCGGGGGTGGGCGTCCATTGGCGCGACAATCAATCAGGGTGCAAAGGCGTCTGTGAAGGATTGTCCACCGACTCGGTAGCCGACTTGGCACCGCCGGGGATGTGCAGCGGCGGCCGCTGTCTGGATGGCGGTTTGTTGTTCGGTCTGGACGAGCGTCTGGCCAGGACGACGGGAAGGCAACTGTTGGTTCTGCATCAACTTGGCAACCACGGCCCGTCGTATTTCCGTCGTTACCCACGGGAGTTCGCTCGCTTTCAACCCGCTTGCGCAAATGACGATCTGCAGCGCTGTTCCCGCGAGGAAATCGTCAATTCCTATGACAACGCCTTGGTGTATACCGATCATGTGCTGGCCGGACTGATCGCCAAATTGCAGGCGCAGGCCGGGAAAATCGACACCGCGCTGCTCTATGTGTCCGATCATGGCGAATCGCTTGGCGAAAACAATCTGTTCCTGCACGGCCTGCCTTACGCCATCGCGCCGAAAGAGCAGACGCAGGTGCCGATGGTGCTATGGTTTTCCGCCGGTTTTGCCCAGCGTCTGGCGATCGACGTCGATTGTCTGCAGCAGCGGGCAAGCCAGCCGGCCAGTCATGACCATCTGTTCCATACCGTGCTTGGTTTGCTGGATGTCCATACCGGTCTTTACGAACCGGATTGGGATTTGCTCCAGCATTGTCGGCGCGCTCCGCCGCAAGCGCCCTGAGTCTGGTCAGTTTTTGCCGAATTTCTCGGCGGCTTGTTGCAGGCCGAGTTCGAAATAGCGTTTCTGGGCCGTGCTGTCTTTGAGCGAAATAGTCATGCTCTCGAGATCTTTGGGACGCAGCACGTGCAATGGCTTGGCATGGTAGCGTTTGCCGCCGATCTCCGCCGTCCGCTGCCCCATGGCCGCGAGCATGTCGTTGATCAATAAGGCCTGCGAGAACACCCGGGCATTGGGCAGCGACAATTGCAGATCGCTGACCAGCAGATGGGTATCGATGCTGTTGATCGGCAGCAGGAAGGATTTCGATTGGTAAAGCTTGTCGAGCTCGCGGTGGTAATCGTAATCCGTGAAGTCGACAGCGATGATTTCATCGACATTTTCGTCTTCGAACAGCGTGCGCAATGGGGTGTTGTCGAGGTAACCACCTTCGATGTAGTACTCCCCGTCGATGGTGACCGCTTTGAAATACGGGATGGTGGTGATGCCGGCAATGAAGGCGTCCATGAATACCGCCAGACTCTGTTCGTCGATACGCGACAGGATCTGATTGACGTTGAAAAAGCAGCCTTGGCGTTTGCTCAGATTGGTCGCCCGGATATCCCAGCGGATGATCCGCAGATGTTCGGCAAGCAGGGCGCGGCGGCGCGGATCGTCGAGCAGCAGAGACTTTCGGCAACTGTCCTTATCGACACTGAACAAATGCGTCCCCCCGGATAACAGGTGAGGACGCAGGCCGCGGAAATTGGCGAAAATGCTGAAGACATCGGTCAGATTGAGTCGGACGGTGCGAGTCAGCACCGGCGGCAATTCCTCGTTTTGCCAGTCCCACAACAAATAGTCGGCAACGATGTTGTTTCCGGAACTGGTCGATGCGATGTGCACCACCGGGATGTCGTTCCGCTTCAGCCAGACCAGAACCCCTTCGGTGTAAAAACTGCGATAGCCGCCACCCGAGGCGACAAATCCATAGCGGGCCATGGACAACTCCTTGTTACTAGCGATTTAATGATCGCCTGGTCGATTGATTGGGAACTCGTCGCAGTCTGACATAGTTCGTCCTCGCGTTGGAAAAAAACCATGGGCGACAACGGGGTATCGGCCTGGAAATAAAAATGGTCATAATTTAACAAGAGGAAAAAACATGGAAGCAGTACAGGGAGTGGCTGGGTTCCGCGAGAAATTTCGAGTGGATGAGCTGATGATCTTCAATACGCCGGCTTGGTCGTGGTCGGTAAGGCCTTTGCAACCGACACTGGGCGCTGGCGTGATCTCACTGAACCGCCATGCGGCGAGTTTTTCCGAGGTCAATGCGGTTGAAATGAGCGAACTTGCCGAAGTGGTCGCCCGTGCAGAAAAAGCCCTCAAAACGGCATTCGCCTACGATCGCATCAATTACCTGATGTTGATGATGGTCGACCACCAGGTGCACTTTCACGTCATTCCCCGTTATGAAACCGGCCGACAGTTCGCGGGGCTGGAATGGGATGACAGCGGATGGCCTTCTTTGCCAGCCTTGAGCGACTGCCAACACAAGGACGCCGCCTTGCCATTGATCCGCGATGTGTTGAAAACGTCTTCAGCGGACTGAGAGGTTGAGAAGAAATGGTCACGGGCAGGCCAAGAGGCTAGTCGCGAGCGAGTGACGAGACCTATCCAGTGGATAGGCGAGGAGTGAGCGCGTGCGCAACGACGCAGATGGGCTGCGCAGTAGATTTATTCACAACCTCTGAACATCCCAGGGACAGGGGCCATTTGACGACGGTACTTGGAAGAGCTTCGCCGGATTTTCCCTGCGGGCGATTTCTACGCAACGCAAGCCGATCGGCCAGATCATGCGTTGGCTTGGGCAGCTTATATGCCTTTTATTTTCAGAACTTTCTCGACAAAGCCCCGGGTGTGCCCCGAGCCCGGGTGCATCGGACACGACCAACCAGGAGTAGTCAGTGCATGGGTCCAGGGTTTGCGAATGTCGGTGGTCTTGCCGAGACCTTTATCGATCATGTAGCCGATACGTTCGGCGAGCACTTCCTTGGTTTCGATGTCGATCACTTTCAATGAACTGCCGGCAATCCATAACGAACGATCTTCAGCCGTCGTGATGTCCTCGTAAGTGACGCCATAACGCGCTGACGAACCGGTCATCGGTTCGCTCTTGAGCATGAACATCGGTTCAGGGTTACGGACTGGCAAGGTCGGCACTCCCATATACGCCGTGTAACGATAGAAACCGCTTCCCTTGGCATTGGGAACATCGACATACCGATAGCCTGGTTTACTGTCGGTCAGTTTTTCAACCAGGAAATTTTCGCCATCGCGGGCTTGCAGAAAAGTTGCAATATAGGCAGTAGGCGCCGACCAGTCGTAATCCTCACCGTACGGATCGATCGCATCTTGCCGTGCGGCGTCGTAGTTGCTCGGCCTCAACTTGAGCAGGGTCAAACCCTCGACTTCTTCGACAACTCGATTGATTTTTTCTCCGGCGCTGGCGCAACGTTCGACAAAACGCGCTTCCGCCTGATCGAGCCGACGCAGATAAACTTGCTGGGTCTGATATTCGTCCCAAGCCTTCCGGCCAGGAAAGGCCAGGAACGAACTCAAAGAGATCAAGCCGATGACCACCCCGAGAGTCCTGATTCGTGGGTTGATGAACAGGAAGAAAATCACCAGCGACAGAAACACCCCAACCAGAAAAACCAACCAGGAGCGTCCATCGATCAGTTGAATAAACTGGCCCATACCGCCCAACGCTCTCATCCCACCCTCCATAGCGTCAAAACAGACGACGGAATGGTTTTTGCATCAGGGAAAAATCTGTCGACGGCTGAAAAACCATGGAAAATACATGGCGTCATACGCTTGATAAGTGCCGGGCGCGAGACGGACTGTTGGGGTTTCACCGAGAGCATGAGCGAGAAATTTCTGTTGCCAGCCGAATGGAGAAAGGTTCGTGTGCTGGTCAATAATTGAAGAATAGTTTCCGAGTAATCCGTTTTCCAGAAGCTTGGCGATGGTCTACACGTTTCACGTATCCCCTGATCAGCAGTTTGGTCGAGGAGTTCATTCTTCGAACAGGCTGACCGATTGCCTCTTGCCGATGGGCGATTCGTTGAAGACGACAGTTTGCCGTCGTTGATTCACCCGGCGGAGTAGCAGCCCACAGACAGTAGGCCTGCCACTTCGCATCAAACAGAAAGATCAACGACTTGATCGAACTTCAACCCGGTTGGAATTTCTTGTCCGAAATAAATGATGGTCATTTTTCCTTTCAAGGAATTGATCATCTGTGAAATTTTTTCGGTGTCGGCGGTGTCGAGATTCGATAGTCCTTCATCGAGAATCAAGATCCGCGGCGGGCGAAGCAACGCGCGCGCCAAAACCAGCCGTTGACGCTGATCTCCGGACAAGCTGAACCCGCCCTCGCCGATGTCCGTCCGATAACCATCGGGGAGTCGATCGATCAGATCATGAATGCCCACGGCTTTACATGCTCGCAAGACGTCTTCGAAGCTCGTCTGCGGGTGCCGCATCACCAGATTGTCATAAAGAGTGCCGGTGAACAACACCGCTTCTTGGGAGACGACGGCAAAGTTGTCACGCAGATCATTGGCGGCGAATTCCTGAATATCTTCACCATCAAGAAAAATTTGTCCATGTTGCGGGGAATACAGACCTTGCAGCAATTTACCCAAGGTCGTTTTGCCGCTACCGGACGGTCCTCTGACCACTGTAGTGCTGCCCGCCTGGAAAGCGATGTCGAGATGGCGGCAGATCCATGTTTGTTCTGAGGCATAGCGGAAAGCCAAATCCACAACGTCGATACGTCCTGGGACGGCAATGCCAGGCGGCGGAGCGGCACTGTGTTTTTCGCCATGCTGATCGAAAATTTCGCCCAACGTGTCGACAGCGATGATCGCTTGCTGAATGTCCTGCCACAAACCAACCAGGCGAAGCAGCGGTTCGCCGAGTCGACTGGCGAGCATCTGGAAGGCAACAAAAGCGCCAATGGTGAAGCCGCTGTTTTCCATCAGCATGGATGCGCCGGCAATAAGGATGATCAGCATCATCGTTTGTTCGAGAGCTC
This sequence comes from Accumulibacter sp., assembly GCA_031732795.1. GTDB lineage: Bacteria > Pseudomonadota > Gammaproteobacteria > Burkholderiales > Rhodocyclaceae > Accumulibacter. Next base: position 21,618 of record JAVMKC010000049.1, on the reverse strand, counting down.
GCGTGACGATGAGGTAGCTGTTACCCGCCTGTCGACTGCTCAAACCAACCGCAAGGTAACCAACCAGATGGTCGCTGTAACGCTTTTCAAGGTGTTGTTCTATCTGCAGCGTCTTGACCGTCGCCATGTTCGACAGATATTCGGCAAGAAAAGCCTGGTTACGCACTCCCAGCAGAAATTGACGGTGGAGATGATCCCGAAACATCGGCATCACTGAAACGGACAACAAAGCGATCACGCCGATCACCAGCAAGGAAAACAAGGTCAGTTTCCACGACAACCAAAACATGGTCGCGGCGACAAGCAACAGAAAGGGCACATCGAAGATGACCGTAAAAGCACCATTGGTCGCGAAGCGTTGCAAAGTTTCAATACCTTGCAAGCGCGACAGCAACGCACCTGTCGGTCGCGTTTCGAAATAGGACAGTGGTAGCCGAAACAGATGGGCAATCACCCGGTTACCCAGTGCAGCAACGATACGATTACCCGTCTGCAGAACGAGATATTGACGCAACCAGTTGATCACCGCGGTGAACACAATGAAGAACGCAAGAGCGAAACCCAGCACCACCAGGGTGCTACTGGTCTGCTGAACGACCACTTGGTCGATGATCATTCGCGTACATAGCGGAGCGGCCAACGCCACGGTCTGGATGATCAATGAGGCCAACATTACCGTGCGCCAGACAGTGCGATGCTTACGGAATTCGGTTTTGAACCAGCGGAAGTTGTCCCTAGGGGTAGGCAGGGACTTGGTCACCGTTATCGAGGCCATGGCGGCGGGTGTTCCAGCAGAGTTGTGAGAGGGGTTGTCAGAACCGATTGAAGATTTATCGGCACGACCAATCTGCAACACCCAACCCAGACAACCCTCGAGGAAGCTCTTGATCGCCGCTTCGCGAGGCTGACTGTCGTCAGGAGCGAGATAAAGAATTCGGTCGTTTTCGGCTTTGAGCAGCAGGACGAAATCGGCACAGTCGGCCGAGGATTTTGCAGGAGAGGGCGTCGATGAATCGTCCGTCATCGGTCGGCGAACCGTTTCCGCGCCGGTCGTCTGGGCCTGGAGGGCGGGAACGAGTGCAAAGCAAGGAAATGTCAGCCGTTGCAACGCTCCGGCATCAATGGTCGCAAGTGCCGAGCGGAAACCAAAATACTCGAGCGCTTTGTGCAATGCCGCTACGGTATGGGGTAAAGGAAACTTGTTTAGCAAAGCTGCCGCATCAAAAGGCAAACGATGCAATTGACAGGCGGCGCCGAGCAACCACACAAATCCTTCAGGTGTGACACGGCAACAATTTGGCACGACGTCTTCTCCTGGCAATTCCGAAGGCGGAAAAAGAAAAATGATCTTTCGGGAAAAAGCAAACCTATCGCGCAGACGCCACCCTGACGATTGACGAAAGGGAGGACCGGCGATGGATTGGACACCGTTCTGCTCTGATCACGAGCCTCCCGTCGAACGAGGGGCTCGTGTCGAAGTGGAGAACAGGGAGGCTACAGAGGTTCGAGTTCCAAGCGCTTGATGACTCGGTTCGAGCCTTCGTCGTTTTTGCGGCTGGCCAAACGACGACTTTGAGTTGGAAAATCCTTGGGCAAAGGGACGATCAGTTTGTCCCAACCGGAACCATCATTCTTGGTGCGCCATTCGTTCTGGCGAATCGCAGCCGAAACCCGCATTTCCAACTCGGCGAACAAAGCATCGATTTCCTTGCTGCTCGTGCGTACTTTGAGATTTTTGTCGACATCCGTTCCTTTACGTCGATCCGGGGTGCGTCGTCTGTCCATTTGCGAACGCCTGTCCTCACTCGGCGGGAAGGAAGTCGCACCGTTTGCTGCACCATCCGGTGTTCTCTCGTCGGTCATGTGGTTCTCCAGGGAATAGATGAATAAGAAGAATGTCAATCTGTAGAAATGATCCTGCTAGGCCGCTGCTTGGAAGAAGTCAGAAATGAAACACACAACCTGCGACAGAAAATCCACAACGCCGTCCAAAGAGATCCATAAGCACAGCCACGATTCCCACCCCGCCAACGCCGAGACACCGGGTTCAAACGTGAAGCAGCGCGACTCCTGCCGCAGCACTGAGAGCGATCAAGTTTCCGGCACTCCGTCCTGAATGAAGACAATCCCACCGGCTCATCCGCGCTGCTCCACATCAACAACCCGCTCAGCACCATCAAGAGCACGAAAACATCCAATAGCAATGGATAATTGATAGTCATGATCGATGTGTCCTGGCACTCTTGACGGGACGGCGTTTGCGGTCCGAAATGAAAAAAAACCTGCCGCCATCCGGTTGCCGCCGGTACCGATCGTGCGGATGGACAAGGCTCGCCTCCAGGAGAAACACCATTGTTTCGTAGGGTTGGGCACGTATCGGCAAGGCACATCCTGGCATGGTCAGCATCGTTTCCAGTGGTCTGCGCATGGCGCGGTCAGCGAGGCTGGCACTCGACGTTTCCTGCTGGTGAGCAGACCCAACCACCTGCTTTCGAACCCATGGCGTCAATATCTGTGTAGCCACTGTGGCACTCGCTCACATCTCCGGTTCCTTCCGGGCAGCAGACAAGCGCGTCGGAAGCAAGACCAAGCCAGCAAGCAATCATCAGGCGGTGAAGGCGCTCATCGTCAGGAAAGAAAGCACCGTCTCTAAAACGAGGGCCATGATAGGAATCGCCGTCAAGCGCCTCCAAGAAGCGTGAATTGGTTTTTACAATTCACCACCATTGGGTTTGGCCCGATCGACTACCTTGCTTTAAGGGATTTAGTTTTACCTGGTGTGCCGAGCGCAGACCGATGGGAGGTTTGTCAGAAATGACCCTCGATACGTCGGCTGAAAAGGTATCGGCGACTGATCTGAAAATACGTTTCTGGCGTCCTTACCGACTTGAAAACTAATGACTACCGTCAGCAGAAACGCATGATCGATCCCGAAACCGGGACGGCAACCTCTGATTGACCCCTCAGAATGCCGCGAGGCCGGTTTGCGCTCGACCGAGAATCAAGGCGTGGATGTCGTGTGTTCCCTCGTAGGTGTTCACCACTTCGAGATTGAGCAGATGGCGAATGACCCCGAACTCATCGGAAATTCCGTTACCGCCAAGCATGTCGCGAGCCATCCGGGCGATTTCCAGTGCCTTGCCACACGAGTTGCGCTTGAGCAGAGAAGTAATCTCGACACTGGCCGTTCCTTCGTCTTTCATCCTTCCCAAGCGCAGACACCCTTGCAGACCCAGGGCGATTTCGGTCTGCATGTCGACCAATTTTTTCTGAATCAGTTGATTGGTCGCTAACGGCCGACCGAATTGATGGCGGTCGAGCACGTATTGCCGCGCGGTCAGCCAACAGGATTCGGCGGCCCCGAGTGCTCCCCAGGCGATACCGTAACGTGCCGAGTCCAGGCAGGCGAATGGTCCTTTCAAACCTCGAACCTCGGCAAACGCATTTTCTTCCGGAACGAAAACGTCATCCATGACGATTTCACCGGTGAGCGAGGTCCGCAAGCCGAACTTGCCGTGGATCGCCGGCGTCGATAGTCCGGGCATCCCTTTGTCGAGTACGAAACCGCGGATCGAACCGCTGTCGTCCTTGGCCCAGACCACAAAAACGTCGGCCAGCGGAGAATTGGTGATCCACGTTTTGCTGCCTGACACGCGGTAACCGCCATCGGCAGCGTGTGCGCGGCAGGCCATGCCGCCCGGATCGGAGCCATGATTGGCTTCGGTCAAACCGAAACAACCGATCGATTCACCGCGGGCCAAGCGCGGCAGATAGCGGCGGCGCAGCGCCTCGCTGCCGTACAAGTAGATTGGCAACATCACCAGTGACGATTGCACACTCATCATCGATCGGTAACCCGAATCGACTCGTTCGATCTCGCGGGCAATCAAGCCATAACTGACGTAGTTCAATCCTCCGCCCCCGTACTCGATCGGCAGGGTCGGCCCCAGCAGCCCCATGGCACCCATTTCCAGAAAAATGCCTGGATCGCTGCGCTCATGCCGGAAAGCTTCCCGAACGCGCGGCAGCAGGTTGCTTTGACAAAACGCATGGGTCGCATCGCGAAGCAGACGTTCGTCCTCAGTCAATTGTGAATCCAACAGAAAGGGATCCTGCCAGGAGAATTTCGTTCGGGGAGGGTTTGCCATCGCTGATTCCTATCGGGTTGACACCAGGGTCTCGCAAAGCGAGTGGAACTATAGTCTAGCTCGGAGCACGGAGAACATCGGACAACGAACGGGCGGACCGCACAGCCCGTTCGACACCCTTCACGGTCGATCGGGAGTTCCGGGACCACGCCGATCGTCGCGCCGGTCGCGTCCCCCACGCGGATCCGTAGCGGCTTCGGCACGGTTCGGGCGTTCGGCAGGAGCCGGTGCGCTGACCGGCGGGTGGGCGACAGGCGCCGGCGGTGACGACTGCGTCCTGGTCCGGTCGAATCCCGCGTCCGGGCGACCTGCCGCATCGTCCCTGCGCAGCGACCTCTCCGAAGAACGATTGTCGCCCCCCGGACGCTCGAATCGCTGCGGAACTGGCGGCGAAGGTGGCACCGAAGCGGCGGCAGGTGCCGGGCGTGCCTCGACACGTTCAGGACGTGGCGGGGGTACCGGGCGCACCGCCTCCGGCAGCGGCCGGTCGGCCACCGTGCCGCCAACCGGCGGACGAACGGTTTCAGGACGAAGAGGAGGCGCTGGACGCACCGCTTCCTGCGCCGGGCGATCGCTGACGGATGCGCCGGCAGGCGTGCGCGCAGACGGCACGGGCGGGACCGTTCCGCTGATGGGGGCGGTTTGCACATTAGCCGCAGGAGCGCCACGAACCGTCTGACGATCCGAACGGTCGACCACCGGACGCATCGCCGGCGTCGAATCGACCGGCCGATCAAAACGCGGGTCGCGGGCCGTTCCCGGAGGCAGCGCAGTACCGTTCTCGCGCGGCCGCTGGGCGCCAAGCTCCTGTGCGCGCTCGGCTTCACGACGCCGTTCACCCTCCAGGCGACGCTCCGTCGCTACCCGTCGCTCGGCCTCCTGGCGACGATCATTCTCCCGCCGGTCTGCCTCCCGCCGGTCTGCCTCCCGCCGATCCGCTTCCCGCCGATCCGCTTCTCGCCGATCCGCTTCTCGCCGATCCATCTCCCGCCGATCCATCTCGCGTCGATCGACGTGCGGAGCAGCAACCGGCGCCTGGAACTGCACCGGCTGACTAGCCCATTGCCGACGATCGCGTTCGGGAATGATCGTTTCTCCGACCTGGCGGCGATGCAACACGGTTTCCGCCGGCACCAGCGTCATGGCCCGCGCCTGACCATAATGCGCGTAGCGTGCATTTTCGACGGCCTGCGGATTGGCCAACAACGCGCGGTAATTGAAATTGCGTGGCGCATGCGGGTCGTTGAGCGCCCGCAGATAGTGCTCGCTACTCTGATAGGCCGGTCTGAAAACCTCTCGGGGCGCCAAAGGAAACCAACCGACCGGCGCAACGCCGCTGCCAGGGCTGCCGACCCAGGCCACCAGCGCCGGCGCGTAGACCGGGCGATGAACCCGCTGTCCCGGCACCCAACCCCAGGCATTGCGATAAAACACCCAACGACCATAATGAAACGGCGCGAAACCCCATGGTTCGACGCCGATCCACGTCCAACCCCACGGCGCTACCCAGGCCCAGCGGCCATTACGATAAGGCGCCCAATCGGCGGCAACCGTTTGCGGGAACCAGACGGCGCCATACTCGGGACTGTCGTACCAGCGCCCATACGCGTCGAGGTGACTGGCACCGGTCATTTCCGCCGGCACGTAACGTGCTTGCAGCGGATTGCCGTATTGCTGGTCGCGCACCGCGGCCCAGCGGGAAAATTCGTCGTTTTCCGGCAGCAGAAAGCGATGCTGCGTCCGGCCGTCGTGCCACAATTGCGCGCGCTGGCCGGTTTCGACATTGACCGTCTGATCGAAGGCCATGAAGCGCAGCCGGCCGCTATAAACCGTCACCGCACTGCTCGAACGATCGACATCGACCCGGAAAAAACCGGCCGTCAGCGGCTGAAAGCCTCCTTCACGGGTGACGATTTCGAATTCATGCACCGTCTCCGGCGAATAGAGTCTGGCCGTCATGCTGCCATCGAGCAATTGCAAACGAACCCGCTCGTCATCGACCTGCACAAAATCGACGACGCTGCGTGAGGCAATCTGCAGCATCGTCGAACCGATCTGCACCTCCGCCCGGGCTTCCGGGCCGACGATCAAGCGGTGACCGTTGGTTAACGGCCAGTTGAGCAGCGCCGTCGTATCCTCGCTGTCGGGACTCTGCACCGTAACCGAGCCGGAGAACCAGGACAACCGGCCGACCCGACCCGCTGGATCGGCACTCGCCGGCGCGATCAACAGCAGGGAGACACAGAAGGCGCACAGCGACGCGACCATCGCACGCCACCAGGAGCTTGCCGCAACTGAAGAGAAAGTCATGGTTTTCGATTCCGAATGATCCGGCACCCGCGCCGGTTGACAGATCAACGCACCAACGGCTGGCTGGTGAGACCCGAGGAACACTTCGTTACATAATTGCGCTGTACCTGTACGCGGAAAATGCGCTTCCTGAAGGTAACGCAACGGAACACGAATCGCCACCGCCTGCAGCTTGCGGCCATTACAATGGATGAACGCGGTGCGGCCACTTCACCCTTCTCATCGTCACGAGATGTTGGCATACCATGATCACTACAGGAGTTTCCTATGACCCGTCCACGTGTTTTCGCCATCGACGGCATCGTTCCAGTGATCGATCCGAGCGCCTATGTCCATGCCTCGGCGATACTGATCGGCGATGTGATCGTCGGTCCAGGTTGCTATGTCGGCCCGTGCGCCAGCTTACGTGGTGACTTCGGCCGGCTGATCCTCGAGCGCGGCGTCAATGTGCAGGATACCTGCGTAATGCATGGCTTTCCCGGAACCGACACGGTCATCGAGGAAGACGGCCATATCGGCCACGGCGCGGTATTGCACGGTTGCCGGGTCGGGCGTAACGCGATGGTCGGCATGAATGCGGTGATCATGGACAACGCGGTTCTGGGCGAATCATCGATCATCGCCGCCTGCGCTTTCGTCAAGGCGGGAATGGTGATTCCGCCGCGTTCGCTGGCCGCCGGCGTACCGGCCAAGGTGTTGAGAGAACTCAGCGAACAGGAAATGAGCTGGAAAATCGAAGGAACCCGGATTTATCAGCAATTGACACGACGCTCATTGGCCACCCTGGTCGAAGTCGACCCGCTGACAGCCTGTGAACCCGATCGGCGGCGTTTCGAATTTCCCGGCATCGTACCGTTGATCGATATCAAGAAACGATCGCCGACCAGCGAATAGCCCGTCACTTATCCACTTCCTGATTTCCCGAGATCCACTCGGAAATCAGCCCTCGAACGTTCCGGCGTCCTTTCCGAGTCCAATCCTGAGCGAAAGAAGACGTTCGAAAGCGGACGCTTCGCCGCACGCGGTTGCCAAAGTAGCCCCTGGAAGCCCGGCCACTCGGCATATCGCCGTCAAACCTTCACCGTCAGCAACGGCAACCATGACTTCGCAAAAAGTGATGGCGCCCCCGAAACAGCTCAGGGGCTGACGGTCGGTTCGGTGCTGGCCGCCTGCGCCAACAGCGCGATCTCCTCGACTGACAGAACACGCAAGATATTCAGAATGATCACGAATTTACCGGCGACCTTACCCATCCCATCGATGAAATCCGCCCGAATCCGGGCGCCGAACGACGGCGGTGGTTCGATATCACTGCCGGGAATCTCGATCACTTCCGAAACGGCGTCGACCATGATTCCGATATCGTGTTGAAACTCCCCTTCCGATACTTCGACGATGACGATGCACGAGCGCTTGCCGACTTCGCTCTGTCGGCCCCCGAAACGGGCCGACAGATCGATCACCGGCACTACCGCGCCGCGCAGATTGATCACGCCGCGGATGAACGGCGGCATCATCGGAATTTCGGTCAGATTGCCGTATTCGATGATCTCCTTGACGTTGAGGATGCCGACGGCGAACATCTCGCCGCCGAGCAGAAAGGTCAGGTACTGCTGCGGAACGTCGTGGTCCGCCGAAACCGCGAGAACGGTGGCCTCAGCGCGTTTGGCCGCAGCATTTGGCGAACGGCTGGGTGCGAGGGTGGTCATCGCCGCCCCCTCAAAAGCGCTCGAAATCGAGCACGGCCGGACCAGCCGCCGCCAAGCGTGCTGGCGGGATTGCCCGCGGAACGGCTGGGCGGCTCGCGGTCACTACCGCTGACACATGGCTGCCCCGCTGGCGAGCACCGCTATTGAAGTTGAAAAATCCCATCAAATCTTGTAGTTGAGCCGCTTGGCTGCCCATTTGCTCGGCGGTTGCCGCCAATTCTTCGGAAGCCGAGGCATTCTGTTGCGTGGCTTTGTTCAGTTGCTCCATGGCTCCGTTGATCTGGCCAACCCCGGCCGACTGCTCTTGTGAGGCAGCAGTGATTTCCTGTACCAGATCGGAGGTTTTCTTGATCGACGGCACCATTTCGCCGAGCAGCGACCCGGCGCGTTCGGCAAGTTTGACCGAGTCCTTGGCCACGTTGCCAATTTCCTGTGCCGCGACCTGGGAACGCTCAGCCAACTTGCGCACTTCAGCGGCGACGACCGCAAAGCCTTTGCCATGTTCACCGGCGCGCGCGGCTTCGATGGCGGCATTCAAGGCCAGCAGATTGGTCTGATAAGCGATATCGTCGATGATGCCGATTTTCTCGGCGATGCTCTTCATCGCCTCGACCGTCTTGCCGACCGCGTCACCACCTTCGATCGCCTGTCGAGCGGCACTGGAAGCCATTCCGTCGGTTACCTTCGAGTTTTCGGTATTCTGAATGATCGAGGCACTCATCTGCTCCATGCTCGATGTCGTTTCCTCGACCGAGGCCGCCTGCTCCGACGACGACTGAGAGAGCGACTGGGCGGTCGAGGAAACCTGCCCCGCGGCACTGGACAAGTTGTCGGCGGCGTTGCGCACCTCACTGATCGTTTCGACCAGTTTGCCCAGGGTCTGATTGATCGTGTTCTTCAGCTCGTCGAAATCGCCGCGGTAAGCGGTGTTGATCGTCTGTGTCAGATCGCCACCGGACATCGCCATCATGATCCGACGGACTTCATTGATCGGGTCGACGACGTTATCGAGCGTTTCATTGACCCCGGTCACCACCTTACGAAAATCACCCTGGTGTCTGGCCGCGTCGGCACGCGTTTCGAGTTTGCCTTCGATCGCCGCCCGGGAGAGCATCGCCGCGTCGGCGACCAGCGCATTGACCGCATCGATACAGGTGTTGAGATTGTTCTTGATGGTGTTGAAGTCGCCGTTGTAGCTGTCGGTGATCGTCGGCGGGATGTCGCCTTTGGAGATGCGGTCAACACAGGTCGCGGCAACGTTCAGCGGACCGATCACCGCGTCGAGAGTGTCGTTGACGCCCTTGACCACACGCCGGAAGTCGCCCTGGTGCTTGCTGGCATCGGCGCGCGTCGCCAGTTTTCCCTCCACCGCCGCCCGGGAAAGCATCGCCGCATCGGCGACCAGCGCATTGATCGCATCGATACAGGTATTGAGATTGTTCTTGATGGTGTTGAAGTCGCCGTTGTAGCTGTCGGTGATCGTCGGCGGGATGTCGCCTTTGGAGATGCGGTCAACACAGGTCGCGGCAACGTTCAGCGGACCGATCACCGCGTCGAGCGTATCGTTGATCCCTTGTACCATCATCTTGAATTCGTATTTGAACTTGCTGGCATCCGCACGGGTCGCCAGCTTCCCTTGCACGGCCGCTTCGACCAAGCGGGCAATTTCAGCCCGAATGGCCTGCAAATTCGCTTTCACCCCGTCAATGGCATCGGTGATCTGCGCCTTCTTGCCTGGCAGCCGATCCATGTCGACGCTGAAATCCCCTTCCGCATACTGCTTCACCACCTCGACCACCCGCATCTTGACCGCGATATGCGAGGCCACCAGTTTGTTGATGCCCTCAGCAATCCGAGCATAAACCCCATCGAATTGCTGTGCTGGAATGACGTAGTCGATCGCTCCAGCCGCATGCTCTTCCCATATCTTCTGCTGCGCAGCTTCAAAAGCGTTCAGCGTTTCGATCAGTATGTTCAGATTGTTCTTGATGGTGTTGAAGTCGCCGTTGTAGTTGTCGGTGATCTTCGGCGGGATGTCGCCCTTGGAGATGCGGTCAACATAAGTCGCGGCAACGTTCAACGGACCGATCACGGCATTGAGCGTGTCATTGACCCCCTGGACGACTTTCTGGAAATCGCCCTGATGTTTGTCGGCATCGGCGCGAGTAGCCAGTTTCCCTTCGACAGCGGCGCGGGTCAGTATCTCGGCGTCGGCGATCATCCGACGCACACTGGCCTGGATGGCTGTCACACCTGCCGCCAATTGTCCCGTTTCATCGCGACTATCGATCGCCAGCTTGAAATCGAAATCGCCAACCGCCATTTTGTTCGATGCTTCGACCATTTCACCGATCGGGCGGGTGATCGACCGGGTAATCACGAAAGCCAGCCAAATGCCGAACAGGATGGCAACACCGGTAATGACGATAATCAGGTTGCGCGTTGAGGCAGCCAAAGCACCCGCTTCAGCCCCTACCGCGTTGACTTGTTCATTCTGATAACTGAGAAAGGCGTTGATCGAGTCGATGTAGTGGTCAACCGTTGGACGATACGTTGTGTCCAAATAGCGCACCGCTTCGTCCCATTGTTTGGTCTTGGCCAATTCCTCAATCCGAGACAGAACAGCGCTCGCCTTCTGCCGCTCATCACGGATGTCGTTCAGCACCAGTTTTTCTTTACCGACATACTCCATTTTTTCCAGTGCGGCGTAATGCTCGCTGATCTTCTTGCGCGTCGTGGAGACTTTCTCGATTTCCTCGCGGGTACTTTCGTCGTTTCGGTAGATCAACATGTTTCGATGGTAACGACGGATTGCATTGGTGTCATCGACGATGTCATTGACAATTTTGGCCTTGACGGTTTTGTCAGTGACCAAATCCCGGATCTGATCCTGCAAGTCTCCGTTGCGTTTGATGGCGATGCCCGCGACGGCAAGCAACATCGTCAACATCATGGCAAAAATCAGGCTCAGACGGATACCGATCTTGAGGTGCGAAAACATGGGGGACCTCCTGTGTTGATGCAATGACAAAAATAAGTGCTGTACGGTCAATGTGCGGATGGATCAGGGGCTTGCCAGGCTGAGTGTCCGTTGCGACAACGACTGGGTTTCGAGCAAGCTGACGCGTTCGACCAGTGCCGGCACATCGAGAATCAAGGCCACTTCACCGCTACCGAGAATCGTTGCTCCGCCGACTCCGCGCAAATGTTTGAACAAGGTGCCCAGGGGCTTGATCACCGTCTGGAATTCACCCAGCAGGGTATCGACCACCAACCCGGCTTTCCGACCGGCGTATTGGACGATGACCACGTTCTGGCGTGCAGGGGGTTCGGCATTGATGGCGAACAACTCTCGAAGGCGGACGAATGGCAACACTTCGCCGCGCAAATTGAGGTAGTTGCGTTTTTCGCCCACGTCGGACAATTCAATGCATTCGACAACCGATTCGAGAGGAACGACGTACGCGGCCCGTCCCACACCGGTCAAGAAGCCATCGATGATCGCCAAGGTCAGCGGCAGGCGAATAGTGAAGGTCGAGCCATTGCCTTCGCTGGTATCGACATCAATGCTGCCACGCAGATTCTGAATGTTGCGGCGCACGACATCCATGCCAACGCCGCGGCCGGAAATGTTGGTCACTTTTTCAGCGGTCGAGAAACCGGCCTCGAAAATCAGATTGACCAATTCGTGATCCGACAACGTTGCGCCGGCGTCGATCAGCCCCTTGTCGATCGCTTTTTGACGGATTTTCTCTTTTGGCAACCCGCCACCATCATCAATCACCTGAATGACAATGCTGCCTGAATCGTGGAAGGCATTGAGCCGCAGGGTTCCTGTCGGCGATTTCCCACGCGCGATACGCACATCGGCGGCTTCGATGCCATGATCGATGGCGTTGCGCACCAGATGCATCAGCGGATCGCCGAGTTTCTCGACCACTGATTTATCGAGTTCGGTGTCGGCGCCGGTGATCAACAGATCGATCGACTTGCCCAACTCGTGTGAGGCATCCCGGACGACCCGATTGAAACGGTTGAACGTTTCGCCGATCTGCACCATGCGCAACTGCAAGGCCGCATCCCGAATGTCTTCGACCAACCGCAGCAATACCGAAGTGCTCTCCAGCAAATCCGACTGTCCGCTGCGCTGCGCCAACAGGTTGGCACCTGCACCGGCGATGACCATTTCGCCAACCAGATCGATCAGCTGATCGAGTTTGTCGGCCTGCACCCGAATCATCCGGGCCTCGACCGCTTTTTTCTCGCCGACAGCCGCCTGCCGACTGGCGGCGGCTTCGACCACCGCTTGGTGAACCACTTTCTGTTCGATCAATACGCTGCCGATCGGCGGGGAGTCGTCGGTCGATTGCCCGGCGCGGTATTGCACGCGCAGCCCTTCATCGAGCTCGCTCTGGGTCAAGGCACCGGCCCGCACCAGAATTTCGCCGAGCCGCATATTGTCTTCGGGGAATTGCTCGATCAGTTTCAGGTATTCGTCGATTTTCGAGTTCGGCGGCAGGATGTGCAGCGTGCAATCGTCGCGTACGAATTCAAAAACCTGTTCGATCTGCGCTTTCGAAGCCCGTGTTTGAAAATGGATTTCAAATCCGAGGTAGCAACACTCTGGATCCATCCGTTCGGCAGACGGCATGCCGTCGGTGATCGTTTCGATGGCGGTGATCTCGCCCAGCGAACTCAGATAGTGCAGGAACGACAGCGGGTCCATGCCGCACTTGAGCACCTCCGTTCCGAAACGGATCGAAATATGCCAAGCATCGGTATTGACGATCCCGCCGCCGGAGGATTCGACCTCGTCGGCGTGTTCGACCGGCAACTGTGTCCCGTCCGCCGCTTTCGTCGCACCGCTCAAGAAACGCTCGACCAGCCGATCGAGCAGCATGTCGCCACGTGCCTGCACTTCCGTCGTCGGCTCCGGTAAACCGTTGGCGAACACCTCCAACAAAGCGCCGAGATGATCACAGCATTCGAGCAGCAGCGTGCACAGTTCGCCGCTGACCGGAATTTCCCCGTTGCGCAATTTGTCGAGAACATTCTCGACCTTGTGCGTGAATCCTTCGATGAATTGACATTCGACGACGCCCGAACCCCCTTTGATGGTATGCGCCGCGCGGAAAATCGCTCCGAGGTTGTCAGCGTTTTCAGGATCCTGTTCCAGACGTAACAAACCGTCTTCCATGGCCAACAGCTGGTCGCGACTTTCATTGACGAATAGGCTGGTCAGTTCCTCATCCATGGACCTTCCTTACGTTGATCATGCGCTGTCGTGGAGTCATTGATGACAAGCCCCGGGTCAATGGCTGGCGGTGATCACCACCGGGTCACCAAAACTGCCGGCGAGATTGCAAAAATCGAGTATTTGCTGGACCACCGCGCTATGGGCAACGATCGTCAGTTTCTTTTCACGCGCCTGGGCCTCGCGTTTGAGCAGAATCAGCAATTGAAGCCCAGCGCTATCCATGCCCGTCACCGCCGACAGATCGATTTCGAGATGTTCGGTGGCGATCAGCGCTTCGAGCAGACGCTCTTTCTGTGTTGGCGCTTGATAGATGGTCATTTCTTCCTGGATCGCCAGACGGACGGCAGCGGGTTGACTCATGGGATCGGCCCTTATCACTGTGGCTGGCGCTCAAAACAATTCGATATTCGACGCCAGAACCGGCTTGGTGGCAGGGTTTGGCACGGTTGAGGTCGCACTCTCTGAGGATGCTCGCGCAGGAAAAACCGCGCCGATTGCTTTTTTGTGCGTATCTCTTTGATTTTCCATAACATAATTGGCAAAAACACTTTGAAGCTGCTGATTCAGAGGCTCGCATTTCGGGAGAGGCGCAGTGCGGTCATTACGCCGTTCAAGCACCTCGACAATTGAAAGCGCGTGTGTATCCAGACGCTGCAGGGCCTGGATCACCTGGTCGATCTGCTGTCGCACGACATCCTGGAATTGCACACTGGCCATGGTCTCCATGAACATCGTCATCAGCTTGTCACTGCTTTGATTGACTGTCGTGAGAACTTCGTGCTCGCGGCGTGTCACTTGTGCATAGCCGGCGCTCAATACCGTCATTTGCTCAGCAAATTGCTCCAGACTTTGACGTTCTTCCCGAGCTTCCGAATGGGTCGATTTGTTGTTGAATTGCAATTCGATCAGGCTGGCCACGCCGCCAATGCCGTCATTGATTTTCTGAACGGCGACTTCGGTTTGTTGCGAAAGTTTGCGCACCTCGTCGGCAACGACGGCAAACCCGCGACCGGCTTCGCCGGCCCGGGCCGCTTCAATCGCGGCATTGAGTGCCAGCAGATTGGTTTGCCCGGCAATCGAGCGGATCAAATCGACCAGCGATTTCAATGACTGCGCTTTTTGAAAGGCCTCGGCACTGCGCGTTTCGTCGGCATGGCTTTCCTCGATCCACTGAGCGATGAAGGTGCGCAATTTTTCGATCTGCCGCTCGTTATCGGCAATCCCGGCTTGCGAATCCCGGGCCAGATCCCTGGCTTCGTCGATCGACTTTTCGACAAAGGATCTCATTGCCACCACTACTTCGTCGATGCTCTGCAAGCGGGATACGACGGCATAAGCCGCTTTTTCGGTCTGCTCGACCACACTGCGCAACTGATCGGCAAGCACCTTGTTATAGCGTGGAATTTCCTGTATTTCGGGAAGCACCACCGTTTTGCAGACCCCATCGTCCGAGCAACGACGTCCGATGTAGGTCATCATGCCGTTCAACCCCATTTCCGCGTCGCGGTAGAACAGGTGCGCCAGAATGCGCTGAATGGTCATGAACGTCAGCAGGCCTACCAGAACGAGCAACGTATCGACGCCGTTATCACTGATCCCGAATAAGTCGGGAAGCACGTCCATGTAGTAGTCATGACCGGCATAGGTGATCACCGTCAATAGAGCGATCGCCGTCAAACCGGTCAGCAACGTACGCTGTCGATACTTTTTGTAAAGTTTGTTGATGGTGTGGCTCATGGCCGTGGCTTACTTGATCACCAGTTTGATGGTATTCAACAGATCGTCGGCGGTGGCCGGTTTGACGATCCAACCGGAAGCCCCGGCAGCTTTCGCTTCCACCTTGCGGCTTTGTTGCGATTCGGTGGTCAGAAAAAGAATCGGCAGAAAACGATATGACGTCAGACCGCGGACTTTCTTGATCAACTCGATGCCATTCATGCCGGGCATGTTCAAATCGGTGATCAGCAGGTCGACCTTCACTCCAGCAGCAAATTTTTTGAGCGCCTCTTCCGCGTTTGCCGCTTTCTCGACGGCAAAACCGGCTTTGCCGAGAATGTTCGAGACGCTCAATAGTATGGTCGCCGAGTCGTCGACCAGAAAAATGGTTTTTGCCATCGAAAATGATCCTCGCGGGAATACCCTCAGGTGGTCAGTGGCCACTCTCTAGTTGCAACAAGCTTGTCCATCCTCATCATAGAACCCGGAATTCGTTCTCGCCGTAGTATTCGTTGAATTGAAGAAAATGCGCTGTCGAACTCAACCTATTGATATCAAGAATCATAAACCGGCACACTTGCCCATTAAACACCTTAATAATAATGCCAATGGACTTATTGATGCTCGCCTGGTCATGCGTTCGACCTGAGCGTACGGTTTGCTATCGATACGCGGCGACGATCGGCCGATTGGAGGCTTGCAGCGGTTGACCAACGATGATCTTGGACTATCAGGTAATCCATACCGGCTGGCACACGACAGATATCGACATTCGAATCGAGAACTTGAGCGTTAATGGAATGCCAGCCGACACGTCATTGACATCGGCTGGTCATCGCACCTCAATCAGCAACGATCGAATCGACATTCATTGCAAACAAGGAGCACAAACAGTGCCGCGGACTCATGCCAGTCTGGCCAAGCGTTTGGCGATGCGCTAGACTCCGACCTCGTTCATTCGGTTGCCACAAAACGGGGTGCTTAGCTCAGTTGGTAGAGCGCTAGCCTTACAAGCTGGATGTCGGCGGT
>JAVMKC010000049.1:0-5411 GCA_031732795.1 Accumulibacter sp. | reverse complement strand
AATACCGGCCTGTCACGCCGGGGGTCGCGGGTTCGAGCCCCGTCCACTCCGCCACGACCCAGGGGCGAACGCCAGTTCGCCCTTTTTTGTGCATGATTGTTCAACGAGTTAACGAGCTACCGCCATGTTTTTCGACAGCGTTCGCAATAACAAGAGGATCGTCCAGATCTTCCTTGCGGTGATCACTCTGCCATTCGCCTTGTGGGGAATCGATTCCTACGTTCGCGATACCGGCGCCGGTGCCGATCTGGCCAAGGTCGGCGATAGCAAAATCTCGATGCCACAATTCGAACAGGCTTGGCGCAGCCAGCAGGAACGGCTTCGGCAGGCATTGGGCAGCAGTTTCGACGCCGAGACGATGAATACCCCGGAAGTCAAGCGCGCGGTGCTCAATTCGCTGATTGATCAGCGGTTATTGATTCTCGAAGCGTCGAAAAATCGGCTCGAGGTCGGTGATGCCCAAATCCGTGAGGTGATCAGCAAGATCCCTGGCTTACAGGAGAACGGACAATTCTCGATGCCGTTGTTCCAGGCGGCTTTGGCTCGGCAGGGGAAAACGGAGGGACAATTCGTTGCCCAGGTACGTCAGGATTTGACCTTGCAACAACTGGTGCTGGCGATCGGCGAAACCGGTCTGGCCGGGACCACCGCAACCGCCACCATGTTGCGTGCGCAAACCGAGCAGCGGCAGGTGGCTGAATCACGGATCGCCGCGTCGGCCTTCACCAACCAAGTGACCGTGGATCCCGCCGCCGCCCAGAAATATTACGATGACAACGCCAAGCGTTTCGAAATCGCTGAACAAGCGCGGGCGGAATATCTGGTGTTGTCTCTCGATGCCCTGCTCGGTCAGGTACAGGTCAACGATACCGATGTCGCCGCTTGGTACGAAAGTCATCGTGACCGTTACCAGCAGAATGAGGAACGGCGTGCCAGCCATATCCTGATCGCCGCCAATAGTCCCGCGGACAAGGACAAGGCTCGCAGTCAGGCCGAGAAAGTGCTCAAAGAAGTGCAAGCCACGCCGGACAAATTCGCTGAACTGGCCCGTCAGCAGTCGCAAGATCCGGGTTCGGCGGAAAAGGGCGGCGATCTCGGCTTTTTCGCACGTGGGGCGATGGTCAAGCCTTTCGAAGACGCCGCCTGGAAACTACGCGAAAAAGAAATTTCCGGACTGGTGGAATCCGATTTCGGCTTTCACATCATCAAATTGACCGGTATCAAACCGGCCAAGCAACGGGCGCTTGCCGAGGTGCGCGGTGAAATCCAGGAAGAATTGAAACGCCAAGCCGCCGCCAAGCAGTTCGCGGAAGCGGCGGAAGCTTTCAGCAATATGGTTTACGAACAGCCGGACAATCTGCAGGCGGCCGCCGAACGCTTCCACCTCAAAATTCAGCAATCATCCTGGTTGCCGCGAAATCCTGGTCCGGAAACGCTCACCGCCTTGGGCCAACTCGGCCATCCGAAAGTCCTCGCGGCGTTATTTTCCGACGACTCTCTGAAGAACAAGCGCAATACCGAAGCGGTTGAAATCGCACCGAACACCTTGCTTTCGGCACGGATCGTCGAGTACAAACCAGCGGTCCGCAAGTCGTTCGAAAATGTCAGATCGGAAATCGAAAGTCTGTTGCGTACGCAGCAAGCCGCGGCGATGGCCCGCGATGCTGGGGAAAAGCGTTTGCAGGCGCTGCGTCAAGGCGGCGAAGACAAACTGTCCTGGTTGCCCGTGCAAACCCTGACTCGTCAGGACCGCCAGAAGGTATCGTCATCGGCCATGAAGGCGATCTTCCGCGCCGACGTGCAAAAATTGCCGAGCTATGCCGGCGCCGAAACAGCCAACGGCGACTATGCGTTGTACAAGATTGTCAAAGTCGAGCATCCGGACAAGGCCGGCGACAACCAACGCCAAGCGTTACAGCGCGAGTACGGCAAGATTCTCGGTCAGGAAGATTTCACCGCCTACCTCGCCAGCCTGCGCGCGCGCTACAAGATCGACATCAATGCCGCGGCGCTCGCCGCCAAGGAGCGGTAAGCCGCCGCGAATGTCACAAAGGTTGATCGCACGAAACGCGCGCCCCAAAGCGGGGTGCGCAATCAAACTGAAAACGACGAGCCACAACCGCAGGTCGACGAGGCATTGGGGTTCTTGATCACGAACTGCGCGCCTTCCAGGCCGTCGGTATAGTCTATTTCGGCGCCAACCAGGTATTGATAGCTCATCGGATCAATCAGCAGGGTAACGCCGTTCTTCTGTAAAGCCGTATCGTCCTCGTTGGCTACCTCGTCGAAGGTGAAGCCGTATTGAAAACCGGAGCAACCGCCACCGGTGACGAAAACACGCAGTTTCAGATCGGGATTGCCTTCTTCCTCGATCAGTTCCTTCACTTTGCTCGCTGCGCTGTCGGTGAACACGAAGGGCAACGGAATTTCGGTGGCTACATTCATCAGAGAATCCTCCAGGTAGAAATCAAATCAGGTGGGAGCGTTTCACCGAGCGACACGACTCAGCGTAACTCGGTTTTGCGAAGCGGGCTCCACAGGCGCTTCAGTAGTGTTTTGCAGGTTCGATCAGGATTACAGATCGTGGACAAGGTTGGCAAGTGCCGAGTTCCGCGCATCGTCATCAAGGCGTGCATCCACTTTTTCGAGCGGGTCAAGGCAACACCGCCAGCTGTGTCAGCCCGGTGCTTTCCGGGAGACCGAACATGATGTTCATATTCTGCACCGCTTGACCGGCCGCGCCTTTGACCAGGTTGTCGATCACCGACAGAATCACCAGCATGTCGCCACCTTGTGGACGATGAACGGCGATGCGGCAGAGATTGGCTGCACGTACCGAACGTGTATCGGGATGCGAACCCGATGGCAGCACGTCGACAAACGCTTCGTCCCGGAAACGTCGCTCGTAGAGAGCCTGCACATCGAACGAGCGCTGAGGGCCGATTCGCGCGTAAAGTGTGGCATGAATGCCGCGGATCATCGGTGTCAGATGCGGAACGAAAGTCAAACCGACCGGCCGGGCGGCAACTCGTGACAAACCTTGCCGGATTTCCGGCAAATGGCGATGCCCGGGAACAGCGTAGGCTTTGAAATTATCCGCTGCTTCCGAGAACAGGGTCGCCATTTCCGCCTTGCGGCCGGCACCGGAAACGCCGGATTTGACGTCGGCGATCAAATGATCAAGCTCGACCAACCCGGCTTCGACCAATGGCAGGAAGCCCAACTGCACCGCCGTCGGATAACAGCCAGGATTGGCCACCAACCGAGCCTCGCGGATGGCCGCCCGGTTGATTTCGGGCAATCCATAAACCGCTTGGGCCACCCACTCCGGGCTGGCGTGAGTCATGCCGTACCATTGTTGCCACTCGTGAACATCGCTGATCCGGTAATCCGCCGCCAGATCGATCACCCGCACGCCGGAATCAAGGAGCGCTGGTGCCTGGTGCATGGCAATCCCATTAGGCGTGGCGAAAAACACCGCTTGGCACGCATCGAGTTGGGCGGTGGCCGGGTCCTCGAAATTCAATGACACCCGACCGCGCAATGTCGGGAACATGTTTGCCACGGGCGTACCCGCATCACCGCGCGAGGTGATGCTGACGATCTCCACTTGCGGATGTTGGGCCAGCAAACGCAGCAGTTCGACGCCGGTATATCCCGTACCCCCGACGATACCCACTTTGATCATTGTTCTCTCCCCAGGCGATCGAGTGTCAAGCCGACCTCGCAAAAACACGAAAGCCGCCAGAGCAGGCGGCCTTCCGGTTCCACAAAACGATACGAATCAACGCTTGGAGAACTGCTTGCGGCGACGAGCTTTGTGGAAGCCAACCTTCTTGCGCTCGACCTCGCGCGCGTCACGGGTCACAAAACCGGCTTTTGACAATGTCGATTTCAGTGCGGCGTCATACGCAATCAGCGCCCGGGTGATTCCGTGGCGCACCGCGCCGGCCTGACCTGATTCACCGCCACCACCGACATTGACCAGAATATCGAAATCATTCGCTTGCTCGATCAGATTCAGAGGTTGGCGAACGATCATCCGACCGGTCACTCGCGAGAAGAAGTCGTCGACCGATTTGCCGTTGACGATGAACTTGCCGTCACCACGACGCAAAAAAACCCGCGCCACAGCGCTCTTGCGACGACCGGTGCCGTAATAATAGTTTTCAGCCATAGTCATTCTCTAAAGTTCAAGTACTTGCGGCTGCTGAGCGGCGTGCGGATGGCTTGCGCCGCTGTAGCACTTCAATTTTTTCAACATCGCATAACCCAGCGGACCTTTCGGCAACATTCCCTTGACGGCTAATTCGAGTATCCGTGCCGGGAAACGCTGTTGCATCTTGTTGAAATTGGTTTCGTAGATACCCCCGGGATAACCGGAGTGCCGATAGTATTTCTTGTCCTCGGCTTTGTTGCCGGTGACCCGTAGTTTTTCCACATTGGTCACCACGATGTAATCACCGGTATCGACATGCGGGGTGAATTCCGGTTTGTGCTTACCGCGTAGACGACGGGCGATCTCGGTCGCCAAGCGACCCAACACCTTGTCTGTGGCATCGACCACAAGCCACTCACGCCGTACTTCATGCGGTTTGGCGGAGAAAGTCTTCATCAGAAACGCCGTCCTTTTGCCTGATCACAGAAACCTGGCATCCTAGCGCAAACATGAGGAAGGTGTCAATTAAGACATCAACGCGCCCATCAAACAATGTGTTGTTAACTTGACAAAGACGCCTTTATTTGCAAATTGACGCGATATAGAATGGTACTTTAATTGACCTTTGACCATTCATGGCTACCACTCCACTTTTCCTCATCGTCGACGATAGCCGGATGTCGCGAATGATGATCGCCAAGTTCATTGGCCAACATCGCCCCGAGTGGCGGTTGCTCGAGGCCGCCAGTGGTGAAGAAGCACTGACCATCATCGCGCAAAATGCCCCCGATCTGATCAGCCTGGACGTCAACATGCCGGGATTGGACGGTTTGCAAACGGCAAGCCGGATCCGGATCCGGCATCCGGACATTGGTATTGCGCTCTGTACCGCCAACGTGCAGGAATCGATGCGTCAGTCGGCGAACAAGTTGGGCGTTCATTTCATTCCGAAACCGGTTACTCAGCAAGCGATACAAACGATGATCGATCTTTTCGAAGCGGAGATGAACCAAGGGAAGCGTCCGAGGCTAACTCCCCTGTCAACGGATGGCCGGTGACCGGCAGCGGGACGATTCATTGAACTTTTCGGTCGCCAGACCCAACTGAACTGCACTTTTTGGTCACTCGTATCAACCCGCGATTTGCGGGCAAGTCCATCGCTACGCTCCGCCGAGTTCATCGGATGCTGTATTGATCGGGTTAGTGCAACATCTCTTCTGTAAATTTGTATTCTGCTGGTTTTGCGATGCTT
>JAVMKC010000048.1:0-27872 GCA_031732795.1 Accumulibacter sp. | reverse complement strand
GTTGCTACCGGAGATCAGGCAGATGAGGTTTAGAGAAGCGTATGAAGGTTGGGATTCCGGGCGGTTGACGCAGGAGGAGGCGGCGAATCTGCTGGGGGTCCGCGATTGGACATTCCGTCGGTAGCTGCGGCGTTACGAAGCGGACGGGTTGGCGGAGTTGGTCGACCGACGCCTGGAACAGGTCTCGCACCGGAAGGCGCCGGTAGACGAAGTGATGGAGCGGATGTCGTCGTACCGGCGACGGCACGACGGCTGGAGCGCGAAGCATTTTTTCACGGGGTATCGCAAGGATGGCGGGACGCGTAGCTACACCTGGGTGAAGAGTCGGCTGCGGGAAGCGGCTCTGGTTCCCAAGGCCCAGGCCCGTGGGGCCCATCGGAAACGGCGGGAGCGTGCACCGTGGCCGGGGTTGATGATTCACCAGGATAGCAGCCGGCACGAATGGATCGCTGGGCAGCGTTGGGATCTGATCGTGACCATGGACGACGCGACCAACGAGCACGACTCGGTGTTCTTCGTGGAGGAAGAAGACACGATGAGCCGCCCGCGGGGCGTACGTGAAGTCATTGAAGCACGAGAACTCTTCTCGACCTTCTACTCCGACCGCGGCAGCCATTACTGGCCTACGCCGGGTGCTGGAGCCAGGTGGACAAGCAAAACCTGACGCCATTCGGACCGGCGATGAAGCGCCTCGGAATCGAGAGGATCGCCGCCTGCTCGCCGGAAGCGCATGGGCGCTCCGAGCGGATGTTTCGCGCCCATCCGGACCGCCTGCCACGGGAACTGGCGCTGGCCGGGATCACCGACATGGCGGGCGCCAACCGCTATCTGGCCGACGTCTATCGGCCGGCCTTCAACGCCGAGTTCATGCAATCGGCGATGGAAGAAGGCAGCCTCTTCGTCGGCCGGATCGGCGGCGCGCTCGACGACATCCTGGGCGAGCGGTTCGAGCGCACCGTCGGCAATGACAACGGCGTCAGCTTCGAGAGGATGAAGTGGCAGATTCGCCGATCGTCATCGCTGCCACGACGTCAAGGCCAGGGTGACCGTGCTGCGTCATACCGACCACACGCTGGCGATCCTGCATGGCCCGCGCAAGTTAGCCGACTATGACGAAGCCGGCACAGTCATTCCTCCGAATTTGAAGGGGGCTGCGTAGGTCCGCCGCAGCCGCCCGTGGCGGGGAAATCGGTTCCGGGCTACGCCCTGCAGCGCTTTTCCCAGCATGGTCAAAACGGACAATTCATTTGCTACAGAACCGGACAGTTCTATTTGTTGCCAACAGCAACGTGATCTTCGCTCGAAAATAGCATATAACCATTTGATCAAAATAAAAAACCGGGCGCTGTTCAGTGCCCGGTTTTTCTGTGCAAAAAAGCGCTCAGAAGCTGTGACGAATGCCGGTCCCAAAGGTGTGATTGGATTCGCCGGCGACACCAATACCGGAGCCATCGGCCGCGACCTGCGTCTGCACCGCAATCGAATTGCGATCATTGTCGAAATAGGTATACGCCGCGTAAAGCGCGGTGCGCTTCGACAGCGGGTAGGTATACATCGTCCCCCAGCCCCAGGTTTTTCCATCCGGTTGACCGAAATTGCTGTTGTCGAGCTTCAGTCGGCCGTAGCTTATGCCGAGCGTACCGGGGCCGATCGGGGCCGACAGGCCGGCGGTCCAGATATGATTCTTGGCGGCGATGGCATACCCCCCACCGACATTGCCATAGGCACCCGAGACATTGCCGGTGTTGTTGTTTTTCAGTGCTTGATAGCTGGCATAGGCTTTTACGACTTTGAAATCCCAGCTACCGCCGAGATACCATTCGTTGATGTCCTTGCCGGTACCCGCGGGTGTGGGAAAGGCTTCGACGACATTCTGGCGGCTGTGGAAAACAGCATCGAGATTGAGCGGACCACGAGCATAGTTCAGGCCCAGCCCAAATTTGCCATTGTCAGTGGTACGCGCGTTGCCCAGCCCGCCAAGATTGTTCTCGCCAAAGCCATAAATCGCGCTGACCGTGAAACCGGCCATCGGGTTGCTGGTGTATGAAATCGCGTTGTTGAACCGCGAAGGGCTGTTCGGGGTAATCGAGTTGCCCGCATAAACGCTCAGACTCGATTGAACACCCATGTCGGTAGCTTCAAGCGCGTCATTGTTCGCGGCCGCATTGAAACCGGGCCCATACTGGCGACCGAGAGCAAGCGTGCCGAAACGACCGGCCAGCCCGACGTACTGTTGCCGGGCGTTAAGCCCACCGGTGCCGATACCCTGATTGGTATCGAGATTGAGCCCATATTCCAGGGTAAATACTGCTTTCAGCCCGTTACCGAGAGCTTCCTCGCCTTTGAAGCCGAGACGGTTTCCGGCCGTAATGCCATTGGCGATGCCGCTGAATTTGTTGGCTTCCAAGCCAGATCCGCCGCCGCCACGGCTATAAACGTAGCCCAGATCTGCCACGCCGTAGGTCGTGACATTGGTTTGTGCCACCACCGCACCCGAAGCAAGCCCGGCAATAGCCAGCGCAATCAACTTTCGCTGCATTGAGATGATCTCCTATAAGTTTGTGCGCCTTGAGTACGGTTTTACGTTGCTCAGATATCGGCGTCGAAAATTCAATCTCGATTTTGTCAGACCGTCTACAGCCTAACAAGCCCGCGCTGCGTTGATCGATCACGAAAACCGCGAACTGTTGCATTTGTGTCACGGCTCGGTTATCGCGCTGAACATCTCTTATCTGGCAAAAGCAAAAAAAAACGGGCGCCGCAGCGCCCGTTCGTCAAGCAAGAATTGCTGATTAGAACTTGTGGTTGATACCAGCAACGAAAGTGGTGTTGGACTTGTCGAGAGCTCCAGTACCCGTGCCCGGCGAGATGGCCAGGGAATCGTTGTTGTTCTTGACATGAACGATACCGGTGTACAGGGTGGTCCGCTTCGACAAACCATGCGAATAAGCGATACCGCCGGATTTGGTCTTGCCGTCGATACCATTCGGAGCGAGAGCCGTTTTTTGAGCGTTATCCCAGTTCAGTTGCGCATAGGTCAAGTGAATGTTCCCTGCGCTGGAGACCGGGATAATCGCGCCGATTTGCCAGACGCTATTGTCGTTGTTGTAGCTGTTTCTGTCGTTCTGCTTCTGATAGCTGGCCAGGAGCTTGGCAAATTTGAAGTCGAAGCTACCACCCAGATACCATTCGTGGGTATCTTCACCGTTGACCGTGGACAAGCTCGGGTCAGTACGTTGACCATAACGGCCCTGGTAAACCAAATCGACATTGACCGGGCCGTTGGCGTAGTTCAGGCCGACACCTGCCTTGCCGTCATCCCAGATGTTGTTCTGGCCGCCGGTCACACCAGCCGCGTTACCGGGGCTGTATTCACCAAAACCGTAAATCGCCTTGGCCTGGAAGCCACCGTAATTGCCGGAAGTGTAGGCGGCAGAGTTGTTCCAGCGCGCGCCGCTGTTGGGGGTAATGGTATTGCCAGCCGCGGCGGTCAGGAAGGAATGCGGCGAGAAGGCGGCACCCAGGAAGGCGTCGTTTCTAGCGGTGGCGTCATAGCCCGGGGCATACTGACGGCCCAGAGAAAGCTGACCCCAGTTACCGGCCAAACCGACATATTGTTGACGCGCGCTCAGCCCGCTGGAGGTGCCAATACCCGAGTCTTGATCGATATTGAGGGCGTATTCAAGCAGGAAGACGGCTTTCAGGCCGTTACCCAAGGCTTCTTCGCCCTTGAAGCCGATCCGAGAACCAGCCAGCAGGCCGGATTGAATGCCGCTGAAAACCGGCTTGGCAGTACCGGCAACGGCACCGTTGGCCACACTACCCCGGCTGTAGACATAGCCGGCATCGGCCACGCCGTACATGGTGACATTGGTCTGGGCGAAGGCAGCGCCCGAGGCCAGGCCAGCGACTGCCAGCGCGATAAGTTTCTTTTGCATAGTGAATCTCCTCTAGGTTTGAGATCGATGAGACCGACGAGCACCTCACCAAACTTGACCTCTCGAAAAGACGAGAAGTTGGAGGGATTCTGGCAAACGCGGCGAACTGGAGCAAGCCGGCCGAGAAATTTTGCGGCTGACAACGCCATGAGTGTGTGATTTTTGCAACATGGCTGCGTTTTGGCTCCCAAAGCCCTGTTATGACGGGAGCTTGGCTTGAATGACGTGGAAAGTTCATGGAAATGACACGACGGACAACGCTAAAAACGCGGTGACCATTCCTCCGGATATATATCAGACTATCCCATTGGCAGTAGCCGTTTACGTAACGGAATATCATCATGCAAGAATCACCTGACAGGATGCAGAAACCCGTTTTGCGCGCGAGCTTGCCCGAATTTTTTGTGGAGACCACCGCCATCATTACGCACGCTGCCGATGATCCAACCCGGCGGCAGCCCTACGTGCTGCGGCATGCCGACCCGGCGACACTGGTGCTCGACAAACCGGCCGGACTGCTGGCGGTGCCGGGGCGCGGCGAGGACAAGCAGGATTGTCTGGCGCGACGGGTGATGGCCGACTTTCCGGAGGCGCGCGTCGTTCATCGGCTGGACATGGCGACATCCGGGTTGATGGTGCTGGCCCGCGGTGACGAGATGCAGCGCTGGCTCAGCCGGCAGTTCGCCGAACGCCGGGTCGGCAAGCGGTATCTGGCGATCGTCCATGGACATCTGGCCGACGTCGCCGGGACGATCGACCTGCCCTTGGCGGCGGACTGGCCGAACCGACCGCGGCAGCAGGTGGATTGGCGGCACGGCAAAGCGGCGCTGACCCGTTACCGTCGCCTGGCATACGATCCGGCAGACGATTGTTCGGCGGTTCTGCTCTGGCCGGAAACGGGCCGCACGCATCAGTTGCGGGTTCATCTGCGGGCCATTGGTCATCCGATCGTCGGCGACGCGCTTTATGGCACTTCGGGCACGCAGCGCGACACCGAGCGGCTGATGCTGCATGCCGACGAACTGGTGCTGCCGCGCCGCGATGGCGGCACACCGTTGTGTCTGTCTTGTCCGGCGCCATTCGCGACGGCTTCGCTGTTGGCGGCGATCCGCGAGGTCGAAGTCCGTTGAACACACGACTGCCGCTTGCCTCTATACTTCAGAGTTCGCTTATCCGGCCGTTTTTTGTGTGGGCCGCCACCGATCCGCCGCTTTTGTCCGATCAGGTTCGCTCACGGGGATACTCAAGAGGATTTCGTCGATATGAAACTTCTGGACCATCCACTCTGGCTGGTCGGCTTCAGACCATTCTTCACCCTGGCCTGTCTGGCGGGTATCTCTTTGCCGCTGACTTGGGCGCTGCTGTTCGTTGGCGTCTGGCAACTGCCGGCGGGGCCGTTTTCGCCGTTGCAATGGCACGCTCACGAAATGTTCTTCGGTTTCGGTTGGGCGGTGCTCGGCGGCTTTCTGCTGACGGCGACCAAGAACTGGGTGAAGATTCGCGGTTATCACGGCGCGGCCTTGCTGGCCTTGGCCGGCGCTTGGCTGATCGAGCGCGCCGGGATGTGGTTCGCCGGTGACTTGCCGCCGATGGTTTTTCGTCTGTCGAATGTCCTTTTTCTCGTCAGCCTGGTGAGCATGTTGTTGTGGTCGTTGATCCGTCACCGGCAAAACGATGCCTTCGCCGACAATTACTTTTTTCTGATCATTCTGCCGCTTTTCCTGCTCGCCAAAACTCTGCTGTTGAGCAGCACGTATTTCACGCTGGGCACCAGCATGGCCCTGGGGCTGTTCCGCGTCGCCTTTCTGGTGATGCTCGAACGGACGGTCAGCCAGTTCATGCGTAACGCGCTACGCGTCGATGTCGTTCGCCATCCGCTGCTCGATCGGGCGATCAAGCTGCTGGCGCTACCGCTGATCTTCGCCGCCCTGTTGCCGGCACCGCTGGCCAGCGCTCTGGCGCTGCTGCTGGCAGTGCTGATCGGCGGCCGCTGGCTGCTCTGGCGTCCGGATCTGGCGCTGCGTCGGCTGGATATCGGGATCATGTTTCTTGGACAACTGGCGATCGTCGGCCAGTTGCTGCTGGAGAGTGCCGAACGCAGCGGTCACGCGGCATGGGCATGGACGGGTTCTTTGCCGATGCATGTTTTTGCTTTCGGCGCGATCGGCCTGATCGTACCGGCGATGATGGTGCGCATTGCCAAAGGTCACACCGGCCGTCCGGTGGTTTTCGAGACTGCCGACAAGATCGTTCTGTGGATCATGATCGCCGGCTTGGCCATCCGCACGCTGTTGACGCAGATCGACCCGGCGAATTATCCGCACTGGATCGCCGCGGCGGCCGGTTGCTGGATGGTCGGCTTCGCGATTCTCGGCTGGCGTTACATTCCCTTTTTTCTGCAGCCGCGTATCGACGGCAAGGACCATTGAATCCGCTGCCCGCCGCTATTCGCCGTCCCCCCCGCCCGCCGCTCGTCCTCGGGAACGTCGGCGTTCCCCGATTTGCGGGCGAGAGAAGAATGCACCGGGTGTCGGCACCCGGATGCGTCGCCGTCTTTACCTGGAGAAGATGAGGAGAAACGATGAGTCAACAGATCGTTGTGTGCATGGATGGAACCTGGAACGATCCGATCGAACGGACCAATGTCTACCGCCTGTTCGAAATGCTGCCCGGCGACGAAACGCCGGTCGAGGAAAAAGGCCCGATCCGTTCGCATCTCGTCAAGCATGGCCAGGATGTCATCGCGTTCTACCTGGAAAGCGTCGGCAACGGCGGCCGGACGCAGAGTCTGCTCGGCGGCACGCAGGGCATCGGCTTGCACGACAGCATGATCGACGCCTACGTCCTCGTTTCGCAGGTTTATCGCAAAGGCGACAAAATCTGGTTGTTCGGCTTTTCACGCGGCGCCTGGGCGGCGCGCAGCCTGGGGGCTTTCATTGCCCGTACCGGGCTGATTCCCGACGTCGATGCCATCGAAGACGGTGCGGCCGACGTAGCCGAAAAAATCTGGCTCGATTACAAGGAGGATCGCGGCAAGAAGCGCGGTGGGCGCTTCTGGAGACATCACGACGAGACACCGATCCGCTTGATCGGCGTCTGGGATACCGTCGGCGAATTCGGTGTTCCTGAATTCAACGGCTTGCGGATGGTCGACCGCGACGAATTGCGGTTTCTCAAATTCGCCGACCGCGATCTCAACACGCGTGTCGAAAATGGTCGGCAAGCGCTGGCCATCGACGAGCGGCGCGCCGATTTCATGCCGACGCTGTGGACCGAGCGTGAAGGAATCCGGCAGATGTGGTTCGCCGGCGCGCACGCCGATATCGGTGGCGGTTACGAGCAGAGCGGCCTGTCGGATCTGGCTCTGCAATGGATGATCGACGAAGTCAATGCCATCGACGGCGGACTGCGGCTGTCGCCCGACCGGCTCAGCAGACCGCTGGCGCCGAATCCTCTGCAGGACCGGCATGATGAAACGCATCACCTCTCCTGGCGGACGCGCCCGCATGAGGAGCGCAAGATTGCCGATGACGCGCTATTGCACCCGAGCGTGCTGCAGCGGCTGGCGGGCCGCGCCGACTACCGGCCGAAAGCGCTCGAGGATCTGCCCGGTTGCGCATCTTTTTATTCCGGCGACGACGATCCTCCCGAGGAAACGCTGCAAGCGGAACGCGAATCGGTGCCGTTCCGGAAATTGCCGGTCGATGGCTCGACGCGTTTCCCGACGTATGCTCACAAATGGTGGAATGCCTCCGGTATCGAAGTGGATGCCGGCGAAAGATATCGCATTAGCGCCAGCGGCGAGTGGACCGACAAGAATACCGCCGCCGGCGCAGAGGGTTTCGAATCGAAAGCCTGGTTCCTGCATCTGGCTGAAGGCAGCCGCCGACTCGAGGAGCGCCCCTGGTTATCGCTGGTGGCCGCCATCCACCCGCGTCCGGATCTCGAAGCCAACAATCCTGACTCGGAAAACCTGCTCAGCGGGTTGATCGAGAGCACCATGAGCGGCGTTGCCCGCATCGACGACGAAAGCAGCCTGCTGCCCACCCCCAACGGTTGCGAAATCGAGATCCAGGAAGCGGGCTATCTCTATTTCTTCGCCAACGATTCGGCGTTCTCCTATGGCAACAACACCGGCTTTTTGACTGTCGAGGTGACTCGTTTGCCATGGCTGGTCGACGCCGACCAGAAACCGCTGTCGGCACCGCCTTCGTTACCCAACAGCCTCGACGTCAAGCTGTATTACACCCCGGGAACGTGTTCGCTGGTCCCGCACATCATCTTGCGTGAAGTCGGTCTCGATTTCGATCTGGTACGCGTCGATATCCGTCGGCAGCAACTGCCCGACGGCAGCGATTTCAAGACCATCAACCCGAAAGGCTACGTGCCGGTGCTCGAAGTGGACGACGGCGTGCGGATCACCGAAGTGCCGGCGATCGTCCAGTACATCGCCGACCGGCTGCCGGAAAGCGGTCTGGCGCCGCGACCGTACACCCTCGAGCGCTACCAGTTGCAGGAATGGCTCGGTTTCATCAGTTCGGAACTGCACAAGTCGTTCTCGCCGTTGTTCCGGCCCGATACGCCCGCCGAGTATCGGCAGCAGACCCGCGACCGGCTGGTCGGCCGGCTGGAGTATCTCGCCAAACATCTGGCGGGCAACTACTATCTGCTTGGCGATCAGTTCACCGTTGCCGACGCCTATCTGTACACCGTTCTCGGCTGGGGTCGGCCGGTGGGCATCGACATCGCCGAATGGCCGACACTGCTCGCTTTCCACGAGCGTATCGGACAGCGGCAGAGCGTCATCGATGCGTTGGCCGCCGAGGACTGATCGTTTCATCCGTGCGCCGCGCGGCGGACGCTGACCGGATGAGCAGCGACAGCTTCGATCAGGCGGTGCAGCGCGCCGCCGCCTTGTTCGGCGACGCCGACGGCTTGCTGATCACCGCCGGCGCCGGTATCGGCGTCGATTCCGGCTTGCCGGATTTTCGTGGTCCGCAGGGCTTCTGGAGCGTCTACCCGGCGTTGGGACGCGCCCGGATCGCTTTCGAGCAGATCGCCAATCCACAGGCTTTCACCGCCGATCCGCGTCTGGCCTGGGGATTTTACGGCCACCGGCTGGCGCTTTACCGCCGCACCGTGCCGCACGAAGGCTTCGCTTTGTTGCAGCGATTCGCCGATCGTCTGCCGCAAGGCGCCTTCGTCTACACCAGCAATGTGGACGGCCAGTTTCAGAAGGCCGGGTTCGACGAGTCGCGGATCGTCGAATGCCATGGTTCGATCCATCATTTGCAGTGTTTCGACGCTTGTCGCAGCGCAATCTGGCCGGCTGACGACTTTCAACCAGTAGTCGACGAAGCGGCGTGCCGGCTGACCGGCGACTTGCCGCGCTGCCCGCAGTGTCGGGGAATCGCCCGTCCGAACATCCTGATGTTCGGTGACTGGGGCTGGCAGAGCACGCGCAGCGACGATCAGGAGACGCGGCTGAACGATTGGTTGCGCAGCGTCGGCCGCTTGTTGACCGTCGAGATCGGCGCCGGCACGCACATTCCCACCGTCCGCCTGCTCGGCGAACGCCTCTCCGGCCGCCTGATTCGCATCAACCCCGGCGAAGCACAGTTGCCGGCCGGCAAGGGGGTGGCCATTGCCTGTGGCGGTCTCGCCGGGTTGCGCGCCATCGCTGCCGCACTGCGCTAGGAGCCTGGCGGAGTTGAGGCTGATCGACTGCGCTGCTGGGAAAACGGTCCATTTTTACCCGATTTCTCGTTGCATAGGCTCACTATGCGCCTCGAAATCGGGAAAAACTGCCCTCGCTCTCCCGCTCGGCTCGCAACGATCGCCCAAGTCCGACAGGCTCCTAGAATTCTCCCTCTTGCGCCGTAAGAGTGCCGCAGTGAGCACTTTTGTTGATAATAAGCGGCTTTGCTTGGAAACCCTCCTCCTTCAGGGGGATAATCCCGCTTGGCGAAGGCGTCATCTTTGCCAGGCTGTTTCGCCCGGTCACGGGCACGGACTGCAGTAAATATCGGCAAGGAGACGTCATGTCAGGTCACGGATTCCACGTGCACGGTCCACACGATCATCAGCTCGAACATGCCGCCCAGCATGGCGGCGACACTTTCACTTCGCGGATCGCGGTGTTGACGGCGATCATTTCGACGATCGGCGCCATTTTCGGCTACATGGCCGGACACTCGCAAAACGCCGCTCTGCTTTACAAGAACGAAGCGGCGATCCAGAAAACCGCCGCTTCCAACCAATGGAATTACTACCAGGCGAAAAGCAATAAGCAGAATCTCGCCGAACTGTCGATCACCCTGACCAGCGGCGAGGCGCGCGACAGATATCAGCAGGAAGTCGAGCGTTACAAGAAAGAAAAACAAGACATCAAGGCCGACGCCGACAAACTCGAAGCGTCGGCCAAGGAAGCCGACCGGAAGAGCGAAATCGAAATGCACGTCCATGAACGCTGGGCAATGGCGACAACCCTGCTGCAAGTGGCCATCGCTCTGTCGGCGATCGCCCTGCTGACCCGCAAAAGCTGGATGCTGGCCGGGGTGTACGGCTCATCGGCGCTCGGCGTTCTGGCTGGAGTGGCCGGCTACCTGCATTTCTGAACCGCCGCCATCAAAAACAGCGTGAAGGACAGCGCATGCCCACCCTGTACGCAGCGAGCCCATTCGCCGCCGCCACCCGTCTGACGCTGTCCATCGGCCAACGCTTGGCGTTGTTCTTCGCGCTGGCCGTTCTCGGTGGCTGCGTCACCGTTCCCGGCGATGGCGGATCGATCCTCCATCTCTGGAGCCAACACCTTCCCAACCGCCAGCTGAGTCTGCGCGCCATCGTCCCCGCCGGAAAGCCGTGCCCGTTGGCGACGGTGGACGGGCACGACCGGCCGTTGCAGGCACGTGTCGCCACCCCCACGCCGACTTCGCTGCCCGTTGGCGAAGCGGCCGATTTCCCGGTCACACTCTGCGAACTGGCGGTGCCGACCACCACCCGCGCTGCCCATATCGCCGGCCAGCCGGTACCGCTGGCCGCCGCCGAAACGCGACGGATCGTCATCGTCGGCGATACCGGTTGCCGGATCAAAGTGCCGGCCAGCGGCCCGGGCGACCCGATCCAGGACTGCGCGGACGCCAACGCCTGGCCCTGGGCGCGCATCGCCACCGCCGCGGCGGCAACAAAACCGGATCTGGTGATCCATCTCGGCGACTACCACTACCGCGAATACTGCCGGCAACCGGCGCGTTGTTCGGCGCTGGCCGAAAAAGGCATCGTCGTCGGTTACGGCTGGCCGGGATGGCAGGCGGACCTGTTCACTCCGGCCACGCCGCTGCTGGCCGCGGCACCGTGGATCACGGTTCGTGGCAACCACGAGAATTGCGACCGCGGCGGCGAAGGCTGGCAACGGCTGCTCTCCCCCTTGCCGCCCCGGAGTTGTCCAACCACTGTCGACGGCCGCCTGCCACGTTCGGTGTTGAGCAACAATGTCACCGCCGACGCTTACCGCCTCGATCTGCCCGGGTTGCCGACGCTGATCGTCGCCGACAACGCCGGGCATGAAGATTACCGCGCCGCCGAAGCAACGCCGGAAGACCTGCCCTGGTTCGAACGGACGCTCGCCGCGTTGTATCAGGCGCCTGCCGGGCAAGCACTGTGGCTGCTGATCCACAAACCGTTGTGGTACGACCTGCTCGCCGCCGATTCACCGGCCAACGCGCTGCAGGCCACCGTGCAGCGCCGCCCGCCGCCGAAACTGTCACTGGTCTTCGCCGGCCATCAACACGCTTTCCAGACGCTGGTCTTCACTGACGAGGGACGAACGGAACCCAGCCGCTCCGGCCGACCGGCGCAAGTGATCGTCGGCAACGGCGGTACTCAACTCGAAATTTTCGACCCGGCTTCGCCGTTCTTCACCGATCGACAGCCGCCGGCCAGCCAGGAACGCTGGCGAGTAACCGACCGTCTCTACGACGGACGCCCGGCGACAGCGGGAATCGTCCTGCACCGTTACGGTTTTCTGTTGCTCGAACGCGACGACGATCGACCAAGCGTCTGGCGCGCCAGTCTGCGCGACCCGGACGGCCAGCCGCTCGCCGCCTGCCGGCTCGACGACGCCGGCAAAGACGTCGCCTGCACGCCGGAACGCGCGCCATGACCCGCAATTCCCGCCGTATTTTCCCCTCGGCGTCCCGGTGCCGCCCTGATCCCGGTTCTTATCCTTCGACCTCCACGAGTTGAATCATGCCGCAAGCCACTGCCAATCAATTGCAAATCGAATACGAATCGTTTGGTGCCGCCGACTCACCGGCGATCCTGCTGATCATGGGCCTCGGCGCCCAGCTCGGCCGTTGGCCGCAGGAACTGTGCGACGCGCTGGTCGACCGTGGCTTCCGGGTGATCCGCTTCGACAATCGCGATTGCGGGCTGTCGAGCAAGCTCGACGACGCCGGCATCCCGGCGATCGGCCGCTTTCTGCGCACCGGCGAGCCGCTCGACGTTCCATACACTCTCGCCGACATGGCCGCCGACAGCATCGGGCTGCTCGATGCACTGTCGATCGAACGAGCGCATATCGTCGGCGCCTCACTCGGCGGCGCGGTCGCCCAACTGATCGCCGCCAGATACCCGCAGCGCGTCTGCTCGCTGACCTGCCTGATGTCGACCAGCAGCCATCCCGACCTGCCGCCACCGACGCCAGCCGCTTCGCAAGCCTTGTTCGCCCCGCTGCCCGCTGAGCGCGACAAGGCCAGCCTGATCGAAGACGCCTTGCGACGGCAACTGGCGGTGTCGAGCCCGGCGTATCCAGCCTGCCCGCAGCAATTGCGTGAAGTGTTGATCTACGAGCACGAACGCAGCTACTACCCGGCCGGCGTCGCCCGTCAGCTCGCCGCCTTCCTCGCCAGCGGCGACCGGCGGCCGTTGCTGGCGACGATCCGGACGCCGACGCTGGTCATGCACGGCGCCGACGACCCGCTGATCCCGGTCGAATGTGGCCAGGATATCGCCGCGCATATCCCCGGCGCCGAACTGCGGATCATCGACGGCATGGCCCACGATTTCCCGGAACCGCTGATCGACGTCTTTGCCGACGCCATCGCCGGGATTGCTCGACGCGGCGGGGCTCCAACGGCCGGTTAGCGAAAGACAGCGTATCGTTCAGGCGCTGGCCGTTAGCAGAATCTTTTTCTGCAGGCCGAGCAACCATTTTTCCTGTCGATCGTTGATGACACTGTGCCTACCTGAAACCAGTTCAATTTTGACTCTTTGAATCAATTGGTTGGCCTGTTTATCTCAGATATCGCACGAAAAAATAGCCAACGCGGGGAGCAAATAGTATCCTTGGCATGATACAGCGAACACGGAGTCTGACCGAGACCGACGTTCAAAACCGGCTCACGAGCTTCGCGTCCTTGGCAATACATTGATATGAATTTTTAAAAAGTTTCTCATGTTGAAACAACGAACTTTGAAGACCCTGGTCCGCGCTGCCGGCGTCGGCCTGCATTCGGGAGTCAAGGTCACCATGACTCTGCGCCCGGCGACGGCGGGGACCGGCATCGTCTTTCGTCGCGTGGACCTCGACCCGGCGGTCGATCTGCCGGCATCGGCGTTGCTGGTCGGCGATACCCGGATGTGTTCGTGCCTGGAAAACGACGGTGTCAAGGTGGGAACCATCGAACATCTGATGTCGGCATTCGCCGGACTGGGCATCGACAATGCCTACGTCGACCTCGACGCCGCCGAAGTGCCGATTCTCGACGGCTCGGCCGCACCTTTCGTCTTTCTGATCCAGTCGGCCGGTATCGAGGAGCAGGCGGCAGCGAAAAAGTTCATCCGCGTCAAAAAGCCGGTCGAAGTACGCGAAAAAGACGTTAGCGGCGAGAAATGGGCGCGTTTCGAACCTTATGAGGGTTTCCGCTTGTCCTTTTCGATCGGGTTCAATCATCCGGCGATCGACCGGACGGGGCAGCAGGTGATCATCGATTTCGCCGAGCATTCGTATGCCCGCGAAGTGGCCCGCGCCCGCACTTTCGGTTTCATGCAGGAGGTGGAGTGGCTGCGCGAAAACGGTTTGGCGCAAGGCGGCGGACTGGACAATGCGGTGGTTCTCGACGAGTTCCGGGTGCTCAATGCCGACGGTCTGCGCTACAGCGACGAATTCGTCAAACACAAGGTGCTCGACGCCATCGGCGACCTTTATCTTCTCGGCAGCCCGCTGCTGGCGTCGTTCATCGCTCATAAATCCGGCCATGCTCTGAACAATGCCTTGGCCCGGGAACTGCTGGCTCGGCGCGACGCCTGGGAATACGTCGCTTTCGACGATCAGGCGCGGGCGCCGCAGGGCGTTTCGCGCTGGCTCGCGCAACCGGCTTTTTGAGCGTTTTTCAACGATGTGGCTGCTACGTTTGCTGGCCGTTCTGACCGCCTTGACGGTTGCAGGCAGCGCGGTGATTTATTTGTTGACGCGTGACCCGCGCTATCTGCGCTTATCCTGGCAGGTGTTCCGCTTCGCGGTAATCGTCGCGCTGTTGATTTTCGCGCTGATGGTGCTCGAACGGGTGGCGATCATTCCTTTTTAGGCGCGCGCTCGACCAGCGTTTGCAAAGCGGTGCGCAACGGTGAAGCAGCCGGTAACGAATCGCTCAGCGCGGTCAATTGTTCGCAGGTACGCGTCGCCAATGGTTTCAGAAGAGGCCGGCGCGGTGCGGCAGGCAAATCCCGGCCGCCTTTGATTTTGATCTGGATTCCGGTACACGCCAGCCCTCGTTCGAGAAATTTTTCGAGCAGGTGATTCGGCATCTGGCGCAGTTTGCTGGCTACCGCACCGCTGTCGGCATGGATCACCACCGTCCCGGACTTGAAATTGACCACCCGGCTGCCATCGAGCAGATGCGGCGGCGCGATGTCCTGGTAAAGACGGGCGATGGTCAGCAGTTCTTTGGCGTGCGCCATGACCTTCGCCGCGCCCGTGGTCTCGTCCGCCTCGAGAAAGTTTGCCAGTCGCTTTGACATATGCACGTGAAAAATTCAGTAATCGGGCGTCCGGTCGCCTGGATCAGGGCCTGTTGACTCGCCGGTCATAGACGACGAAATCATACGTTGGCCCGCCTGAAGATGACGCACCGGCGCGACGAGAGACTTCCCGCCATTCCGCGGCCGGGACTTCTGGAAAATAGGCATCGGCCTCGCGTTCTTCGTCGATTTCGGTCAGATAAAGCCGGTCAGCCAGCGGCAGCGTCTGCCGGTAAAGTTCCGCCCCGCCGATGACCATGGTTTCGGCAGCACCCCGCGTCAAGGCCAGCGCTTGCTCGATCGAGCCCGCCAGGACGGCGCCGGCCACCGGGTAATCGGCGTTGGTGCTGACGACGATATTCTGTCGCCCGGGTAACGGTCGAAAGGCGTCCGGCAGCGAGTCCCAGGTTTTCCGGCCCATGATCACCGGTTTGCCGAGCGTTTTTTCTTTGAAGTAGCGCATGTCTTCCGGCAAGTGCCACAGCAATCGCTGATCGTTGCCGATGGCTCGGTTACGGGCAACCGCGGCGATCAATGACAACACGGACGACAACTCCTGCGGATAGTCTGGGGCAATGGTCAAAACGACTCAAACCGCCATCGGGGCGGTCAACGGCTCGTGGTGTTGATAGCCCTCGAGCCAGAAATCGCCCGGTTCGACCTGTTCCAGCCACTCCGGTTCATATCTGCCGGTGATGGAACGATCCGGAATCCGGTCGGCGAGGACCAGCCTGGGCGGGGAAAAAGGCTCACGCTGCAATTGTGTCTGCAACATCTCGAAATGGTTCTCGTAGATGTGGGCATCGCCGATGAAGTAGGTGAACCAACGCGGCGCATAACCGGTGAGCCGCCCCACCAGGTGCAGCAGCGCGGCGCCTTCCGTGAGATTGAACGGGGTGCCGAGGCCGACATCATTCGAGCGGATGTACAGACACAGCGACAGTTCCTTTTTCTCCGGATTGGCCAGAAACTGGTATAGCAGATGACAGGGCGGCAAGGCCATTTCTTCCAGTTGGGCCCAATTCCAGCCATGGAAGAGAATTCGACGGTTGCCGGGATCGTTGATCAGCGTATCCAGACACTGCCGCAACTGGTCGACAGGTTTGTACAGCAGGACGCCCCCCGTTCCGTCGCTCATTTTGACGGTGGCGATGCGTTGATAGCCTCTACTCAGAGCGTCGTCGATTTGTGCAGCGCTCTGCGGCCGGCCCAGGTCGATCAGCTTGTAGGCCGGCCATTGACGCCATTGCACCCCGTAGATGGCGCCCAGGTCGTCCTCCTGCAGCCGATAGGGACTGGCCAGCCATTGCGCATTCTCGTTGGCGTTCTGATCCCACACCTTGCAGCCCAAAGTACGGAAGTACGCGGCGTTACGGTAGCCGCGGATGAAGCCGACCAATTCGCCGATCGCGGATTTGAAAGCCAGCTTTTTGGTGGTGACGGCCGGGAAACCCTCCTGTAGGTCGAACTTCATCATCGCTCCCGGCAGGCTCAACGTGCGAATGCCGGTGCGATTCGCTTGCCAGGAACCGTGATCGAAGATGTCTTGAACGAGATCCAGATACTGTTTCATGTGCCGAATCCAGACGGCCGGTCCCCGGTCGGCCGATCCGCTGCGCGCTGGTCGCCCGTGCGTAGCCTCCCCGGGCGCAGCGCAAAATCTTCAAACGTTCGCTGAATCAAACCTTGACCCGCATCAGACGCGCTTTTTCGCGCTGCCAATCGCGCTCTTTCTCGGCGTCGCGTTTGTCGTGCTGCTTCTTGCCTTTGGCCAAACCGACTTCGACCTTGATCCGGCCACGCTGGAAATGCAGATCGAGCGGCATCAAGGTGTATCCGGCGCGTTCGACCTGGCCGATCATCTTGCTGATCTGTTTGGTGTGCAACAGCAATTTGCGCGTGCGGACCGGGTCCGGCCGGACATGGGAAGAAGCGGCCAACAAGGGCGTGATGTGCATTCCGAACAGGAAAACCTCGCCATTGCGAACGACGACATACGCTTCCTTGATGCTTGCCCGACCGGCACGAATCGCTTTCACTTCCCACCCTTCGAGCACCACCCCGGCTTCGAACTTTTCCTCGATGAAGTAATCGTGAAATGCCTTCTTGTTGGTGACGATGCTCATTGCTTCTCATTTCCCGCGAAATCGCGTCACGGCGATGCTAGAATCAGCCATTCTACAGGATGAAATGAGGCAAGTCGCGGATGGCCCTGGTCGAGAAATCGGTGTTGATCGAGCGCTCGGCACAGCAGATGTTCGAACTGGTGGACCGCGTCGAGGATTATCCGATCTTTCTCCCCTGGTGCAGCCGGACCCATTGCACCTTCCGTGACGAACGGAAAACAGTGGCCACGCTGTATATCAATTACCGCAGTGTCAAATCGCATTTCACCACCGAAAACGACAAGAACGCGCCGCTGTCGATGAAAATCCGTCTGGTCGACGGGCCCTTCCGTCAGTTGGATGGTCTGTGGCATTTCAAGGCGCTCGCCAAGCAGGCGTGCAAGATCGAATTTCGATTGTCTTACGAGTTTTCGAGCAAGATGTTCGAAAAGGTGATCGGTCCGGTTTTCGGACAGATCGCCAACAGCTTCGTCGATGCCTTCGTCAAGCGCGCCAACGACGTCTATGGATTGCAAAATGGCTGACCTGCTGGATATCGAGGTGGTTTACGCGTTGCCCGACAAGCAAGCGCTCGTCCGCTTGAAACTGCCGACGGGCACCACGGTACGTCAGGCGATCGAAGCCTCGGGATTGCTGCCGAAACACCCGGAAATCGATCTGGCCAAGAACAAAACCGGCATTTTCGCCAAACTGGCCAAACTCGACGCCGCTCTGCGCGACCACGACCGCGTGGAAATCTACCGGCCGCTGATCGCCGATCCCAAGGAAGTGCGCAAGCAACGCGCCGCCGAGGGAAAAATCATGAAAAAAGGCGCTGGAGAGAACGAATAGTCCGCAAATCGTTTGCGAATGGTTCGCGCATGGTTCGTGAATAGCCTGACCCGTCATCGGCGCGCCAGCCCGGCGGAAGGAATGGTTCGTTTTTGTTCTCGCCTCCCCACGCGCACCGTCTTGGCCAATCACCGTAGCAGCAACGCCGACAAGGTCAGCGGTTTTTTCAGCGACAGCGTCTCGCACTGGGCCAGAAACAGCTCCGCAGCGGCGAGCGCGTCCGACAGAGCGTGGTGCATGGGATAGCGCGGCAGGTTGTGGTGGCGACGCAATGCGGACAAACGCAGGCTGCCACCGGCACCCGCATCGGTTTGCAGGCGGGCCAGTTGCAAGGTGTCGATCACCGGCGCCAGGAAAGCGCCGCCGAAACAGGCGCGGCAGGCGGCGTTCAGAAAACCGACTTCGGTCGGCGAGTAATGTGCGATCAGCACTCGGCCGTGCAGGGCGACAAGAAATTCGCTCAGCACTGTGCGTAAAGGATCGCCAGTGGCCGCGCGATCGTCGGTGATGCGGTGAATGCCGACATTGGCCCCCTCGAGCGAGCGCCGGGGCCGCACCAGCCGGTGGCGTGCCGTGGACAGGTGAATTTCGGCGCCAGTCAAGCCGACCCAGCCAAAGCTGAGAATGTCGTCGTGACGCGGATCGCCACCGGAGGTTTCCAGGTCGAGCGCCAGATAATCGACGGTCCGCCAATCCCGCTGACGTGCCGGCACATCGGTGCCGAGATAATCGAATAACGGCTGCGCCGCCGAGTGAGCGCGCAGGCCGCGCGCCTGCCAGCGACGACGAAAGGTCAGGCCGAAGAACGCCGGCAAATCCGGTAGCCGCATGGCCATCAACGGATCCGGCTTTGTGGAAAAGCCTGCAGCAATCCCTGCTGCTGGGTGGCGATGGCCAGAAAGACGTCGCGCAGGTGCTTACGATCGTAGACCGTCAATTTTTCGGGCGCGATGAAATTGTCGGCCGGCAGGCCGGCGTTCAGACAGTCGAGATGGTGACGACTGCGCAACTGCTGGAGGAATTCGAAAGCTGCCAGCAGCGCTTCGGCACCATCCCGACTCAATAAACGGCTGCCACGCGCCGCGCGCAGTCGCGCCGCAGTACCGATTTCACCAACGCCAGCGGCCAGGGCGCAGGTACGCGCCAAGTCGACGATCGGCATCAATCCGTGGCATTTGATGTCCAGTTCGCCGGCGTGTTTGCCGGCACGATCAACGACGAACTGGCGGAAAAATCCCAACGGCGGTGGTTTGCCACAGCCATTGGCGACCAGATGGACCAGCAGACTCTGCTGTCGCGGCCCTTCCTCGCTGATCTGGCGACGTAACGGCTGGACCAGCGCCGCGTCGCCGTGCACCCAGCGCAGATCGAAAAGGTTGGCTGCCAGACGGGCTTTATGCGGATCGGTGGCCTCGAACCAGTCACTGAATTCGGCTCGCCACGCCGACACCGATTGCCGCCAGCGCGGGTTGGTGGCCATCATTTCGCCGGGACAGGGGATGAAGCCGCAAGCCGCCAGACCATCGCAAACCTGACGCGCCAACTGTGCGAAATACTCCCGGCCAGCGGAATCGATCCGGTCGGCGAAGATCAGTGCATTGTCCTGATCCGAATATAACGACAGTTCCTGCCGTCCTTGTGAGCCGAACGCGATCCAGGCGTAAGCCGCTGGCAGCGGGCCGAGGCGCGCTTCGCAGAGCGTCAGCAGACGGCTGGTCAGCGCATCGGCGACGCCGGCGACGATATGACCAAGCACCGCCGGCGATTCCCCGCGACGCGCCAGATTGCGCCACAGTTCAGGCAACTCACCGGCCAGCGATACCAGTTCGCCACAATCGGCGGCTCGTCGCAGACGGTCGATCAGATGTGTCGCACTCAGGCCCTGGGCGCGCAGCAGATCGGTGGTGCTGACCAGCCCCGACAACTTGCCGTCGAGAGAGACCGGCAGATGGTGAATGCCGCGACGGTTCATTTCCAGCAAGGCTTCCAAACCGGTAGCGTCCGGCGGCAGGGACAGCGGTTCGGCGGTCATGATCGCCGATAGCGGCGTGTGATCGGGCAATCCGGTGGCGAGGCAGCGGCTGCGCAGATCGCGGTCGGTGACGATTCCGCACAGCCGGTCGTCCCGATCGACGATCAGCAGCGCGGAAACGCGTTGCCGGGTCATCAGACTGGCGCCTTCGCGGATGGTGTCGTCAGCGCGGGCGCACACCGGCATTCGAACAGTTAACGACGACAGCGGCAGGGAAGCGAGATCCTTGCCCGGCGGCGGCAGAGCGATGGTCGAGGGCCCGTGCCGCAGCCGCTCACCGAGATCATGCAACGCCTGTTGTCGCATGTCCGGATACGCGGCCCACAACTGTTCGAGTTGCGGCAGCGGCAAGCCATAGATCAGGGTATCCTCGACGGCGACCCCGAGCCACTGCTTTTCTGGCGAATCAGGCAGACAGGCGCTGTCGTAGACTTCCCCCTCACCCATCCGCCGAGCCAACCCGCCGTCGGCGGAGCGCAGCTCGATCGCCCCCTGGCGCAGCAACCACAGACAGACCGAGCCCGGCGGCGGAAAAGCAGCGCCGCGACGCAGATAACGGATGACCATCGCCGCGGCCACCCCACGCACGCCCGCATCGTCAAGGCGGTCGAAAGGTGGACAGTCGACGAGAAAGTCGCTGATTTCGCTCAATTCGTCATGCATGCAGGGTCGCTCTCCAGACAGCAGCGGAATACGCTTTCTTCAACAGCGGGTCGATTCGGGCGAAGAAAACCCGTAT
The DNA here is from genome assembly GCA_031732795.1 of Accumulibacter sp. GTDB lineage: Bacteria > Pseudomonadota > Gammaproteobacteria > Burkholderiales > Rhodocyclaceae > Accumulibacter. The sequence continues at coordinate 7,187 of JAVMKC010000048.1, read as the reverse complement.
GACGGGCTTCCAGACGGCGAAACGCCACCAGGAGACATCGGGCTGCGTCCAAAACCCTGGTCGCCACCTAACCATAATTATGAATTTCGGCCAAAACGGCAACGCATTTTGGTGTAGAATTTTCGGACATCCGCGACGCCGATTCGAGGTCGCGATCTCCTCCAGGATCCTTGATGCCGCTCCCGCAACCGACCGCACAACGCACCCGCCTACACGTTCGTCGCGTTCAAATCGATGGCTACAAACGCGTGGACGGCTGCTGGGATATCGAAGCGCATCTGATCGACAGCAAGGATCATGATTATCCCTTGTCGTCCGGCCTGCGCCAACCCGGCGAGGCGGTTCATGACATGTGGGTTCGAGTGACGATCGACGCTGAAACGAACATTCTCGATGCCGCCGTATGCACCGATGCCTCCCCATATACGGGTTATTGCGAGCGCATCACGCCGGCTTACGAGCAATTGGTCGGGCTCAATCTGATGCGCGGTTTCCGGACGGCGGTCAAATCGCTCTTTCCGAACACGCTCGGCTGCTCGCATCTCAGCGAGTTGGCCATGATTCTACCCACCGCCGCGTTACAAACCTTCGCCAGCGAGTGGATGGATGACGATCACGGAGAAGACAAGCCTTATCAGCTCGATCGCTGCCACGCGCTGGATTCACATTCGGACGCGGTGCAGCGTTATTACCCACGCTGGTACCGTGGCCAGAAACCTGGGTAGACCCCTCTGCCTGTGGTTCATTACGTTTCGCAACCTTAACTCAAGCAAGGAAAGCGCATGAAAATTCACGAATATCAGGGAAAAGAACTCCTGAAGAAATTCGGCGTCGTGGTTCCGCGCGGGGTGTTCTGCCCATCCGTCGATGACGCGGTCAAGGCAGCCGAATCCCTGGGTGGCAGCGTCTGGGTGGTGAAAGCCCAGATTCACGCAGGCGGTCGCGGCAAGGGCGGCGGGGTGAAGGTCGCCAAGTCGCTCGACGAGGTCCGTCAGTACGCCAACCAGATTCTCGGCATGCAGTTGGTCACCCACCAGACCGGCCCGGTCGGTCAAAAGGTACGCCGGCTGCTGGTCGAAGAGGGCGCCGACATCCGCAAGGAATACTATGTCGCGGTGCTGACCGACCGCGCCACGCAAAAAGTGGCGATGATGGCCTCTTCGGAAGGCGGCATGGACATCGAGGAAGTGGCTCACAAGACCCCCGAGAAAATCCTCAAGGTGTTCATCGACCCGAACGACGGCATCAACGATGAACAAGCCACCTACCTGGCCAAGGGCATCGGCGTACCCGACGGCTCGATTGATCAGGCGGTCAACACCTTCAAGGGGCTGTATCGCTGCTACATGGAAACCGATGCCTCGCTGGCGGAAATCAACCCGCTGATCCTCGAAGGCAACGGCAATATCAAAGCACTCGACGCCAAATTCAACTTCGACTCCAACTCGCTCTACCGGCAGCCCGAGATCATGGCCTTCCGCGATCTCGACGAAGAAGACCCCGATGAAGTGGAAGCCTCGAAATTCGACCTGTCGTACATCTCGCTCGACGGCAATATCGGCTGCCTGGTGAATGGCGCCGGTCTGGCGATGGCGACGATGGATACCATCAAGCTCTTCGGTGCCGAACCGGCCAACTTCCTCGACGTCGGCGGTGGCGCGACCACCGAGAAGGTCACCGAAGCCTTCCAGATCATGCTCAGGAACCCGAAGGTCAAGGGAATCCTGGTCAATATTTTCGGCGGCATCATGCGCTGCGACACCATCGCCACCGGCGTCGTGGCCGCTGCGCGCACCACCCATCTCTCCGTGCCGCTGGTCGTGCGCATGAAAGGAACCAACGAGGATATCGGCAAGAAAATCCTCAGCGAATCCGGCTTGCCGATCATCACCGCCGATTCGATGGCCGAAGCCGCCACCAAGATCGTTGCCGCGGTCAGTTAAGGAGCCACCATGTCGATTCTGATCAACAAAGACACCAAAATCATCACTCAAGGTATCACCGGCAAGACCGGTCAGTTCCATACCGAAAAGTGCCAGGAATACGCCAACGGCAAGAATTGCTTCGTCGCCGGCGTCAATCCGAAAAAGGCCGGCGAAAAGATTTTCGATATCCCGATCTACGCCTCGGTCAAGGAAGCAGCCGCCGAAACCGGCGCCACCGTTTCGGTGATCTACGTGCCGCCACCGGGTGCCGCTGCCGCGATCTGGGAAGCGGTCGAAGCCGACCTCGATCTGGTGGTCTGCATCACCGAAGGCATTCCAGTCCGCGACATGTTGATGGTGCGGAACAAGATGCACCGCAAGGAAGCTGCGGGCGGCAAGAAAACGCTGCTCCTCGGTCCGAACTGCCCCGGTCTGATCACCCCGGATGAAGTGAAAATCGGCATCATGCCCGGTCACATCCACCGCAAGGGACGGATCGGCGTCGTTTCCCGTTCCGGAACGCTGACCTATGAAGCGGTCGGCCAGTTGACCGAAATCGGTCTTGGCCAATCGTCGGCGGTCGGTACCGGCGGCGATCCGATCAACGGCTTGAAGCACATCGACATCATGCGCCTGTTCAACGACGATCCAGACACCGACGCGGTGATCATGATCGGCGAAATCGGCGGCCCGGATGAAGCCGATGCCGCAGTGTGGTGCAAGGCGAACATGAAGAAGCCGATCGTCGGCTTCATCGCCGGGGTTACCGCACCGGCCGGCAAACGCATGGGACACGCCGGTGCGTTGATCTCGGGCGGTGCCGATACCGCCGACGCCAAACTGGCGATCATGGAGGAATGCGGGTTCAAAATTACCCGCGATCCATCGGTGATGGGCAAGATGATCAAAGCACTGCTGTAAGCCTTATTACCCGTCCAGCATACTGGCGAAAAGGGCAGGCTGCGGTCTGCCTTTTTCGTTTGCTCTCGATTTGCTGGATTTACCGTTAGAATCCGCGTTGCAAGACATTCGAACACTGCCCGGATGTTGGCAGCGAAACAACGAAGTCTGCAGACCGGTCGATTCCTGGACATCGATTCCGAGGAAAAAATGGCTCTGTTCTTGTCCGAAGAAGACGTCAAAGCGCTCCTGACCATGCCATTGGCGCTGGCGGCCGTCGAAGAGGCGCATGTTGAACTGGCACTGGGACGAGCCAGCGACGTGCCACGTCAACGCACACGTCTCCCTCAAACGACGCTGCACCTGTTGCAAGGCGCCTTGCCCAAACGCGATGTCATTGGCTACAAAGCCTATACCAGCAGCCGTTCCGGAGTACGTTTCCTGATTCATTTATACCAGGCATCAACCGGCGTACTGCAGGCAGTTCTTGATGCCGATCTGATCGGCATGATGCGCACCGCTGCCGCGTCGGGCGTCGCCACCCGCTGTCTGGCACGAACCGACGCCCAGGTGGCCGGTGTTTTCGGTGCCGGCTGGCAGGCTGAAGGACACCTCGAAGCGCTGTTGGCCGTCCGATCACTGCGACAAATCAAGGTTTTTGCCCGCCGGCCCGACCGTCTGGCCGATTTTTGCTCCCGGATGACCGAGCGCCTGGGCATCGACGTGGTGGCTGCGCGCTCCGCCGAAGACACGGTGCGCGACAGCGATATCGTCAGCACGGTGACCACGGCATCGACCCCGCTGTTCGAAGCCGCCTGGCTGGCGGCCGGCACCCACATCAATGGCGCTGGTTCCAATGCCTTGATCCGCCGCGAAATCGGCGAGGAGGTGATCAAACGCTGCCGCATCATTGTGGTCGACAGTATCGAAACCGCGGTGCGCGAAGCCGGTGATTTGCTGCCTCTGCTCGAAAAAGGCCGTCTGCAGCCGCGACAACTGATCGAATTGGGAGAACTGCTGTGCGGCCGGCAGCCCGGTCGCGTCCAAGCCGATGAAATCAGTTTGTTCGAGTCACAGGGTATGGCCATCCAGGATTTAGCTTTGGCCGCACAACTGGTCGATCGGGCACATGCCGCAGGACGTGGTGTCGAATTGCCATACGGCGCCCGATAGAGCCGCCTGTCTGGCAAGAAGTGGAGTGCGTACGATGGCCAATACACTTTCCGAAGCATTGGAGTACGCTGCACGAACCGATCCGGGACTGGTCCGCGGAAAGAACGAAGATTCCTATTTCGCCGACGTCGGCCGCGGCCTGTTCATTCTCGCCGATGGCATGGGCGGCTATGATGCTGGTGAAGTGGCCAGCCAGATGGCAACCTCGATGTTGTCGCGAAAAATGCTGGATTTTTTCAACCTCCACCCGGAATATGTCGTCAATTATCGACATGAGCATTCGTTGTTGCAACGCGCGGTGAAGGATCATGTCGCCTTGATCAATTCGACGATTTTCGAAGCATCTGACCACGAATCGTCTTTTTTCGGGATGGGCACCACCTTGGTGGCGGCAATTTTCTGTGACGATCACGTCTTGGTGACCCATGTTGGCGATTCACGGTTCTACCGCTTGCGTAACGACAAACTGTCCCGACTGACCAACGATCATTCGCTGGTCCAGGAGCGTCTCGACAGCGGGATGATTTCCGCCGAGGCGGCGCGCTACGCCGATTATCGGAATTTGTTGACCCGCGCCGTGGGCGTCGATCGACAGGTCGAACCGGAACTGCACGTCCACCAGACCCGGCCGGACGACGTTTACCTGCTCTGTTCCGATGGCCTCTACGACATGATCGAAGAAACGGAAATTCGTCGAACACTGCTGGCACACGTCAACAATTTGACCGGCGCGGCAGGAATGCTGATCGAAATGGCCAACGAATATGGCGGTGAAGACAATATTTCGGCGGTAGTAGTCAAAGTGGTCCAGAGCTTTCCAGCCTCTCCAAAAGCTTGGTCAAAACTCTGTGCCTGGTTTTAGTTAAGGACGGCAAAACAATGGCAAAACTCATACTCAGCATGGATGGTCTGGTGTTGAAGGAAATCCCGCTGAACAAGGAACGAATGAGTATTGGCCGCAAGGCGCATAACGACATTCAGATCGAAAACATGGCCATCAGCGGCGAACACGCGGCCGTGGTCACCATTCTCAATGATTCATTTCTTGAAGATCTCAACAGCACCAACGGCACGCTGGTCAATGGTCACGCGGTGCGGAAACATTTCCTCAAAGACGGTGATGTCATCGAGCTTGGCAAATACAAGATGAAATATCTGGCTGGCGGCGAAACGTTCGGAGAGAGCTCGGACTACCGCAACCGCGATTTCAATGTCGAATCATCGCCTTTCTCTGTGACCACCGGCGGCAGCTCGATCGCTAGTTCGGCGCCTACCCCAAATGCACCGAATCTACCGGCGGCCATCATCCGCCTGCTCAGCGGTTCGAATGCCGGCCGGGAATTACAAATCGTCAAGACGTTGACTACACTAGGCAAACCGGGCGCACAAGTGGCGGTGATCACCCGGCGACCACAAGGTTACTTCCTGACCCATGTCGAAGGAAAAAACCCGCCTTCGGTCAATGGTCACCCCATCGCCCGCGAAGAGCACAAACTGATTGACCGGGACATTATCGAAATCGCCGGGGTGAAAATGGAATTTTTCTTCAAAGGATGAAATTGGCGAAAATTTGCGCGATTCGGATCCGCATGACATCACGCCTCCGTCTTCGCCCGACGCAATGCCGTCAGGTTTGGGTCGCATGCGCATGAAGATCACGGTGCTGGGCTGTAGCGGAGGAATTGGCGGTCACCATCTGCGAACGACCTCCCTGCTCGTAGACCATGACCTGTTGATCGATGCGGGGACCGGCGTCGCCGATTTGACGCTTGCCGAACTGGCACTGATCGACCATGTTTTCCTGACCCACTCCCATCTTGACCATATCGCTTCCTTGCCATTGCTGATCGACTCCGTCAGCGATCTGCGGCAAAAACCTCTCATAGTGTATGGGCTTGGCGAAACGCTCGACATCATTGCCCGTCACATCTTCAATTGGGCGATCTGGCCGGATTTCACGCGCATACCGACGACCGACCATCCATTGATGGTCTACTGCCCACTCGAGGTGGGTCAGTCCGTTCATCTGGCCGGGCGGACGATTACTGCCCTGCCCGCTGAGCATACCGTGCCAGCAATCGGCTACCAACTCGATTCAGGCACCGGCAGCCTGGTATTCACCGGCGATACCACGGTCAACGATCGCTTCTGGCCGGTGGTCAACGAGATTGCCAATCTGCGCTATCTACTGATCGAAACCGCTTTCCCTAATCGAGAACAAAAGCTCGCTGAACTTTCCAAGCACCTGTGCCCGAGCATGCTGGCCACTGAATTGAGCCAATTGAACAAGTCGGTCGAGGTCTATGTCAGCCATCTGAAGCCCAGCCAGATCGAACTAACGATGGCCGAAATCGATGCCGGCTTTGGCCACAACCGTCCACAGATGTTGAAAAACCAGCAGACGTTCATTCTTTGAGTCGCCGTATCGATCTGCTCAGGCAGGCTTCGTCGATTTCCGTATCTCTGCAGGTAACGTGAACTGGCCGGTTTCGATACCTGCGCGAACAGCGATAATCGCGTATGAAACGCACCAACATTTTGTCGCCGGGCATCAGGAAAAATGCTCGGTTCGGCGATCGTCTGCTGTCTGGATGCGTTGTATCGCGATACCTCACCCGGTAACCGCCAGAGACAAACTGATGCTGCGCACGCGTAACGAACTCGATTTGATCGACCAATAGACGGTCAACATCTTTTTGCCGCCCAGGCATCGACCAAGTCTACCTTGCTGCCGCCAAGGCCGGCGACACCCATGCCAACTCAAGCTGTCTATTGGATTCATTTACGAAACTCAGCTGATCGTTGTCACCGCTATCCATGCCGCCCATATGCCGGTGGTACGCGAGAGGGATCCTTGCGCGAGTTTCTGTACACAGACGACTTTGCCATCGTCTGTGTACCTGTGTACACTTGGTCGAGATGCCGTTTGCCGACTTCGCCGATGCGCGGTCATCAATATCAACGGCGGCGAAGCATACAGGATCGCTCAAGTGGCACCACGGGTCACACTGCTCGTTGCCTATCGTGGGACGATCGATTCCAACCGCAGCCAGTCGGGCGGTACGTCACAAAAATTGTTCGATCTGACCTGGCTGAGCCTCGGGTTTCACTCGCAAGTCGTTCTTGAAGACGGTTTGGTAATCCCCCCGGAAATTAGCGGCAGTTAAAAGTAGAATTTTCTCCCAAGTA
>JAVMKC010000047.1:0-28324 GCA_031732795.1 Accumulibacter sp. | reverse complement strand
AAAGCATCGCAAAACCAGCAGAATACAAATTTACAGAAGAGATGTTGCACTAACTAATTCATGCGCATCCTTTTCATTCATCAGAATTTCCCTGGGCAATATCGCCATCTCGCCCCGGCGCTCGCCGATGATCCGCACAATCAGGTCATCGGCATCGGCGAGGAAAATGCGATCAAACGTCTGACCGGTTTCCATCCGCGCATTCGGCTGCTGGCCTACGCGGGTCCTCCGGGTGCCAGTCCGCAGACGCATCACTATTTACGCAGCAGTGAAGCGGCGGTCCGTCGCGGTCAGGCGGTAGCCCGTCTCGGACTGGCTTTGCGCCAACAGGGATTTGTTCCCGAGGTGATCTGCGTACACCCGGCCTGGGGCGAGGCTCTGTTTTTGAAAGATGTCTTCCCGAATGCGCGTGTGTTGCTCTATCTGGAGTTTTTCTACCGCTCCTGGGGATCGGACATGAATTTTGACGCCGAATTTCCGACATCCTTCGACGACCAGTGCCGGGCTCGGGTTCGCAATACCACGCAATTGCTGAGCCTGGAAGCTGCCGACGCCGGAATCAGTCCCACCGAATGGCAACGGCAACAATACCCGGCGGTTTTCCAGCCGCAAATCACGGTGACCCATGACGGAATACAAACTTCGTTGGTCTGCCCAGGGCCAGTGAGCGGATTTCGTTTACCGGACGGCCGCGGCTCGCTGAACAGCGGCGATGAAGTGATCACCTACGTCGCCCGCAATCTCGAGCCCTATCGCGGTTTTCATATGTTCATGCGTGCTTTGCCCAAGGTGCTGGCCGCCCGTCCGCGCGCGCAGGCCCTGATCGTCGGCGGCGATGAAGTCAGTTATGGACGCCCCCCACCGGCCGGCTCCAGCTACAAATCGATTTATCTCGAGGAAGTGAGCAATGCGCTGGACCTCGAGCGCGTCCATTTCCTCGGCAAAGTCCCCTACTCCACGTTCATTGAAGTCCTGCGGCTGTCCAGCGCTCACGTGTATCTGACCTACCCCTTCGTCCTTTCCTGGTCGTTGCTCGAAGCCATGTCCTGCGCCTGTCCGATCATCGCTTCGGACACTGCACCGGTTCGAGAGGTCATTTCCGCCGGCGATAATGGCTTACTGGTCGACTTTTTCGCTCCGGAAGCCTTGGCCGAGACGATCGTTTCGGTACTGGCGGAGCCGCAGCAGATGACCGGCATCCGCCAACAAGCCCGTCGGGACGTTCAGGAGCGTTTCGATTTAACCACTGTCACCCTGCCCCGGATGATCAAACTCATCCAGGATCTGGCCATCAGTCGATCGTGATCAGCAATTTGCCAGTCGTCTTGCGACTCAGCAGATCTTCGAGCGCCTCGACGGAGCGTTCCAGCGGATAGCAGCCGGAAACCGGCGGCGTGATGACTCCGGCAAGATACCATTGCAGCAACGTTTGCAGGCTTTCCCGCATCGTTTGCGGATGGTGTTCGGCGTATGCCGGCCAGTTCAGTCCGATCACGTCCACGTTCTTGACCAACAGATGATTGGCGGGAATCTTCGGCACGTCGCCACTGGCAAAACCGATGACCAGCAGTCGGCCTTCAAAAGCGATGCTGCGTAATGAAGCGGTGAACAGTTCGCCGCCGACCGGGTCGTAGATCACGTCGGCACCGCGGCCACCGGTCAATTCCTTGATCCGCGTGCGCGGGTCCTCCCGGCTGAGGTCGATGAGATGGTCGGCGCCGTGCTGACGTGCCACTTGCAGCTTGTCCGCCCGACTGGCGGTGGCGATGACCGTCGCACCCAGATGTTTGCCGATGGCGACGGCGGTCAGCCCGACACCTCCGGACGCACCATGCACGACCAGCGTCTCGCCGGCACGCAGGCGGGCACGCCGGACCAGGGCGAGGTGCGAGGTGCCGAAAACGATCGGAAAGGCGGCGCCGTGCGACCAGGACATGCTGGGCGGCAAAGACACGCAGCGGCTGGCATCGGTGACCACTTGCTCGGCGTAGCCTCCATGTGTCGTCAGCGCGATTACCCGCTCACCGACGGTGAAATCATCGACACCGCTGCCTAATTCGATGACTTCGCCAGCGACTTCGAAACCAGGGGTAAACGGTGGAACGGGCTGACGCTGATATTTGCCGCGGATGATCAGACTATCGGCAAAATTGACACCACAGGCGCGCACCTGAATCCGCACTTCACCGGCACCGAGTCGCGGCGCCGGAATGGTTTCCAGCCGCAGGGCTGCCGGTCCGGCAAACTCGTGACAGACGATGGCTCGCATGATCGATGTTCCTTCCGTCAAAAAACAAACCCTTCCGCTCGTCAAGGAGGAGAAGGGTTTGCGCGTAAATCAGTCCAACACCTTCGGACCGTTCCGTTCGCCTGGCACACGCAGAGTCGAACGGAACGGGTTACAACGCGACGCGCTTATTCGCCGATGATCTTGCGAACCACGTCAGTCATCGACAACACGCCGACGGGCTGCTCCTTGTCGGTGACGACCAGACGATGCATGCGGCGAGCGGTGAGCAAGGTGACCGCGTCACTCAACAACATGTCGGCGTCGCAGGTGGCGCATCCCGGGGTCATCACTTCGCGCGCTTTCATCTGGCGGGCTTCTTCAGGCGTGCGTCCCTGCCGTGCCAGAACCATGTCGGTCTGCGAAACGACGCCGACGGCCGTTCCCTGGCCGTCCATGACCACCACGGCATGGATTTCGTTGTCGACCATGATCTTGGCCACGGCACCAACGGTGTCGTCCGGTGTGCAGGAGATGATACCGGCGTGCATCAAGTCGCGAACCTTGGTGCCGTCGTCGGCGATGGTCAGTCCACCAGCATCGGCAATGCTCGGCAGCGGCACGGACATCGGGTAAGGTGCCGGCGTGGTATGGACGTCGCCCTTCGGCAGGGTCGGATGAATCATTTCCACCGGCGCTTTGCCGCTGACGCCGAGACCGAATTGTTGCGCGCCGATCAATACGGACATGTTGCCGTGCGGGTGTCTGTTATCGTGCATGAGTTGATGGGCCAAAGGCAATTCTTCGTAGGTGAAAACGCGCGACATGCACGGATCGAGCTTGCCGGCCAGCGCCAATTGGTTCATTTCATTCGCCTGGACGGTATTGGCGAAGTGCGATCCCTGCAAACGCTTCTGGCGCATCCACAGATAGCGCAGATCGACGGTGGCGTTGTAGCCGGTGGTGCCGGCACAGACGACGACCATGCCGCCGGTTTCACAGACGAAGATCGAGCTGGGGATGGTGCTTTCCCCCGGATGCTCGAAAACGATGTTCGGGGCCCGTTTCTCGCCGAGCACGTCCCAGATCTTGGCCCCAAAGGAACGGACGCCTTTCAGCCATTTGGCATAACCGGCGTTGTCTTTCCAGTGCGGCAGCATCCCCCAGTGATCGAATTCGTTGCGGTTGATGCAGCCTTTGGCACCGAGCTTCATGCAGTAATCGAATTTGTCCTCGCCGGAGACCATCGCCACCGAGGTGGCGCCGACGGCCTTGGCGATCTGGATGGCCATCGAACCGAGACCGCCGGCACCGCCCCAGACCAGAACCACGTCGCCCTTTTTGATCGAACTTTCGCCCCAGCCATGCAGCATCCGCCAGGCCGTGGCGGCAACCAGCGTATAGGCAGCGGCTTCTTCCCAGTTCATGTGCTTCGGCTTGGGCATGCATTGCTGCGCCTGAACCCGGGTGAATTGGGCAAAACTGCCGTAGTTGGTCTCGTAACCCCAAATCTTGAACGACGGCGAGTACATCGGGTCGCCGCCTTTTTTGACCCACGAGCAATTGCGGTTGTACTGACCGCAATGCATTACCACTTCGTCTCCAACCTTGACATTGGTGACGTCCTTGCCGACGGCGTAAACGATCCCCGAGGCATCGCTGCCGCCGATGTGGAAATCTTCCGGCTCACCGGTCTTGTTGCGCGCGGCGATGACATTGACCGGGATGCCCAACGCCGCCCAAACGTTGTTGTAGTTGATGCCGGCGGCCATCACATAAACCAGCACTTCGTCATCGGCGATCGAGGGAGTGTTGACGACCTCTTTTTGAAACGCCTCGGTAGGTTTGCCGAAACGCTCCTGACGGACCAGCCAGGCGTGCATTTTTTCGGGCACTTCCCCTATCGGGGGTTGTTCGCCTAACTCATACAACTGCTTGCTCATTGACATGCTCCTTTGTGGTTAGACTACTGGGATGATTTTCTGACAAAAATTTTGAAAGGATGTGATTTCTCAACCGAACGTAACCAGCGAACTGGTTCGACGGCCGAGCCTGCAGCGATTCATCGACCCCAACGGCTCCGCCCAGCAGGCCAAGACCAAAGGTGCCGAATTCCTCTTTCAACAGCCGGACGACCCAGCCTCGTTGATGACGCGCCCGCAGTTCGTCGAACAGCCCACCATCGATCAGGAAGCGGCGATGGCGTTCGAGATGCGCCAGCAAGGGCTGGATACCGCGGTGCTCGTTGGCGCTGACCAGACAGACCGGATAATCCCAGCCCGCCCGGCGATCCTGGCGGGAACCGGCACGGGTCAGCTCGCCGGCAGTCTTGTGCGCCGGCGCGCCCAGGTCAGCCTTGTTGACGACGAAGATGTCCGGTATCTCGATGATTCCCGACTTGAGATACTGGATGGTGTCGCCCGAAGCCGGCTGGGCGACATAACAGACCGTATCGCCGATTTCGGCGATATCGATCTCGGTTTGGCCGACGCCGACCGTCTCGACGACGACGATATCGAAGCAGGCCAACATCAGCCAGCTCATCGGCCAGACTTCGCTGGCCACGCCGCCCAACTGGCTGCGATTGGCCAGCGAGCGGATGAACAGCCCCTCGTCGTACCCGCCTCCCCCCGACGGTGCTGTGTTCTTGATGCGGATACGGTCACCGAGCAAGGCGCCGCCGCCCAACTCGGGCCGGCTCGACGGATCGACGGCCAGCACGCCGACCGTGCGTCCACTCTGCCGCCATTCACGGATCATCGCCGCGAGCAGCGATGACTTGCCGGCGCCTGGCGGGCCGGTAATTCCAACCAGGTGCCCGGCACCCAACCCGTGCGCCTCAGCCAGCGCCGCCAACAAGCGGGCAGCGCAAAGACGCGCCTCCTCCCGCTTGTTGTCGAGCAGATTCAAACCGCTGGCGACCGCCGCCCGCTCGCCACGGCGGATGCGCGCGGCCAGAGAGTCGGGATCGGGCAAACGGACGGGGCCCATCGTCAGGTCAGTGCTTTCGGGCAGCGTCGGTCATTGCAGCGCCGCCAGCCGCGTCAGTCCCTGACTGTCGCGAACGATATTGATGATGTCGGCCATGATCGCGTTCAAGCTGAAATCTTTCGGGGTATACACCGCACGCACGCCCAGCGCGGTCAGCTTGTCGGCATCCTCTTTGGGGATGATGCCGCCGGCGATCACCGGCACGTCGGCCAGATCACGCGCGCGCATTTCGTTGAGAACCGCTTCGACCAGTTCGAGGTGGCTGCCGGAGAGAATCGACAGCCCGACGACATGCACCCCTTCTTCCTGGGCGGCCTGGGCGATCTGTTGCGGCGTCAGACGGATACCGTCATAGACCACTTCGAAACCGACGTCGCGGGCCTTGACCGCCACCTGTTCGGCGCCATTCGAATGCCCGTCGAGACCCGGTTTACCGACCAGCAGCTTGAGCGGCCGGCCGAGTGCGTCGCCGGTCGCGGCAACGTTTTCGCGCAATTGCGCCACTTGATCCTTCTTGCCCAGTAATTCGCGGCTGTCGATGGCGATGTCGATACCTGTCGGCGGCCGGAACTCGCCGAACACGCCGCGCAAGGTATCGCCCCACTCGCCGGTGGTCACGCCTGCCAAGGCGCAGCGGATCGACGCCGGCATGATGTTCTCGCTGCTTTTGGCAACGTCGATCAGCCCTTGCAAAGCAGCTTGCACGTCGGCGTCGTTGCGTTGCCGGCGGTGCGCCTGCAAGCGCTCGATCTGCTCGCGCTCGGCCGCCGGATCGGTCTTCATGATTCCGCCGTCGCTGCCTTGGGTCAGCGGCGACTCGGCAGTTTCCTGGAAGCAATTGACGCCGATGATCTTCAGATCGCCGGCCTCGATGGCCCGCAGACGATTCATGTGACTGTTGACCAGTTCCCGTTTGATATAGCCGGATTCGATGGCGGCGATGATTCCGCCTTGCGCCTCGACGTTGGCGATTTCCCGGCGCGCACCGTCGATCAGTTCGGCGACCTTGGCGGCGATCACCGGCGAGCCGTCGAGCAGGTCGCCGTATTCCAGGAGATCGGTTTCGAAAGCCATCACCTGCTGAATGCGCAGCGCCCACTGCTGATCCCACGGACGCGGCAAACCCATCGCCTCGTTCCACGCCGGCAACTGGATGGCGCGGGCGCGGGCGCGCTTGGAGAGCACCACCGCCATCATTTCCAGAACGATGCGCTGGACGTTGTTTTCCGGCTGCGCCTCGGTCAAACCCAAGGAATTGACCTGCACGCCGTAACGGAAACGCCGCATTTTCGGATCATCGACCTGATAGCGCGACAGGGTGAGCTGATCCCACATTTCGGCGAAGGCGCGCATCTTGCAGCACTCTTCGACGAAGCGGATGCCGGCGTTGACGAAGAATGAAATCCGTTCGACCACTTGCGGGAAATCGGCGGCACCGATTTCGCCGGAGTCCTTGACGCGGTCGAGCACCGCCATCGCCGTACATAAGGCGTACGCCAGTTCCTGCACCGGCGTGGCGCCGGCTTCCTGCAGATGGTAACTGCAGACGTTGGTCGGATTCCACTTCGGGACGTGCTTGACGGTATAGTTGATGGTATCGGCGATCAGCCGCATCGACGGCCCCGGCGGGTAGATGTATGTGCCGCGCGACAGGTACTCCTTGATGATGTCGTTTTGCGTCGTGCCGTTCAATTTACCCGGATCGATGCCGCGGCGTTGCGCCAGTCCGATGTACAACGACAACAGCCACGCCGCGGTGGCATTGATGGTCATCGAGGTGTTCATCTGGTCGAGCGGAATCTGATCGAACAGCTGATCCATGTCCTCGATGTGCGAAATCGGCACGCCGACCTTGCCCACTTCGCCTTTGGCCAGAGGGCTGTCGGCGTCGTAGCCGGTCTGCGTCGGCAGATCGAAAGCGACCGACAAGCCGGTCTGCCCTTTGGCGAGGTTGGTGCGGTAGAGCATGTTCGACGCTTTCGCCGAACTATGACCGCTGTAGGTACGGATCAGCCACGGCTGATCGCGTTTGTTGTGGACCAAAGCCATGCTCAACTCCTCTTCCGGATCAGCAGACGACGTTCGATTTCGAAAATCTTGGCGTCGATTTTTTCCTTGTCGAGCGCTTTCTTGTCGTTTTCCTTGATGAACAGATCGGCGCCGTATTGGGTCAGGGCATTGGCGGCACTGACATTCTTGACCCCGATGAATTGGAAGGTGACGACACCGAAACGCCCGGCCAGCGCGCCTGGCGCGTCTTCGGCGGCCAGAACCCGCGACAGCGCGGCCACGGTATCGCCGGCAACCGCCGGCTGGGTGTGGTAGCCCTCGGTGAACCCGAGTTCCCAGACGCTGTTTTCACTGACATCGCGACTGGCCAAACCTTCGAGCCAGGCGAAAACCAGTCCGCCGTAGACGATCGGGTCGCCACTCATCTTGCCTGACAGACCGGCGCTGAACACACGGTCGAAGTGCAGCGGATGGGTATTACCGACGGCGTAGGTCAGCGGCAGGTGTTCGTCGGTGATCGTCCGGCCATTGGCATGAACGACGATCGAACCGACCGGAAAATCCTCGAAATACGAATTCGGGCCGGTCAACCCGCCCGGCAAGGTCGCCGGGAAATCGGGCAGCCAGACCTGCGCGTCGTCGACCCATGGAAAATCGGCCATACCGGAACCCGCCGGCAGCGGAGTCGTCGGTGGCCGCTTGCCCTGTTCACCCACCATGATCTTGCGTTGGTATTGCATCACCACCTGCTGGTTCTGGTTGATTCCCAGGGTGCGGATGGTGACGATTCCTGGCTTGCCATCGCCGCGCGCCTTGCGATCGATCACTTTGGTCAATGAGCGGAGGGTATCGCCTTCATAGACCGGGCGCAGAAACTGGGCATCGTAATAGCCGAGGTTGGCCATCGCTTTTTCCGAGTCATTCTGCACGCCGAGCGACAACACGACGTTGAAAACCATCTGCGGCGAAGCCAGCAGGCTAGCAAAACCGCAGGCCCGGGCGTAAGACTGGTTGAGATACAGTGGATTGCATTGCATGTAGGTCCGGGCGAAGGACTCCATCTGCGCGGCGAAAAAAGTGAAGCCGCGCGGATGGACGAACACCTGACCGGGCTCGAACTCTTCGAGATAACGTCCGTAATGCGGATGGCGGACCTGATCGACGGCCACCGGCACCGCGGCGGCGAGTTCCGCCTGTGGCCGGAAACGAATTGCCTGCGACATGAAATTTCTCCTGTTGGCGTAAGGTTCGACGATCTGCGCCGGCCTAGGCCGCTTCGATCAGCGAGCGGGCGATGACTTTCAAGGCCAGCGTTTCTTCCGCGCCTTCGAAAATCGATAACACCCGGGCATCAACGAAGTAGCGGCTGACCGGCGTTTCTTCGGCATAGCCCATGCCGCCATGAATCTGCATCGCTTCACGAGTCAGCCATTCAGCGGTCTTGCAGGTAAACAGCTTGACCATGCTGGCTTCCATCTGCCCCAGGCCCTGGTCCATCAGCCGGCCGACGGCGTAGGTGAACTGGCGGGAAACGGTGAGCAGCGTCGCCATCCGCGCCAGCTTGACCAGCGTCAATTGGAACTCGCCGATCGGTTTGCCGAAGGCCTTGCGTTCCTGTGAATACGACACCGCCCGTTCGAAAGCCGCCTGCATGACCCCGATCGCCCGCGCCGCGGTCTGGATGCGCCCGCCGGCGAAGCCGGCCATGGTGAAGTAAAAGCCCTTGCCTTCACCTTCGGGGCCGCCGACCAGATTTTCGTCCGGAACGAAGACCTGATCGAAAAAGACTTCATAAGAATGCATGCCGCGGTAGCCGATCGTCGCAATCGCCCGGCCGCTGAGTACGCCGCCTTGTGGTTGACGGTATTCGAAATCGTGTCCATCGACCGATTCCTTTTCGACCAGGAACATGCTCAACCCGCGATGGCCGAGCGAACGGTCGGGATTCGAACGCGCCAGCACCAGCATCAATCCCGCTTTACCGGCCATGGTGCACCAGGTTTTCACGCCGTCGAGAATCCAGCCACCTTCGCATTTGCTGGCCTTCAGACGCATGGCCGCGACATCGGACCCGGTATCGGGTTCGGTAACGGCGATCGCGCACAACGGATCGCCCATTGCCACTTGCGGCAGCCATTTTTCGCGTTGCGCTTCGGTGCCGCCTTTGAGCAAGGAACGGCTGAGGATTTCCGGGCGGGTGATCAGACTGCCGGCGCCACCCAGCGAACCGCGCGACAATTCTTCGGTGACGACGATCATCCCCATGTTGTCTTCGTGATCGTCGCTCTGCAGACCGCCGTAGCGCTCGGGAACCGACAGGCCGAAACAGCCCATTTCGGTCAACTGGCCGAGAATTTCGGCCGGGATGATCAGATCGTGACGGTGAATTTCCTCGGCCAGAGGCATCACCACGCTGGTCGCCAGCTTGCGGAAGGTGTCCTGCATCATCGTGGCATGCTCGTCGAGCAGGTAGGCTCCGCTGGCACCGTTACGGACGATCACCTCGCGACCCAGGGCCTCGAGATTACGGGCGTCCAACTGACCGTGACAGTACGCGCGGATCGCCGGCGCGGCCAATGCCGCCAGATCGTCGTCGGTCAGGCCAAAACACTGCGGCCGGGCCGAGAGACGGTTGCTGATGTTCTGCAAGGCTTCCGCGCAAAAAATCGCCGCCATCCGTTCTTCCAGCGACGCATCCTGATTGGCGGCGGCGGCCCGGGCGGCGTAGTCGACGGCGAAGCGGGCACCCGCCGCTTCCGCCGCGCACCAAGCCAGGTCGAAACAGACCTGTTGATGTTCGTCCAGTTTGTCGTTCGACAAACCTTTGCCAGCCGTGCATTCCCCTTTCAGCCAGCGCAGCGATTTGCCGAGCACCGCGTCGGCCGCCGCCAGATAGGTCGTAACCGACGACAACGGATCCTTACCCTGATTCATGAGATTACCTTTCCGGTCAGCGTTTCGAAGGGTCAGTGCTTGGCCCGATCATTGACGATACGGACGAACGAACGGGAACGCAGTTCATCCAACGTGATGCCGGTCGCCAGAACTTCCTGCTCGGTAATCGCACCGCACGCCATGCCGCGCAGGAAGAAGTTGAGCAGACCCTGGCCGGTGGCCGCATCGTCAAAGGTATTGCCCACCAGCGTCGCCTGGGCGGCCTTGTTCAGAAAGGCATTCAGACGCGCCGAGGCGTCCTGCAGACCGCTGAGGAAGAAGGTGTCGACGGCGGCATAGCGCACCGGCAACTGTCCCGGGTTGAGATCCCAGCCCTGGTAGTAGGCATGGCGCAGCGAATGGATGATGTTCTCGTAATGCAGTCGCCAAGCGCTGTGCACCACGGTGCGATTTTCGTCCATCTGCTGCGGGGTCAGCGGCGCATCGGCCGAGGCCTTGTGCGGACCGATCGGCATGCTGGTCGTCGCGCCGTCGCTGATGGTGATACCGGTGCCGGCCAGACTGACCTGCAACACGTGGCGGGCGAAATCCGATGCCGGATGGGTATGGCTCTGGTACGCGGCGGTGATGTTGCACGAGGCGGTGTAATCGTAGGTGCCGAAAATCGCCGAGCGGCAGCGCCCATTGGCGGCAGCAACCAGCAAGGGCACGGTGTTTTCGCCTTTGTGGTTGATGATCGACTGAGTGGTCTCGATCATGATTTCCATCTTCAGCGAATCTTTCGGGAAACCCAGGCGCGCTTCGAGGTTTTCAAGAATTTTTGCGCAGGTGGCGACCTGTGTCGGCGTGGTCACTTTCGGCAGCGTGACGATGAAATTCGCCGGCAACTGGCTGCCGGTCAATTCGGCCAACCGGGTCAGGAAAATGTCCAGCGTGCGGATCGAACGCACCTTGCATTCGTCCGAAAAAGTCTTGATGCGGATGCCGATGAACGGCGACAACACCTTGTCGCGCATCCCTTTGGCCACTTCCTCGGCGGCAGCGGCGGCATGGGTGTCTTCCTCCTGATCGGGGCGATTGCCGTAACCATCCTCGAAATCGATCCGGTTATCCTCGATCGGCTCGCTCTGCAATTTCTTGACCACCCGGTTGAACACCGTATACGCCAGCCAGGCTGCAGGTTTGACGCCGCGGACTTGTTCGGGATTTTCCTCCAGCGCCTGGGTCAGACTGCGTTGATAAACCGGGTTGGTCGGCAGGATCTCGGCACCCGGCAGCCCCAGCGCGCGGGCGAAAACCAGGTAATTCGGCGCATAGGTGTCGATCATCTTCAACGCCACCTCACCCAACTTACCCGCGAAGCCGGCCTTGAACAGGTTGGCACCGCCGTAAACGGTATGTACCGGCTGGCGTTCAAAAGAGTCGGCCGGATAATGGCCCTTGAAATCGGCGTTGGCAGCGTGCAATTCGCTGTAATAGGCATTCAACTCGTCATCGGTCAGACTGAGCTTCATCTTTTCTCTCCATCAGCGTTTTTTAAAGAAAGCGAACGAAAAAGTGTTGCAGACAGGGATCGCCCGCCGAGGAATGGCGGCAGGCAGACAAACGGTAGCCGGCAGCAGTACGGACGGGTGCGCGTCGAAATCTCGATTTGCCATTGCCAGAACCGGCGTCAACGCGTATCGACCGTCCGACGAGCAATGATCAGCAACAAGGGGGGGCCGACCAGAGATCAGCGATGCGGCGCGCGGAAGACACGCGGCAAAAACTATCGAGAGCAAGAAAGGATGTTCGCCAGAACTGGCAAAGCGATGACTCGGCGACCAACCGACGCCCGAAAGCGTCCCTCCCTCGGTCAAACGCTTACAGGCTCGAAACAGCGAATCCGCCAATGGGGTTGCCAGCGACTGACCCCGGCTCGCTTTGAGGTTGAAGAACAGCCAAATCATTGCCTGTAACACCAGTCTTCTTTCCTCATCGCAGCGCATTGCCAAATCGTATCGATGAAGCGGAATCTTGGACCCGATTCTAGCGGGTGAAGACACCATCCTGCAAGCAACAAACTCGGCTGGAACGGACAGAAAATCCGCATGGCGTAATCAAATCATTTTCATCGTCAAAGCCAATGAAAGTAAAAATTTTCTTATTTTTTCTTACCTAAACAGCGGCAGGGAAGCGCTTCTTTATTCCCTTTTCAACAGCAGGATTCAAGAGGAAATGTTTCATATATATCATGTTGATATAAACCATTGCCAATAGAAATACTCAAAAAAATTCAATTTGATGACACAAACAGCCTTCAGCTCTGTCAGATGCGTTTCTCGTCCATGGAAATCGGTGCCGAACGCATTTTTTGCAAAGCCTGTAAAAATCCACGAATTTGCTGCAATGCAGCGATCCGCACGCCGTTGTGGCGGCGTCGTCAGTTTGCCGACTGATGTCCTGATAATCATTTGCATTCATCCAATGGTGTTAATACGTTATCGATAAAAATTGGCGTTATCGGTCATTTCCTCGTATAGTCTTCCGGTCATCCGCAACGGGGGGTTCTGTTTTATTGACTGTCTGGCGGACGACTGGCGAATAATCTTGAAAAACGTCTCCATAACACCTTGATGGCGCCGCTCATTGTCGACGCCGTCCGCTTCCGGCGCGACCAGCACGCGCCCTGTCCGTCTATTGCGAGAAAGGAATTTTTATGAATCCTCAGAATGGTTACGATGTCGAAGATCTGAGCGTCGGCATGAGCGCGGAAATCGCCAAGACGATCACTGACGCCGACATCGTCATGTTTGCCGGCGTATCCACCGACGTAAACGCCGTGCATATGGACGAAGAGTTCGGCCGGACGACGATGTTCGGAGGCCGTATCGCGCACGGCATGCTGACCGCCAGCCTGATTTCATCGGTACTGGGCAATCGGTTGCCTGGTCCAGGCGTGATTTACATGGCGCAATCCCTGCGCTTCCGCGCACCGGTGCGGCCAGGTGATACGGTGCACGCCAAAGTGACCGTCAAGGAAGTGATCGTCGACAAATGCCGGGTGGTACTCGATACGGTGTGTACCGTCGGCGACAAAGTGGTCATCGACGGCGAAGCCACCTTGATGCCGACATCCAGGAAGAAGCGGGAAGCAGCCGGCAAATGAGCGGAGCGGGCGGTTTTGCCGATTATTCTCGGCCAAACCGCCCGTCTCCGCGACCCCTTGGTAACAAATCTCTTTTCTGCCTCCAAGCGTCAGTCGATCGGAGACGGCCATGCTCTGTGCATGCAGTCGATGAGCGTCCCGGACACTCGTCCAGACTGATCATCATGTCATGCCGGTCTGGACTGGGTCCTGGGCACGATCTCTCGGTCGACGTATCCCAGACAGGGATTTGACGGCGCCGAAAGGCTTCCGTAGCCGGCAGTCATGTTTTCAATGAACTTGAACTGAGATATGCTGCGCGGACGTCGCAGAAACGAGATAAAACAACATAGGAATTAGGAGGAAACATGTTCCAAGTCCGAATACACGGTCGCGGTGGCCAGGGAGTGGTAACGGCCGCCGAGATGTTGTCGATTGCCGCATTCGAGGAAGGTCGTCACGCCCAGGCCTTCCCAAGCTTTGGTTCCGAACGTACCGGCGCGCCGGTGGTGGCCTTTTGTCGGATCGCTGACCATGAAATCCGCCTGCGTGAACCGATCATGGAACCCGACGCGCTGATCATTCAGGATCCGACCCTGCTCTATCAAGTGGATGTTTTTTCAGGACTCAGAAAAGGCGGGCTTATTCTGATCAACACCAGCCGCAGTTTCGAAGAACTGGGTTTGAGCGACTACGTTCGCGATTGGCCGGCGGATAAATTGTGCACGGTGGCCGCCACCGATCTCGGCCGCAAGCACGTCGGCCGGCCGATGCCGAATGTTCCCTTGCTCGGCGGCTTCGCCGCGGCGGCCGGTATCCTGCAACTGGAATCGGTGAACAAGGCGATCAACGCCAAGTTCTCGGGCAAAGTGGCCGCCGGCAATATCGCCGCCGCCAGCGAGGCCTACCAGTTCGTCACCGATGAGATTGCCGCCGCTCGCCACCAGGAGACCGTACATGCTTAAACAAACCGAAGGTTCGCACGCCGTTGCCGAAGCCGTCGCCCTGTGCCGCCCGGAAGTGATCTGCGCCTATCCGATTTCGCCGCAGACACACATCGTCGAAGGGCTCGGCGAAATGGTCAAGGCCGGAGAGGTCGATCACTGCGAATTCATCAACGTCGAGTCCGAATTTGCGGCAATGAGCGTCGCCATCGGCTCGTCAGCCGCCGGCGCTCGCACCTACACCGCCACCGCTTCGCAAGGTCTGCTGTTCATGGTCGAAGCGGTTTACAACGCCTCTGGACTGGGGCTGCCGATCGTGATGACCGTCGCCAATCGGGCCATCGGCGCGCCGATCAACATCTGGAACGACCATACCGATTCGCTCTCACAACGCGACTGCGGCTGGATTCAACTGTTCGCTGAAACCAACCAGGAAGCGCTCGATCTGCACATTCAGGCTTTCAAGTTGGCGGAAGAAGTCAGCCTGCCGGTGATGGTGTGCATGGATGGCTTCATTCTGACGCACGCCTACGAGCGGGTGGACGTTCCGACGCAGGCACAGGTCGACGCCTTTCTACCTCCCTACGAACCCCGACAGGTGCTCGATCCGCGTGAGCCGGTATCGATCGGAGCGATGGTCGGTCCTGAAGCATTCTCCGAAGTCCGTTATCTGGCCCACGCCAAGCAAATGCAAGCTCTGGAACGGATTCCGAAACTCGCCGAGGAATTTCAGGCGATCTTCGGCCGCGACAGCGGCGGTCTGACCCACACCTACTGCACCGAAGACGCTGAAGTAATCGTCGTGGCCATGGGTTCGGTACTCGGCACGATCAAGGACACCGTTGATGAAATGCGCGCCAACGGCGACAAGATCGGCGTACTCGGCATCACCTCGTATCGCCCCTTCCCGATCGATGCCGTCCGCGCCGCTTTGCAAAACGCGAAACGGGTGGTCGTGCTCGAAAAGAGTCTCGCCGTCGGCATCGGCGGTATCGTTTCCACCGACGTCCGCATGGCGATGTCCGGTCTACACCTGCACGGCCATACCGTCGTTGCCGGTCTCGGCGGCCGGGCGATCACGCGCAAGTCCCTGCGCGCCCTGTTCGCCAAGGCGTTGCGTGGCGAACTCGAGCATCTCAGCTTCCTTGATCTCGACTGGAACGTGGTAAACAAACAACTCGAGCGCGAGCGCACGACACGTCGTTCCGGACCGGCCGCTGAAAGCATGCTACGCGACGTCGGCGTCATTGCCGCGCGCATTGGTTGAGGAAAACTACGATGAGCTTCCAACCCGTTCATTTTTATCAAACCGGTACGTTCACTGTCGGCAACCGCCTGCTGTCCGAGGAAGAACGCAGCGTTCAGGCGAACATGGAGCGTACCAATTCGTTGAACTCCGGACACCGTGCCTGTCAAGGCTGCGGTGAAGCACTCGGCGCGCGTTATGCGATCGACGCGGCGATGAACGCCGCCCGCGGCCGGCTGATCGCCGCCAACGCCACCGGTTGTCTTGAAGTCTTTTCGACGCCATACCCGGAAACGTCTTGGCAGATTCCGTGGATTCATTCGCTGTTTGGTAATACCGCCGCCGTCGCCACCGGCATCGCCGCGGCAGTCAAGATCAAACGTCAGAAAGGTCAGTCCGAGGATGTACGCGTCGTCGCCCAAGGCGGTGACGGTGGCACCACCGACATCGGTTTCGGCTGTCTTTCCGGAATGTTCGAGCGCAATGACGACGTGCTCTATATCTGCTACGACAACGGCGGCTACATGAACACCGGCGTCCAGCGCAGTTCGGCGACTCCGCCGGCGGCACGCACGGCAACGACCATGCCGGTCGGTCCGGAACCGGGCAACGCTTTCGGCCAGGGCAAATTCGTCCCGGCCATCGCCATGGCCCATGAAATCCCCTATGTCGCCACCGCCACCGTCGCCGATCTGCGCGACCTCGAAGCCAAGGTCACCAAGGCAATGAGCATCCGTGGCGCACGCTACATCCACATCCTGGTCCCCTGCCCGCTCGGCTGGGGTTCCGCGTCGCACGACACGATCAAACTGGCTCGGCTGGCCAAAGAAACCGGCATCTTCCCGGTTTTCGAGGCGGAGTTCGGTGAAGTCACCGGGCGATTGAAAATTCGCCGGCCACAGCCGGTCGAAGAGTATTTGCGCATCCAGAAACGTTACGCGCACCTGTTCGGCAAACAGCCGGCAGTGGACACGATCGCCCGCCTGCAAGCGGCGGCCGACAAGAACATTCGCAAATACGGACTGCTCGACCAGGAGGCGAACTGATGGAAAAACCTTTTGCCATAACTCTCGATCCCGGCTCATCGCTGGCCAACCGCACCGGCTCCTGGCGAACCTCGCGGCCGGTCTATCTCGATCGACTCCCCCCATGCAACCAGCAATGTCCGGCCGGTGAGGACATCCAGGGCTGGTTGTTTCATGCTGAATCAGGCGATTACGAAAGCGCCTTCCACCATTTGACCAAAGACAATCCGTTTCCAGCGATCATGGGACGGGTGTGCTATCACACTTGCGAAAATGCCTGCAACCGCGGCAAGATCGATGAAGCGGTCGGCATCAATTCGGTCGAACGTTTTCTCGGCGACGAGGCTCTGAAGCGGGGTTGGAAACTCGGCGGCGAAGCGGTGCCGGAGACCGGAAAAAGCGTTCTCGTCGTCGGCGCCGGGCCATCCGGCATGTCGGCCGCTTATCACCTGCGTCGCTTGGGACACCGGGTAACGGTTTATGAAGCCGGTCCGCTGCTGGGCGGCATGATGCGTTTCGGTATTCCCAAATACCGCCTGCCGCGCGATGTGCTCGATGCCGAAATGCAGCGCATCGTCGATCTCGGTGTCGACGTCAAGCTGAACAGCAAAGTCGAAAACATCCTTGAGACGATGAAGGCCGGTGGCTTCGACGCCGCTTTCCTGGCCGTCGGCGCGCACATCGGCAAGCGGGCGATGATCCCGTCGGGCGACGCCGCCAAAATCGTCGATGCCATTTCAGTGCTGCGCTCGATGGAAGGCGAAGATAAACCGATGCTCGGCCGCCGGGTGGTGGTCTATGGCGGCGGCAATACCGCCGTCGATGTCGCCCGTACCGTCAAGCGGATGGGCGCCGAGCCGATCATCGTCTATCGGCGCACACGCGACAAAGCGCCGGCGCATGACTTCGAAATCGAAGAAGCGCTCGAAGAAGGCGTGATGATCAAATGGCTGTCCACCATCAAGCAGGCGGACGACTCGTCGCTGCTGATCGAAAAAATGGCGCTCGACGACAAGGGCTTCCCGCAACCGACCGGCGAATTCGAAACCCTCGAAGCCGATTCGGTGGTGCTGGCGCTCGGACAGGATGTCGACCTGGGTCTGCTGAACGGCGTTCCCGGCCTGGAGGTCAAGGACGGCGTGGTACAAGTCGGCACCGACCTGATGACCGGTCATCCCGGCATTTTTGCTGGTGGCGACATGGTCCCGGCCGACCGCAACGTCACCGTCGCCATCGGCCACGGCAAAAAAGCGGCGTGGAGCATCGACGCTTGGCTGCGTGGCGAGAAATACGCTCCGTCACCGAAGCACGAGGTCGCCGTTTTCGAGAATCTCAACACGTGGTACTACGCCGACGCGCCGAAAACCGTCCGGCCGATGCTCGGCATCATCCGCCGCCAATCGACATTCGACGAAGTGCAGGGTGGTCTGGACGAAAGCAACGCCTTGTTTGAAGCACGTCGCTGCCTGTCGTGCGGCAACTGCTTCGAATGCGACAACTGCTATGGCGTTTGTCCGGATAATGCGGTGATCAAACTGGGGCCCGGCAAACGCTTCCAGTTCAACTACGACTACTGCAAAGGTTGTGGGGTGTGTGTCGCCGAGTGTCCTTGCGGAGCCATCAAAATGGTTCCCGAAGACATATGATCTGCTGATCCTTTCGACGACCAACAGCATCATCTTGTCGCTCCCGACCGCTTCGGCGGCGGGAGCGAAAGGTTTTTCCGGTCCGGAATCCCCTTCCGGCCATGTATCCTGGGTTGCACTTCGGACGGCGGTTCGCGGTGTCTTTTATCCAATTCCTCAACTGCGAGGTATGTATCTATGACCAACAGAGAAAAGAGCGTCTATGTCTTCGGAGCCAGTCGAACCGACGGCGACGCAACCATGCGAAACCTCCTTGGAGGCAAGGGAGCCAACTTGGCCGAAATGTGCCGATTGGGCATCGCCGTGCCGCCGGGTTTCACGATCTGCACCGATGTGTGCACCGTTTATACCGAGCAAGGCAAGGACGCGGTGACGCAGTTGATCACCGACGAAGTCAAAGCCGGTGTCGCTTTCCTCGAGCAGGAAATGGGTAAAAAATTCGGCGATGCCTCGGACCCGCTACTGTTGTCGGTCCGTTCCGGATCGCGTGCCTCGATGCCGGGGATGATGGACACCATTCTCAACCTCGGTCTCAACGACGAGGCGGTGGCGGGACTGGCCCGCAAAGCCAACAACGAACGTTTTGCCTGGGACTCGTATCGCCGCTTCATCCAGATGTACGGCGACGTGGTCATGGGGCTCAAGCCGGTCACCAAGCAGGAACATGATCCTTTCGAAGTGGTCATCGACATGCTCAAGGAAAAGAAAGGCGTCCAGCTCGACACCGAACTCGACACCGAGGACCTCAAGGAACTGGTGACCCGTTTCAAGGGTCTGATTCGCGCCCGTGTCGGCCGCGACTTCCCCAACGATCCGTGGGAACAATTGTGGGGCGCGGTAATGGCCGTTTTCCAGAGCTGGAACAACGACCGCGCGGTGGTGTATCGCGAACTGAACGACATCCCGAGTTCATGGGGAACCGCCGTCAATGTGCAAGCGATGGTCTTCGGCAATCTCGGCGAGAACAGCGGCACTGGCGTCGCCTTCACCCGTGACGCCGCCACCGGCGAGGATCTGTTCAACGGCGAATTCCTGATCAACGCCCAGGGCGAAGACGTCGTTGCCGGTATCCGTACTCCACAGCAGGTGACTCTCGAAGGCTCGCGTCGCTGGGCCGAACTGGCGCTGGTCAGCGAAGCCGACCGCGCCGCCAAATATCCCTCGCTCGAAGAACTGATGCCGAGCATTTACGCGCAGTTGATCGCCGCGGAAACCAAGCTCGAAGAGCATTACAAGGACATGCAGGACGTCGAGTTCACCATCCAGGAAGGTCGTCTGTGGATGCTGCAGACCCGGAACGGCAAGCGGACCGGCGCGGCGATGGTACGCATCGCCATGGAAATGCTCCGTCAAGGGATGATCGACGAAAAAGAAGCCCTGCGGCGGGTCAATCCGGAACGCCTCAACGAACTGCTGCACCCGGTCTTCGATCCGGCCGCCCTCAAAAAAGCGCGCTCGATCGCCCACGGCCTGCCGGCATCGCCCGGCGCCGCTACCGGCCAGATCGTCTTTTTTGCCGATGAAGCCGAAGAATGGGTCCGCAAAGGCCGCGCCGTGATCCTCGTCCGTCAGGAAACCTCGCCGGAAGACCTGCGTGGCATGAACGTCGCCAAGGGCATCCTCACCGCCCGCGGCGGCATGACCTCGCACGCCGCCGTTGTTGCCCGCGGCATGGGCAAATGCTGCATCTCCGGTGCCGGCTCGGTGCATGTCGATTACCACGCCCGGACGATGACCATCGGCAGTGAAACCTTCGCCGAAGGCGCCTGGATATCGCTCGACGGTTCGACCGGCGAGGTCTATGAAGGTCAGGTTCCGACCAAGGAAGCCGAACTCACCGGCGATTTCGGCGCACTGATGGAACTGGCCGACCGCCACAAGCGCCTCGGCGTGCGCGCCAACGCCGATACGCCGGACGACGCCAAAGCCGCCCGCACCTTCGGTGCCAAAGGCATCGGCCTGTGCCGTACCGAGCACATGTTCTTCGAAGGTGATCGCATCAAGGCCGTCCGCGAAATGATCCTCGCCGACGATGAAGCCGGTCGCCGCCGGGCGCTGGCCAAGCTGCTGCCGATACAACGGGGCGACTTCGAAGGGCTGTTCCGTGAAATGAGCGGTTTGCCGGTGACCATCCGTCTGCTCGACCCACCGCTGCATGAATTCGTCCCGCACGACGAAGAAAATCAGCGGATCATGGCGCACGAGATGAACGTCCCGCTCGGCGTGATCAAGATGCGGGTCGACGACCTGCATGAATTCAATCCGATGATGGGCCACCGCGGCTGCCGTCTCGGCATCAGCTACCCTGAAATCACCGAGATGCAGACCCGGGCGATCATCGAAGCGGCGATGAACATGAAAGCCAAGGGCTTCGACGTCAAGGCGGAAATCATGATCCCGCTGGTCGGCACGGTCCGCGAATTCAACGCCCAGGCCAAGATCATCCGCGCCACTGCAGCGGCCGTTTTCGCCGAACGCGGCGAAAAAATCGATTATCTGCTCGGCACGATGATCGAGACGCCGCGCGCGGCGCTGATCGCTGACAGCATCGGACAACAGGCCGAGTTCTTCTCCTTCGGCACCAACGATCTGACGCAGATGACCATGGGCTTCTCGCGCGACGACTCCGGCAAATTCCTGCCGAGCTATCTCAAGGACGGGATGTACGAGCGCGATCCGTTCCAGTCGATCGATCAGAAAGGCGTCGGCCTGCTGGTCAAGATGGCTGTAGACAAAGGCCGTTCCGTTCGTCAAAGCATCAAGCTCGGCGTTTGTGGCGAACACGGTGGCGACCCGGCGTCGGTCGAATTCTTCCACCGCAGCGGTCTCGATTACGTCAGTTGTTCGCCGTTCCGCGTGCCGATCGCCCGTCTGGCGGCAGCTCAGGCAGCAATCGACAACTGATTTGCTTCGTCGACACCGGCCAACCGCCGGTCGTCGGCAAACCGGATCGAAACGACTCCGTAATCTGGACCCCCGGCCTGCCGGGGGTCTTTTTTTGGTTCATCGCGCCTCTCGAAGTAAGCAGTTCTGATTTTCAAGAAGAAACATCTCTATTACCCAAACGCCTCCAAACCCCTTGAAGCCTGTGGAGCAGGCAACGTCGCATCGGCAGCGAAATTCGGCTACCATCTTGCGGCACAGAATGGCACGTCGAAGCCACATCGATCTGCCACAGCATCGCTTCCCACTCAACGACTTTTCGGACTGATCTCGATCATGGCTACCACCTCTCCCCATCCCGCCCCCTCTCCCGCCCGTCGCAAAACCGGCTGGCTGTGGCTGCTGTTATTGCTCGTGCTCGCTCTGCCGGCACTATGGATCTGGGCGATGATGTCGTGGAGCTACTCGGCCGGCGAACGTGCCGGCTGGGTGCAGAAATTTTCCAAAAAGGGCTGGATTTGCAAAACCTGGGAAGGTGAACTGGCGTTGGTGACCATGCCGGGAACGGCGCAGGAAAAATTCTTGTTCACCGTCTGGGACGATGGCGTCGCCAAGCAAATCAACGACGCGATGGGCAAGCGCGTTTCCTTGCAATACGACGAGAAAGTCGGTCTGCCGGGCAGTTGCTTTGGCGAAACACGTTACTGGGTCCGCGGCATCAAAGTAGTCGACGAAATCCCGTTGGCGCCGGGAATCGTCGTACCCTCCCCGCACGCCGCCACCCCGACTGCGCCAGTCGCCGCACCTCAACCATTGCCGCCATCCTCACCCGTTCAAGTGCCTCCGGCACCGGCAGCCGCCCCCGTCACCGCTCCGACCACGGCAAACGTTCCAGTCGGCGCCCCCGCACCGGTGGCTACTACGTCAGCAGTCGAAAAAGCAGCCAAATAGCGGGAAACCTATTCACGACAGCCGTTTTTCGCCCAGAACCGGCTGGGCCCCCTGCCCCTTCGACACGACCTGATTCAGGAATTTGCCGATTTCATCGAAGGCTTGGCGAGCCTCGGCAAGATCGGGATAAAAAATCTGCCAGACATGCACCACGCGCGACCAGAGTTGCAAGCGCACCGGCGATCCAGCGGCGCGAGCCTTGTTGGCGTAGCGAATGCAGTCGTCGCGCAGCATTTCGGCGTCACTGGCCTGGATCAGGATCGGCGGCAGACCAGCCAGATCGCCGAACAACGGCGAAATCAACGGACGGGCCGGCGGCACCCGGCCTTGCAGCCAACCGATCCATAGCAACGTCGAACGCGGCAAGCGCAGCAGCGGCGCCAGCACCGGTCCGAGCAGTGGGTCGGACGACCGGTTGGTCTTGAGACTCGGACTGCCGAGCGTCATATCGGTGACTGGCGACAAGGCCACTGCCGCGTCTGGACGTCGCCCGCCTTCGTCGCGCAGGCTGGCCAGCAGGGACAACGTCAGATTGCCGCCGGCCGAATCGCCGGCCACGAACATGACCGTTGCCGGCGAGGGTCCTCGCGGACCATTCGCCGCCAACCAATCGTAAGCGCTTCGACAATCGTCGATACCGGCACGGCGCGGATGCTCAGGCCGCAAGCGGTAATCGATGGACAGCACCGCCCCCCCGATGATCTCGGCCAACTTGGCGGTGATCACCCGGTGGCTGCGCGGACTGCCCATCGCGAAAGCACCACCATGGATGTAGAGCAGCCGCCGATCAGGATCGGCCGACGGCGCCAACACCCATTCGCCCGGCACCTCGTCGGCGGTAACCGGAATGAAACGGACAGCGTAGCGACGATCGTCGAACATTTCGTCCATGGCGCGACGGAGAAGAGGAAGCCGTTGTCGGGCGGGCGCCTGCATCGCCGGTGCGATCAGGCTGTTCAGCCGGGCCACCGCCGCGCGATGTCCTTCATCATCGGTACTGGCAAAGCGTTCGATCGCCGGGTCATCGGGTCGATCCCATATCCGGCTATCCGGACCGCGCAGGTAAAAAAAGGCGATCCCGAACCACAAGGCGACCACGATCAGCCATACCACCAGAACGGTTTCGATCATTTTCTTGAAAGTCCTTGAAAATACTTGAGAACCTTGCTCACGTCAGTGCGTCGTGCTTCAAACACCGAGCTCCGACCTTATTCGCTCAAAGGTGGTGAATAAATCTACTGCGTGGCTCACTCGCTCAATCCTCGCCTATCCACCCGATCTGTCTCGTCGCTCGCGCCTGACCTCTTGGCCTGCTCGTGACCATTTCTTCACCGCCGCTCAGCGGTTCAACAGCTTGCCGATCACCGCCTCGGCCATCCGGATGCCGTCCACCGCCGCCGAGAGAATCCCTCCGGCGTACCCGGCGCCCTCCCCGGCCGGAAAAAGCCCCCGGACGTTGACACTCTGGCCATCGGCGCCGCGGGTGATCCGTAACGGAGATGAGGTACGCGTCTCGACGCCGGTAAGCACCGCGTCATCGATGGCAAAACCCTTGATCTGGCGGTCAAACGCCGGCAGTGCTTCGCGGAGGGCGGCAATGACGTAATCGGGCAATGCACGGGCCAGGTTGGTCGGCCGGACACCAGGAAGATAGGAAGGCAGCACCGCTCCCCAGGCCGCGCTCGGCCGGTCGGCAAGAAAATCACCGACACGCTGTCCGGGCGCTTCGTAGGTCCCGCCGCCGAGCTCGAAAGCGCTCGCTTCGAGCTGGCGTTGCAAAGCGATGCCGGCCAACGGACCGCCCGGGTAGTCCGCCGGCGATATGCCGACGACGATGCCGGCATTGGCGTTGCGTTCGTTGCGCGAATACTGGCTCATGCCGTTGGTCACCACCCGTCCGACTTCGGAAGTGGCAGCGACGACGGTGCCGCCGGGACACATGCAGAAACTGTACACCGCCCGGCCGTTGCGACAGTGGTGCACCAGCTTGTAATCGGCGGCGCCGAGGCGGGGGTCGCCGGCATGCGCGCCGAAACGCGCCCGGTCGATCAGTGATTGCGGATGCTCGATGCGCAAGCCGATCGAAAACGGTTTGGCCTCCATGAGCACACCGGCGGCGTGCAATTGTTCAAAAGTGTCGCGTGCGCTGTGGCCGAGCGCCAGAATCACGTTTTCCGCCGGCAATTCTTCGCCAGAGGCCAGTTGAACACCGCGCAACCGTCCGGATTCGATCAGCAGGCCGGTCAGCCGCTGTCGAAAACGGATTTCGCCACCGAGTTGCTGGATTTGCTCGCGCAGCCGTTCGACGATACCGACCAGCCGGAAGGTGCCGATATGCGGTTTGCTGACATAAAGGATTTCTGATGGCGCGCCGGCATTGACCAATTCTTCCAATACCTTGCGGCCATAATGCTTCGGGTCACGGATCTGACTGTACAGCTTGCCATCGGAAAAAGTGCCGGCGCCGCCTTCTCCGAACTGGACGTTCGATTCGGGGTCGAGCACTTTTTTACGCCATAAGCCCCACGTATCCTGAGTCCGTTCGCGGACCGCCTTGCCGCGTTCGATGACGATGGGCCGAAACCCGGCTTGCGCCAGGATCAACGCGGCAAAGATTCCCGCCGGGCCAAAACCGACGACAATCGGCCGTTGGACTAAATTGACCGGCGCCCGGCCGACACAGCGATAGTGCATGTCGGGTGTCGACTGCAAATGATGGTCCCCGGCAAAGCGCGCCAGCAGCGTCGACTCATCGGCCAACGCCACATCGACGCTGTAAATGTAACAGGGGGTTTCGACTTGGCGGACATCGAGGCTGCGTTTATGAATCGACAACTGATCGATAGCCGTATGGCACACGCCGAGCCGCGCAGCCACTGCCGCAGCCAGGGCTTCGGCAGGATGGTCGATCGGCAAACGGATTTCACTGATACGGAGCATGGCGGTTTTCTGGATTCACGGTTTCAGAACGACAGCGTCAACACGGCGGACTCAATGGAATGGAACAGAAAGCGTGCAGGAAAGACGCAAAGCATCTCGTGCCAGCCACTCAAACGTTCTGGCCATAGCCGGCGAATTTTTCCAGCACCCGCGACATTTCGGCAGCGTCGAGACACATTGGCCGACCCAACTGGCACGCCCGCCAATACTGTTCGCAAAGCGTTTCGAATTCGACGGCCAAGTCCAGGACATGCGGCAAATCGTCGCCAAAGATCACCATCCCGTGGTTGGCAAGCAAGCAGGCGCGACGATCAGCCATCGCCGCCAGCATTGCCACAGAAAGTTCCTGACTGCCGAAAGTAGCGTAAGCGGCACAGCGGACACTATCGCCGCCAAAGCGGGCAATCATGTAATGAAACGGCGGGATCTCGCGGCGCAGGCAGGCCAGACTGGTGGCAAACGGCGAATGCGCGTGCAGGATCGCGCCGGCCTCGGGACGGGCAAGATACAAGTCGCGGTGGAAGCGCCATTCCGACGACGGCAAGCGGTGACCCAGTGACCGGCCGTCAAAAGTCATTGCCACCAGGTCGCTCGCTTCGAGCCGCTCGTACGCCATCCCCGTGGGGGTGATCAGAAAGTTCCCGGCATCGGTTGGTTCGCAACGCACGCTGAGGTTGCCCGCCGTGCCACGATTCAGGCCAGCCGCCTGCATCTGCCGCGCCGCAGCGATCAAACGACAGCGAAGGTCGTCATCGACCGTCACGGCCCGACCTCTGGATAGAGTTGACGCAAACCGGCGGTACTGGCCTCGCAAACCCCGCGTTCGGTGATGATCGCGCTGACCAGCGCCGCCGGTGTGACGTCGAAAGCCGGATTGGCAACCGCCGCCGCTGCTGGCAATTGGCGCAGACTGGCAGGTCGGCCGTCGTCGCCAAGGCCGTGCAACAAGCGCAACTCGTCACCCGAGCGCTCCTCGATCGGAATCGATTCGCCGGTGGCACAGTGAAAATCGATCGTCGAACGCGGCGCGGCGACGTAAAACGGCACGCCGGCGGCGCGGGCGGCCAGCGCTTTCAAGCAGGTGCCGATCTTGTTGGCCACGTCACCGTTGGCGGCAATCCGGTCGGCACCGACGATCACGGCATCGCAAACGCCGCGTGCCAGCAGCCAGCCGGCGGCGTTGTCGGCGATCACCGTATGCGGCACCCCCTGCTCACGCAATTCCCAGGCAGTCAACAAGCCCTGATTGCGCGGCCGCGTTTCGGACACCCAAATGTGGACCGCCAGACCGGCGTCGACAGCAGCATAAATCGGCGCCAATGCCGTACCGTAATCGACGGTCGCCAGCCAGCCGGCATTGCAGTGAGTCATCAAGCGCAAGACTTGGTGCGAGGATGGATCTGGAGCCTGGAAATGTGGAACCTGTCGACGTAACAGATCGAGGCCATGTCGACCGATTGCCCGACATTGCTCGACGTCCTCATCGGCCAGACGTGCCGCTTCCCGCCAGGCCGCGGCGGCGCGCTGATTCGGTGACAACGGCCGCAAGACCGCCTCCAGACGCTGCAGCGCCCATTGCAGATTGACCGCCGTCGGTCGGGTCGCGGCGAGCAATGCCACGCCGGCGGCCAGATTGGCGTCATCAGCGCTCTGCCGCATCGCCAACGCCAAACCATGCGCGGCGGTGATGCCGATCAACGGCGCGCCGCGCACCTGCATCCGCCGGATGGCTTCGGCCACTGCTTCGATGGTCGACAAGCGCAGTACCTGGTAAGCGTGCGGCAAGACAGCCTGATCGATGATCTCGACCGCTTGGTCGTCAGCGGAGGGCCAGATCGTACGGGTATGAGCGCCATGGACTTTCATACGCGCATTTTATCGGTTCAGCTGACAAAGGGTCGGCGAAAAAGCGCTCCGTGACGCCCGGTTGGCAATCCGCTGGGCGGCGGAATCAAGCGATATGCAATTGTTCGGGCGATAACAGCAGATAACGCGCAAAGCGGTCGTCCTGCCGATCGCCCTCGTCGCTGACGATGATCAATCGCGGCTGGCCGTCGATGATCGCCGGCGCCACGCCTTCGGCATGCCGAAAACCCGGCAAACCGGGTACGGTGACGCGGCGCGGCGCGTGGCCAGGATCGCCATCCCAGAACCACAACTCGAAATCGACCTGTTCGCGGGCTATCGGACCGGCGATCAGCAGATAGCCAGCCAGGAACGGTACATGGGACAGGCCGCGCAAGCCCTTACCGCCCAGATCGACGGTGATCAACTCGCTGATTTGCGGTCGAACATCGTCGTCGAAAATCGCCGACACATTGTAGATACCGGCAATGATCGCCTGGCCGTCGAGCAAGGGACTGCGAAAACCAATCAGCAATTGACGTCGATCGGCGCTGAACGCCAACCCTTCGATGTTCAGCCCACCGTCACGCTTGACGTGGCGAATCTCGGCGGCGGCGGCCAGCACCGGGTGTGCGTCGGTCAATGCCCGTTTGAGATGGTCGACCACTTTCGGTTCCTTGACCTTGTCGCCATCGAGCCGAAAGCGCACCAGCCGTTCGCGCGCCTGATGCGCTTTGCCCTGATCATCGCGCGAATGCGAGGTAATGGCATAAATAAATCCAGCGCTATCGGCGGTCACCCCTTCCAGATCGTCGAGATCCCAGAAATCGCCTTGTCCCCAGGACCAGAAGGGTTCATCGAGTTCGGTGCGTTCGACGCGGCCACCCTGCAGGCTGAGCACGCTCAAAGCGTGTTTCCGTTCGTCCTCGACGATCAGAAAACGGCCATCGGCAAGTTGAGCGATACCGGACGGTTCATAAAAACCGGTCAGTTCCTGAAATTGGACCAGAGTGGCGAAAGTCACGGCAGGAATCTCCAGGGTAAAGACGTATCAGGTGACAGAGTAAGTTGTTGGACAAAAATGATCCGAGTGAGTATCGACGGCTTGATAAGCCGCCGTCAACCGATCCTCTTTCCCTACACAAGTTGAAATTCGTTGTTGGCAACAAATAGAGCTGTCCGGTTTTATAGCAAATTAATTGTCCGCTTTGACCGTGACGGACCTACGCAGCCACCTTCAGATTCAGTGGCATGAGGTAGCCAGCCGAGTCATAGTCGGCGGCCAACTTGCGTGGGCCGTGCAGGAGGGCCAGCGTGTGGTCGGTATGACGCAGCACGGTCACCTTGGCCTTGACGTAGAGGCAGCGATGACGCTCGACGGGGATCTGCAATTTCGGCAATACAACACTCTTTCTGTAAATAATCCGTGGCGTTCCATCGAGATAGGTAGATCAATCCTTCAAGTTGAGATAGACCTTGCCGGTCATCCACTCCTCGTCGCACTCGGCGAGCAAGGCAGAGACGAGACGCAGACAGGATGCGGTATTGGGGAAAATCGAGGCGACGCGTGTGCGGCGCTTGATCTCGCGGTTGA
>JAVMKC010000046.1:0-29035 GCA_031732795.1 Accumulibacter sp. | reverse complement strand
TGGATCGGCGCCGCGCCGCGCCAGCGCGGCAGCAGCGAGGCGTGGATGTTGAGGCCGCCGAAGCGCGGCAGGTCGAGCACCGCCTGCGGCAGGATCAATCCGTAGGCGGCGACCACCAGCAGATCGCAGGCGGTGGCGCGCAACCGCTCCTGCGCGGCGGGGTCGCGCAAGGTCGCGGGTTGATAGACGTCGAGGCCGAGCGCGCCGGCCAACTGTTTGACCGGCGAAGGCTGCAGCGTCAAGCCGCGCCCCGAGGGCCGGTCCGGCTGGCTGAGCACCAGGGCCACCTGATGCCCGGCATCGACGATTTCACGCAAGGCGACGGCGGCAAACGCCGGCGTGCCGGCGAAGCAAATTCTCATGCGGTGATCCGTGCCTGCTTGGCCAGCCGGTTTTTGATGCGGGTCTGTTTGAGCTGCGAGAGGTGGTCGACGAAAACACGTCCGTGCAGATGGTCGATTTCGTGCTGTATGCAGACCGCCAGCAGGTCGTCGGCCGTTTGCGTCTGTTCCTGGCCGTCGAGATCGAGATAGCGCACGCGGATGCTGGCGGCGCGTTCGACCTTGTCGTAAATCCCGGGAACCGACAGGCAGCCTTCCTCGCCGATCTGCACGCCTTCGCTGTCGAGGATTTCCGGGTTGATCAGGGTCAGCAACTGGTCATGAGTCTCCGAGACGTCGATGACGATCACCTGTTTGTGGACATCGACCTGCGTCGCGGCCAAGCCGATGCCGGGGGCCTGGTACATCGTTTCGGCCAGATCGGCGGCCAGACGGCGAATGCCGTCGTCGATCACCGTAACCGGCGCGGCGATTTTTTTGAGTCGGGGATCAGGAAAGCGGAGGATCGACAATA
Organism: Accumulibacter sp.; assembly: GCA_031732795.1. Taxonomy (GTDB): domain Bacteria; phylum Pseudomonadota; class Gammaproteobacteria; order Burkholderiales; family Rhodocyclaceae; genus Accumulibacter. The sequence continues at coordinate 28,180 of JAVMKC010000046.1, read as the reverse complement.
AAGCCATATAAAACTTGATCAGTGAATTATCTAGGTGCACAATCAATCGTAGGGTGGACGAACCACCCCGTCATCAAACAACGTAAACAACGCGCCGCAAAAAGCGGACGGTACCCGGCCCGGCAAACCAGCACCCTTCTTCTTCTGGGCTGTTCACCGGCGTTGACGACCGCGCCCGCACGAGGATAACACGATGATCCGTTTTCTGTCCGCCCTCCTACTCGCCACCGTCAGCCTGCTGTGCGGCGCTGCGGGCCAACCGATCGAACTGGCCGACGGTGCGCCGACCCGCCATATCGTTTTGCCGGGCGACACGTTATGGGGACTGTCGAGCAAATTTCTCAAGGACCCCTGGCGCTGGCCCGAAATCTGGGGGATGAACCGTCCGGAAATTGCCAATCCGCACCGCATTTATCCGGGCGATGTGATCGTTCTCGAACGCGACACCCAGGGTAACCCGCGTCTGCGCCTGCAAAGAGATTCCCGGGGTCTGCAACGGGATGTCCGACTGGTGCCGCAGATCCACGTCGATAAAATGGCCGACGCCATTCCGGCGATCGCCCCGAACGTCATCCGGCCCTTCCTCTCCGAACCGTTGATCATCGAAGCGAACGGGCTGGAGACCGCGCCGCGGATCGTCGCCACCCAGGAAGATCGCGTTTTTCTCGGCCCCACCGACCGGGCCTACGTCAGCAATGCCTCGCCGACCATCGATCACTGGCATGTGTACCGCAACGGCAAGGCCTTGCTCGACCCCGACAGTCAGGCCGTATTGGGTTATGAAGCGTTCTATCTCGGAACGGCCAAACAACTTCAGCCCGGCGAGCCGGCATCGTTCGAGATTCTCACCGCCAAACAGGAAATCTCCCGCGGTGACCGGCTGATACCGCTGACACGCCCACAACTGGTCGACTACATCCCACACAAGCCCGAGGTATCGATCGAGGGCCGGGTACTGTCGGTATACGGTGGTGTCGGCATCGGCGGAGTGAACTCGGTGATCGCCATCAGCCGCGGAAGTGCGGACGGCCTGGAGATCGGACACGTGCTCAGCCTGCAGCGTAACCGGACTCTCGTGCAACGCGATCATCAAGACCGTCAGGAAACGGTGGTCGTCCCACCGCATCGTCATGGTCTGGCATTCGTTTTTCGTACGTTCCAGCATATTGCCTACGCGTTGGTCGTTCGCGCCGACGGCACCATCGAAACCAACGACTTCGTGCGCACGCCCTGACCACGGCCACGGCGCCAAAGCACGGGCATAGCGCGTAACGATGGCGCCAACGGCATCGCTGGCCGGCTGGCTCAGGCTGACGCTGATTCCAGGAATCGGCGGCGAGCGGCAGCGGAAACTGCTCGGTGCTTTCGGGCTGCCCGAAACCATTTTCGCTGCTGGCCAGCGGGCTTTGGCTGAAGTGATCGGTGAAAAAGCGGCCACCGTGCTGCTGAACACCGATAATCGTCACGCGGTGGACCGGGCACTGGCCTGGGCCGACCACCCACAGCATGCGCTGATCACTCTCGCCGACCCGACGTATCCGCGCGCCCTGTTGCAAATTTCCGATCCGCCAGCCTTGTTGTACGTGCGCGGCCGTGTCGAATTGCTCAACACGTCGGCAATCGCCATCGTCGGCAGTCGCAATCCGACTCCGCAAGGCATCCGCAACGCGGAAAATTTTGCCGGAGCCCTGGCACGGGCCGGGTTGACCGTCACCAGCGGTCTGGCGCTGGGCATCGACGCCGCGGCGCATCGCGGTGCGCTGGCGGCCGACGGCGATACCGTCGCTTTCGTCGGTACCGGTATCGACCGCCTGTACCCGGCGAGCAATCACGCGCTAGCGCTGACCATTGCCGAACGCGGCGCCGTGGTTTCGGAATTTCCGCTTGCCACCCCGCCGACAGCCGCCAATTTCCCGCGTCGAAATCGATTGATCGCCGGCTTTTCCCGTGGCGCGCTGGTCGTCGAAGCGACCACGGAAAGCGGCTCGCTGATCACCGCCCGGCTGGCGGTCGAGCAAGGCCGGGAGGTATTCGCCATTCCGGGGTCGATTCATTCTCCGCAATCGCGCGGCTGTCACAAATTGATCAAGCAGGGCGCCAAACTGGTCGAAACGGTCCAGGACGTTCTCGATGAACTGGCCTGGACCAGCGTTCCTGGAATGGCCGACGACGAGTCGTCCGCTTCATCGCCTACGCCACCGCCGGCCGCACAGGCGGTGCTGTTGGCGCTGGGTTACGACCCTTGCCCGTTCGACGAGTTGCTCGCCCGCTGTGCGCTGTCGGCGGACGAACTGGCAGTGATTCTGCTCGACCTCGAACTGGCCGGCCAGATAGCTTCCCTGCCCGGCGGACGCTACCAGCGGCTGGCCGACGCCGCCCAGTGAACGCCACGACGTCCGGGCAACAACAGTGCCGGATGGTCGCCTGATTCGGCCTCGCACCCGACTCTTCGTACCGACAGACACGGTTCGCGCGGTGCAGAAGATGGCCGACGTCACGTCCGCCCAGGTCACTGCGGCTTGCCAAGCGCAGTGCAGACCTCTTATCATGAATCAGGTAAACATTACCTTATCCTTGGCGTGCGCTTTTCCGTCCGCCCATTTGCCGGCTCCCGGCTCAAGAATTCTTCCCCATGAGCAAGAAACTGATCATCACCGAGAAGCCTTCTGTTGCTGCCGACATCGCGCGTGCGCTGGGCGGTTTCACGCGTACCGACGATTATTTCGAGAACGACGACCATGTGGTGGCCTCGGCAGTCGGCCACCTGCTCGAACTGGCCTGCCCCGAAGAATATGAGGTCAAACGGGGCAAATGGTCGTTCGCCCATCTGCCGGTCATCCCACCGCATTTCAGCCTGCAACCGATCGCCAAGACCGAAACCCGGTTGAAATTGCTGGTCCGCCTGATCAAACGCAAAGACGTGCTCAGCCTGGTCAACGCCTGCGATGCCGGCCGTGAAGGCGAGCTGATCTTCAATTACATCGTCAAGCACGCCAAGACCAGCAAACCGATCGAACGGCTGTGGCTGCAGTCGATGACTCCACAGGCGATCCGTGACGGTTTTTCGCGGCTTCGCGACGGCAGTGAGATGCACGGCTTGGCCGACGCGGCGGTCTGTCGATCGGAGTCGGATTGGCTGGTCGGCATCAACGGCACGCGGGCGATGACCGCCTTCAATTCGAAGACCGGCGGCTTTCATCTGACCACCGTCGGCCGGGTACAAACTCCGACCCTGGCGCTGATCGTCGACCGTGAAGATCGCATCCGCCGTTTCAAGCCGCGAGAGTACTGGGAACTGGAAGGGGTGTTCGCCTGCGCAGCCGGCGAGTATCGCGGCAAGTGGTTCGACGAGCATTTCAAGAACAAGGACGACGACGAACACGCGCGCGCCGACCGGCTATGGGATCAGGCCAGGGCCCTGGCGGTGCAGGAACAGTGTCCCGACCAGCCCGGTCGGGTCAATGAAGAAACCAAATCGTCGTCCCAACTTTCGCCCTTGCTGTACGACCTGACCAGCTTGCAGCGCGAAGCAAACGGCCGTTTCGGCTTTTCGGCCAAGACCACTTTGGCGCTGGCCCAGGCGTTGTACGAGAAGCACAAGGTCCTGACCTACCCGCGGACCGATTCGCGCGCCCTGCCTGAAGATTACCGTCCTACCGTGACCAATACTTTGACGATGCTCACCGGCAGCGTCGTCGACAAAGGTGGCGACGAATCGTTGTTGGCGCGTTACGCGCCGTTCGCGCAGCAAATCCTCGCCCGGCAATGGGTGCAGCCGAACAAACGGATTTTCAACAATGCCAAGATTTCCGACCACTTCGCGATCATCCCGACGCTGCAAGCGCCGAAATCATTGTCGGAACCTGAAACCAAACTTTACGATCTGGTGGTCAAACGCTTTCTGGCCGTCTTTTTCCCGGCCGCCGAATATCTGATCACCACCCGTATCACCCGGGTCGAACAACAGCCATTCAAAACCGAAGGCAAGGTGCTCGTCCAGCCCGGCTGGCTGGCGGTCTATGGCCGGGAAGCGCAGGAAGGCGAGGAAGGGAATCTGGTCGCCGTGCAACCCGACGAGATCGTCCACACCACGGACGTGCTGCTCAGCAGCCATTTCACCCGCCCGCCGGCCCGTTATTCGGAAGCCACCTTGCTGACCGCCATGGAAGGCGCCGGCAAGAGCATGGACGACGAAGAGTTGCGCAGTGCGATGGCCGGTCGCGGCCTTGGCACCCCGGCAACCCGGGCGCAGATCATCGAAAATCTGCTCGCCGAACACTATTTGAATCGCGAAGGTCGCGAATTGCAGCCGACCGCCAAAGCCTTTTCGTTGATGACTCTGCTCAACGGTCTCGGCATCCCTGAACTGACCGCTCCGGAATTGACCGGCGAGTGGGAGTGGAAACTGGCGCGCATGGAGCGCGGCGAAATGTCGCGCGACGCCTTCATGACCGAAATCGCGGCGATGACCCGGCGGATCGTCGAACGCGCCAAGAGTTACGACAACGACACCATCCCCGGTGATTTCGGCGAGTTGAACAACCGCTGCCCGAAATGCGGCGGATTGATCAAGGAAACCTATAAAAAATTCCAGTGTCAGGGTTGTGATTTCGGACTTTGGAAAATCGTCGCCGGCCGGCAATTTGAAGCGCAGGAGATCGATACCCTGCTCAGCCAGCGTCAGATTGGCCCGCTGAACGGTTTCCGCAACAAAATGGGCCGTCCGTTCAGCGCGCTGGTCCGCATGAATGCCGACAACGTTCCCGAATTCGATTTCGGGCAAGCCAGTTCCGGCGAAAACGGTGCGGCCGAAGAAATCGATTTTTCAGCCAGCGAACCGCTCGGCGAGTGCCCCAAATGCGGCAGTCGCGTTTTCGAACACGGGGTGTCTTATGTCTGCGAAAAGTCGCAGGGCGCCAGCAAAAGCTGCGATTTCCGTTCTGGAAAAATGATTCTGCAGCAATCGATCAGCGCCGAGCAGATGCGCAAATTGCTGGCCGGTGGCCGGACCGACCTGCTGCGCGATTTCGTTTCAGCGCGCACCGGCCGTAAATTTGCCGCTTTTCTGGTCCGTGGCGCCGACGGCAAAGTCGGCTTCGAATTCGAAAAACGTGAGCCGAAAACGCCGGCTCGGAAGCCCGCGTCAGCCAAGGTCGTCGAGCAAGCGGCGGCGGCAACGGCCGAGCAGCGGCCGGTACGTACGCGCAAGCGGGTGGTGACCGGCTAAATTTTCGGTTTTTTCGCTGACCGGGTGCGCAACACAACGGCCGCAACACAGCGGCCTGTTTCACGTGAAACAAACCCGCCGCTGGTTCAACCGCCTGTCGGCCGATTCGTCGGCAATACCCGCGAGCGGACGCCGGGCGGCGGCGCGGCGAGGATCGCCGCCCGCAAGACATCGATCGCCTGCGGGCGCGGAAATGTCGCACGCCAAGCGATGATCACTTCGCGCATCGGTGACGGCTGGCGGAACGGCCGCACTTGCAATGCCGGATCTTCCGGCCACGATGCTGCCGCCGACGCCGGGACCACCGACACGCCGACGCCACCTACCACCATATAGCGAACCGTTTCCAGCGAACTGCCTTCCAGCGCGCCGTCGGTGCCGCCGGGAGCGGCGAGTTGCGGGCACGCCTGGACCACCTGGTCGCGGAAACAATTGCCGCTGCCGAGCAACAGCAGATTTTCACTGGCCAATTCATCGGGATCGACCAACGTTCTGTTCGACAAGGGATGAGCGGTTGGCGCAACCACGCAGAACGGTTCGTCATAAACCACCTGCCAGACGATCCCCGGCTCGGCGAAGGGCAAGGCGACGATGATCGCGTCGAGGTCGCCACGTCGCAATTGCGCGGCCAGATTGACGGTGAAGTTTTCCTGCAGATAAAGCGGCATCTTCGGCGCCCGGCTGTTCAAGGCCGGAATCAGCCGCGGCAACAGATACGGCGCGATGGTGTAGATCACCCCGAGGCGCAGCGGACCGAGCAAGGGGTCCTGGCCTTGCTCGGCGATTTCGCGCAATCTGTGAGCTTCTTCGAGCACCCGCTCAGCCTGGCGGACGATCTGCTCGCCGATCGCCGTCAGCCGCACTTCAGTCGCCGAGCGCTCGAACAAGATCAGCCGATAGCGTTTTTCGACTTTCTGCACGGCAACCGACAAGGTCGGTTGACTGACATGGCATTTTTCGGCGGCGCGTCCGAAGTGCCGCTCGTGCGCCAGGGTGACGATGTAACGCAACTCGGTCAGGGTCATCGCCGGGTGGCCTCAGAAAGTGATCACCTTGTCGGCACGCAAGGTGAATTCGGCCAGGTCGGCGAGAGTGGCGATCTCGATGCCGGCGATCAACGGTAAGGACGCGAGTCCGCGGGCCAGCGCGCAAGTACGACACAAACGGATTTGTACGCCACGGCCCAGCAGTTCATCGAGCATGGTCTGCAGACTGCCGCGGTTGTCGGATGGGTTCTGGTCCGGCAGACCGACAGTCACCGCATCCGACATCATGAAAATGGCCATCTCGATGGACTGGTCCTCGCGCTCGCGCGTCATCAGCGCCGTCGCCAGACGCAGCGCGCTCAACATCCGTTCGCTGCCGTAAGCCGGCGCATTGACAATCATCAGAATCTTCATCAGTTCTCCAAAAAATCGTTTCCGTTGGCCGGGCGGGCAGGAAATGGTTGGTATTCCACACGGCAGGTGCAACAATAGGCTCCATGCTCATCAACTTCAAGGAACGTCCGTCAATGCTAGTCAAATTCACCTCGAGCACCTCCGGCCAGATTCTGATGATGTCGCCGGTGGCACGTCAATTGTTGGAAATCGTCGGCAAGACGTGTTCGGCACGCGGCGTGTTCACCGCCGAACAACTGCCCGACGCCATCCGCCGTCTGCAGAATGCGGTCCACGATCCCCAGCGCCAATCTGCGTCGCCGTCAGCGGAAGCGACAGCGCCCGCGGCCGACGCGGATGAAGCCGAAGAAACACGCGTTGGTCTGGGACAACGCGCTTTTCCGCTGATCGAACTGTTCGAGCGGACGCTGGCCGACGAGGGTTTCGTGATGTGGGAGGCGCCGGGCGATTTTTGAGATGCATCCGGCGCGTAAGACCCTGCTCGCGGCGGGCTGGGGTTTGATGATTTCTGTTCCAGCACCGGCCAACGCTGGCCGTCACGCCGGCTTGGCCTTGATCCGTAACCGAAAGACCTTCGCTCTGCTGATGATGCTGGTGGGGTCTGCGCTCGCCGTGGCCAGCGAAGTCGCCGTCGATGTCGGCCACGGCATCATCGATCAGGGCGCGATCAGCGCGCGGGGAAAAAGCGAATACCTCTTCAACGACCGGTTGGCGCGCCGGCTGGCCGGCGAATTGCCCCGCCGCGGCCTGAAGGTTCGTCCGATCAATTTCGACGGCCGGATCGAGAGTCTGCCCGCCCGGCCGCAACAAGCTGCCGGCACCGATTTCTTCATTTCCATCCATCACGACTCGGTACAGCCGCATCTCCTGCGCGATTGGCAATGGCAGGGAACGCCGCAGACCTACAGCGACGATCATGCCGGTTTTGCGCTGTTCGTTTCGCATGACAACCCCGATCTGCCGACCAGCCTGCGCTGCGCGTCGGCAATCGGCGCCCGCCTGCGCCGTCTCGGCTTCGTTCCGGCGCGGCATCATGACGACCCCTCGGCGCTCAAACCGCGGCCGGCCGCCGACGCCGACAATGCGGTCTACTACTATGACAAGCTGGTGGTGCTGTACAAGACGACACTGCCCGCCGTGCTCTTCGAAGCCGGGGTGATCAAAAATCGTGACGAGGAACGACTGCTCGACGATCCGGACTACCAGGGCCGGATGGCCGACGCCATCGCCACCGGGATCGCCGCGTGCCTGTATGCCGGTTCCTGAAACCGCCGCCGGGTCTTTATCTGCCGGAGCCGATTCTGTGGCTCGATGCGGATAGTCGTCCGTCGCGAACCCCACCGCGTTAACCTCCAGCCAACCCTCATCATGACCACCATCTCTTCGTTACTCCCCGCCGGCCGCCTTGGGCGAATCGTTCTGACGCTGGCTCTGGTCGCCATCCTGGTCGTCGGGTTTTTCCAGTTCAAGGAATCGCCTCCCGCGGCACCGGCTCCGCCGACCAAACCGGCGCTGACCGTCAGTCTGGTCAGCCCGCAAATCCTCGATTGGCCGCAGGTTTTGCCGGCCAGCGGCAGCGTTTTCGCTTGGCAGGAAGCGGCGATCGGTGCGGAAATCAGCAACTACCGTCTGACCGAGGTGCGGGCACAAGTCGGCGACCGGGTGAAGAAAGGACAAGTCCTGGCCCGTATCGCCAGCGATACCGTCGCCAGCGAACTCAGCGAAAGCCAAGCCGCGGTCGCCGAACTGCAAGCGGCGGCCACCGAGGCGAAAAACAACGCCGTTCGGGCGCGCGAACTGCGCGCGCAAGGGTTTTACAGTCCACAACTCGACGCCCAATACCAGACCGCCGCCCAGACCGCCGCCGCGCGCCTGGCCGCCGCCCGGGCCCGTCAGCAAGCCGCCGAATTGCGGATGCGCAAAACCGAGGTCCTGGCGCCGGATGATGGGGTGATTTCGGCACGTAGCGCCACCGTCGGCTCGCTGACCCAGCCGGGTCAGGATCTGTTCCGGTTGATCCGCGGCGGACGACTGGAATGGCGCGCTGAAGTCCCCTCCGCGGACCTGGCCAGTTTGCGGGCGGGCGTATCGGCCACCCTGACCACGCCGACCGGCGAACGTGTAGCGGGCCGCATCCGCACCGTTTCGCCCAGTGTCGATCCGCAAACCCGCAATGGACTGGTGTATGTCGATCTGCCGGCGACCGAGATGGTGCGCGCCGGCATGTTCGCCCGCGGCGAGTTCGAACTGGCGCGCCGGCCGGCATTGACCGTTCCACAAAACGCCGTCGTCCTGCGCGACGGTTTTGCCTATGTTTTTCGGCTGGAGGGAACAGACCGCGTTGCGCAGACCAAAGTCGAACTCGGCAGACGGCTGGCCGAGCGCGTGGAAATCACCGCTGGTCTGCCCGCGCAGGCCCGATTGGTCGACAGCGGCGCCGGCTTCCTGGCCGACGGTGACGGGGTCAAGGTCGTCGCGGAGGGAGCCCAGCCGTGATCAATTTTTCCGCCTGGTCGATCCGCAATCCGACGCCAGCGATCCTGCTGTTCATCGTCTTGACGCTGTTCGGGGTGATCGCCTTCCGGGCAATGAAAATCCAGCAGTTCATGGACGTCGATCTGCCGACCGTCGCCGTCACCGCCGTGCTTCCAGGCGCGGCGCCGGCGCAGATGGAAACCGAAGTGGCGCGCAAGATCGAAAATTCGGTGGCCACTTTGCAGGGCATCAAGCATATCTACAGCAAAGTGCAGGACGGCACGGCGGTGGTCACCGTCGAGTTCCGCCTCGAAAAACCGGTCCAGGAAGCGGTCGATGACGTCCGCGACGCCGTGGCGCGCATCCGTTCCGATCTGCCCGGCGATCTCAAGGACCCGACGATCACCCGCGTCACGCTCTCGGGAGCGCCGATCCTGACCTACACCGTCGCTTCCAGCCGCCTGGACGACGAAGCGCTGAGCTGGTTCGTGGACCATGCGGTCAGCAAGACGATCCTCGGCGTGCGCGGTGTCGGCGCGGTAGCGCGGGTCGGCGGGGTAAGCCGCGAAGTGCACGTCGAACTCGACCCAGCGCGGCTGCTGGCCCTCAACGCCACGGCAGCCGACATTTCCCGGCAGCTTCGCCAGGTCCAGCAGGAAGCTTCCGGCGGCCGCGCCGACGTGGGAGGTCTGGAACAATCGGTGCGTACCATCGCCACGGTGCGCACGGCCGCCGAATTGGCGGCGATGGAGCTGGTTCTCGCCGACGGCCGGCGGATACGACTCGATCAGTTGGCGACGGTCCGCGACACCGTCGCCGAGCAACGTTCGGCAGCGCTGCTCGACGGCCGACCGGTGGTCGGCTTCGAAATCACCCGCAGCCGTGGCGCCGGTGAAGTCGAAGTCGCCGAGCAGGTCCGTGCCAGACTCGACACGCTGCGGCGCGAAAATCCGCACATCACCTTCACCGAGGCGTTCAACTTCGTCGATCCGGTGGCGGAAAACTTTCATGGCTCGATGTCCTTGTTGATCGAAGGAGCGATCCTGGCGGTGATCGTCGTCTGGCTGTTCCTGCGCGACTGGCGGGCGACGCTGGTTTCGGCGACCGCCCTGCCCTTGTCGATCGTACCGGCGTTCGCCGTGATGCAGCTGATGGGCTTCACCCTCAACGTCGTCACCCTGCTGTCGATGTCGCTGGTCGTCGGCATCCTGGTCGACGACGCGATCGTCGAAATCGAAAACATCATCCGTCACCTGGCGATGGGTAAAACGCCGTTCCAGGCCGCGCTCGAAGCGGCAGACGAAATCGGCCTGGCGGTGATCGCCACGACCTTCACCCTGATCGCCGTTTTTTTGCCGACCGCGTTCATGAGCGGCGTCGCCGGTAAATTTTTCGTTCAATTCGGCTGGACCGCGGCGATCGCGGTTTTCTTTTCGCTGGTCGTCGCCCGTCTGCTGACCCCGATGATGGCCGCCTATCTGCTCAAACCGCCAAGCGGCGAACGGAATGAGCCGCGTTGGCTGCCGGTCTACCTCGGCGCGGTTCAACGATGTCTGGCGCATCGACGGCTGACTCTGCTGGCGGCGTTGGCCTTCTCGATTGTTTCCCTGGCGCTGGTTCCGTTGCTCGGCAAAGGATTCCTGCCGCCAGACGACATGTCACAAACACAGGTTTATCTGTCGCTGGCCCCTGGGAGCACGTTTCGCGATACTTATCTCGCCGCCGAAAAAGCACGGCAGATCGTCCAAAGTCATCCGAAAGTAAAAATGGTCTATACCGCCATCGGTGGTGGCAGCGCCGGCAGCGATCCGTTCGCCGTGGCCGGCGCCGCGGAAAGCCGCAAGGCGACGCTGACCTTGACCTTGACCCCGCGCGACGAACGGCGTGGCATCCGCAAGGCGCAGATCGAACGCCAGTTACGCCAAGCCTTGACCGAGTTGCCGGGCGCGCAGATCAAAGTCGGTCTCGGCGGTTCGGGAGAAAAATATCTGTTGGTGTTGGCCAGCGAGAACGGGGAACTGCTCGCTACGCACGCCCGCCAAGTCGAGCGCGAACTGCGCGGCCTGCCCGGCATCGGCGCCGTCACCTCGACCGCCAGCCTGGTACGTCCGGAACTGATCGTCCGTCCCGATTTCGCGCGCATGGCCGACCTCGGCGTCACCTCGGCGGCAATCGCCGACACCTTGCGCATCGCCACCGCTGGTGACTACGACCAGGGGTTGGCCAAACTCAATCTCGCGCAGCGGCAACTGCCGATCGTCGTCAGCCTGCCGCCCGCCGCCCGTCAGGATTTGGCGCTGCTCGGCCGGATGACCGTGCCGGGCAAGCGCGGACCGGTGATGATCGCCAACGTCGCCACGCTGTCGATTGCCGGCGGACCGGCGGAAATCGACCGTTACGACCGGCTGCGCAACATCAATTTCGAGATCGAGCTCAACCAGCAACCGCTCGGCGAAATCGAACAGTTGGCACTCGCCCTGCCCAGCTTGAAAAACCTGCCTCCCGGCGTGCTGCAAACCACTATCGGCGACGCCGAAGCGATGGGCGAATTGTTCGCGAGCTTCGCGCTGGCGATGGTCACTGGCGTGTTGTGCATCTACGTCGTGCTGGTTCTGCTGTTCAAGGATTTCGTCCAACCGCTGACCATCCTCGCCGCGCTGGTCCTGTCGGTACCGGGCGCTTTTCTGGCGTTGTTCCTCACCCGCCAAGCGCTGTCGATGCCGTCGATGATCGGCTTGATCATGCTGATGGGCATCGCCACCAAAAATTCGATCTTGCTGGTCGACTACGTCCTGCTGGCGCGTCGCGAACACGGTCTCGACCGCTGGTCGGCGCTGATCGACGCCTGCCGCAAGCGCGCCCGGCCGATTATCATGACCACCGTTGCCATGGGCGCCGGCATGCTGCCGATTGCCATCGGTCTCGGCACCGACCCGAGCTTCCGCGCACCGATGGCCATCGTCGTCATCGGCGGCCTGATCAGTTCAACTTTCCTCAGCCTGCTGGTCATCCCGGTGGTGTTCACTTACATCGACGATCTGATCGGTTGGCTGCAAAAAAAGCCCGCGTTGCCGGACGCATCATCCTGACCTCGGACCGCCTGTTGGCGCTTGGTGGGTCGGAACCATCGGCATTACAGCTTGACGATATCTCCGCGGTTGGAATCGTCAAGCCTGCTGCTGAACGCTGGACCAGTCTTCGCCGATCCCGCCCGATCATTGACGGAACACGGCAAGGTTCTTCTTGTTGGCGCCTGATGTCACCCCTACACTACTCCTCCCTGATCCCGCAGCTATCGTGAAGCGATGCCATGTTGAAATTTCCTGATTCCCTGGTTTCGAAATTTCCCTCGATCGGCACCACCATTTTCACGGTGATGTCAAAACTTGCCGCTGATTGTGGAGCCATCAATCTCTCGCAAGGGTTTCCCGATTTCCAGGCTGACGACGAGTTGTTCGAGGCCACGGTACGGGCGATGCGCGAGGGGCACAATCAGTATCCGCCGATGGCCGGGGTCGTCGAGTTGCGTCGAGCGATCGCCGCCAAGGTGTTGACACTTCATGGCCAATCTTACGACCCGGATCATGAAATCACCGTCACCGCCGGCGCCACGCAAGCCATTTTCACGGCCATTGCCGCGTTGGTGCGCCACGGGGATGAAGTGATCGTTTTCGAACCGGTCTATGACAGCTATGTGCCGGCGATCGAAGCCGTTGGTGGCAAGGCGATTCGTTCGCGACTGCTCTTTCCCGATTATCGGCCCGATTGGCAGGCCGTGCGATCTCTGCTCGGTCCACGCACCCGGATGATGATCATCAATTCACCGCACAATCCGACCGGCGCCTTGCTCACCGCCGATGATCTGGCGACGCTGGCCGGCCTGATCCGCGGGACGAATGTGGTTTTGCTGTCCGACGAGGTTTATGAACACATCGTTTTCGACGGCGCCACCCATCAAAGTGTCGTCAGTCATCCGGAACTGAAGATGCGCAGCCTGGTCGTGTCGTCTTTTGGCAAAACGTACCATATCACCGGCTGGAAGGTCGGCTATGTTCTCGCTCCGGCCGAGTTGATGGCTGAATTCCGCAAGGTCCATCAGTTCAACGTGTTCACCGTCAATACGCCGTGTCAATTGGGCATCGCCGCCTATATGCGCGACGCCGCACGGTATCTTGACTTGGCGGGATTCTACGAGAACAAACGCGCATTTTTCGCCGAACAACTGCGCGGCTCACGTTTCGAATTGCTCCCCTGCCGAGGAACCTATTTTCAGTTGGCGCGTTACCAGGCGATTGCCGACTTGCCGGACCAGGAGTTCGCCTGCTGGCTGACCCGCGAAGCAGGCGTGGCGGCCATCCCGGTATCGGCATTTTACGCCGACGGCCATGACGACCGAGTCATCCGCTTCTGTTTCGCCAAACGCGAGGGTACACTGGCGGCGGCCGGTGAAAAACTACGTGCACTATAAGGTTGCATACCTGATTGAAATTGCTCGTATAATCCGCGCCGGTGTTGGGAGGTACAAACAAAATTTTTAAACTTGATAAATCTTAAGGAGTTGCCATGAGTATGATGCAGGAATTCAAAGAATTTGCCATGAAGGGTAATGTGATGGATCTCGCCGTCGGCGTGATCATCGGCGGCGCCTTCGGCAAAATCGTCGATTCGGTCGTCGCCGATCTGATCATGCCGTTCGTCGCCTGGGTCATGGGCGGCAAGCTCGATTTTTCCGGCATGTTTCTGGTTCTCGGGACGATCCCGGAAGGGACGGCCCGGACGCTCGACGCGCTCAAAAAAGCCCAGGTGCCGGTTTTTGCCTATGGCAACTTCATCACCATCCTGGTCAATTTCATCATTCTGGCTTTCATCATCTTCATGATGGTCAAGCAGATCAATCGTCTCAAGAAGGCCGAGCCGGCGCCGGAACCGGTCGCCGATCCGGAAGAAGTCGTGCTGCTGCGCCAGATTCGCGACAGCCTGCGCAAATAAGTTTTTTCCGCCGGTTTCTTGTCGGCAGTCAAAAATAAAACGCCCCGCATGGGGCGTTTTATTTGGTCTGCGTTTTGCGGGTATCGCCGGCAACGACGATCGTCAGTTGTTCGGGATCGATGAATTTACGAAAAGCGGCGTTGATCTGCGCGGGCGTCGCCGCCAAGATTCGCGCTTCGAAATCTTTCGAAAATCGCCAGTCACGTTCCTGGTCAAGCAACGACAGCCAGCGTGCCGCCAATGTCGAGTCTTGCGAACGCACCAGGGTGCGCGCTTCGACCATGCCTTTTTTCGCCTCGGCGATTTCCTGATCGGTGAATCCGTCACGGCGGACACGCAGCAATTCTTCGCTGAACGCCTGTTCGGCACGGGCAATATTCTGCGGCGCGGCCATGATCTCCACGTTCCAGCTCGACAGATAGTGTCGCGCGCCCATGCTCAAGGTCGATCCGGCGCTGTAAGAGAGACCATCCTTCTGGCGTAACCGGTCGATCAGCCGATTGGACAAGCCGCCATAACCTCCGAAAAGATTGTTGGCGACATAAAGCGCGGCAGCGTCGGGATCGTCGTCACGCAGTCGGAAATCGAGGCGCGCGCGGAGATAGGCGTTTTCCTTCTCCGGCGTGTCGATGACCATCCTCCGCGGCGCCACGGGCCGGAATTCGCGCTCGAGCCGTTGATACGGAGCCGGCGAGAGGTAATCCGCAAACAGGCGGCCGATTTCCTGTTCGACCGTTGCCGGGTCGAAATCGCCGACGAGAGCGATCTCGCCACGCGCCGTACCAATCAACTGACGATGGTAACGTCTCAGATCATCAAGGGTGATCTTGCGCAATTGCTCGATTCGTTCGCCCACTGGAAGGTAATGGCGCGGATCGCCAGGCGGGTAGGTATTGAAATGGCTCAATAGCGCGTCGCCGGATACGGCTTCGGGGTTGTCGAGTTGCGCTTGCAGCCCGGTAATCTGCTCGCGTTGAAGCTCGGCAAATTCCGTGGCTGGGAAACTGGCCTCTCGCCAGAGATGGGCAACCAGGCGCAGGGACTCCAACAACTTCTCGCGGGTGGTCTCGAAGTGCAGCAAATGACCACGCATTTTCAATCGCGTCATTTCGTCTGCAATTTGTTGACGATCGAGTCGCGAGGTCCCGCGACCGAGCATGGCCTGTGTCAGAACGCCGGCCAGATCGCGGTCTTGCAATGAGTTTTCATCGCCCCAACGGAAGGCGAAAGCGACTTGCACCGTCTGGCCGCGGTTCTTTTTCGGCAGCATCGCCAGTTTCAGGTCGCCGATATCACGCCGTTGTGAACGTTGTCCGATGTTATCGTACGAAGGATCGAACGTTTCGCCGGCTTCACCATTGGTCTGAGCCCGATAGCCGGCGAGCAACTGTGCTGCGCTCGGCGCGCTGGAGATTTCGGCACGTTGCGGAGCATCGTCTGGAATGAAGGTCCCCAACACCCGGTTGTCGCGGACGAAATACTTGCCCGCAGCGACGTCGACCTTGTCCGGCGTGAGTTGGTCGAGTTGATCACGGCCGTAGAAGAACAGGCGCCAGTCACCCAGAGCAATGAACTCGGAGAGCATCACGGCGAAGGTTTCCGGATCGGCCAGAGCGCGTTCGTAAGCGGTCTTCACCTGCGCGACGGTCCGCTGCAACTCGTCCTGGCGGACCTTGTCCCCGACAAAGCCGGTTTCGATGCTCTCGATCATCCGGTCGCGAACCACGTCGATCGCTTGTCCCTTGGGCACCACGGCGCCAAAAACGACAAATCCCGGTTCACGAGTCTCCATGGTGTACGAAAAAACCTGCGCCGCCAGTCCGGTAGTCACCAGTTGCCGGTAAAGACGACCATTCGGCGTATTGCCGAGAATTTCGCTGGCCACGCCGATGGCGTCGGAATCGGCGTGCAGGGTCGATGGCGTCCGATAGGCCAGGGTGACCAGTTGGACTTCTCCCCGACGCCGGACGACGAAATGCCGTTCGCCGTCGGCGGTCGGTTCCACCGTCCAATGGTCGGCGAGTGTCCGCGCCGGCTTCGGCAGACGGCCCAGCGTATCGGCCACCCAGCGGATCGCCTGTTGTTCGTCGAATTTGCCAGCCAAAGTCAGGACGGCATTGTCAGGCTGGTAATACTTGCGATAGAACGCCTGCAAATTTTCGATGCGGACGTTTTCGATGTCGCTGCGCGCGCCAATGGTGTTGTTGCCGTAGTTGTGCCAATCGAAAAGCATCGATTGCATGCGCTTGAGCATCACGCTGGTCGGATCGTTCTCGCCCATTTCAAATTCGTTGCGGACCACCGACATTTCAGTGTCCAGGTCCTTGCGGGAGATCGGCGAGTTGACCATCGCGTCGGTGACCCAGGCCAACGCCCAGCGGATGTTGTCGCTGCTGGCAGGAAAAGTCAGGTAATAGTTGGTCCGGTCGAGCCAAGTGCTGCCGTTGATGTCGAAGCCACGTGCCTTGAACTCCCGGGTCGGATCGGGAAAATTCTTCGAGCCCTTGAAAATCAGATGTTCGAGAAGGTGGGCCATGCCGCTTTCGCCATAATTTTCGTGGCGCGAGCCGACCAGATAGGTGATGTTGACCGTGACCGTGGGTTTGGACGAATCGGCAAACAGAATGCAATGCAGGCCATTCGGCAAGCGATATTCGGTGATTCCTTCGACCGTTGCCTGCTTGACGACCCCGGCCGGCAGTACGGCTTTGGACGCTTTGGCGACGGATTCATCCGCTGCCAGACCGGCAGGCGGCAGAAAAGCCAGAAGCAAGGACGAGAGCAAGTTCGCAGCCATAGTCATCCACTGGTTCATTGTCAAACCACTCCACGGGACCGGCGCACCGGTCGCGAGAGGCATCCACACCGGCTACAGATTGCATTTTATATCGATAAGATAAGAAACGGCCCGCTCAGAGGGAGAAGCTGAGCGGGCCGGGTAAAACATCACTGCCGCTAGAGGGGAGGGGGAGGGGTGAGCAGCAGCGACAACTGCAGTATAGGACATTCTGCGGAAAAGTTTCTGTTGCAAGCATGTTTCCGTTATGTAACTGGATGTGATGAGCCGACAACCACGTCATGGAAATTTCAGCGGCGCTGCCGGCCATATACCCGGGAAAACTCGAGCAGACGTTCGGCATGACTGCTGTTGACTTGTGACCAATCGAAGCGCCATTCCCAGGAATCCGCCGACAAACCGGGCTGATTCATGCGGTGACTGGAATCCAGACCGAGCACATCCTGCAGCGGTATGACGCACCATGCCGCAACCGAAGCGTAAGCGGCGCGAATCAACGGCCAAGGCATATCGGCGCGGCCTTTTTTGCCAATCCCCAGATAACCGGCAATCCGCGTGTGTTGATCCGCCGTCAAAGTCTGCCACCAGCCACGCGTCGTGTCATTGTCGTGGGTGCCGGTGTACACCACCGTATTGGCTTCAAAATTATGTGGCAGGTATGAATTCCCGGCATCGCCATCGAAAGCGAACTGCAAGATGCGCATGCCGGGCAAACCGACGCTTTCGCGCAAAGCGTTGACTTCAGGGGTGATGATTCCGAGATCCTCGGCGATGATCCGCAACGCGCCCTGGGCGTCGCCCAACTCGCGGGCCATGGCGTCGAAAACCGCTTTGCCCGGACCCGGTTGCCACTTTCCGTCAATCGCCGTCGCCGCGCTGGCCGGGATCTCCCAAAAGGCTTCGAAGCCACGGAAATGATCGATGCGCACGATATCGCACAAGCTCATCGTCTGACGCATCCGATCGACCCACCATCGATAGCCGGTTGCAGCGTGTGCCGACCAGCGATAAAGCGGGTTGCCCCAGCGCTGTCCGGTAGCGCTGAAATAGTCGGGCGGAACGCCGGCAACCGTATTCTGCTGCCCGCTCCCATCAAGATCGAACAACTCGGGATGAGACCAGACGTCGGCGCTATGTCCGGCAACGAAAATCGGCAGATCACCGACGATTTCGATCTGGCGCGCGTTGGCGTAGGCTTTGACCGCCTGCCACTGACGATGGAAACACCATTGAGCGAATTTCCAGAATCCGATCTCCTCGGCATGCTGTTGTGTGGCCTGCCGCACCGCAGCGGCCAGCCGCTTGGCCAACGGAGCGGGCCAATCCTGCCAGAGCTTGCCCTCCCCGGCGTATTGGGCATCGAGCGCCATGAACAAGGCGTAGTCGTTGAGCCAGGCACCCTGGCTGGCACAGAAGTCGGCATACGCCTCATGTGAGGGATCGCTGGTCTTGCCGGCAAAGAAACGCTTGGCGGCAAGACGCAGGAGACGGCTCTTGAACAAGCGCACGGCACCATAATCAACCCGCCTGGCCGAAAAAACCGGCATCTGCGCCAAATCAGCGTCGAAAAGCAGACCGGCCTGATGCAATTGCCGCACATCGATCAGCAATTCGTTACCGGCAAAAGCCGACGGACTGACATACGGCGAATTGCCGGGGCCGACGCCACCCAACGGCAGCACCTGCCACAACGTCTGTCCGGCCGCCACCAGCCAATCGACAAAATGATAAGCCGACTCACCGAGATCGCCGCAACCATGCGGACCAGGTAGAGAGGTCGGATGGAGAAGAACACCGCTTCGGCGGGCAAGAAAAGAAGAGGACATGGATTCCCTGGTCAAATGAGGATGGTTGATGATCAAGGGCGGCCGAACAGGGAGTCGCGGTGGCAAGCCGACCCGGCCCAGACCTCCGAGCCGGCAGTTGCGGGAACGATCGGTCGCAGAACGACAACCGACGCGCAAATTCGACAACCAACCCTGATACAGCCCGAATATTTCCTGGCCGATCATACGGGCTGGACGTTTAATCCGCAACGCTTGCCAGCAATGCGCCATCGATAATCCACAGCGTCGGACAACCTCCGCCATCAATGCCGCTCGTCCACCTTGGCCACCGACGATGATCGAATGGTTATCGGCTAATCCCGTTCAATGCTTTCATTCCTCCGGCAGCGACGGTTGACGATTTGCCCGCGAGCGGGCGGCGGCCTGACGGGAGTTTCGAGACAGCAATTAATGTTGTAGAATTTCGCCCTTTTGCTGCGCAGGAACGGATTGCTAAAAGTATCTTCAACAAGGCTCGCTGGCTGCCGTGTCAATTGTATTTTTGTCAAAAAACACCGAACAAACAGCGCATTGAAAACGATAGGCTGTAAGCCATCCCCAATTCCACACCGCTTTCGCAGATCCTCATATCGACCACCCGGGGTCTGCGAAGACTGGACTTTTTCCAGCCGGGCTGGTTTTTCCGCCACGCTTGGTTTCAACCACCTTCGAGCCTGATCACAAGGATTGTTATGGAAACGAATGCCACCCACTCCGACACCGACGCCCCAATCGTCAATCCTCTCGAGCGCCGTCTGGATCTGTCGGTGGCCATCGCCGACCTCGACAAGGATGTCGATCAGCGCCTGAAGCGGCTCGGCAAAAACGCCAAGATGCCCGGCTTCCGTCCCGGTAAGGTGCCGGCAAACCTGATCCGTCAGCAATATGGCCACGACGCCCGCAGCGATGCCCTCTCCGACCTCCTGGGACGCCGCTTCAGCGAGGCGGTCAGCGAGCAGCAACTGCGCGTCGCCGGCAACCCACGGATCGAAGCCAAGACCGGTAGCGAGACACACGTCGAATTCACCGCCATCTTCGAGGTTTTTCCTGAAATTCAACTAGCCGACTTGTCCGATGTCACCATCGAGCGCCCGACACTTTCGATCGGTGACGCCGAGGTTGATGGCACCCTCGAAATCCTCCGCAAACAACGCGTACGCTACGAGCCGGTCAGCCGCGCAGCAGCAACGGGAGATCAGGTAACGATCGATTTCCTGGGCAAAAAAGATGGTGAGCCCTTCGCTGGCGGCCAAGGCAAGGATTTCCGTTTCGTGCTCGGTGAAGGCAAAATGCTCGCCGATTTCGAAGCTGCGGTGATCGGCGCCGCTACCGGCGACAGTAAATCTTTCGATCTGACCTTTCCTGCCGACTATTTCGCCAAGGAACTGGCCGGACAAGAGGTAATTTTCGAATTGACGCTCAAGGAAGTCTGTCAGCCGATTCTTCCGGAAGTGGATGCCGATTTCGCCAAAGCTCTGGGTGTCGTCGATGGCAGCCTCGACCAGATGCGTGCGGAAATCGAACAGAACTTGCAGCGTGAGGTCAAAAAGCGTTTGCAGACACGCGTGACTAGGCAGGTGATGGATGTTCTGCTGCAAAAGCACTCCATCCCGGTGCCGAACGTGCTGGTCGATCATGAAATCGAACACATGATGCAGATGATGCGCCAGCAGATGGAGCAAAACGGCGTGAAAATCAAGGATATGCCGATGCAGCGCGAGTGGTTTGCCGAAGAGGCCACGCGGCGGGTCAGCCTCGGTTTGTTATTTGCCGCCATCGTTCAGGAACACTCGCTGCAGGCCAAGCCTGAGCAAGTGCGCGCCCTGGTTCAGGAAGCTGCGCAAAGTTATGAGCATCCGGAAGAAGTGATCGGCTGGTACTATGCGCAACCGGAACGCCTCGAAGAGGTCCAAGGAGCAGCCGTCGAAGCAAACGTGGTCGACTGGGTGCTGAGCCAGGCCAAGGTGGAGGACCAGTCAGCCGTGTTCGAGGAGTTGATGGGACAGCCATCATCCTGACCCCGGCCGGAAAAACGGCGCCGTGCGCCACAGGAGAAACGATGCACATGGATCACCCAAGCGATTGGCAACCCCAGGCTCTGGGCCTGGTGCCGATGGTCATCGAGCAGAGCGGACGTGGCGAACGAGCCTATGACATCTATTCGCGCCTGCTCAAGGAGCGGGTCGTCTTTCTGATTGGTCCCGTCAACGACGTCACTGCCAATCTGGTGGTGGCGCAATTGCTATTTCTCGAAGCGGAGAATCCAGACAAAGATATTCATTTTTATATCAATTCACCAGGCGGTTCGGTTTCGGCTGGTTTGTCGATCTACGACACCATGCAGTTCATCAAGCCCGATGTGTCGACGCTGTGCATGGGCCAGGCCGCTTCAATGGGCGCTTTCCTGCTGGCTGCCGGAACAAAGGGCAAACGCTTTGCCCTGCCCAATTCACGGGTCATGATCCATCAGCCGATGGGCGGTTTCCAGGGCCAGGCCTCGGATATCGCCATTCATGCCAAGGAAATTCTGGCCCTGCGTGCCAAGCTCAACGAACTGATGGCCCACCACACCGGCCAGTCGGTCGAGCGCATCGAGCGGGATACCGACCGCGACAATTTTCTCTCCGCCAACGAAGCCGCGGACTACGGCTTGATCGACAAGGTGCTCGCCAAGCGCGAGGCAGGTTGATTCCCGGTCCAGATATTGCGGTACGGCTTGACAAAAAGGTAGCCCGAAAATGTCGGAAAAGAAAAGTGGCAGTGAAAAACTGCTGTACTGCTCGTTCTGCGGCAAAAGTCAGCACGAGGTCAAGAAGCTGATTGCCGGACCCTCGGTGTTCATTTGCGACGAATGTATCGATCTCTGCAACGATATCGTTCGCGACGAGGTCGCCGGAGAACAGAGTGGCAAGGGCGGCAAAAGCGATCTGCCAACCCCGAAAGAGATAGCCGCCCTGCTCGATCAATACGTGATCGGCCAGGACCAGGCCAAGCGCATCCTGTCGGTGGCGGTCTACAACCACTACAAGCGCCTGCGTCACTACGGAAAGACCAATGAAGACGTCGAACTGGCCAAGAGCAATATTCTCCTGATCGGTCCCACTGGCTCAGGCAAGACCCTGCTCGCACAAACCTTGGCTCGCACACTGGATGTTCCTTTCGTGATGGCCGACGCGACGACGCTGACCGAAGCCGGTTATGTCGGCGAAGATGTCGAAAACATCATCCAGAAACTGTTGCAGAAAGCCGACTACGACACTGAAAAAGCGCAGCGCGGCATCGTCTACATCGACGAAATCGACAAAATTTCCCGCAAATCCGACAACCCGTCGATCACTCGCGACGTTTCCGGCGAGGGCGTGCAACAAGCCTTGCTCAAACTGATCGAAGGAACGATCGCCTCCGTGCCACCGCAAGGCGGACGCAAACACCCCAACCAGGATTTCGTGCAAGTGGACACCACCAACATCCTGTTCATTTGCGGCGGTGCTTTCGACGGGCTCGAAAAAGTGATCCGCAAACGCTCCGAAGGCGGCGGAATGGGCTTCGGCGCCGAGGTCAAGAGCAAGGACGACAAGAAAGGCATCGGTGAAGTGCTGCGCACCGTCGAACCCGAGGATTTGATCAAATTCGGGCTGATTCCCGAATTGATCGGCCGCCTGCCGGTCATCGCCACTCTGGAAGAACTGTCGACCGCCGCGCTGGTGCAGATTCTCGTCGAACCGAAGAATGCCCTGGTCAAACAATATCAAAAGCTTTTCGCCATGGAGGGAGTCGATCTCGAAATCCGCCAAGCAGCGTTGACGGCCATCGCCAAAAAAGCCCTCGACCGTAAGACCGGTGCCCGCGGTTTACGGTCTATCCTTGAAGCAGTGCTGTTGGATACGATGTATGAACTTCCCAGTATGGAAAACGTCACAGAAGTGGTGATCGACGAGAATGTGATCGTCGGCGATAGCCAGCCGCTCCTGATTTACGCGGATCACCCCAAGGTTTCCGGCGGCAACTGATCAACTCATCGTAGCCAGCAGCTTGAAATATGGGTTCATGCCCCCATGTGGGCATGGACTTTTACCTTGAGGGCACCAACGAATGTCTGCACCCCCTAAATTGTCTGCCGAGTCGGTCGAACTGCCGTTGCTGCCATTGCGCGACGTCGTCGTCTTCCCGCACATGGTCATCCCGCTGTTCGTCGGGCGGCCAAAATCGATCCGCGCGCTCGAAGTGTCGATGGAAGCGGCCAAAAGCATCCTGCTCGTCGCCCAGAAATCGGCTGTCAAAGACGAGCCGGAAGCCGAGGATCTGTACAGTGTCGGCTGCGTGGCCAACATTCTGCAGATGCTCAAATTGCCCGACGGAACGGTCAAAGTGTTGGTTGAAGGCGTCCAGCGCGCCCGCCTGGACTCGATCAACGCCCGCGACGCAATGTTCTTCTCCGCTGCCCGCCCGGTATTGGTTGAAGACGGCGTCAATCATGAAATCGAAGCGCTGCGCCGCGCCGTGATCGCCCAGTTCGACCAATACGTCAAGCTGAACAAAAAAATTCCGCCCGAGATTTTGACCTCGATCGCCGGTATCGAACAACCGGGTCGTTTGGCCGACACCATCGCCGCGCATTTGCCGTTGAAGTTGGAGCAGAAGCAGGAAATTCTCGAAATTTTCGACGTCCGCGCGCGGATCGAACGTCTGCTGGCACAAATCGAATCCGAAATCGACATCCTGCAGGTCGAAAAGCGCATCCGCGGCCGAGTCAAACGGCAAATGGAAAAAAGCCAGCGCGAGTACTACCTCAATGAGCAGGTCAAAGCGATCCAGAAGGAACTCGGCGAGGGCGAGGACGGTGCCGATCTCGAAGAGCTGGAGAAGAAGATCAAGCTCGCCGGGATGAGCAAGGAAGGACAGGCCAAGGCGATGGCCGAGTTCCGCAAACTGCGGTTGATGTCGCCGATGTCCGCCGAAGCCACCGTCGTCCGCAATTTCATTGAAACCCTGACCGCTCTTCCCTGGCGCAAGCGGACACGGATCAGCAAGGATCTGGCCGCGGCGGGAAAAATTCTCGATGCCGACCACTGGGGACTCGAAAAAGTCAAGGAACGGATCATCGAATATCTGGCCGTTCAACAACGCGTCGACCGGTTGAAGGCGCCGATTCTCTGCCTGGTCGGGCCTCCCGGAGTCGGCAAAACCTCGCTGGGCCAATCGATCGCCCGCTCGACCGGGCGCAAGTTCGTCCGCATGAGTCTCGGCGGCGTGCGCGACGAAGCCGAGATTCGCGGTCATCGCCGGACCTATATCGGCTCGATGCCCGGCAAAATCCTGCAGAACATGAGCAAGATCGGCGTCAAAAATCCCTTGTTCCTGCTCGACGAAGTCGACAAGATGGGACAGGATTTCCGCGGCGATCCCAGCTCGGCGCTGCTGGAAGTGCTCGACCCCGAACAGAACTCGACATTCGTCGACCACTATGTCGAAGTCGAATACGACCTCTCGGAAGTGATGTTCGTGGCAACCGCCAATACCTTGAACATCCCGGCACCGCTGCTCGACCGGATGGAAGTGATCCGCCTCTCGGGATACACCGAGGACGAAAAAGTTAACATCGCCCAGCGCTATCTGCTGCCAAAACAAATGAAAAACAACGGCTTGCGGACAACAGAGCTGACCGTCGCCGAAAGTGCGCTACGCGATATCGTCCGCTACTACACCCGTGAAGCCGGTGTGCGTTCGCTGGAGCGGGATATCTCCAAGATTTGTCGCAAAGTCGTCAAGACACTGCTGTTGCGTAAAAGTCAGCATAAAGTCGCTGTCAGCGCCCGTAACCTCGACAAATTCCTCGGCGTTCGACGCTACAATTTCGGTGTCGCCGAGCGCGAGAATCAAGTCGGACAAGTCACCGGTCTGGCATGGACCGAAGTCGGCGGCGAGCTGCTGACCATCGAATCGGTGGTCTTGCCGGGTAAAGGCAAAACTACCACCACCGGCAAACTCGGCGAAGTAATGCAGGAATCCGTGCAAGCCGCCTTGTCGGTAGTGCGCAAACGCGCACAGTCGCTGGGAATCGATCAGGACTTCTACCAGAAAAGCGATATCCACATTCACCTGCCTGAAGGCGCCATTCCCAAGGATGGCCCATCAGCAGGAGTCGGCATCTGCACGGCACTGGTTTCGGTACTCACCGGCATCCCGGTTCGTTGCGACGTGGCGATGACCGGCGAAATCACCTTGCGTGGCGAAGTCCTGCCGATTGGCGGCCTGAAAGAAAAACTGCTGGCCGCGGTCCGTGGCGGTCTGGCACGGGTATTGATTCCCGAAGAAAACACCCGCGACTTGGCAGAGATTCCGGACAACATCAAAAACAAGCTCGAGTTGATCCCGGTTCGCTGGATCGATCAAGTCCTCGAGTCGGCCTTGGAACGCCGTCCAGAACCGCTACCCGCCGAGCCGGTAGCCGCTGGAGTCGGCTCCACCGCCAACGAATCGCCTGGAATACAAGCCCTGATCACCCATTGAGATTGGCAACCGCCGCGGAGAATTCCTGCTTCGCGGCGGTTGGTATTGGACCGGTAATCTGGAAGTCGATGGAGTGCGGTACGCTTTTAAATCATCGGCCAAGAGTCGACCGCCGGTTCGTCAAAGCCGGTCGGGCAAAATGAAGCCACACGCACACGCTCTGGGGTCAGATCTCGGAATACTCCACCCCAACCACGACTATTGGTCGAATAATGGAACCCGATAGCAGCCTGCGAGGTCCATTATTCAACCATCAGTCGTATCGCAGGCTCGTAAATCGGAAATGCTTAAATGGAAGACCTGACCCCTTGAGTTGTTCATCTGGCCCTTGCTGCCGTGCCTTCGCTCACCGCGCCGCCTAACCCAGCGGTTAACCGGACACGCCGCAGCAAGCCAGCCAGGCCATGCGGCCGCCTTGGTCAAGTCTCGGCCGCACGGCCTGGCTGGCTTGCTGCGTCGTGCCGGTTACCTCAACGTTGGGCATATTTCATCAACCTTTGAAGAGATTAGATTATGCGTAGATTGTTAACCATGATTGCGAGCGCACTTCTTCTTGCCACGTCATGTTTTGTCTACGCGGCAGATGCGATTGACGCGCCACTGCATAAAGTCGGCGACAGTTGGGTTTGGGGCGTTCGCGTGAACCCTCGCGATACGTGCACCAACGGTATCAACACTGGCGCAAAGCAAAGCCAAACAGTTACGGAGGTCACAGAGTCTGGCTATAAAGCCGAGATTACCGGGCCGCGAGAAGGAGCAAAGTTCAATCTCTCTTATGGGAAGGATCTAGCATTCAACGTCAAGGACGGCAGCGAAATCCTTCGCTCTGATGTCTTCAACTTCCCGATTCAAGAGGGCAGGTCATGGGATACGACCCTTCGTAGTGGTAACGTGCTCACAAACCTCACATGTAAGGCCGGAGGCAATGAGCGGCTCAAGGTTGGCCAACAGGAATTCGACGTTTCGCCAATCGTTTGCGAGGGTAGATGGAAGAACCAACAGACAGGCAACAGCGATCAAGCCACCTACAAGTACTGGTACTCGCCTGAGGTACGGAATATGGTGCGCTGGACAGTCTTCACTTACTTCCGGGGAACAACGTGCGCCGACCTTGAGTATCAAATTGAGCTTTCAAGCCGCTGATTCATAGCGCTGCCCAACAGGCGCTTCGAGGGGACGGCCGAGAAGCTACGCTTCTCGGTTCCCTCCGCCCTTTGGGCTCCGGCCGCCCCTCAAGCTAAGCGTTGGGCATTCCTAGGAGACTTTGATGATTAATTCTCTTAAATTCTTTTTGATTGATCATCCACTTTTTCTGATCGGTAGCTTAATCACATGCATCATCGCAACATTTTTGTATATTAAAGCTCTTCGTTATAGATTGTGGAATAGCCAATTAGAGATTAATCGTCTCCAGCATTTAACTGAAGATAGTAATCAGCGCGAACTCCAGAGAAGACAGTATTGCGAAACTATAGGACATGATTTGGATCCATCATGCGCATGCAGACGATGCCTAACGCTTCAACACGATTATGAGCTAATAGGCAAAGAGAACGTAGCTATTGGTGAGGAACTGGTAAATCCAAACGCTGACCCAGGTGCACTTTATCTTGATAGTAACTTTCAACCAGACCCAGATTATGGTGTAACTTATACCGTTTATGCAGAAGAAACCACCTTTCGTTGTGAAAGATGCGGTAAAGAAAAGAAGACCCAAGAAAGGCAGTGATCATGCACAAAAGACAACAAAGACATCTGTCCTTTAACCTGTTACCCGGCCTAAGACGTTGGGCGTAATAAAAAAAGCGTCATGCCAACAATTTCAATGTTCTATGGAATTCTTATTCGAATGTTTTTCTATGACACGGACACGCACAACGTGCCCCACATTCACGCCGACTATCAAGGCCAAGTAGCAGTTTACTCAATTCTTGATGGAACCGTTTTGGCAGGGGAGCTTCCACCGAGGAAACATAAACTGGTTGTAGCCTGGATTGATATACACCAAGATGATTTGTTGGCTGACTGGCAATTGGCCGTTAACGGCAAAAAACCATTCCCAATTAGAGGGCTTGACCAATGAGTATTGCAGAAGTCATTCCACAGGAGAATTTTATTCTTTACATCAGATTTGAAGATGGAAAAAGTGGATTATTTGATGTAAAACCCTATCTCGGCTCAGAAGTATTTTCGCCATTAAGTAACAAAACCGAGTTCGAACGACTTTACAACGGTAAATATTTTATCGAGTGGGACTGCGGAGCAGACCTATCTGCGGATACAATTCAGGCCAGATGTGAGTCTATATCGATTGTGGCAGCCCAACATAGCGCTCCAGCGGACTCCGCTAAGGCTGCGCCGCTGAGCTAATCGTTCGGCGTCAAATCATCCAGCGCCATCGGGAGCGCCTTCATGTCCGCCACGCAATCGCTATCGTTCTCGCGCCAGTCCCATGCCACCACGTCGCGGGCGGCCTCGATCACTGCGCTTGCCTCTTCCAGTAGTCCGCGCAGACGGTGCGTTTCTCTTTCCAATTCATACAACTTGTTTGCCGCCTGCCGCATCGCCTCGGCTTTTACCGGCGTCGCGGCCTTGTGGCTTTCACGTTCAAGGTAGCTCGCGTATCGCTGCGCCATGCTCATAGTTTCTCCTTTGCCGCCGAACCCGGCCGGCAGTCCAGCGGACGCCGTGCCGGCGCCGCTGACTTTTGCGTTGGGCCTTTCGGGAGGAAAGCGCTTGAGCATTCGTTCTCTTCGCGGCACGCGGTCCGGCGCGGCGGTCGCCGGTCGCGGCGCGGCAGCGGCTGACGCGGCGGCGTGGTGGGCGGTCGTCGTCAGCCGGCGACCGCGCGGGCTTTCGTGCCGGTGGCCTCGCGTGCCGGGCAGGGACGCCTTGCCGGAAACCGCTTCCGTTCGTCGCGCAGCCAGCGCGAGCGTTTTACGTCCCGTGGCCCAAC
>JAVMKC010000045.1:0-29451 GCA_031732795.1 Accumulibacter sp. | reverse complement strand
TACCTATCTCGATGGAATCGCCACGGATTATTTACAGAAAGAGGGTTGCATTGCCTTTCGTTGACTGAACCGGGGAGGAATCTTCAGAACGAGGACATCGTCTGGGTCGATTACGATGCCGCGGTGTCGATGCACCGAGTTCGCGCCAATCGTCCGGAGGAACGCCGTCTGGAACGTCTGGTATCGGCAACTCCGCTCGACAACCGCATTTCGTACGGATGTATCAACGTACCGGCCAAATTTTACGACCGTTACCTTCAGCCCACTTTTGGTCGCACCAAAGCCGTTATGTATATCTTGCCGGAAAAGGAAGATCTGAAGCGTTTTTTTGCGATTGACGACACAACGCGTTGATATGAAAGGCGGTTTAAAGGTCGAACGGTAACGACTCGATGATACTGGCGCCCGAAGCTAAAGTCGTTCGGCATCAAGAGTTCGGCGGGGTGCATCCAAGCGAGGCGATTTCTGGGGCGGGTGTCGAGTCGCCCGGAGACAACGGCATCGAGGTCTGTTGATTGGTGGTGAAATGATGACATGGCTGTATTGGCGAAACAGGCCGGTATCTCGTCTTCGCCGTGCCCCCGGCCTGATTCGCCAATACAGCCATTAACACCCCTCCATCATTGCACCACCAATCAACGGAATATGACATTGCATTGCGCAGACGCCACTGCCAAACGTAAAAGCCGTCCATTCACTCCTCCGTCTCTGGGTGGATGAAGCGGCCGCTTTCGAGAAAAGCGGCGATCTGTTCAGCGCACAGGCGCGAGGCGAGCATTTCCGAGTGCGCGACGGGCAGGGTGATGAAATCGGCGGCGCCGACCAAGCGTGTTTCTTCGACGACGACCAGGCCGTCGTTGGGCAGGGGCAAATCCGGGACCACGCGGCCCAGGCCAACGCTGCGGGTTCCGGCGATGACTCCGATGTCGACCGCCGATCCGGCTACCGAGCGGGTCGTCGGACCGCGCGACAGCCATTCCATGGTCGATAAGCCGAGCAGCGACGGGAGTAATGGCAGATCGATCAGTTGACGGCCGCAGTAGCTGTCGTGGCAGGGGGTTCCGAGCAGAACCGCCCGTCGCAGGCGCGGATCGGCGTCGTCGAGCAGCATTTCGAGGATGATCAGGCCGCCCAGGCTGTGGCCGACCAGATGAATGGTTTCGGCGTCGGTCAGGGCGATGAAGGCTTTCAGATGGGCGGCGTTTTCCGACAAGCTGGCGCGAACGCTGTGATAGCCGAAACGCCGCGTCTGGTAGCCCCGACCCTTCAGCCAGTGACTGTGCAAGGCAAAGACCAACGCCGGGGTCCAGAGCCCGTGAATCAGGATCACCGTTTCGGTGTCATGCGCTGTCTGCGCCTCTTCGGCGGGAGCGAGCGCGGGCGACGGTAGTTCGTTCATTCAGTTGCGGTGATCACCGTTTGGGGAGGGTGGCGGGGGGCTCGGTCGGAGAGGGCAACGATCCCGCAGGGTTACTGGGGATTGCCTTCGAATTTGCCTCGCGCCACCGGATTCGACTCCGGTCGTTGATCCTCGGCGGCCAAGCCGGTGATCACTTCGCCGGCGATGCGGTACGATTTACCACGGAACAAGGCGATCACCTGTCCGTCGCGATTGCGGATCGTCGTGTCGTAAACGCCGGTGCGCCCGGAGAGCGAGCGTTCGACGCATTCCGCCTCCAATTCCTCGCCTTCGCGCGCCGGGGTGAGAAAATCGATATGGCATGCCGAAGCGACAGTGTTGCGGTTGTAACTGTTGCAGGCGTAGGCAAACGCCGTATCGGCCAGGGTGAACAGATAGCCGCCGTGACAGATGTGGTGGCCATTGGTCATGTCCGGCCGGACGGACATCGCCATCAACGAATATCCTGGACGAATGGCTTTGATGCGAATGCCGATCAGCTTGAGCGCGGCATCGCGCTGATACATCGCTTCGGCGGTTTGCTCGGCGAGCAGGAGGGCTTCGGGGGTGTCACGATCGGGAAACGTCGATTTGGACATGCGGATTCCTTTCGAAGAATCTGTGAAACGGATGCCGGGAAAAAAGTTCAGGCGCGACTGTCGGAAAGAATGAAAAAGTGGCGGAGGTTAATTGGGTGACTTTGGCCGTCGGCCGGCGCGGGCGGCGGATGCGGATTTTGTCCGCTGTTCTGCGCGATTCGCCGACGCTTTTGGCCGGGCAGTCCGTGGCGAGCGGCACCCTCTCTCGACGTTGCTCTGCGCTTTCGGTCGATCCGATCGAGAGGTGACCGATCTGGTGGCGGTGTCACGTCATCGTCATGCATTTTCAGGCGATGTCGTCGATCGAATGGTCTATCCATCAAGACCAATCCTGCCAGATGGCACGAAATAAGCCGCCCACCGTCGATAGGCGTATCATATCGCGTTTTTTTGGACCAGCCCGGCGCAGCAGACCGTCATTTGACGCACGACGCCGAGTACAGTCGTTGGTCATTCCCCGCCCAATTCCGTGAAGATAGCCGATGGCGGCAACCATTCGTAGGCGAATCGCTGATTTCAGTTGTCAGAAACGAGTCCATACCGGCTCCTTGCTGATCTCGTTGTTCGGAGACGCCGTCCTGCCGCGTGCCAGCGGCGCTTGGGTCGGCAGTCTGATTCGTCTGCTCGCGCCGCTGGGTGTCAACGAGCGCTCGGTGCGTACCGCTGTTTTCCGGCTGACCAAGGACGAATGGTTGTACAGCGAGTCGTCGGGTCGACGCAGCGAGTATCGGCTGACCGCTTCGGGCGAACGCCGCTGCACCGATGCCGCCCGACAGATTTACGCCGCTCGCGCGCCGGATTGGGATCATCGCTGGCGGCAGATTCTGGTGCTCGGCGCTTTTTCGCAGAAAGATCGGGACATTCTGCGGCGGGCGCTGTTCTGGCAGGGTTTCGGCGTCCTGGGTGCCGAATGTTTCGTCCATCCGAGTGCCGACTTGGCGAGCGTTTTCGATGCGCTGCTCGTCGAAGGACTGGGCAGCCTGTTGTCCGGACTGATGCCGCTGGTTGCTACTGATACCAGCCTGGTCGGTACCGCCGGCAACGCCGATCTGGTTTCGCGAGCCTGGGATTTGCGCGAAATGGCGCAGGATTATGCCGAATTTGTCAGCACATATACGCCGGTGCTGGCCGAAGTCCGCGGCGAGGCGTTGGCGAGTGCCAGCGATGAGGACGCGTTTTTGCTGCGTTTGCTGTTGATTCATGATTATCGGCGCCTGCTGTTGCGCGACCCGGAGCTTCCCGAACAATTGTTGCCCGACGATTGGCCCGGTGAGTCGGCCCGTCTGTTGTGCAAAGACCTGTACCGCCGGCTGTTGACGCCTGCCGAACGCCACCTGGACCGTGTGTTGCGCACCGCCGACGGTGCGGCCTGTCCGCCGCCGCAACCGGCTTTCGCTTCCCGTTTTGCCGAAGACGATCTGTTATCGACCTTATCGGCCGTCTGAAACGGGCTTTCCTCGGCGATCAGCCGGGAAATTCATCTCTAAAAACGTCATCGGAAAAGCACCGGCTGCCTGGCAGCCAGTGCTTTCTGCGACAAAGCGAACACTCAATGCTGCGCCACCGGCTGACCGGCTTTGCGGTGATACCCGGTTTCGGCCAGGACGTCCTGCTCAGCGAAAGCGGCACGTTCCCGGGCCGCGGATTCACTGGTGTCGAGCACTGACGCTAGCCAAGCGATGAAGAAGGCCAGCGGCATCGAGAACAGAGCCGGTTGTTCGTACGGGAACAAGGGCGCCGGGTTGCCGAGGACGGTTACCCAGACGGCCTTCGAACAGACTACCAGCGCCAGTGCCGAAATCAGTCCCGCCAGACCGCCGAGCACCGCGCCGCGGGTGGTCAATCCTTTCCAGTACATCGACAGGATCAACACCGGGAAGTTGGCCGAGGCGGCGATGCCGAGCGTCAAACCGGACAGGAAGGCGAGGTTGTGCTTCTCGAACATGATCCCCAGCACCACCGCCAGGATACCGAGACCCAGCGAGGCGGTTTTCGAGACGCGGATTTCCTCCTGCTCGGTGGCCGTACCCTTTTTGATGGCGTTGGCGTAGATGTCATGGGAAATCGCCGAAGCCCCGGCGAGTGCCAGCCCGGAAACCACCGCCAGAATGGTCGCGAAAGCCACCGCGGCCATGAAGCCGAGCAACAGGTTGCCGCCAACCGCGTGCGCCAGGTGCATCGAAGGCATGTTGCCGCCGCCGAGCAGCTTGCCGCCGATGGTTCCGCCTTCGAAGTATTGCGGATCGGTGCCGACCAGGACCACCGCTGACAAGCCGATCAGACCGATCATCAGGAAGAAGAAGCCCATCAGACCGGTGGCGACGAAAGCGCTCTTGCGGGATTCGACGGCGTTCGGGACGGTGAAGAAGCGCATCAGGATATGCGGCAGACCGGCGGTGCCGAAGACCATCCCCAGCGCCAGTGAAACCGCGGAGACCGGATCGGCGAACATCACGCCCGGCGCCAGGATCTTGATCCCGTCCTTATGT
Source organism: Accumulibacter sp. (assembly GCA_031732795.1). Classification (GTDB taxonomy): domain Bacteria; phylum Pseudomonadota; class Gammaproteobacteria; order Burkholderiales; family Rhodocyclaceae; genus Accumulibacter. The sequence goes on along the minus strand of JAVMKC010000045.1, from coordinate 24,964 downwards.
ACCGCCACCGCTTTACTGGCCAGCGTCTCGAAGCTGAAACCGAATTTCGAGAACGCCAGCAGAGCGACGACCGTTCCGCCCAAGATCAACAGCACCGCTTTGACGATCTGCACCCAGGTGGTGGCCAGCATGCCGCCGAAAGTGACATAGATGACCATCAGTACGCCGACGGCGACGACGGCGATCCAGTACTCGATGCCGAACAGGAGCTTGATCACCTGACCCGCGCCAACCATCTGAGCGATCAGATAGAAGATGACCACGGTCAAGGAACTGATCGCCGCCGTGGTCCGCACCGGACGTTGCGACAATCTGAACGAGGTGACATCCGCGAAGGTGTAGCGTCCCAGGTTGCGCAGCCGCTCGGCCATGATGAACAGAATCATCGGAAAAGCGACGATCAGGCACAGGCAGTACAGGAAACCGTCGTAGCCCTTGGCGTAGATCAGGCTGCTGATGCCGAGCAAGGTGGCGGCGGAGAGCAAGTCGCCGGCGATGGCGAAGCCGTTCTGCGTGCCGGTGATTCCTCCGCCGGCGGCATAGTAGTCGGAAGCCGTCTTGGTCCGCTTGGCGGCCCAATAGGTGATTCCGAGAGTAATGCCGACGAAGAGCAGGAACATGGCGATCGCTGGAATGTTGGCGGTTTGCCCTTTGCTTTCCGGGGCGGCGAATGCCAGTCCGGTAACGGCGGCCAGGATCAATGCGCCGACTGATTGAAGTAGCCGTCCTTTCATTTCAGCGCCTCCCGGATGATCTGATCGGTCAAACCGTCGAAATCCCGGCTGGCCCGGCGGACGTAGATACCGGTGAGGATCCAGAAATAAGCGATCATCGCCACGCCGATCGGTACGGCAATCGTCGTTACTCCAGATGCCGAGACGGGGGTGGCCAAAATGCTCGGACTAAAAGCGATGATCAGGACAAACGAAAAAAATACGCCGAGAGTACAGCCGGCCAATAACCAGGCCAAGCGCTTGCGACGGCCAACCAATTCAGCGTAACGCGGATGGTTGACTATCCTTCCATAGGTGGTGTCGGTGGACATGGGACTCTTGTCTCCTCTGTTGGAATCGAGATGTTTGAACGCGAATTCGTGCCTCACTCATGAAATTGATGATGGTTTCCAGCCAATCTGAACGATTTCGTTGCTCTCTACATAGGCGCCCCTCCTTTGCCGCTAGCGGGTCGAATGACCCGTCGCCGCTGAATCGCTCACCGCGTTCGCAGTGCGCAAAATTCAACGTATTGATCGGTATGGTGTATTTTGAATCCGAGCGCATGGCCGCCCAAAGAGGCGGGCCCGATTCTGCTGCCGGATGTCAATGCCGTCTTCTCCATGACGTGCGTGACCCATCCGGGCGGATTCGATCGATGGAAAAAATCGATGGTCGTCGGCGATCCGGGGGCACCGCCCCGCCGGACGACCGGCCGGCTGCGTTAGTTCTGTCACCGGTGCTCAGTGATCCGTGGTCTGCAGCGAGACCATGTGACTGGCTGGCGGCGTGATTGGCCGTTGCTGCGGGTAGTAGCCTTCGCTGTGGATCATCTTCGGCTTGGCGCCCAGCCTTTTTACGGCCAGTGAGCAATCGTCGACGAATTCCGGACTGCCGGCGATGAAGATCGAGAAAGCCGACAGGTCGGTGAATAGAGATGGCAGGATCGTCGGTACCCGCCCGGACAGACCGTCGTGCGCCTCGCGGGTCAAGGTATAGAGATAGCGGAAGCTGGGATGTTTGGCTTGCCACCAAGCCATCAGTCCCGAGTCGTACAGATCGGCGCTGGTCCGCGCTGAAAACAGCAAGGTTACCGGCTGGCTGTAGCCGCGACGCAGCGCGGCGTCGGCAAGCGCCAGAACTGGCGCCAGACCGGAACCGGCGGCGATGCACAACACCGGTGCATCGACCGAGGGATCGCCGATGAAGGTGCCGTATGGGCCGGAAATCTTGATCGCCGTGCCGACTTTCAGATGACTATGCACCCAGGCGCTGGTTTGTCCGTCGTCCACGCGGGTGATTTGCAGACTGATCTCGCCATCCGGGCGCGGCGCGTTGGCGATTGAATAGCATCGCGGCGGGATACCGGCTGCCGGGTCGCCGAGCATCAGGTACTGGCCGGGCCAGTAGCGCATCGGCGTGCCCAGCGGCCGCAAACGCAATTCCATGATTCGCGAGGTGCGCATGAAGCGGTCGACGACGATGAATTCCTGGTTTTCGCGTGGTGGAAACAGTTTGGGTTGTGCGTCCTCGGTTCCCCAGTCGATGACCAGTTCGTCGGAAATCGGCTTGGCCATGCACATCAGCCCGTAGCCTTCGTGGCGTTCCTGCTGGGAAAGGGCCATGTCGAGAACGAAACCCTGGTCGAAGGTGCCGCTCAGCACCTTGACCTTGCATTCGCCGCAGGCACCGGCACGGCAGTTGTTCGGCAGGGCGTAACCGGCTGCCTCCAGCGCTTCAAGAACGGCGCTACCTTCCTGGCATTCGACGATATGTCCCGAGGGGTGCAAACGAATATGTTTCATGGCAACTCACGCGATCGGTTGAAAACGAAAGACGGCTCGCCAGCGAGCCGTCCTGCCCTTGAACGGCTAGACGATCAGAATACCGGGATAATGTCTTCCATGTCGACATCACGGATTTCTTCGCCAGTGATGCCGACTTCGGGAATCGCCGGGAACGGGATGTCGAATTTATCGAGTACGCCCTTGAGGTTGAGCATCGCGTTGCGCCAGTTGTCTTTTTTGGCTTCGTATTCAGGAATGTGGAAACCGGCGGCACGGGCGATCGCTTCCGCTTCGCGCTGATTGGCGATGAAGTCGGTCGGGATGTCCCAGAACGCCTCTGGCGGTTCAAAGAGAACACCGGACAGGAACAGGAAGCCGGCGCGGATCTGCTTGGTGATCAACGGCCGGTCCGCGAGGTCCAGTTTCGGATAATCACGCTCCATCAACGACATGCAGATCGCCATATGGCGTCCCTCGTCACGGCCGACGTTGCGGAAAGCCTCTTTGAAGACCGGTTCGACGCAATGGTTGGCCATTTGATGGAAGATGGTCGCCGCGGCGATCTCACCCATCAGGAACGAGCTGAACAACACGGCCAGACTGTATTTGGGAACTGCCGTCTTGTAACCTTCCCAGTAACGGGAACCGTTGTAGTACAGCCAGTGCGCATTTTTCTGCACTTTGCGGCCGATTTCGGTTTTCGGAACATAGGTCAGGACGTCCGGGTGCTCGAGAAGCCGGGTGATGGCCGTGCCGCACAACTGCTCGTGGTTCTGTTCGTCGCGGGTGACCGAGAAAAAGCAGCGTCTGACGGCCTCCTCTTCATGGGCCTCGTAGGTCTTGATCAACGCAGCCGCGAAAACGGGTGGCGCGGAGGCGTCAAAGACGGAAAGAATCGTCCACCAGTAGGCAATCGCCTCGCGCTGCTCCCAGGTGTACTTGGACAAATCCAGTGTTTGCCAGGGCAATTTCTTGGGATCCCAGGCCTCGCGCAGCGAAGAATCCCAGATGTCTTCGAGTTTCTTGGTCTTTGCCGGCCAGCTCAGAGGAAAAATGTTCGGCTGAGTGGTAGGCGTCGGCAGTTCCATCGTGCCGGCGATTCGTTCGTGTTTGGACATAAATCTTTCCTCTCAGTGAGTGACGGGTCTCCACGTTGCCCGAATGGTGGCGACGCGGGACAAGATGTAAAAAATGTTCAAGCAGATCGCGAAGCGCTGTGTCTCGCGACCCGGAACGACGGCCTGCGCCGAGCGCGGAAACTGGAGGATGAACGCCGCCCGCTTGCCGGAAATCATTTCCATAATCGCCGCATGGCGCGATAATGTTACAAAAATTTAACATATGTCAACAAATTATGTATCAAGATTTTTCTTCCCCGATTGTGGTGGAGGGTTGACGCAAAGCGTGTCGGATGTTTTGATCTGCATCTAACAACCCGATTGGTAGCGCTGTTTTGAAACGTGGCGATAGTCGGTTGACGAGCCGTGCGAGTTGGCTGGTCAGGAGGATCTCGGTATCGATACAAGGCGTTGACAGTCTTTTATCTTCTTTGTAACGTTTCTGCCGTGTCCGGTTTTGCCTAACCACTGCCCTGATCGAACCGACGACGACGGGGTGATTATGTCGTGATCATGCGGAGGAACTATGACTCACCCGTTGTTTGAAAAGCACCGTGCGACTTTGGATGCCGCTCTCGAAGCCATCCGCAGCCGGGGATATTGGTCGCCGTATTCGGAAATGCCGAGCCCGAAGGTGTATGGCGAAACGGCGATGCAGGACGGACAAGCGGCGGTCGATGCCCTGCGCGGCAAAGCATTTGCCATGGAGATGCCCGGGCAGACCGGCTGGGTGGCCGGCGAACGTTCGCCGTACGGTGTCGATCTGTCGGTCAGCTATCCGGAATGCGATCCACAGGCCCTGATCGATGCCGGGCTGGCGGCGATGCCGGCGTGGCAGAAGGTCGGCGCCGAAGGTCGGGTCGGCATCTGCCTGGAAGCGCTGCAACGGATCAACCGGCGCAGTTTCGAGATCGCCCATGCGGTGATGCTCACCACCGGTCAAGGCTGGATGATGGCCTTCCAGGCCGGCGGCCCGCATGCGCAGGATCGCGGGCTGGAGGCGGTGGCGTACGCCTGGCGCGAGATGGCTTTCGTTCCCACGGAAGCGACCTGGGAGAAGCCGCAGGGCAAGAATCCGCCCTTGGTCTTGCGCAAGCATTTCGAAATCGTCGGCAACGGCGTCGCGCTGGTCATCGGCTGCGGTACTTTCCCGACCTGGAATACCTATCCCGGACTGTTCGCCGCGCTGGTCACCGGCAACGCGGTGATCGTCAAACCGCATGAAAATGCCATCCTGCCGGCGGCGATTTCGGTGGCCATCGTTCGCGAGGTTCTCGCTGAAAACGGTCTGGACGCCAATCTGGTCACCCTGGCGGTCACCGAAAAGCGCAGCGTGACGCAAATGCTGGCCACGCATCCGGCGGTCAAGTCGATCGATTTTACCGGCGGCAACGCTTTCGGCAACTGGTTGCATGAAAACTGCCGTCAGGCGCAACTTTATGCCGAGCTGGCCGGTGTCAATAACGTGATCATCGAGTCCACCGATGCGTACAAGGCGATGCTCAGAAATCTGGCGTTCACCCTGTCGCTCTATTCCGGACAGATGTGCACCACCACCCAGGCGATCATCGTTCCGGCGGCGGGAATCGACACCGATGAAGGTCACAAGAGTTACGATCAGGTGGCGGCCGATCTCGGCGCCGCGGTGACAGCGCTGCTGGCCAAGCCGGAAGTGGCGACGGCCGTCCTGGGCGCGATCCAATCGCCCGATACCTTGGCCCGGATCGCCAACGCCGCGACGCTCGGCGAGGTGGTCGTGGACTCGCGCAAGATCGAGCATGCTGAATTCCCGGCTGCCGAGGTGCGGACGCCGATCATTCTCAAATGTGACGCCTCGGCCGAGAGCGCCTTCATGCAGGAACGCTTCGGGCCGATCAGTTTCGTCGTCCGCGCGGCCGATGGCGCCGCGGCGGTCGCCTTGTCCGAACGTCTGGTACGCGAGCACGGTGCTTTGACCGTCGGCGTCTATTCGACCCGGCAGGAGATCATCGACGCCGTGACCGAGGCCACCTGCCGAGTCAAAGTCGCGTTGTCGATCAATCTGACCGGTGCCATTTATGTCAATCAGTCGGCGGCGTTCTCTGATTACCACGCCACGGGTGGCAACCCGGCGGCAACCACCTGTTATGCCGATGCGGCGTTCGTCGCCAATCGTTTCCGCGTGGTCCAGCGCCGTTACCACGTCTGAGAGGTTGAGAAGAGTTGTCACGAGCAGGCCAAAATGCCAGGCGCAAACGAGCGAACGACGAGACCTGTCCGGTGGATAGGCGAGGAGTGAGCGAGTGGGCAACGCCGCAGATGGGCCGCGCAGTAGATTCATTCGCAACCTCTGAGCCGCTGATCGTATTCCCTCTCGACGGACGCCGTCGTCCGTCGATTCCATCAGTCCTGGCAGAGTATCGGCGTGTCTAGCGGCACGTCGCTGTTCTCCACCAACGGATTTCATCTGTCGGGAATTTGGATTCCCGACAGGCAGAGCCGGTTATTGCGAAGGATGAACCATGGCTTTTGAAACAATTCTTTATTCGGTGGTCGACGGGGTGGCGCGGCTGACGCTGAACCGTCCAGACCGTTTGAACAGTTTTACCGAGCAGATGCATGCCGAAGTTCGCGAAGCGTTTGCGCGCTTGGCGCAGGACAAAACGGCGCGCGTTTTCGTACTCAGCGGTGCGGGGCGCGGGTTCTGCGCCGGTCAGGATCTTGCCGACCGCAGCGTGCTGCCCGGTGAGTCGCCGGTCGACCTCGGTGCCAGCGTCGAAAACAACTACAAGCCGCTGGTCCTGACGCTGCAGACTCTGCCGATGCCGACGATTTGTGCGGTCAATGGCGTAGCTGCCGGTGCCGGTGCCAATCTGGCGCTGGCCTGCGATCTGGTCATCGCCTGCCGTTCGGCCTCCTTCATCCAGTCGTTCAGCAAGATCGGCCTGATTCCCGACACCGGAGGCACGTACGTGCTGCCGCAACGGATCGGCGTGGCCCGGGCGATGGGTCTGGCGCTGCTTGGCGACAAACTGTCTGCCGAACAAGCGGCCGCCTGGGGATTGATCTGGTCGTGCGTCGAAGATGCCGAGTTCGTCACGACGATCGACCGTCTCGCTGGACAACTGGCGCTGGCGCCGACCAAGGCCCTGGTCCGTACCCGTCAGGCGATGCGCGCCGGTCGGCTGAACACCCTGGAACAGCAACTGGATCTCGAACGCGATTACATGCGTGAACTCGGTAACAGCGACGATTACCGTGAAGGAGTGAGCGCATTCATGGAGAAACGGGCACCGCGTTACCGCGGCGAATAACCGTTCATTGTCGCTGGCCATTGTCAGCAAACGGTTGTCCAGGTGCTTGCTTCGTTGTCCTGCTGTGGTCTCCGAAAGCCAGGGGCAACCGGGATTGAACGAAAACCGACTTCCGTCAAGTCAAAGACGAGAAAGTCGCCGGATTGTCGTTGAGTCGTTGTACAGCTGGTCGAACGCTACTCTAGCGGTTCTCGGCCGCCGCAGGCTTGGGTTTTGGTTGACCAGCCAAGCCAGTGTCTGACCAGGGAGGATAGTGGAATGCACAGCTTGACCGGGTCGCAGCACAGCGCTCGAAGCGGAGCAACGTCCGAAGCGGCCACCGGAGTCGGCGAGCGACTCCGGTATCACATAGACGATGCAGCCGATTCAGCCGATCCACCCACGGCCGATCCTCCCCTTGATTCGCCGTCTTATCCGCGCTCCGCCCAGCGGCTGGAAGGCCGGACAAGAACCGCAGACGGCCGGAAGCCGCTCATTCCGTCCACCATTACATCTCGATTTTCACATCTCGATTTCCACTGTCGATATCCGCGGATATCGACGCTCACCATCATCACCGAGAGGCAGTCTAGCGTTGCTGAATGATGATTTTTATTGCCTAAATCAAAAATAACAAAATTGACATTGCGCGTCGCGCAAGGTTTTGGAGAGCAGCAAGCGCAATACGAAAGCCGTTCACCATACATCCCAACCAGAGGAACAAAGCCATGCCCATCAAACAACCTCAGCCCGGAGATTTGGAGCCGATCGAAACTGCCAGCCGTGATGAAATTGCGGCGCTGCAACTACAACGTCTGAAGTGGACGCTGAAACATGCGTACGACAATGTTCCGCACTACCAGCGGACGTTCTCGGCGGCCGGTGTGCATCCGGACGATTTGAAATCGCTGGAAGATCTGGCCAAGTTTCCCTTCAGCGGCAAGGCCGATCTGCGCGAAAACTATCCTTTCGGCCTGTTTGCCGTGCCGCGTGAAAAAGTGGTCCGGGTCCATGCCTCGTCAGGAACGACCGGCAAACCGGTGGTCGTCGGCTATACCAAGAACGATATCGACATGTGGGCGAATGTCGTGGCGCGATCGATCCGCGCTGCCGGTGGCCGGGCGGGTGACATCGTCCATGTCACGTACGGGTACGGCCTGTTCACCGGCGGTTTGGGCGCCCATTACGGCGCCGAGCGACTGGGCTGCACCGTCGTGCCGATGTCCGGTGGCAATACCGAGAAGCAGGTGCAGATCATTCGCGATTTCAAACCCGACATCATCATGGTTACCCCGTCGTACATGCTGGTCATCGCCGAGGAGTTTGCCAAAATGGGACTCGATGGCCGCGATTGTTCGCTGAAGGTCGGCATTTTCGGCGCCGAGCCCTGGACCAACGAGATGCGTCGCGAAATCGAGACCAAGATGGGGCTGGATGCGGTCGATATCTACGGTCTGTCCGAAGTCATCGGCCCGGGAGTGGCCAGCGAATGTATCGAAAGCAAGGACGGGCCGGTGATCTGGGAAGATCATTTCTATCCCGAAATCGTCAATCCGGAAACCGGCGAGGTTTGCGCCGACGGTGAAGAGGGCGAACTGGTGTTCACTTCGCTGACCAAGGAAGCTTTCCCGGTGATCCGCTACCGTACTCGCGACCTGACCCGGTTGTTGCCGCCGACTTCGCGTTCGTTCCGTCGTCTGGCAAAGATCGTCGGCCGTTCGGATGACATGCTGATCATCCGCGGGGTCAATGTCTTTCCGACGCAGATCGAGGAGCTGATCCTGCGCGACGACAAGCTGTCCGGCCAGTACCAGATCGTCGTTTCCCGCGACGGGTTGATGGATCAGATGGAAGTGATGTGCGAATTGCAACCCGGTATCGCCCGGTCCACCTCCTCCGACGAGGCAGCACAGATCGGCCGGCGTCTGCAACAGGCGATCAAGGCGTTGATCGGTGTGTCGACCAAAGTCAGTGTGATGCCGACCAATTCAATCGAGCGGACGCTGGTCGGCAAGGCCAAACGGGTGATCGACAAGAGGTTGTCCAATGGTTGACGCCTATATCTGTGATGCGGTGCGCACGCCGATCGGCCGCTATGGCGGCAGTCTGGCGGCCGTGCGCACCGATGATCTGGCGGCTTTGCCGATCCGGGCGTTGATCGAGCGCAATCCGGGGGTGCAGTGGGACGAGGTCGATGACGTGATCTACGGCTGCGCCAATCAGGCCGGCGAAGACAACCGCAACGTCGCGCGGATGGCGGCCTTGCTGGCGGGCTTGCCGGATGCGGTGGCTGGAACGACGATCAACCGTCTGTGCGGCTCCGGCCTCGACGCCATCGCCCAGGCCGCGCGGGCCATCCGCAGCAACGAGGCCGATCTGCTGATTGCCGGCGGCGTCGAAAGCATGTCCCGGGCGCCGTTCGTGATGGGCAAAGCGGAAAGCGCTTTTCAGCGCAGTGTCAATGTTTTCGATACCACTATCGGCTGGCGCTTCATCAACCCGAAAATGCGCGCCGCCCACGGGGTCGATTCGATGCCGGAAACCGCCGAGAACGTCGCCACCGACTTCGCCATCAGCCGCGCCGACCAGGACGCGTTCGCCTGGCGCAGCCAGCAACGTTGGGCGGCTGCCGATGCCGCCGGACGCTTTGCCGAAGAAATCATTCCGGTGGCGATTCCGCAGAAGAAGGGTCCCCCGACGTTGTTTGCTCGTGACGAGCATGCGCGGCCGGACGTGACCTTGGCGGCGCTGGCCGAGTTGAAAGGCGTCGTCCGGCCCGACGGCACGGTTACCGCGGGGAATGCCTCCGGGGTCAACGACGGCGCCTGCGCCTTGCTCATCGCCAGCGGGCCGGCTGCGGCACGCCATGGCCTGACCCCGAAGGCACGGGTGGTCGCCACTGCCGTTGCCGGGGTGCCGCCGCGGATCATGGGTATCGGTCCGGCGCCGGCGACGCGGAAATTGCTCGCTCGTCAGGGAATCGGACTCGATGCGCTGGATCTGATCGAATTGAACGAAGCTTTCGCCGCCCAGGGACTGGCCGTCCTGCGCCAGTTGGGTTTGCCGGACGACGATCCTCGGGTCAATCCGAATGGCGGTGCGATTGCCATCGGTCATCCACTCGGGATGAGCGGCGCGCGCCTGGCGACCACCGCGACCTACGAATTGCAGCGGCGCGGCGGGCGTTACGCGGTGTGCACCATGTGCATCGGCGTCGGTCAGGGCATCGCGCTGTTGCTGGAACGGGTGTGAATCGTTCGGCCAAGTTGCCGGGAGTCAGCCTCCCGGCGCTTGGCGGTCGGTTTGCAAGGTCCGCTGCCGGTATACCCCGGGCGCGACACCGGTCCAGGTCTTGAAGGCGCGGTAGAAGGTGGCGGCATCCGAAAAACCAACCAGTTCGGCGATTTCTTCGATAGGCAGACGCGAATGATCCAGACAGTCGATGGCGACATCACGACGTAACCCGTCCTTGATCTCCTGGAACGTCGTTCCTTCGGCGATCAACCGGCGATGCAGAGTGCGTTGCGAAAAGCCGACCGTGCGCGCCGCCGCGACGATATCGACGTGGGCCGGCAAGGCGTCTTTCAGGATGGCGCGGATTTTTTCGCTCAACAGATCGGTGGCGCGGTATTGCCACAACAGGTTACCTGGTGCGGCGCGGAAAAACTGGTTCAGCGAGTCGATGTCCTGGTTGACCGCGCGGTCCAGGTAGTGCACCGGGATGCCCATCGCCGAGACCGGCGCAGAAAAAGTGATGTCGCCGGGAAACAGGTGGGCGTATTCGTCACCGTGTATCGGCCGTGGTCCAGAGAAGTGCACGGCGGCCAGCGTGATTCGTTCGCCGATCAGCCAGGAAGCGAGGATATGCAGACTCTTGAAATAGACCACCGGCAGAAAAGTCGGGTACACGTCGCCGCTGCGGGTGCCGCCGGTCAGCGTGATCCAGGCAACGTCGCCTTCCTTGCGGAACGACAGTCGGACTTCATCGGTCAGCAGACGATGCGCTTTCACCCAGCGTGCCAGCACGACATGGAGCGAAATAGCGCCGAACAGCGCCGCCCGGGCGAGAAAGACGAAAGCGCCCCGTCGCATCGGCCGGTTCAGATGTCCCATCATCTCGTCGTCGAGGTCGTCCATCAAAGCCAGCACCAGACTTTGATACTGCGTTCCCGAGACGCGTGCCAACGGTCGTTTGATCAACTCCGGATGAATGTTGGCGCGGGCGAGAAACGGCTGCGGATCGTGCTGGCACAGCGCCAGTCCGCCCAGCGTTTCGCGTACGAAACCCATATGAACCGAGATCGGAGGAGCCGTGCTCATGATGATACCCTTTTTAACAAGTTGGCAAATTTTGCAATTTTAAGACCGTCTGCGCAATGGTCGACGGTCTAGTGTTTATCTAATATTCGACACGTTGGATGTCGTGGATGGCAGTACTTTTTGATAACGGCAACACGGAACGGCCCTGGATTCCGGGCTGGTTTACAGGAGTGAAAAATGATCGACAAGAAGTGGATTGGCTACACGGGACCGGAAGTAACCTTTGATATTGAACGCGGTAGGCTGAAGTTTTTCGCGCAGGCGATCGGGGAGACCAACCCGGTGTATGTGGATCGGGAGGCCGCGCAAGCCGCCGGCTATCGTGACCTGCCAGTGCCGCCGACCTTCCTGCTGGCAGCCGACTTCGATTCCGACGAACTGTTCAGCACTTTGGCAAAAATGGGCGTACCGCTCGGCAAAATTTTGCATGGCGAACAGGGGTATACCTACCATTTGCCGGTGTGTGCCGGCGAAACGGTCGTCGTCCAGTCGAAGATCACCGACATTTACGACAAAAAAGGCGGCGCCCTGGAATTCGTCGTCCGGGATTCGACGGTGATGAATGCCGCCGGCGCTCTGGCGGCTGAGTTTCGCAGCGTGATCGTGGTACGCAACTGAGGAGAAATCGTGATGGCCGAACAAACTGTAAACCTCGCCGTAGGCGACACCCTTCCCGAGTTGACGCTGCCGCCCGTGACGCGGACGACGCTGGCCCTGTTCGCCGGCGCATCGGGTGACCATAACCCGATTCATATCGACATCGATTTCGCCCGCAAGGCCGGGATGCCGGATGTTTTTGCCCATGGCATGTTGAGCATGGCTTGGCTGGGCCGCTTTCTCACCGCTTGGCGTCCGCAGTCGCAATTGCGCAACTGGTCGGTGCGCTTTCTCGGTATTACCCATCTCGGCGATCGGATGACCTGCAGCGGACGCGTGGTCGAGCTTTTCGAGGAGGGTGGCGAGCAGCGCGCCAAACTCGAAATCCAGACCAGCAATCAGAACGGCGAAGTGAAGATCGCCGGCGACGCCGTCGTCAGCCTGTCCTGAGTCACTGGCAGGACGGATCGCGGTTAACCAATTGACGCCATAGGAGAAATGCCGGTGTTGGCACAGATGATGCAGGAGCCGTTGCTACTGACCAGCGTGTTGCGGCACGCGGAAAAGTATCACGGCGACGAGGAAGTCGTCAGCCGGCTGTCGAGTGGCGTGGTGCATCGCTACACGTACCGCGATCTCGGTCAGCGTGCCCGGCAAGCTGCCGGCGCGCTGCTGTCGTTGGGTATCGCCGCCGGTGACCGGGTGGCGACGCTGGCCTGGAACAGCTACCGGCATCTGGAGTTGTATTTTGCGATTCCGGGGCTGGGCGCGGTGTGTCACACCGTCAATCCGCGGCTTTTCCACGAGCAGATCATTTATATTGTCAATCACGCCGAAGACTCGGCCGTGTTCTTCGATGCTTCGTTCGCGGCGCTGGTCGCTGAAATCCGCCCGCGCTGTCCGACGGTCAAACACTGGGTAGCGCTGGTCGATGCCGCTGAACGACCGGCGGAAACACCATTCGCCGTGTCTTATGAAACGCTGGTCGCGCCGCAGGCGGGAGTGCGGGAATGGCCCCGTTTCGACGAGAATACCGCCGCTTTGCTGTGCTACACCTCGGGGACTACCGGCAATCCCAAAGGCGCCTTGTTTTCGCATCGGTCGACCCTGTTGCACAGCCTGTCGACCGCCCTGCCGGACGCGCTGGCGATTTCCGCCCGCGAAGTGGTCTGTCCGATCGTGCCGATGTTCCACGCCAACGGTTGGGGCTTGCCCTACACCTGTCCGATGGTCGGCGCCAAACTGGTTTTTGCCGGCATGCACACCGACGGCGAGAGCCTGTACCGTCTGTTCGAGAGCGAATGGGTGACCTTTGCCGGCGCCGTGCCCACCGTCTGGCAAGGGCTGATCGATCATCTGCAAGCGCGACGGGCAACGCTCAGCAGCCTGCGGCGTTTCCTGGTCGGCGGTTCCGCGTGCCCCTTCTCGATCATCCGCACGATGTGGCACGACTACGGCGTCACCGCCTTGCCCGGCTGGGGGATGACCGAACTCAGCCCGATCGGCACGCTGACCACCGCCAAACGCAAGCATGACCAGTTGTCCGACGAGGCACGGCTGGGATTCTTGACCAACCATGGACGACCGTTATTCGGCGTCGAACTGCGGCTGGTCGGTCTGGATGGCGAAACGGTGCCTGAGGATGGCCATTCGGTCGGCGAACTACAGGTTCGCGGATTGTGGACCGTCGAACGCTATTTCAAAAGCGATGAAAGCGCTTTGCGCAACGGCTGGTTCTCGACCGGCGACATCGCGTCGATCGACAGCGACGGTTATCTGACGATCACCGACCGCAGCAAGGACATGATCAAGAGCGGCGGCGAATGGATCGGTTCGATCGAACTCGAAAATATCGCCATGTCGCATCCGGCGGTGGCGATGGCGGCGGCGATTGCTGTCGCCAGTGAAAAATGGGGAGAACGCCCGTTGCTGGTGGTCGTGTTGCGGGCCGGCCAGACGGCGGACAGGCAGGAACTGCTGGCTTGGTTCGAGGGCAAGGTCGCCAAATGGTGGATTCCGGACGACGTGCAATTCGTCGCCAGTCTGCCGATGACCGCTACCGGCAAGCTTTCGAAACTGACCTTGCGCAAGAATTATCGGAATCATCAATTGCCCGTCAAGGGCGAATAGCTCCGCCACGGATCGGCTCTGCCTTTCAGGCATGTTCCGACGGGTCGGACTCCAAGTGGTAGGTGGCAATCAAGGAAAGGAAAATGCCATGAGTAGGGTTGCTAAAACTGACAAGTCGATGGCGGCGAGCACCGAAGACATCGGCTGGGTTCCGCCGGTTCTCGGTTTCGAAAGCCGCGGATTCAAGGACACACTGAAGGCGGTCGTGGCGTCGCCGCTGCGTGACCCGCTGAGTGTTTTCAAACACCAGATGGCTTTGGCCGGCGAGATGTTCAAGATTTTTGCCGGCAATTCGACTCTGGCACCCGACAAGGCCGACCGGCGTTTTGCCGATTCGACCTGGCATGCCAACCCGATGTACAAGCGGATGATGCAATCTTACTTGGCGAATTCCGCCTACTGGCAATCGGTGGTCGATGATCTCAAAGTCGATGAAACCGACCGCGAGCGGGCCCGCTTCTTCATTTCCTTGTTTACCGATGCCTTCTCACCGACCAATACCCTGATGCATCCGGCGGCGATGAAGAAGATGCTCGAGACCGGCGGCGACAGCCTCAAGGCCGGCGCCAAGAACATGCTCCACGACCTGGTCAACGAAGGGGGCATGCCGAGCATGGTCGACAAATCGGCCTTCAAACTGGGCGAAAACCTGGCGACCAGCGAAGGCGCGGTGGTCTACCGCAACGATCTGGTCGAGCTGATCCAGTACAAGCCGCTGTCGCCGCAGGTCCATCAACGGCCGTTCTTCATGATCCCGCCGCCGATCAACAAGTATTACATCATGGACTTGACGCCAGAGAAGAGCATGGTTCGCTATCTGCTGCAAAAAGGGCAGCAGGTGTTCATCATCAGTTGGCGCAATCCGAAACCCGAGCAGGCCGAGTGGAGTTTCGACACCTACGCCAGCGCGGCCCGCGAAGCGATCCTGGTGGCGCTGTCGATTACCGGCGCCAAGGATTGCAACTTGTGGGGCGGTTGTGCCGGCGGGATCATCGGTTCGGTGATGCTCGCGCAGATGGCGGCGCGCCAGGAACGGCTGGTCAATGCCTTTACCCTCAACGTGACCATTCTGTACATGCCGCAGGATTCGGTGATGGGGATGATGGCCACCGAAGGGCTGCTCAAGAAGGCGCGCAAGCACACGGCCAAGAAGGGCGTGCTCGACGGCAAGGAAATGTCGCGGATGTTCGCCTGGCTGCGGCCGAACGATCTGGTGTGGAGCTACTGGGTCAATAACTACCTGATGGGCAACAAGCCGCCGGCATTCGACATCCTGTACTGGAACTGCGACAACACCCGTCTGACGTCGCGCTTCCATACCGAATTGATGGATATCGTGGCCAACAAATTCCTGGCGCACCCCGGTGAGTTCCAGTCCGGCGGTATCCCGATCGATTTGAAGAAAGTCGATTGCGATCTGTTTGCCATGGCCGGCGACACCGATCACATCACGCCGTGGAAGAGCTGCTACGAATCGACGATGTTCTTCGGCGGCAAATGCGAGTTTATCCTGAGCAACAGCGGCCACATTCAGGCGATGATCAATCCGCCGGGCAGCAAAAAATCGGTCTACTTCACCAATCCGGCGCGGTTGGCCAATCCGGACGATTGGCTGGCCGGAGCGACGGCCAATCACGGCAGTTGGTGGGACCGTTGGATCGTCTGGCTCAGCGAGCGTGCCGGCGATCTGCGCGATGCGCCGACCGCGCTGGGCAACGAGAAATACAAGCCGATGGACGCGGCTCCGGGAACGTACGTTCTCGAACCCTGAGCCACATCTTCCGCAAGATGCCGGCGACGGGCGTCGCCGGCCGGTGTCTCCCGGGTCTGCCGGCCGGGAGGCACCGTGTCGATTCATCAGCAGGCCGCCGGCAGTGATAGAGGTTCACCATGAAAATCAAGATGGTCGATGTGGGAAGACAGCGGCTGCGCGTCGCGATCTGGCCGGGCGATCAGCCGGGCAGGACGCCTTTGCTGTTGATCAACGGTATCGGCGGCAGTGTCGAAGTGCTGCGGCCTTTCGCCGAAAAGCTGCCGCATACCGATGTGATCGCCTTCGATGCCCCAGGCACCGGTGCCTCGACGACGCCGGTGATGCCGATGCGCATGCGTGGCTACGCCAAACTGGTCGCCGCCATGCTCAACGAATTGGGTTATGCGCAAGTCGATGTCCTCGGCGTGTCGTGGGGAGGGGCGCTGGCGCAGCAATTCGCCCGCTCTTTTCCCGGTCGCTGCCGGCGGCTGGTCCTGGCGGCAACCTCCACGGGTTTGTTTTCGGTGCCCGGCGATCCGCGCGCCTTGTGGAAATTGATGTCGTCAACCCGATTCGACGACGCCGAGTCGGTGGTCAAGCACGCCGACAGCATCTATGGCGGGGTCTTCCGTAACAACCCCGAGTACGCGCGGCAACACATGAGCGACATCGTGCCGCCGCGTACTCTGGGCTATCTGGGGCAACTGTTCGCCATCTGGGGATGGACCAGTGTCCATTGGTTATTCACCCTCAAACATCCGACCCTGATCATGGTTGGCAGCGACGACCCGTTGGTGCCGGCGATCAACGGCCGGATCATGAAGGCGCTGATTCCCAATGCCGAACTGGTCGAACTCGACTGCGGGCATTTGTTCCTGGTGACGCAGGCGGAGATCGCCGTGCCGGTGGTGCGCGATTTTCTCGAGGGCAACCGCGACCCGGCCGGCATCACCACCGGTCTGCAACCGGTGCCGCGCATGCAGTGAACGTGTGGTGTTGATTAAACTTGGCCCTGGCTGCTCCGGCGGAGACATATCCGCCGGACGTCAGGTTCATATCGTTAGCGGCGAGAGACGCCGTATTTTTGGAGGAGAAGCATGAGTTCTCAGAGTCTTGTTGTCCGCAAAGCGGCCGTCCTGGGATCGGGTGTCATGGGTGCGCAGATTGCCGCGCATCTGGCCAATGCCGACGTGCCAGTGGTGCTGTTCGATCTTGCCGCCAAGGAAGGCGATCAGAACGCCATCGTCAAAAAGGCGATCGAAGGTTTGAAGAAACTGCAACCCGCGCCGTTGGTCACTCGGGACCGTCTGGCTTACATCGACATCGGCAACTACGACCAGCATCTCGACAAACTGCGGGATTGCGATCTGGTGATCGAAGCCATTTCCGAGAAAATCGAATGGAAAGTCGATCTGTACAGCAAGATTTCCCCTTATCTCGGTGAGCGGGCGATCGTCGCCTCGAACACCTCGGGAATCTCGATCAACCAGCTCGCCGAAAGCTTTTCCGCCGATCGCCGGTCGCGTTTCTGCGGCGTCCATTTCTTCAATCCGCCACGCTACATGCAACTGGTCGAACTGATTCCCGCCCGGGTGACCGACCCGGCGATGCTCGACGCGCTGGAAGCCTGGCTGGTGACGCGAATGGGCAAAGGCGTCGTCCGCGGCAAGGATACGCCGAGCTTCGTCGCCAACCGCATCGGCTTGTTCTCGATCCTGGCAGTGATGTATCACACCGAACAGTTCAAACTCGGCTTCGATGAAGTCGACGCCCTGACCGGGCCGCGCATCGGTCGTCCGAAGAGCGCCACCTATCGCACTGCCGATGTCATTGGTCTCGATACCATCGCTCATGTCACCGATTCGCAGTTCGACACGCTGGCCAGCGATCCGTGGCGCGGGTACTTCAAGTCGCCGACCTGGCTCTCCGCGCTGATCGGCAAGGGCGCTCTGGGGCAGAAATCGGGCGGCGGTATTTTCCGCAAGGCCGGCCGCGACATCATGGTTCTCGACGGTGCGTCGATGGACTACCGGCCGTCGACGCTGGGCGCCGCGCCGGAAGTCGAACAGATTCTGAAAAACCGCAACGCCGCCGAACGCTTCGCCTCCCTGCGCGCCAGCAGCCATCCGCAAGCGCAATTCCTGTGGGCGATGTTCCGCGACGTCTTCCATTACAGCGCCTACCATCTGGCCGAAATCGCCGACAACGCCCGTGACGTCGATTTCGCCATGCGCTGGGGTTACGGCTGGGCGCAAGGTCCGTTCGAGATCTGGCAGTCGGCTGGCTGGAAGGTGATCGCCGACGCCATCCAGGACGACATCGCCGCTGGTAAAGCGATGGCCAACGTGCCGCTGCCGGCGTGGGTCACGGCGCGCGACGGTGTCCATCGGCCCGAAGGCTCGTATTCCGCCGCTGACGACGCCGTCAAGCCCCGGTCGAGCCTGCCGGTCTATCGTCGCCAGCTGTTCCCGGATCTGATTCTCGGCGAAACGCATGAACGCGGCGAAACGCTGCTCGAAAACGACGGCGTGCGCATCTGGCGGATGCCGGCGGTCGACGCGCGCATCGCCATTCTGTCGTTCAAGAGCAAGATGCACTCGCTGGGCAAGGACGTCGTCGAAGGCATCTATCAGGCGGTGGCGATGGCCGAAGCCGAT
Organism: Accumulibacter sp.; assembly: GCA_031732795.1. Taxonomy (GTDB): domain Bacteria; phylum Pseudomonadota; class Gammaproteobacteria; order Burkholderiales; family Rhodocyclaceae; genus Accumulibacter. The sequence continues at coordinate 6,617 of JAVMKC010000045.1, read as the reverse complement.
TTCGATGGTCTGGTGATCTCGCACGACGCGCCCTTCGCCGTCGGCGCCAATCTGGCCGAAGTGATGCAACTGGTCAAGGCGCAACAATGGGATGAGCTCGACCGGGTCGTCGCTCACTTCCAGGGGGCCACCAAGGCCCTGCGTTTCGCCCAGGTGCCGACCGTCGCCGCTGTCGAAGGAATGGCCTTCGGCGGTGGTGCCGAAGTTGCGATGCACTGCGCGCACCGGGTGATGGCGCTGGAAAGTTACATCGGTCTGGTCGAAGCCGGTGTCGGCCTGATTCCCGCCGGCGGTGGCTGCAAGGAATTGGCGCGGCGGGCGTCCGAAGCGGCGATGCGTCGCGAACGGCAGGATTCCTGGGAAGAAATCCATAAATCCTTCGGTTCGATCATCCGTGGCATGGTCTCCAAGAACGCCATCGACGCCAAAGCCATGGGCTTCGCCTGCGACAGCGACACCGTGCTGTTCAACGCCCGTGAATTGCTCTACGTCGCCATCCGTCAGGCGCGGGCGATGTTCGAAGGCGCCTATCGGCCGCCGCTGCCGGCGCGGGCGATCAAAGTTCTCGGCCGTCCCGGTAACGCCACTTTGCACATGGATCTGGTCAACCTGCGCGAAGGTGGTTTCATGAGCGCGCACGACTATGTCGTTTCCGAAGCCTCGGCGCTGGTGCTGTGCGGCGGCGACGTCGAACCCGGCACGCTGGTCGACGAACAATGGCTGCTCGACCTCGAGCGCCGGCAATTCGTCGAGCTGTTGAAGAATGAGAAAACTCAGCAGCGGATGGTGTACATGCTCGAAAACGGCAAGCCCTTGCGTAACTGAGCCGCCGCGTTCAACGTTGATATTGGAGAGTTTGAGAATGAGCAGACAAGTTCAAGACGCCTACATCGTCGCCGCGGCCCGCTTGCCGATCGGCAAGCGCAACGGCTATTTCAAGACCACCCGTCCGGACGACATGCTGGTGCATGCGATCAAGACGATCCTCAACCAGACGCCCGCGCTGGACCCGGCGTTGATCGACGACATCGTTGGCGGTTGCGCCTTGCCGGAAGCCGAACAGGGGCTCAACGTCACACGGATGGCGGCGATGATCGCTGGCCTGCCGCCCAGTGTTCCCGGCGTGCAGGTCAACCGCTTCTGTTCGTCGGGGCTGCAGGCGGTGGCGATGGCGGCCGACCGCATCCGAGTCGGAGACGCCGACGTGATGATCGGTTGCGGAACGGAAACGATGAGCATGGTCACCATGCTCGGCAACAAGATCGTCCTCAATCCGCGCATTTTCGAGAACGACGCCAATCTCGGCATCGCTTTCGGTATGGGCATCACCGCCGAAAAAGTCGCCGAGCAGTGGCAGGTCTCGCGTGAGGACCAGGACGCTTTCGCCGCCGCGTCGAACCAGAAAGCGATCGCCGCGATCCGTGACGGCAAATTCAAGGACGAGACGACCCCCTTCACCGTGCAGACCCGTGTTCCCGACCCGGCTACCGGTCAGGTCAAGGTCGTCGAACGGGTCGTGGTCGACGACGAAGGTCCGCGCGCGGACGCCACGCCGGAAAAACTGGCGCAGATGCGTCCGGTCTTTGCCGCCAAAGGGACGGTCACCGCCGGCAACAGCTCGCAGATGTCCGACGGCTCCGGTGCGCTGCTGCTGGTTTCGGAAAAAATCCTCAAGCAGTTCAACCTGCAGCCGCTGGCGCGTTTCGTCAGCTACTCGGTGCGCGGCGTCAAGCCGGAAGTGATGGGCATCGGTCCGATCGAAGCGATTCCCGACGCGCTCAAAAAAGCCGGTCTGCAGAAAGCCGATCTGCAATGGATCGAATTGAACGAAGCGTTTGCCGCGCAGTCACTGGCGGTGATTCGTAGCTGCGAACTCGATCCGGCGGTGGTGAACCCGCTCGGCGGAGCGATCGCTCTCGGCCACCCGCTGGGGGCTACCGGTGCGATCCGCACCGCCACGCTGATCCACGGTCTGCGTCGCGAGAAAATGAAGTACGGCATGGTCACCATGTGCATCGGCCATGGCATGGGCGCCGCCGGTATTTTCGAAGCGCTCTGATCGTTCGTTGACGGTCTGCGACCTTGGCCGGCGGCTGCCGCCGGCCAAGCCGCATGAACAGAGGGCGTGGGAATCCGGCGTTCCCCGGCACCGAACGCCGGAACGCGTCAGGAGCCTGTCGGACTTGAGCGATCGTCGCAAGCCGAGTGTGAAAGCGAGGACAGTTTTTCCCGATTTCGAGGCGCATAGTGGATCTATGCACCGAGAAATCGGGGAAAAATGGACCGCTTTCCCACCGGCGCAGTCGATCAGCCTCCAGTCCGACAGGCTCCTGGGCCCGACGACCAAAACGATGATCCGGCAACGCGCAGCGGACGCCGCCGCCGAGGATCTGCCGTTGGGAATCGTTTATTCTCCGACCGCCGCCGACAAAGGCCGTCTGCACATCCCGTCCTGGATTTCGTTCCCTCTTTTCGCCCCCGCCTTGCGTTTCATATCCTCATCCATTCATTCACCTCATCACACGGGGAGTTCGTCCCCAGCGGAGTACCCATCATGTCCTCAGCCCTGGTCACCTATCGTTGCGATGAGCACATCGCTCTGCTGACCGTCGATAATCCGCCGGTCAATGCCCTGTCGCAGCCCTTGCGGGCGGCGCTGCTTGCGGCAGTCCGGCGCGCCGATGCCGATCCCCAGGCGCAGGCGATGGTCATTCTTTGCGCAGGCCGGACTTTCATCGCCGGCGCCGATGTCAGCGAGTTCGACCGTCTGCCGGAGGAGCCGCATCTGCCGGAACTGACACAAGCGATCGAAGCTGCCGGCAAACCAGTGGTCGCCGCGCTGCACGGCACCGCGCTCGGCGGCGGTTTCGAAATCGCTCTCGCCAGTCATTACCGGATCGCTGCGGCCGACAGCAAAGTCGGTCTACCGGAAGTCAAGCTCGGCGTCATTCCGGGTGCCGGCGGCACCCAGCGTCTGCCGCGGTTGGTCGGAGTCGGCGCCGCCTTGCGGATGATCGTCGGCGGTGAGCCGATGCGCGCCGGCGAAGCCTTGACGCTCGGTGCCATCGACGAAATCGCCGAAGGCGATCTGACCTCCGCGGCGATTGCCGCCGCGCGTCGGCTGGTCGCACAAGGCAGCGTGCCGCGACGCACCGCCGAATTGCCGATACCGGCGGTCGAACCGGCCGTTTTCGACGCCGCCCGCCAACTGGCCGCCGTCAAACAACGGCATCTGCACGCGCCACTGGCGGCGATCGACGCTATCGAGGCGGCGGTCAACCAGCCTTTTGTGCAGAGCGTGCAACACGAGCGTCGGCTGTTTCTCGAACGGCGTTCGTCCGCGCAGGCGGCGGCCTTGCGCAATGCCTTTCTCGGCGAACGCGAAGTGGCCAGGGTGCCCGGTTTGCCGGACGATTTGCCGACTCGCGAAATCCGCCGCGTGGCGGTGCTCGGCGCCGGGACCATGGGCGGCGGCATTGCCATGTGCTTCGTCAACGCCGGTTTCGAGGTGCTGCTCAAGGAAGTCGACGCCGGCGCGCTCGAGCGGGGCCTGTCGATCATCCGCAAAAACTATCAGGCCAGCGCCGCGCGCGGCGGTTTATCGGCCGAGGAAATGGAGCGCCGTCTGCAGCGTATCCGGCCGACCCTCGAATGGTCGGATTTGGCCGAGGTCGACCTGATCGTCGAAGCGGTTTTCGAAGATATCGGCGTCAAGAAGCAGGTCTTTGAACAACTCGACGCCATCGCCCGGCCCGGAGCGATTCTGGCCACCAATACCTCCTATCTCGATGTCGCACAGATTGCCGAATTCACTCGTCGCCCGCAGGATGTGGTCGGAATGCACTTTTTCAGCCCAGCCAACGTCATGCGGCTGCTCGAAAACGTGCGCACCGCGAAAACCGCGCCGGAGGTGCTGGCGACGGTGATGAAACTGGGCCGCAAGCTCGGCAAGGTTGCCGTCCTGGTCGGCGGTTGCGACGGTTTCGTCGGCAACCGCATGCTCGCCCAACGCACGCGCGAAGCCTGGTTCCTGCTCGAAGAAGGTGCGCTGCCGCAGCAGGTCGATGCGGCGTTGGTCGATTTCGGCTTTCCGATGGGGCCGTTCGCGGTCAGCGATCTGGCCGGGCTGGACATCGGCTGGCGCAATCGCCAGGCCCGCGCCCATTTGCGCCCACCCGGCGTTCGCGACTGCGACCTCCTCGATCAAGTCTGCCGGCTTGGGCGACTGGGACAGAAAACCGGTGCCGGCTGGTATCGCTACGACGCGGGCAACCGTACGCCGCAGCCCGATCCGACGATCGAGGCGCTGATCGTCGCTCATTCGCAAACCCGCGGCATTGCCCGGCGGCAGATCACCGCGCAGGAAATCGTCGAACGCTGCGTGTACTCGATGATCAACGAGGCGGCGAAGATCCTCGCCGAAGGCGTCGCTACCCGGCCGGTGGATGTGGACATGGTCTGGCTCAATGGCTACGGCTTCCCCAAATGGCGCGGTGGGCCGTTGTTCTACGCCGATCAGGTCGGCTTGCCGCAGGTGCTGGCCACTATTGAAGGCTACGCTCAACGACTCGGCGCGAACTTTTGGGAGCCGGCGCCGCTGTTGCGCCAACGGGTCGCCGCCGGCGAGACCTTCTATCGCCATCCGGATTGACGATCGACAATCGGCAGTTGCCCTGCTGATCCGCTCGACCGATGGTTCGCAATGCGTGCCATCGGTATCTGCGTGTGGCAAAAAACCGACAGATTTTGCGACGGCTTCGCTTGCCGGGTCACGTGGCGGAGATTTTTTTCTTTTGCCGACTTAGGATCATGATTCGGAATAGCTTTCAGCACGCGGCTCAGAATCGCGGCAATAATCCATCCACAAAGGAGACACCAACATGATCCGTGACTTTTCAGAGGGAAAAAAAGCGATGATCCAGCCGTTTGCCAACAAGACCTTGCTGTTGCTGATCCTGGCGGGCTTGTCGGGTGCCGTCGGCGCATCGGGTTTTCAATTGATGGAGCAGGGCAGTGGCCTGGGTAATGCCTACGCCGGTTCGGCGGCCAAGGCCAGCGACGCCGGGACGATTTTCTGGAACCCGGCTGGGATGACCCAATTGCAGTCGCGCGAAGTTTCGGGGGGGCTGACGGTAGTCCGGCCGAGCTTCAAATTCACCGACAAGGGATCGAGCGTCGGCGTGCTCGGCGGTACCGGCGACGGCGGTGACGCCGGCGGCTGGGCGGTCGTCCCGAACGGTTACCTGTCGTGGGGGGTAAGCAAGGATTTGTATCTTGGTCTCGGCATCGGCGCGCCGTTCGGCCTGGCGACCAAATACGACTCGCCCTGGAAAGGCAGCGCCCAGTCCGATGAATTCGACATCAAGACCATCAACCTCAACCCGTCGATCGCCTATCGGATCAACGACAAAGTGTCGATTGGCGGCGGGCTGAACTGGCAGCGGATTCAGGCCGACTACTATCGTCAGGTGGGAGTCGCTTCCCCGGGGCTCTCCGGTGTGACGGCGCATTTGAAAATTGACGATGATGCCTGGGGATGGAACATCGGCGCGCTGTTTACACTCTCGCCGGCTACCAAAATCGGCGTCTCGTACCGGTCAGCAATTCAATATCACACCACCGGTTCGGCTAATTTGAGCAGTAATGGAACAGCAGCGGCGAATGGCACCCTGGCGGCCCTGGTTGCTGGTGGTGCGCAGAGCAATGTCAAAGCCGATCTGAAAGTTCCCGATACTTTCGTCCTCAGTGTCGCCCAACGCCTGAGCGACCGCTGGGAAATGCTGGGCGATTTGTCGTGGACCGGTTGGAGCTCGATCAAGAACATCGACATCGTTCGTACGTCTGGTCCACAGAGCGGAGTGACGGCTCAGACCATCGAAGCCAACTTCCGGAATACCTACCGTGTTGCGCTGGGCGCCAATTATGCCCTGTCCGACGCCTGGAAACTGATGTTCGGCCTGGCCTACGACCAATCCCCGGTCAAGAACGACAGCTCGCGTCTGGTGTCGCTGCCTGACAACAACCGGACCTGGTTTACTCTCGGCGCGCAATGGAAACCGGCGAAGAACCAGGCTCTCGAGTTTGGCGCCGCGTATCTGTATATCCCGACCACCAAGATCAATAACAATCAAACCACGGCCAGTCCCCTGACCAATCGCGGCACGGTGATCGGTGAATACGATTCCAGCGTCTGGATTTTCGGGGCGCAATATTCGCTGGCCTTCTGATCCTCGAGCAGACTCGAGCGCGAGAAAGCCCCGCTTGCCGGGGCTTTTTTTGATCCATCGTCCGCGTACCACCGATCAGCTTTCTGGGTCCCAGGGTTGCCGTCTGTCTGGTTGTCTGGTTCCCAAGGTCCACCTTGGGAACCAGAAAAAATCATGATCACATGTCGGGGTCATCCACACATGTCAGGGTCAGGTCTAACGGTCATTGCAGTTGCGGCCACCCCGGCTGATGAAAGAAGATGCCCATTGGGAAGCGGCGGGTAGAGGCTGCGCAATATTTTGGTGGCTTGACCCCGCAAGCTAACGTGACCCGCTGAACCGACTCGTACCCCGGCTTGCTGCCATCGAGCGCACACATTAAAAGGGCCGTTGGCGATTTGTCGCCTTCAG
>JAVMKC010000044.1:0-29569 GCA_031732795.1 Accumulibacter sp. | reverse complement strand
CGCATGCTCCCTTAGCAGGGGAGTGCCTTCGACCTCTCGGCCACGTCTCCTAAGAGGGCGTGATGATATCGGTTTCACCTCGCCCGGTCAAACCTAACTTTGTTTTATGAGGTTTTTCCAATCCGAACGCCTTGTGGAGGACGCGGACAGCCAGTTCAAGATATTTTTCGTTGATCACGACCGATATTTTGATTTCGGAGGTGGAGATCATCTGCAGGTTGATACTTTCCTTGGCTAAAGCAGCAAACATTTTGCTGGCTACGCCGGGGTGTGAACGCATGCCGACGCCGACAGCCGAAACCTTGCAGATCGTCGTATCACCAGCGACATCCCGAGCGCCAATCCGGGCTTTGACGTCCTGGAGAACGGCCAGGGCTTTGGCGTAGTCATTACGATTCACAGTGAACGAGAAGTCGGTCATTTCTTCACGGCCAATGTTCTGAATGATCATGTCGACGTCGATGTTGGCGTCGGCGATCGGTCCCAGAATCTGCGAAGCGATGCCCGGGCGGTCGGGCACGCCCAAAACGGTGAGCTTGGCTTCGTCGCGATTGAAGGCGATGCCGGAAATGATCGGTTGTTCCATGGTCCCTTTGTCCTCAACAGTAATCAGTGTGCCATCACCTTCGTCTTCGAAACTGGAAAGTACGCGAAGTTTGACTTTGTATTTGCCGGCGAATTCGACCGAACGAATCTGCAACACCTTGGAACCCAGGCTCGCCATTTCGAGCATTTCTTCGAAGGTGATGGAATCGAGTTTGCGGGCTTCGGGCACGATACGCGGATCAGTGGTGTATACCCCATCCACGTCGGTGTAGATTTGGCACTCATCGGCATGCATGGCGGCGGCCAGGGCGACGGCCGAGGTATCCGAGCCACCGCGTCCAAGAGTGGTGATGTTGCCGTCTTCATCGACCCCCTGGAAGCCGGCAACGACAACGACATTGCCTTCGGCGAGCGCCTTGCGAATCCGATTCTGATCGATTTTCAGAATCCGTGCTTTGGTGAAGGTGCTGTCCGTCAGGACGCCGACCTGCGAACCGGTAAAGCTTTTGGCCTTGACGCCTTCTGCGTGCATGGCCATTGCCAGCAAACCGATGGTGACTTGTTCCCCCGTGGAGGCGATGACATCGAGTTCCCGCGGGTCCGGTGTCGGAGAAATTTCCTTGGCCAAAGCGATCAGACGATTGGTCTCTCCAGCCATCGCCGATGGAACCAGAATGATGTCATGACCTTGCCCTCGCCAGCGGGCGACACGCTTGGCCACGTTTTTGATGCGTTCAGTCGAACCCACCGACGTGCCGCCAAATTTCTGAACTATCAGTGCCATTGCAAATCCGAATAGAAATCCAAAGCATGACATTTTAAGGCATTGTGCATCGCCAGAACCAAATGGTCGGCTTCCGAAAAGTAGCCGGCATTAGCCAAATAGACTAGCAAAATGCCACTTGCAAAATTCTCGAGGATTCGCTTATAGTGCGCCCAGCACTATCGGGGGCGTCGCTTAGGGAGCCTGGGCCAGAAGTCTCTGGCGATATCGCGCAAGTCGTCTTACGAAAGGATAATCATGAGTACCGTCAAAGTCGTAGAAAAGGTCGATCCTCGTGAAATTCGTCGCAAGCTTGGTTTGAACCAGCAGCAGTTCTGGTCAAAGATCGGGGTTACCCAGAGCGGGGGCTCCCGCTACGAAAGTGGTCGCAATATGCCCAAGCCGGTTCGTGAATTACTGCGTTTGGTGCATGTCGAGCAAATCGACATTCAGCGCTTGCGACGTGAGGATTACGAAGTGGTCGAGTACTTGAAGGCGGAAGATCCCGAGCAATTCAAGGCGTTGCGCAAAGCCGCCAAAAGCAAGACCAAGAAACCGCCCGCCGCCTGATTCCCGTCACCTTTCTCCCGACCAATCACGTTAACATACCGTCTGCGCAAACAACACTGCTGGACGGGCACAAAAGATCGTTGTCTACCTTACAAGCCGCCAAGTTTGTTCAGTCGCCTCTGTTTCACGGCTTCTTCGGGCAAATGCTTCGGGATTGGCGATCGGTCGTTCGACCAGAAACTGGGCGGGCGTTGCCGTTTGCCTGAACCAGACCATATGGCCATCGACAGGACGGAATCGAGCCGCGGGAGAACAGCCTCCGGTAGCTCGATGGAAAGCCGTCGACGCCGCGCCGGCAGTTCTTCTTTTTCGAAGGCATGAATCAATGCCGATTGTTTGACCCGGATCTTTCGCGGACGCGGTTGATCGTTCGGGCCGTTTAAGCGTCGTCCGCAATTCGGTTTTGCCGATCAGATGTCAGGTTTCAACGCTCAGCGGCTGATGCATGAGAATGACCTCAGCTTTCCGCAAAGTTTGTTCGGGCGTAATGTGCCGGGAAATGGCTGATTTCTTCGTCCTCGATGCGCGGCACATTGCAACGGCATTACATTTGTTCAAAACCATCTCCTGAGATCTTGTCCGTTCAAACAATCCATGACGGAACGGACATGATAATAACGGCGAGGCAGTTGCTATTGACACCGACCGCGTCACAATGTGGCAGACTCGATGAGCCAGAACGGGTTCGAACGGCGTCGAGGAGTGAAATCGAACGCGTGTAGAAGCGTCTTGGTTACGCCGATGAGGCAACAACGCCATGCAGATCCATCAATCTGCCTTGCAGATGTGTCGTGGTCGATGCGCACATGGCAAGGGTAGCGACCTGCGTGATCACTCCCGCCGAGCCCACATTGGAGATTTTCGACACCAGTTCAAGGCAGGGGGAATCTGATCTTGCTGGAAGTCCGAGAAATATGGTGGGCTTTGGGTTGGACTGTGAGTCGTGGCGACACTGGCACAGCACGTTGTCAAGCATGCCCGTACCTTCCTCTTGGCTGTTCAAAGTGGTCAGGTCACGGTAGATGCATCCTGGAAACGCACGACTTCATCCTTACCGGACGTGCGCGGCCACTTTGAACGGTTCGATATCGAATTCGAGCCCAAGAAAGGCACAGTGCTGTGCCGAATTACACGATTGTCGATGAGGAGCCTTCTAAAAAGAAGGCGGGTTATCCTGCGCCACATCATGTTGCGCCTGTTGATCGAACTCAAGAGACGCATCCTTGAAAGAATCGGTGGCATGAATCGGCTGCCCGTTGTTTTTGGTGGAAGAAGTTCACCATTAGCGGCGCTTGATAGATCGATTTTTTGAGCGAACTATTGGCCCTCGTTCGGCGGAGTGACGGTCTGCCCACGTCCGATGCCGTAATACTCGATGGCCAATTCGCGGACTTGTGGTGGATCGAACAGGTTCCGGCCGTCGAAAATCAGCGCTTGCTTGAGTCGCGCGCGGATCTGCTCGAAATCCGGGCTCTTGAACTCGCGCCATTCGGTGGCAATCAGCAAGGCATCGGCGTCTTGCAGCGCTTCGACCTGGTGATTGACCAGCGTCAGTCCGGGCAGATCGCCAAAAATCCGTCGAGCTTCGTCCATCGCCACCGGGTCGTAGGCGCGGATCGCTGCGCCGCGCTTGAGCAGTTCGTGGATGATCACCCGGCTCGGTGCGTCGCGCATATCATCGGTGTCGGGTTTGAAGGCCAAGCCCCATAAGGCGAAGGTGCGACCGTGCAAGTCTTCGCCAAAGCGGGCAACGACCTTGTCCACCAGCACCCGCTTCTGGGTTTCGTTGGCCGCTTCGACGGCGGTCAGCACCCGCAGTTCGATGCCGTACTCGTGACCGGTACGCACCAGCGCCTTGACATCCTTGGGAAAGCACGAGCCGCCGTAGCCGGTGCCGGCATACAGGAAATGCGTGCCGATGCGCGGGTCGCTGCCGATGCCGCGCCGGACCAGTTCGATGTCGGCGCCCACCTGCTCGGCCAGCCGGGCCAGTTCGTTCATGAAACTGATCCGGGTGGCCAGCATGGCGTTGGCGGCGTATTTGGTCAGTTCGGCGCTGCGCGGATCCATGATCTGCAGTTTGTCGCGGTTGCGGGAAAACGGCGCGTAAATGGCCCGCATCAGGTGGGTGGCGCGTTCATCGTCGGTGCCGATGACGATACGGTCCGGACGCATGAAATCGTCGACCGCGGCCCCTTCCTTGAGAAACTCGGGGTTGCTGACCACCGCGAAATCGACTTTGACACCGCGTCGGGCCAGCGCCTCGGCAACCGTCGCCTTGACCCGGTCGGCAGTACCGACCGGGACGGTGCTTTTATCGACGATCACCTTGTAGTCGGTCATGTGTTCGCCGATGCTGCGGGCGGCAGCAAGCACGTACTGCAAATCGGCCGAGCCGTCCTCGTCAGGCGGTGTGCCGACGCCGATGAACTGCAAGGTGCCGTGATGCACTGCTGCGGCGACGTCGGTGGTGAATTGCAGACGTCCATCGGCGGCATTGCGCTTGACCATCTGTTCCAGGCCGGGCTCGTGGATCGGGATTCCGCCGCTGTTGAGAATGTCGATTTTGCGTTGATCGACGTCCAGACAGAGCACGTGATTGCCCATTTCCGACAGGCAGGCACCGGTGACCAAGCCGACATAGCCGGTTCCAATGACGGTAACTTTCATTCAGTCTGACCTTTCTTTAGGCGGAGTAGTAAGTTCTGTACCAATCGACGAAGCGGCCGATGCCTTGATCCAGCGAGGTGGCGGGTGCGAAGTCAATCCATTTTTCCAGCGCACTGGTGTCGGCAAAGGTCGCCGGGACGTCGCCCGGCTGCATCGGCAGCAGGCGCTTCTCAGCCTGCCGGCCCAGATGCCGTTCGAGGCTGCCGATGAAATCGAGCAAGGCTACCGGTTGATGGTTGCCGATATTGAAGACCCGGTAGGGTGCATCGCTGATCGCCGGATTCGGTGCCTGCGCGCTGTAGTCGGGGTCGGCGACGGGCAGTTTGTCGGTGACTCGCAACAGCGCCTCGACGATATCACCGACGTAAGTGAAGTCGCGCTGCATCTGACCGTGGTTGAAGACGTCGATCGGCTGGCCGGCCAGGATCGCTCGGGTGAACAGGAACGGCGCCATGTCCGGCCTGCCCCAGGGACCATAGACCGTGAAAAAGCGCAGCCCGGTGGTCGGCAGCCGGTAGAGATGGCTGTAGGTATGAGCCATCAATTCATTGGCTTTCTTGGTGGCCGCGTACAGGCTGACCGGGTGATCGACATTGTCGGCCTCGGCGAAAGGCATGCGGGTGTTTCCGCCATAAACGCTGGAACTCGAGGCATAAACCAGGTGCTCGACACGGTGATGCCGACATCCTTCGAGAATCGTCAGAAAACCGACCAGATTGCTGTCGATGTATGCCTCGGGGTTGACCAGCGAATAGCGCACGCCCGCCTGCGCGGCCAGATGCACCACCCGCTCGAAGCCTTCGGCGGCGAACAAGGCGGCCATCGCCGGCCGGTCAGCCAGATCCATTTCGATGAAACGGAAGCCAGGGTGGCCGGAGAGCCGGGCCAGTCGGGCACGCTTGAGGCCGACATCGTAATAATCGTTGAGATTGTCGATCCCGACGACCTGATCTCCCCGCCCGAGCAGGGCCAGGGCGGTATGCATGCCGATGAAACCGGCGGCGCCGGTAACGAGAATTTTCAATGCGCAAACTCCGGAGTATGAACAGGGCGAAAATCGGCAGACCGTCGATCGGTCATTGGCTGACTTTCGAATCCATGAGGCAGAGAGACGCCGACCGACGATTGCCGGGTCGACCCATCCGCACGAGCGGGCGGTTGACCGGCAATGCCGGGGAGCGGCGTGCGATTCCAATGTGCGGCCATCACGACGGGAACCATGGCTGATGCCCGATGCGGCCGGATTGTCTGGTTTCCACACCGGGAGGGACAAGGAATTCGATCACGTTCGTCGCGATTCGCCATGTCTCCCACCGCTTGGTAACATGGGACAAGCCGCCGCGGATAAAAAACAGGTGACGTTCAAGGCCGGTTTTTGATCCAGGCGGAAAAATCCGCGCCGATTTCTGGATGGGTTTCGGCGAGAACCACGCTGGCCTGAATCAAACCAAGCTTGCTGCCGCAGTCGTAGCGCTGGCCATGGTAGCGGTAAGCGAGCACCTGTTCCCGGGCGAGCAGCGCAGCGATGCCGTCGGTCAGTTGAATTTCGCCTCCGGCGCCGCGCGTTTGGCTACGGAGCAGGTCGAAGATCGCCGGGGTCAACACATAGCGACCGGCAATTCCCAGATTGGACGGCGCGGCGCTGGGATGCGGTTTTTCGATCAGACCGGAAACGTTGACCAGATCAGTCGTCAAAGACTCGCCCTTGATGATGCCGTAACGATGGGTCTGGTTTTCCGGAACCTCCTGGATCGCCAGAATGCTGCACTGTCGTTCGGCGAACAAGGCCGTCATCTGCTGCATGATCGGCGGTTCGCCGAGCATCAGGTCATCGGCGAGTAATACCGCGAACGGTTCGTCTCGGACCAGTTGTTCGGCACAAAGTACGGCATGGCCCAGACCCAAGGCTCTGGCTTGACGGACGTAGATGCACACCATGTCATCCGGGGTGATCGAGTGCACCAGTGCCATCAGCTCGTTCTTGCCGTTCGCCGCCAGTTCCGCTTCCAGTTCGACGGCGGTATCGAAGTGATCCTCGATCGAACGCTTGGTGCGCCCGGTGACGAAGATCATCTCCCGGATGCCCGCTGCGTAAGCCTCTTCGACAGCGTATTGAATCAATGGCTTGTCGACCACCGCCAACATTTCCTTGGGACTGGCCTTGGTCGCCGGCAGAAAACGCGTACCGAGGCCGGCCACCGGGAAAACCGCTCGCTTTACCAGCGATATGTTGTTCATCTGAATCCTTCAAACCTGATTTTTCAAAAGGGGCAATTTTATATCCTGCGCCGCTAGCTGAATTGTAGATGAGCGATCGTCCGGGCGAATCAGGATATGATTGCCGATATCCACTTCGACGGCCATTGCCGTTCGAGGCGATTGATTTCGCGAGAGATGACAACCATGGACTCTTCCTTGCCGCTGGATCTGACCGGATTGCTCGCCTTGGCCGCCGGATTGGGCTGGGCGTCGGGTGTGCGGCTTTACGCGGCGCTGTTCATCGTCGGGGTGGTGGGCAAAATGGGCTGGTTCAATTTGCCCGACGGTCTGCGCGTGCTCGAACATCCCTGGGTGCTGTCCGCGGCCGGCGCGATGCTGTTGGTCGAATTCCTGGCCGACAAGGTGCCGTTGATCGATTCGCTCTGGGATTCGCTGCAAGGCTTCATCCGCATCCCGGCCGGAGCGGCTCTGGCGGCAATGGCATTCGGCGGTCAAGGCGTCGAATGGCAAACGGCGATGGCCATCGTTGGCGGTGGATTGGCTGCCAGCGCACACCTGGCCAAGGCCGGAACCCGTGCAACGGTCAATCTGTCGCCCGAACCTTTCAGCAATGTCGCCACTTCGCTGGGCGAGGATACACTGGTCGCTTTCGTCCTCTGGCTGGCTTTTGCCCACCCCTGGGCGCTGTTCGGCTTCCTGGCGGTGTTCGTAATCCTGCTGCTGTGGCTGCTGCCGAAACTGTACCGTCTGGTCTTCGGTCGTCGTCGCGCCCGACGGCAGGCTGGTGTCAGCCGAGATTCGCCATCGTCCAGACTCCTCCCCTGAACACCGCCAACAGACAGGCCAACAGCAACGTCAACCGCAGGCCGCGGAAAAGGCGGGGATGGTCGTTGGCGTCGGCGATGGCTAGCAAATGCTGTGCGCCCCAGACCACCGCCAGCCCGGCGATCAACGATACGGCCAGAACCTGCGTCTCGGTACCGCTCAAAGCCAGCAAACGATTTTCACGCCATGGAACAGCGGCGAAAACGCCAAAAGTCCAGAACAGTCCGAGACCGCCGAAGGCAACCAGCGCCGCCACGCTACGAGTGATCCACTTCTCCATCACCGAATTTCCCTGCCGATAAGCCAGAAGACGATCCTTGGTGCAACCGCGGCAAGCTCAAGCCTTGTCGATTCGCGCTTGCCGTTTGCGTTTTCAGCCTACGCCCAGGCCGACAGACCGGCGACCAGGCCGCACAGAATATCCGCGACAGATCAACACAGCCCCAGCATTTTCCGCTCCGGCGTGCATGCCGAGCCTTTCGAACCTTGCTTGGCTGCCGGACAGGAAGACAGAATGTTGCGGGTGACACTGTAGTACTGCCAGCCGGCTTTCAAAGCTTCCAGGTTATCCTTGCCGGGACGCCAAGCGACCTGTTGCCACTTCGGGTGTCCCTGCTTGAGCAGGTTGTCGTAATTGCTGCACAGCGAGCGGGCGAAACCGGCAATCGCCGTACGGTTGAATTCCTGAGGATAGTCGTAAGTGATCAGGTACGCCTTGACACTCAAGGTCGGCACATTGGCGGCCAGCCAGCCATAGCTTTGCCGGCTGATTTCGGTCGGATAATAGACGTCCATCGCTTTTTTCATCGCCGGCTGATCCGGCCGCGCCGCCAGCAGCCGATAGTGTTTGCGACCCAGTTCGGCATCCACCGCCAGTTGCGAAATCGGCTGCCCGGCGACGAAGACCACCACATCCACCTTGCCGTCCCGGTCGAGCAGGCTGTTCAGCGCCTGTTTGTGGTCGCCGCTGGCTTCGACCCGGGTCGGCCGCTCGCCGTCGAACATCAGTCCGTAGAGCGTGGTGGTCGATAAGGCAGCGCCACTGCCTTCGGGACCCATGTAAATTTTCTTGCCGCGAATTTCGTCGATGTATTTGAGCGGCGAATCGGCGGCAACGACGAAGTGCATTTCTTCCATGTACAAGGGCAGCACCACCCGCAACGGCCGGATCAGATCCTGCGCCTCCTTGTCGCCCTGATCGGCCAGACGGATATAGGCCTGGTAAACGTCGGACTGGACCAGGGCGAATTTGACTTTTTCGCGGTAGCGCATGTCCCTGACGTTCTGCACCGAGCCGGCGGAACTCAGAACGCCGAGGTTGATGTTGGCCTCCGGGGCGACCATCGTCGCCAGGTTCTGACCAAAAGCGTAATAGGTGCCAGTGGTGCCGCCGGTGACGATACGATAGTCGACCGGCGCGGCGGTGGCTGCGGTCACCGACAGGGCGAACGAAGCCGCCAGGAGGCTGCGAAAGAAGATGTTCATCGTGGTCTTTCCGAAAATGTCCAGGATGGGACGTCGACCGCCAAACCCAGGGGGCAAACGTCAGTCATGCAAATCAGTCACAAAGTTTCAAGCGACGACGTTCATCGTCATTGGCACCGCAAGGTGGCAACCGCGGTGTCGAGCTTTCAGTGACGGTCGGCGCGGTGGCGGGAGGCGTGGCGGGAGGTGCGACCGCTGCCGGCGGCGTCGGCGCGGGAGTGGCAACCGGTGGCGGCACGGGTGCCGGAGTTGCTTCCTTGCCACCGGCGAACATTCGCCAGCCGATGACCAGCACGACCAACAGCGCGATCAGCCCGACCACCGCCAACATCGCCACCGACTTGCCTTTTGGCGGCGAATAGACGATCAACGATTTGCCACATTGCGGACAGACGAAATCCTGCCCGGTGCCGATTTCCAGCATTTTTTTCTGATTGGCGTTGTCGCAGTTGCCGATGTTTACGCAGATGCCGTTCTTGGCCATGGTCAGGATCCCTCTTCCTTGAGCAAACGCACGGCGTGTTTGCCGGCGTCGAGAAAACGCAGATATACCGGATCGCGCAGGTTGTCGCCACAATCGGCGCGGATTTTTTCAACGGCTTCGAGCACTGCTTTCTGCAATTCCAGGCGCTTGTCGCGATGGCGCCAATCCGGGCCGACGAGCATCTGATCGACCGTCTGACGCAATTCATTGAGCTTCAGGGCATCGATCGCCTCCACCGAACCGGCCAGCGTCTTGCCGAGAAGCAGCGGCGGGTTGTCGAAACCGTCGGCGTCTTTCGACAGCAGCAGCACTTCCGCCGCACCGGTCTGCGGGTTGACCGTCTGCCGGATGATGCGCAGCGCCGAGGCCAGCAGGACGTACGGCAGACCTTCACGGCGCAATTCATCCGGGCTGGCGACGTACAGCGGCGGGTACAGCGACGCATCGCCTTCGGCATGCAACTCGAGACTGAGCCGCTTGGCATCGCCGGAGGCGAGACGGCGCTGGTAGCGTTCGCGCAGCATCGACAGCGGTTTCAGGTAGCGCAGCGGGAACAGGTTGACGATCGCCACCAGGGTGATCTCGCCGGCACGACCGTCGGCGTCGATGATTTCCGTGTCGCCGGCGTTGGCTTCGAGAAAATCCTTTTTCAGCGCGGCGACGAATTCGCCGTGCGTCGCGCTCTTCGGCATGATCACCGTCAACTTGGCAATCGCCGTCGGCACGCCGGCGGGAATGCCCGGAGCGACGCGCTGCATTTCCAAAGGTTCGAAACGCATGAACACGCCGGCCTGACGCACCACCTCGGTGACCCAGGTCCGCCGCGCCTGCGGATCGGCGGCATAGCGCTCGGCCAGACGCTCGATGATCGATACGCCGAGCACCCGCTGCGGGCCTTCCTTGACCAGACTGGCGTGTGCCAACCGGGCGCTTTGTTCGCAGGTTTTCTCCAGCGCGTCGAGCAGCGTGGTCAAGGAAATGCGTTGATTGAAAGCGGCGAACGTCGGGGTTTCGCCCAGGCGGTCGAACAGCGCCCCCCGCGCACCGCCAGTCTGCGTACGCTGAACGTCGACGTCGAGCGTCATCATCCGCGCCACTTCGCGTACTCTTGCCGGCTCGTAGAAACGGATCAGGTGACGGCGCAGATCGTTGTCGCCGCCGCCCTCATCCAGACGCTGGGCGAGTTGTTTGCCGAAACGGTCGAGGGCGCCGCGCACCGTCCCTGCCGCCTGCTCGATGTTCACCTTCAGATCGGCCAGTTCGGCCAGCGTTTCCTGCAGCAGCACTTTGGCGCCATTGGTCGCCACCGTCCGCGTGCGATTGACATACAGTTCCTGCAAATAGACCGCATGGCCGTCGAGCAGACTGGCCGGACTGCCGGCAAGCTTGGCCAGCAGACTCATCTCGCTCCAGCGACGGCTGTTCTGCTGCAAGCGGGCCGCCGCTTCGTCCTCGGCGGCCCGAGTCTTGGCCAGACGATCGCCGATGCCGTTCAGACGTTCGTCGAGATGGGCGATCAGCGCGGCCAACAGCCGGCCGCATTCCTCCAATCCACGCGCGCCGATCCGCCAGTCGTTGCACAGTTCGCGCTCGATGCGGTTGCGGATTTCACGGGCGATTTCCTTGCGTGATTTGAGCTTGGTGTCGAAGAAAGCCACCACCCCCAGATCGCGGAAATCCTCGTCCCAGCGTTTGCGGCAGAAGCGCTCGAGTTCGTCGAGCCAGGTGTCGCGTTCCAGTTCGCGGACCAGCGACTTGAAATGCGGAATCACCGCTTCCCACTCGGCGGTGATCGTCTGCCACTTGGGCCGCTGACCGTCGCCCGGCAGGATCGGCACGTTCATCAACAGGTGCTCATCATCCAGCGCCCAGCGATGCAGCACGTCTTTTTGGCGGACGAAACTGTTGAAATCCTGCGGGCGCATCTCGCCGGTATAACCCAAGGTTTCCTGCCAATTGTTGAATGCCAATTGCAACAAGGTCTGCCGCGCGAAACCGTAGCCGAGGAATTCGCTGATTTCCTCTTCCGGAATGGCGATACGTTTGATGCCAAACGACAGGAAGCGCTTGGCGCGTTCGCCGCGGCTGCTGCCCGGCGCCGTTTCGGGCGCGCCATTGCCGTTCTCGGCGTTTTCCATGCGCCCGAGACCGGGCCAGCCGACCTGCCGGGCACGGACGATTTTCTGATACAGGAATTCAGCGACGATGCCGGGCAGTTCCTGATCGACATCGACGGTCAGGCCGTTATCGTTTTCGTTGCCGAATACATAACAGCCATTGAACGGGTCGCCGAGCAGCAAGCGGCCCTTGACGCCTTGCACGTCATGCGGCTGCCAGGCGCCGGCGGACAAGGCATTGAGTTCGAGCAGTGCGCTGTAGCCGTTGGCGTGGTAATTGCCGGTATCCCAGTTCTGCGGCGGATAAGGGTCGGGGAGCAGGGTATACAGCAGGATGCGAAACTGCTTGGCGTCCGGATACAGATCGCGCAGTTGCGCGACGGTGTCGATGACGCTGCCGCTGCCGGTGCCGCCAGCCAGACCGCAGAGGATGTGGAAAGTGGTATCGGTATTGCCCGAGCCCTGCACGCGCCGGACCAGCGCCTGCACCCGCTCCCGGAACAGATCGACCTTGCAGGCGAAGAGAAAACGGCCAAGCCGTCTTTTCTGGCCGCCGAGAGTCACCCCGACGATGCTGTTGAGAATGTCGCGCCATTGCTCGCGGGAGCCGATCCACGGCTGGATTCCCGGATAGCTGTCGATATGTTCGAGCCGCGCGCCGAGATTGGCGTCGGTGATCAGCAACTGGCTGGTCGCCGGCAGTTGCATGGAAACACCCAGCGTTTTCCAGGTTGGATCATCGGCGGCCATCATCTCGCTGCTCGAGTCGACGTAGAGGTAAGCGAGATCGACGCCCTCCGGCTGATCGCGGCGAAACTCCTGAAAAATCAACTTGCGAAAGGCGCGGATGATTTTTCCACCGGTTCCGCCCAACCCAATGATCACGTGATTCATCTGTCAAACCCCTGTCGATTATTGGCCGGCCTGCGCTTGGCGGCCCGTAGACGAAAATTCGTCGGAACGGAGTCCAGAGTATACCGTGGCCACCTGTTTTTCCAGATGATTTCCCGCTGCCCGATCGGGAACCGGCCGAGGATGAAAGCAGTGTCGGAACGCGGCGCTGTTATAATCCCCGCCCCATTCCCCTTCGCGCGCAGCGGCGTCTGCCATGAACTACCAGATCATTCCGGTCACCCCTTTCGAACAGAATTGCAGCCTGCTGTGGTGCGACAAAACCCGTCGCGGCGCGGTGGTCGACCCCGGCGGCGATCTGTCGCGGATTCTGCGCGCCGTCGACGCCAAACAGATCGTGCTGGAAAAAATTCTGGTCACCCACGGGCACATCGATCATGCCGGAGGCGTCGCCGAATTGGCGCAGAAACTCTCCTTGCCAATCGAGGGACCGCATCGCGAGGATCAGTTCTGGATCGACGGCATGCCGTCACAAAGCAAGATGTTCGGCTTTCCGAATGTCCGCGCCTTCAGCCCCGACCGCTGGTTGGCGCAGGGCGATCAGGTCACGGTTGGCGAACGGGTTTTCTCCGTGCTGCACTGCCCCGGCCACACCCCGGGCCACGTCGTTTTTTTCGACCAGCCCGCACGGCTGGCGATCGTCGGCGACGTGCTGTTCCAAGGCTCGATCGGCCGCACCGATTTTCCGAAAGGCGATTACTCGACCTTGATCACCTCGATCCGCGAGCAGCTTTTTCCCCTCGGCGACGATGTGACCTTCATCCCCGGCCACGGCCCAATCTCGACCTTCGGCGCGGAAAGACGCTACAACCCGTTCTGCGGCGACTGAGCGGCGCCCTGCCGCCCAGCCTCTCTCCGGGAAGCTTGACGAGCGTTTGATCGACACCGTCTATCGCCGCTCCACTCCTGCCTACTCGTACGGCGACTGGACGTCATTGCCGGCCGGGGACTGTCGGGGACGCCCCGCGCGCGATAGGCAGATCAGGCGGCATTGAATCCGCCGCCGCCGTCCGTCTATCCGATTGTTTCAAAGGCAATTCCTTGGTTCGTTGCCATCAATTGTCCGCGTCATTCGCCGAACCAGGTACCCATTGGCCAGCAATACCATTGACGCCAATCATATGTTGTCGAATAATATGAATTCGATTCATATCTTATGAAGGCATGGAATGGCTAGGCTGAATTTTCGCCCGTTGCCGGGCTTCGTGTTTCGCGACCAGGAACTCGCCCGTATCGCCCGCGTCGTCGCCCAGGGCCGTAGCGTGCTGCTGGTCGGCATCCGTAACACTGGCAAGACGCAATTGATGAAAGCAGCGTTGACCCGTCACGCCGAACAGGGCGCGCCGCACGACGCCGCCTACCTCGATGTGCAGACGCTGACCGCGCTCGATGCCTTCTACCGCGAATTGCTGGCCGCACTGCCCAAGCCGCTGCTGGCGCGCGCGGTGGCGCTGCTGAAGACACTCGGCCAGATTCCCGAGGTTTTGCTGCAGTGGCTGAGAAGACATGTCGACGAGGTTGAAGCACTGGATGTCAAAGTCAACCTGACCGATCCCGATCCCGAGCCCAGGCAGCTCGTGCGCTACTGGGAGCCGTTGCTGGCCGCGCTCGAACGCGTGGTGATCGACAGCCCGCCACAGACCTTGCCGCTGCTGGGCATCGACGAATTGCCGTTCATGCTGGAGAACCTGCTCAGTCATGGCACCAGCGTCGCCGACATCACGGTGATGCTGGCCGGGCTGCGCAAGCTGCGCGCCGCCGGACTGCGGATGATCATCGGCGGATCGATCAGCATGGAAAATCTGCTTACGCTGCACGGCATACCGCACACCGTCCTCAGCCAGCTATGGCGCGAGGAAACACCGCCGTTCACTGCCGACGAAGCGCGCCGCTTCCTGGAGCGCGAACTGTCGGGCAGCGCCGCGCAGCAACACGTCGCGCAGGTGCTCGAGCGGCTGCCCGACCACGTGCCGTCGTTTCTCGACATCGCTGCCAACATGCTGGCGGTGGCCGAAGTCCGCGCTCCGGCCGACGTCGATTGGGTCATGGCGCACCAGGTGCTGCCGCACATCCGCGGCGCCTTCCTGCAGCAGTTCGACGAACGGCTGAACCGACATTTCAGCGACGGCGAACTGGCGGTGGCCGAGGATCTGCTCGACCAGGTGGCGCGCCAGCCGCTGGCCGGCGGTCCGATCGACAGCCGCGGCCTGCCACCCGAATGGCGCCGCGTACTCACCAAGCTGCAGTACGACATGTTTCTGCGCGATGCGCCGGAGCTCGGCTGGCGCTTCACCCTCAATCTGCTGCGCCAGTGGTGGCGTGCCTCGCGGGGAATGACATGAGCGCGCCGACGGCGGACAACCTGCGCTGGTTCAACCCGCGGCAAATGGACGACGATACCGTGCTGGCACTGGCGGTCGGCCGCGAGCGGCTGGTCGAGACCTTTCTGCGCGATGTCCGGCAGCGGCTGCGCGAGCCGGCCGGCGGGCTGCACTGGCTGGTCACCGGCAACTATGGCGCCGGCAAATCGTATTTCCTGCGCCTGGCGCAGGCGCAGGCACGCCGGCGGCTGCCTGCGCCCGGCGTCGCGCCATCGGTGCGCGTGGTGCTGCTGCCCGAGGAACTGAAGAACGTCCGCGAGCCGCACGACCTGATCGACGAAATCCGCCGTCTGCGCGCGCCCCAGCCTGAAACGCTGCCGCGGCGCGGCGCCACCTGGCGCGACGTCGACCCGGCGCGCTCGTGGCAGACCTCGCTCGACGCCCTGTGGGCCGAAGCCGACGAAACGCTGCTGGTGGTCGGCATCGAAAACCTCAAGCAAGTGCTCGACCGCGCCTTCGGCGACGACCTGCGCGCCTCGCTGCTGCGCACGCTGCTGCTGCACGAACCACGATTGATGCTGCTGGCCAGCGCCGTTGATGGCACGCTGGACGAAAAGTATCGCCAGCGGCTGTTCCGCCAGTTCCGGCACCACCCGCTACCGGCGTGGGGGCCGCAACAGCACCGCGACTACCTGACGCTACGCGCCCGGCAGCGCGACACCGAGGCCAGCGCGCCGCAACTGGCGCGCATCGACGCCTACAGCCGCTTCACCGGCGGCAACGCGCGCGTCGCCGCGCTGCTGGCCGACGCCATTCTCGGCAGCCAGGACATGGTCGCCGCCGCCGACGATTTAAACACCATTCTCGATTGGCTGACCAAATACTACGCCGGTCAACTCGAAGCGATGCCCGACAACTCGGCGGCGCTGTTCGACGCCCTGCTCGGCGGCGGCGAGCCGGCCTCGCAGAGCACCGTCGCCGAACGCGTACACGCCAGACAAAGCGACATCGCCCGCGCCTTCGCCTGGCTGGTCGACAGCGGCCACGTCAGCGCCGAGCGGCTGCCGGGCGCCAAGGAAACGCTGTACCGCGCCAGTGACCGACTGTTCGTACAGTGGTACCGCATGCGCCACGTCGACGCCGGCGTGCGGCCGCCGCTGGCGGTGCTGACCGAACTGATCGCCGATACCGTGGCCTTTGCCGACAAATGGCGCTATGCGCTGCGCCTGAACGAATCCGGCCGCGCCGGCGACGCGCAGGTCTTCGCCGAACTCGGGCTGTGCGACGCCGGCATCTCGTGGCCCGCGCTACGCGCCTGCGGAATGAGCGTCGAACATCTGCTGGTCGCTGCGCAGCGCGTCTATCTGCAGCCTGAACCGGCAGTCAGCCCGGGTTTCGTGTTGCTGAGCCACGAACTCGCGTTGCTCGAACGCCACCCGAGCAATGCCGGGATGGCGCGTGCGCTCGAAGAGTCATACCAGTTGGCCGCCGCACGCGACGACCCGCCAGGGGGACGGGCGGACGGCCGAGCTTCGGGGCGGGAACTCGCCGATCTGGTCAAGAACAGCCTGTCACTGAGCCCGACCGAAAAGTTGAGGGTCTTGGATTTCATCAGCGGCATGAAGTGCTCGGCGTTTCAGTGGGACGAATTGGCGCAGACTTTCCGCAACGAAGTAGTGGAATTTGACAAACTCAGGCCGACCGAGAGCGAGACCATTGACCGCCTGACGCTGATCGGCACCGCTGGCTGGCGCTTGCCCTTGCCGATATCGTGGCACACGTTCTCGGAGGAAGGCTCCTCCGGACAGGAGATACGCCATGCCGGCGGCTTGGTCGCCGCGGCATTGTCCGCCGCAGCGGCGGCCAATGCCGTGCTGCAGTGGCGACGGCTGTCACCCGCAGAAGCCAAATGCGTTGGCGGACCGGAAGAGGGTGCGCACTTCGTTACACGACAGGCTTTAATTCACCTGCTGACGAATCTAGTCTTCAAACACGGCGGCTACGCCGAGGTCGACACGCTCGCCGAGCGGCTGCTCGCGGCGTGGCCGACCGAGCGACGCCGCACCGACGCCGCCGATCTCGGCACGCTGTGGATGTATCGCGCGGAAGCGCGACAACAACTCGACGATGCGGCAGGCAGCGTCACGATGGCCCGCCGGGCGCTGACGTTGTTCGATGAGGCGGGGGATCGCGGTGGCAGCGCGTGGGCCAACGAAAAGCTGGGTTGGAATCTGGGCGAAACCGGTGACCGCCACGCCGCGATCGCCGCGCACGACGCCGCGGCGGCACTGTGGCGTGACAACGGGCACCGCGCCTGGCCGCTGGGCCAGGGCGCGCGTCACCGCGCTTGCACCGAGGGCGCCGCGGCGGCGCTGGCCCACCTGGCCGCTGGCGTGCAAAGTTTGGCCACCGATGGCGTGCATCGCGCGTGGCAGCAATTGGCCGACGCAGTGCGCGACGTCGAACGCGAACGGGGTCCGGCGGCGGCCTTCGCGCTGGGCCGTGAACTGCTGGACGCCGGTTTCCGCGACCCGGTACTCGACCCGGCGCGGCTGCTGCGGCTGTGGGTGATCGACGGGGTCGAGATGGGCATGTCGTTTGCGCTGCTGGCCGATCTGATCGACGAAGCCGGTCACCTGGCGGCGAACGAAAGTGCCGGCGCAACGCTGGCAACCAGCCGCCCGCTGCTGCGCGACTGGCTGGCCGACCTGCAACGGCCGGCGGCGAAGCGGGCCGAGGCACGCCGGCGCGGCGACCCCGACGAAGCACTGGCCTGGCGGGCGCTGGAAAACGAACTTCCCCTCGCGACCCGAATCCGGCTCGGTCTGGCCGAGCCGCCGCAATGGCCACCAGCCGCGCGGGCGCTGTTCGACCGCATGCTGGTGCTGATCCGCTGACTCGCGCGCCTGTCCCGCGATTGCTCGGCGTTGCCACGCGTTCCGTTCGGCGCGCGCCTTGCCGGCAACATGGTCAACGGCGCAGCGAAGTGTCTCGACGGATTCGCCGGCAGACGAAGCGATCGTCGGGTGTCGATACCAGCGACGCAGCTCTCGGCCGGTGCGGAACCTTGGTCCACCCGCTTCCCTGTTCGCCGAAGCCGTGCCCGTGACGGGTGCTGGCGTTCGACGGCGGGACATTTCCACCCAGCAAGCCAATCAGCGCCCGACTGGCGTCCGGCGTCGACTTGCCCGGCGAAGCGACGCGCCGCGCTCCGCGCTCACCCCGCTGCAGGCGCGGCGTCATCCTGTGCCGCCCGTTTCAGGCAGACCCGGCGCAGCGTCTGCAGCGCCACGCTCAGTTTTCCCCACCAGGCGTCGTCATCGGTCCGGTAGTCGATGTGGTTGATGCCGCCGAGCTGTTCCTGATACCAGCCGGTGAGCGGCGTGGCATCCAGGCGCAGCGGGACGATCGGTTTGCCTAGCGTCACCGCGCGGGCCAGTTCGCGATAGACCTCGTCGGACTGCAACGCCGTCCCGGAGAGCAGGAAGAGCACGCAATCGGCGGCAATCAGCGCCGTTTCGATTTCGTCGCGCCAGCGCACGCCACCGGGAATGTCGGAACGGTCGATCCATACGCCGTAGCTGGCGGCTTCCAGACGCGCCACCACGGCATCGGCGACCTCGGCATTCGCCCGGCGGTAGCTGACGAACACCCGTTGCCGGACGCGCAGCAGCGGCACCGGCTCGGCCAGATTCCACGACCAGTATTGCGGCGTCGACGGCGGCTCCATCGCCCGCATGCGCGGCAGCACGAAACGGAACAGATCCTCGCTGCTCACCACGCCGTTGCCGCGGCGGTCGGCCCGCGCGCCGCGCAAACCTTCGACGAGTGCGCGAGTGAAAAAGCCACCTTGCGCGTCGCCGTAGCAGAATTCGTCGGCCGCGCAGGACATGATGGCGCAGAAGCCGTTGGGCACGCCGCGGTTTTGCGCAAAAAAAGCGCCGCTGTGGCAGCCGTCCATGATCAACACCTGCTGGCGGCTGCCGCACTGCCGCAAGCAACCGAGCACGAAATCGCCGTCGATGCAGGTGGCGGCAAGGTACTGGCTGTCCGAATCGCGCACCGGTAGATACAACTGTCCGTCGGGACCGACCGTGCTGGTGCCGGAGTAATAGATCAACAGCCGGTCTTCGGCGGCGAGCCCTTCGGTCACGCGGGCAATTTCGCGCCGCGCTTCGATCAACGTCGGCTCGAACAGTTGCCGTACGTCGAAGCCGGCGCATTCCGCGTCGCCGAGCACCTCGGCCATCGCCGCCAGATCGTGCTCGATGCCCGGGATGGTAATGCGATAGCCCTTACCCGACGCGTCGCGAATCTTGCCGTTGCCGATTAGCAGGGCGATGCGTCGCGGCATTCCGGCGGACAGCGGCGTCCGTGGTCGCCGCCGCCGGGGCTGCGGCGATTCGGGGTTCGTCGGCGTCGTCAATGAACGCGACGGAGAGGGTTTCCTGGCCATGCTCCACCTGCCTTTCCTCGAATACGCCCGCGCGGCGCAGGGTGTCGGTCCGCATTGGTGCCAACCCGGAACATCGACCGCTGCGGGAAGTTGCGGCGTTCAGTGTCCGGTGCTGGGTGCAGCCGCATATAGCGTACGAAGGTCGGCATTGCTCTTCAATCATTTTCGCCTCCCCATCTGTCACGTTTGTTTGCGGCAAAGAACCTCAATCTCTCGACTTGGCACTTCGGCATGGGCCGTGGTCACTGTGCGACGTCCATCCCCCAGGCGCACCATCGGATCAACAACCCTTGCCTTCGACAAGATGATGCACGCGCTCGGTGACAGGAGCCTGTCGGACTTGAGGCTGATCGACCGCGCCGGTGGGAAAGTGGTCCGTTTTTCCCCGATTTCTCGTTGCATAGATCCACTATGCGCCTCGAAATCGGGAAAAACTGTCCTCGCTTTCCCACTCGGCGCGCAATGAGTACTCAAGTCCGACAGGCGTCCTGGACGCCCCGGCCATCGCCGTGCGGTCGGCGCTTTGCTCGTGGAACTCTCTTTCAACCTCCAGAAGTTTGTCGCCAATCGCGCCAGATCACGAAAATCTCATCGTACTCGTGCCTGCAAGTTGACACGATGACACGACGAAGCGCCAAGTCGAGAGGGTTACACGATTGCCGAGCGGCTGCCAGTGAGACGATGGCCGATGCTCAGCCGCCGTCGAGCCGGGCCAACGCGTCGCCCGTCGGCCAAGTCAGCAACTCGGGCGAAGCCGCTTGCCACAGCGGCAGAAACTGCTCCGCCCGCGCCGCGCCGTGTTCGCGCAGGCGCTGCACGAATGCCGGACTGCGATCGAATTTGGAGGCTAGACCGAGTTCGGCGTGATCCGGAGCCATGGTCAGCATGTACACCGTGATCGGCTTGTAATTGGCGAAAGCAGCACGCAGCGGGGCATCGGCATCCGTGAATTGCTCGATTCGGGCCAGCCATTGATTCACCGTTTCGATGAAA
Source organism: Accumulibacter sp. (assembly GCA_031732795.1). GTDB lineage: Bacteria > Pseudomonadota > Gammaproteobacteria > Burkholderiales > Rhodocyclaceae > Accumulibacter. The sequence continues at coordinate 9,207 of JAVMKC010000044.1, read as the reverse complement.
CGCAGTTCCTGGAACAGCGATAGATTGCCGGACAACTCGTTGCGCCGGTCCTCGATTGCCGCCAGCTTGGTTGGTTCGCTGGTCCGTTTCTGCGGGTTGATGCGGATTACCCAGATTTCATCAGGTGTTTCCTCGCAGCAGGTACTGGCGGCGAACTCGCGGATCGGAGGATTCTGCGAAAAAACGCCGTCCCAATACAGTGCCTCCTGGCCGTCGTCGTTTTTCAGTCCCGGAACGCGTTGCGCGCGCCGCAGATCGGGCAGTGTTCCCGACGCGGCGACCGCCTGGTAACTGATCGGCCGCCGCTGTTCCGGCGGCGTGTCGGGGCAACTCCACGAATCGAAGGCTTCGAAGCGCCCGCTGAGAATTTCCACCGCACCGAGCAGCAGACGCGGCGGAATCCGCTGCCGGGCCACTTCGTCCAGGCGCGGCTGCAAGTCAACGAAATCCGGCGCACAGGTTTTCAGCAAGGCCATGAAATCGTAGAACTCCGGGCGGACTTCGCCGAGATCGAGTTTCGGGGCCAACAGATTTTCAAAACGCGACCAGCTATTGAGCGTGGCCATCAGCCAATCGCTGTATTCCGCCGGATGGGTCTGTTTGACGCTGACTCCGGATTCCGACAGGGTATAGAAATACTGTGTCAATGCATTGATGCCGGCTTCGCCGAGCTTGTTGACTTGAAAGGTATCCCACAAATGGTTGAGTGCCTGCCGTGCGGCTGCAAAGGCGTCGGGCTGCCCGCGGTGGTTCAGCAACCCGTACCAGACCATGAACGCGTTCAGCGCTCCCGCCGAGGTGCCGCTCAGACCGACGATTTCGAAACGACGTCGCGCATTGGCCGACGCGTCGGCTGGCGCACCGCCTGGTGTGCTGTCCTGCTCGATTTCCTTGCTGTGCAACAGCCGGTCCAGAACGCCACAGGTGAACGCCCCGTGAATTCCGCCACCTTGGCAGGCGATTGCCACCTTGCGAGTTTCCATACGGATCTACTCCTGATTCGACGAAGAGGTTGCCGAAAGCGGCGGTCCCACATCCTGGCGCCATTGTAGCCGGTCAGCGGCTCTCGCTGCGCTGGCGGTGAAAGCCGGCGCCAGTGGAAAAGTGGACCTCTTCTCCGGAACACTGGCGCCGGGCGTTACATCACGTTACGATTCACCTCTTCCTTCGATTGGATTCCAGACCATGAAACGTAGTGGCTGCTTTGTACCGTTTTCGCCTATTGCCATGACTGGCCGTCTGCTGCCAGCGCTTTGCGCTCTTGCCTTAGCCGCTCCGGCACAGGCTGTCTGCGACGATCCGTCGACGTTTTTCGGTGGTATCTGTAAAACTTTCTCCGATACCTGGAACGAGGGGAAAGACGATCTGATGGTGCCGTTCCATACCCATCATCTGCGTTACGCCTACTCCAGTGAAAGAATCAGCAGGTTGGTCGAGAACACCTGGGGTCTCGGCTATGGGCGTACGCGCTATGACCAACGCGGTAATTCGGACAGCCTCTACGCAATGGGTTTCCGCGATTCGCATAACGATTTTGAACCGATCATCGGTTACGCCCATCGCTGGAACGTTGGCGATGTCGACGGCATCCACGCCGGCCTTGGCTACACCGTCTTCATCACCGCTCGTTCGGACACTGCCCACTACCTGCCGATTCCCGGTGTTTTGCCGGTGGCTTCGCTCAATTACCGCCGCACCGGCGTCAATATGACCTACGTGCCTGGCGGCAAAGCGCACGGCAACATTCTGTTTTTCTGGGCTCATATCGGTTTTTGAGCCATTTCAAGAGCGACGGCGAAAAAAATCCCGGCTGGTTGATCAGACCGATGCCGGGAAAAAGGGAGGACTGAGGAAACGGGTTGATGGCGTTACGGCAACCACCGGTAGATCGCCTCTTCCGAGCCAACGAATCGCCGCTTTGGCGCAACGGTTCGCGTGGATCAAAATGAAGCTTTCTCCCCATTAGCGGTTGAATGGCGGCAGACTTTAGCCGTCAGATAAGATTTTTTGCTCCTCCGCACCGTCGGCATTTCAATAGCTCGTCGCAGTGCCTGCGTTTCCGTTCTCCTGGCCCGGCCAGCCGTCGGAACGACAGACAGGGCAGGGAAACGCCGGATGGCGACCAGCGGCCAAGCGCCGAAAACTTGATCGCCTGCCAACGCTGTCACCACCGTCGTGCAGAGCTCGTGCCGAACGTTACAATGCCGTATTCCGCTGCTACGGCGAGTCATTTCCATTGGGCACTCCGCTCCGTTGTGGCGCCTTCCCTCCCGTTTTCGAAAGCCAACTCTCATGCGTACCCCCCCGCTCGCCGGCCTCCGCGTTCTCGATCTGACGCGCTTGTTGCCGGGTCCTCTGGCGTCGATGCATCTGGCCGATCTCGGCGCCGACGTGATCAAGGTCGAAGATACCGGCGCCGGCGATTACGCGCGCACCGCCGGCGCGGTGCATGGCGCGGTCAGCTATTTCGAACTGGTCAATCGCAACAAACGCAGCTTGACGTTGGATCTCAAACAGCCGGCGGCGGTCGATCTGTTTCTGCGCCTGGCCAGCCGTGCCGAGGTGATCATCGAAGGCTTCCGCCCCGGGGTGGTCGACAAGTTGGGGATCGGCTATCAGGCGGTGGCCGCGATCAACCCGCGCATCGTTTATTGCTCGATCACCGGTTATGGGCAGGGTGGGCCATACCGCGATCGCGCTGGCCACGATCTGAATTATCTCGGGTACAGTGGCCTGCTCGATCAGATCGGCACCGCCGACGGCGACCCGGCGGTACCGAATTTCCAATTGGGCGATCTGCTCGGCGGTTCCTTGAACGCCCTGGTCGGCCTGTTGGCGGCAGTCATCGACTCACGCGCCAGTGGCCGCGGACGTTACCTCGACGTATCGATGACCGACGGGGTGTTCACCCACACCCTGTTTCCGTTTCTGGCGGTGCAGGGTCTGGGCCAAGCCTTGCCGCGCGGCAAGGATATTCTGTCTGGCGGCATGCCGAGCTACGCGGTATACGCCACCCGCGACGGCCGTCATTTTGCCGTCAGCGCGATGGAACCGAAATTCTGGCAAACCTTCTGCGCCGCGATCGGCCGCCCGGATTTGTCGCCGTTCGCTTTTGCTTACGGCCCGGAAGGCGAGCGCATCCACGCTGAACTGACTGGTGTCTTCGCCGAAAAGAGCTTTGCCGAATGGACGGCGATTTTCGAGCGCGCCGATTGCTGCGTGTCACCGGTTCTGCGTCCAGAGGAGGCCCTGGACAACGCGCAGATCGTTGCCCGCGGGTTGGTCGTCGAGGTCAATGGCGTCAAGCAGTTGGCGCCGCCGTACAAGATCAGCGATCATCCGTTCGTCGTGCGTTCACCGGCCCCGGGGCAAGGCGAACACACTCAGGAGATTCTCCGTGAAGCCGGTTTGAGCGACGCGGCGATCGACGAATTGCGGCAACAAAAAGTCATCTGACCCACTGAACATCGCTGGTGCCTTGGCGGGGAACCGGCACCGGCGCCATTCAACCATTCAAGGCGTCGCCCGGTCGGCGCGACGGTCGCGCTGTCGGCGGACGATCGCCACCGGCGGACAGATGGCGAGCACGCCGATCGAGATGTTGTCGCGGCCGCCGCGTTGACGAGCGAGTTCGACCAGTTCCCGACAGGCGATTTCCGGAGCATATTTACTGACCGCTTGGCCGATTTCGTCGGAATCGATGCTTTCGTAAAGTCCGTCCGAACACAGCACGAAATGCTCGCCCACCGCCATCGGTTCCGTCTGATGGGCGACAATCTGCAGCGTATCCTGGGTGCCGAGCGAACGAAGCAGAATATTGCGTATCGGATGGTTGCGGGCCTTGTCGGCGTCGATGGCGCCGACGCGCAATAATTGTTCGATCAGCGTGTCGTCCTGGGTTAGTTGTTGGCATTGGCCATTGTGGCAACGATACAGACGACTGTCGCCGACGCTGGCGAAGATCGCTTCACGGTTGACCAGCGCCAGTGCCGTAACCGTGGTTCCCATGCCCGCGAGCCGTTGATCGGCTTGCGAAGCGCGAAAAACCACTTCGTTGGCCCATTCGATCGATTTTTCCAGCGCCCGCCGACGGTCCTCATCGGTGGCGGCGAAATAACTTTCGGCAATCGTCTGCACTGCCAGCTCACTGGCCACTTCGCCCCCCTGGTGGCCGCCCATGCCGTCGGCGACGATCAGCAGCACGCCCAGCCGTCGGCGATCGACGGCCAGCCGTGGGACGATATACGCGACGGCATCCTGGTTGCTTTTGCGCACACAGCCGATATCGCTGACGGTATGGGCAGCGATGCTGTAATCGGCGGTCGTTCTGCTCATTCCCTTCTCACCACTCATTTTCGATCGATGCCGGTCATTGTGCCAGCTTGTGCGGGGATGGCGAATAGACGCCGCCGACGAAATGGCGCTGTACGCATCCCGGACACCCCGCGCCAGAAAGAAACCTGCAACAGATCAAAAACAAAAAATCAATTGTCAATTGCGTCGAACTGACCTTGACGGTACTATCCGAGCCTTGCGTTTCCGGCCCCGGCTGGCAACGCGAGGTGGTGCGGTGGCTCGTTCATCGCACCGTTTTTGTGTTTCTGCGGGACGCTGGCCGCCATTGCTTGCCATTTTGGTCGCCAATCGGCCCCGGAACGACGCGTCATCGCGGATTTGCGTTTTCCCTTCCTCTCTCGTCTCCAGAATGATTTCCGGCCTACTCAAGAAGATTTTCGGCAGCCGCAACGATCGGCTGATCAAGCAATATTCGCAGGTCGTGCGCAAGATCAACGCGCTGGAGGCCAGTATCAGCGCCTTGTCCGACGAGGCTCTGCGCGGAAAAACGGCAGAATTCAAAACCCGGGTGGCCAACGGCGAAACGCTCGACGCCCTGCTGCCGGAAGCCTTCGCCGTAGTCCGCGAAGCGAGCAAACGCACGCTCGGCATGCGTCATTTCGACGTTCAGTTGATTGGCGGCATGGTTCTGCACGATGGCAAGATCGCCGAAATGCGTACCGGCGAGGGAAAAACGCTGGTGGCAACCTTGCCGTCGTACCTCAATGCGCTGTCCGGCAACGGCGTGCATGTGGTGACGGTCAATGATTATCTGGCCAATCGCGACGCCGAATGGATGGGTCGGCTGCACCGCTTCCTTGGCCTGACCGTCGGCGTCAATCTGTCGCAAATGGCGCATGACGACAAACAGCTCGCCTACGCCGCCGACGTCACCTACGGTACCAACAACGAGTTCGGTTTCGATTATCTGCGCGACAACATGGTCTATGCCGCTGCCGAACGGGTCCAGCGCCGGCTGAGCTTCGCCATTGTCGACGAGGTGGACTCGATTCTGATCGACGAGGCGCGCACACCGTTGATCATTTCCGGGCAGGCCGAGGATCACACCGACCTCTACGTGCAGATGAACCTCGTGGCGCCGAAACTGGAGCGCTGCCGCGAAGAAAACGGTCCCGGCGATTACTGGGTCGACGAAAAAGGCCACCAGATCCTGATGACCGAAACCGGTCACGAGCATGCCGAAGAGTTGCTGGCCAGCGCCGGTCTGCTGCCGGAAGGCGGCAGCCTGTACGACGCCGCCAACATCCTGCTGATTCATCACCTCTACGCCGCCTTGCGCGCGCACAATCTGTTCCTCAAAGACCAGCAATACGTGGTGCAAAAAGGCGAAGTAATCATCGTCGACGAGTTTACCGGCCGGCTAATGGCCGGGCGCCGGTGGTCGGACGGTCTGCACCAGGCCGTCGAAGCCAAGGAAGGTGTACGCATCCAGAACGAGAACCAGACGCTGGCGTCGATCACTTTCCAGAACTACTTCCGGATGTACGGCAAACTCTCCGGGATGACCGGCACCGCCGACACCGAAGCCTATGAATTTCAGCAGATTTACGGCCTCGAAACGGTAGTCATCCCGACCAACCAGCCGATGCGGCGGACCGATAACAACGACCAGGTGTTCCGAACCGCCCAGGAAAAGCACACCGCGATCGTCGCCGACATCCGTTCCTGCCGCGAGCGGGGCCAGCCGGTACTGGTCGGCACCACCTCGATCGAAAACTCCGAGCTGCTCTCGGCCCTGCTCGACCACGAAAAACTGCCGCACCAAGTGCTCAACGCCAAGCAGCACGCCCGCGAAGCGGAAATCGTCCAGCAGGCCGGCCGTCCGGGGGTGATTACTATCGCCACCAACATGGCCGGCCGCGGCACCGACATCGTCCTTGGCGGCAGCATCGACAAGGAACTCGGCCGTCTGCGCGACGACGAAACGCTGGACGCCGCCGAACGCGAGACACGGACGGCCGAAATGCGCGCCGAATGGCAGAAACTGCACGACCAGGTGGTCGCCGCCGGCGGTTTGCACATCATCGGTTCGGAACGCCATGAATCCCGGCGTATCGACAACCAGCTCCGCGGCCGTTCCGGCCGCCAGGGCGACCCGGGTTCCTCACGTTTCTACCTCTCGCTCGACGACGCCTTGCTGCGCATTTTCGCCGGCGACCGTCTGAAAGCGATCATGGAACGGCTCAAGATGCCCGAAGGCGAGCCGATCGAACATCCCCTGGTCTCGCGCTCGCTCGAATCGGCGCAGCGCAAAGTCGAGGCACGCAACTTCGACATCCGCAAGCAACTCCTCGAATACGACGATGTCGCCAACGACCAGCGCAAAGTAATTTATGCGCAACGCAACGACCTGCTGGCCACCGACGATATTTCCGAAACGATCAGCGCAATGCGTGCCGCCGTACTGAACGAAATTTTCCGAAACTACGTGCCGGAGGACAGCGTCGAGGAACAGTGGAATCTGCCGGAGCTGGAACACGCCCTGGCCGCTGAATGGCAACTCGACCTGCCGATCGTCGACTGGTCACGCCAGGAGCCGAATCTGCGCGACGAAGACATCCTGCTGCGGATCGTCGATCAGGCCAATCTGGCCTACGCCGCCAAGGTCGAACTGGTCGGCGCCGAGCCTTTCCACCAATTCGAACGCAATGTGATGCTGAACAGTGTGGACACCCATTGGCGCGAACACCTGGCCGCGCTCGACCACCTGCGCCAGGGCATCCATCTGCGCGGATACGCGCAGAAAAATCCCAAGCAGGAATACAAGCGCGAAGCCTTCGAATTGTTCGAACGGCTGCTCGACAGCGTGCGGCTCGACGTCACCCGCACCCTGGTCACCGTCCAGATCCGCGCGCAGGACGTCGAGGAAAGCGCTGCCCACGCCGAAATGCACAATGTCCGCTATCACCACGCCGATTACGATGAAGCGCTCGCCGGAGCCGACCAGGAAACCGCCGACAGTCCGAGAAAACCGTCGCCAGCAAACCCGAAGGTCGGTCGTAACGACCCCTGCCCCTGCGGTTCAGGCAAAAAATATAAACACTGCCACGGCAAGCTGTCCTGACGAGCCCGGGTCGGACTATCCACCGCCGACTCGACACCAACTCGATACCGGCTTGCCGAACGGCGTGACTGATGCCGTTGCCGACCAGACCATCTCCGCGAGGTAACCATGCCCGTCAATTACCGCACCCCGTCTCCCGAACAACTCCATCCCGTCCCCGGCGTCCGCTTGGGTATCGCCCAGGCCGGGATCCGCAAAGCCGATCGCGATGACCTGACGTTGATCTCGCTCGCCGCCGGCAGCCGGGTCGCCGGCGTATTCACCCGCAACCGTTTCTGCGCCGCACCGGTACAGGTCTGCCGTCGCCACCTCGAACTCGGTGACGACATCCGGGCGCTGGTCATCAACACCGGCAACGCCAATGCCGGCACCGGCGAATCCGGCTGGCAGGCGGCGACGCGAACCTGCGCCGCCGTCGCCGACCTGCTGGCCATCGACGACCGTCAGGTGCTGCCTTTCTCCACCGGCGTCATTCTCGAACCGCTGCCGATCGACAAATTGCTTGCCGCCCTGCCAAGCTGTGTCGCCGACCTGCGTGCCGATCGGTGGCACGCCGCGGCACAGGCGATCATGACCACCGACACGGTGGCCAAAGCAGCGTCACGACGCATCGACATCGACGGCCGGCCGATCACCGTCACCGGCATCGCCAAAGGTGCCGGAATGATCTGCCCGAACATGGCAACCATGCTCGGCTTCATCGCCACCGACGCCGGGCTGGCCGAGCCCTTGCTCAGCCAACTGTTGCACGAAGCCGCCGACGAATCGTTCAACGGCATCACCGTCGATGGCGACACCTCGACCAACGACTCGTTCATGCTCATCGCCACCGGCCAAGCCGGCGTCGACATCCAGACCGCCGGCAGCCCGGCCTACACCGCATTGCGCGAAACGGTGACCGCCATCGCCGCCGAACTGGCGCAAGCGATCGTCCGTGACGGCGAAGGTGCCAGCAAATTCATCACCATCACCGTCGAAAACGGCCGCCATCGCGACGAATGTCGGCGCGTTGCCTACGCCATCGCCCACTCGCCGCTGGTCAAAACCGCGTTTTTCGCCTCCGACCCCAACCTCGGACGAATCCTGGCGGCCATCGGTTATGCCGAGATCGAGCCGCTGACGATCGATCCGGTCCGGGTGTGGTTGGGCAGCGGTAGCCAGGAAGTGCTGGTCGCCGAAAAAGGCGGACGCGCGACGAACTACCGCGAAGAAGACGGCGCCGCGATCATGGCCGCCGCCGAAATCGGCATTCGCGTCGACCTGGCCACCGGCATCGCCAAGGCGACGGTATATACCTGCGATCTGTCTTACGACTACGTGAAAATCAACGCCGATTATCGAAGTTAGGTAAATACTGCACCCGGAAACCTCCGAGAAGTTCCGCAAAGCCCGCTCCATGCGGGCTTTTTTTGTCCGTACTGTTTCGGAACGTTCCATTGACATCCGAATACACAGCGATGCACATGCGAGTACAGAAACCTGCTAATCGATTCCAAAAAGCGGGTACGGAATACACGGAAAGGTGACGGACACCCAATGCAGAAACGCCAACGCGACGGACAAGCCCTTGAAGCTGCTAGACGGTAAAGGGCCTTATCTGGAAACCCGACCCAGCGGGTCGAAACTCTGGCGCTATCGGTACAAGATCAACAACAGAGAAAACCCATTCGCTATAGAGGAGTATTGTCAACCTCTGGCGGGCCAATTAGAAGCGGCGGGGATAGTCCGGCGTGAGGGGCATAAGCGCTAACATATTAGTGGGTTTTTTGCTATACTGCGCCCCATTG
>JAVMKC010000043.1:0-29882 GCA_031732795.1 Accumulibacter sp. | reverse complement strand
TGGATCTGTTCCCGCATCTGCTCGATCAACAATTTGAATTCCATTGCAGCTTGGGATATGCCCACAGTCAGGGATTTTGAGCCTAGAGTATTGGCTTCCCGGTTGAGTTCCTGCATCAGGAAATCGAGTCGTTTGCCGCTGGCTCCGCCGGTGGAGAGAACGCGCTGGACTTCTTCGAGATGAGTGGATAGCCGCGCCAGTTCTTCGGCAATGTCGATCCGCGCTGCGAAAACAGCGACCTCTTGTCGAATACGGTCATCGTCGACTGTTTGTACGGCGTCGAGAAGGCGCTGCCGCAGCTTTTCATTGAATGCGGCTTGTGCGGCTGGAATGTGCGTTTCGATGTCCCGAGCCAGGTCCTGTATGCGTAAAACTTTTTCGAGAATCACTGCGGCCAGCTTGCGGCCTTCTCGCGCCCGACTGGCGATCAGTTCATCCACGGCTTCACGGGCGAGTTCCAGGCACGGCGGTGCCAGGGTGTCGGGGTCGACCGTCTCTTCGCTGAACATGCCAGGCCAATGCAAAATCTCGGCAACGGTCAAAGGCGTGGCTAACGGCAGCGCTTCGCGGATTTGGGCATCGAGTTGCTTGAGACTGGCCAATAACTCGGTATTCAAGGAATGCTTTTGGACATTTTCCGTACTAGCATTGAAGAAAACCCGGCACTCCACCTTGCCTCGGCCCAGACGCTCGACGATCAGCTCGCGCAGCGCCGGCTCGAGCATGCGCAGTTCATCGCTGACACGGAAATGACTGTCAAAATACCTGGAATTGATACTTTTCAATTCAACGTGCAGCGAGCCGCCCGGAACGTCACGCGTTTTGACTGCGTAACCGGTCATACTATAAATCATTGGAAATCCAGAATGTTAGCTGTTATATACGAGGAATCGCCTTTACAGCCTCCCCGAAAAGGCCGGAAAATGCCCCCGACCTGAATAATAGCCTCGAGAACGATGGCGCAACAAGCCAACCACGCTTTGCCTCCTGGTTTTCTACTCGATGAGTATCGCATCGAGCGCCAGCTGTCCATGGGTGGTTTTTCGATCGTCTATCTGGCTATTGACCCCGAAGGCAAACGGGTGGCGATCAAAGAGTATCTGCCGAACACCTTGGCGTTGCGCACGGAGGGGAAAACGGCGCCGGTGATTGCGGAGGATCATCTGCCGGCATTCCGTTACGGGATGAAGTGTTTTTTCGAGGAAGGGCGCGCCTTGGCTGGCCTGTCACACCCGAATGTGGTTCGGGTGTTGAATTTTTTCCGGGCCAACGACACCGTTTACATGGTCATGGAATATGAACAAGGACGCACTTTGCAAGAGGTGATTCAGAAGCACGGCGCGACGATCACCGAGAATTTCATTCGCAATGTATTCACCAAGATGCTGAACGGATTGCGCGAAGTGCATGCGCATCGCCTGCTGCATCTCGATCTGAAGCCGTCGAATATCTATATGCGCAACAATCACGCGCCGGTTTTGATCGACTTCGGTGCGGCACGGCAAACTCTGGCCTGTGATACACCGATGCTCAAACCGATGTATACCCCGGGCTTTGCGTCTCCGGAACACTACCACCAACGAGATTTACTCGGTCCGTGGAGTGATATCTACAGTGTCGGCGCATCGATGTACGCTTGTATTTCGGGTTCTACCCCGTTGCCGGCCGATGTGCGTCTGGAAAGCGACCGCCTGGAACCGGCGATGGTCCGTTGGGAGGGAAAATACTCCGATCAGTTGCTGGAAACGATCGACTGGTGTCTGTGCCTGAACCATCGTTACCGTCCGCAGAGTGTTTTCGCGCTGCAGAAGGCCCTGACTGAGATGGTGCTTCCTTCTTCTTCCGATCTTCCACCCCCGTCGAAAACTACTTGGCTGAAACAGGTCATCGGCAAAATCAAGAAATCAAATACCTGATGAAATTTACCGTTTATCACGAGACCCGGATCGGCAAACGCCGCAATAACGAGGACCGGCTGGGATACTCCTATTCCCGTGAGGCGCTGTTGATGGTCGTCGCCGACGGCATGGGGGGGCACTACTACGGCGAAATTGCCGCGCATATCGCCGTGCAGACATTGACGGAAGCCTTTGACCGCGAAGCCAAGCCGAAGCTGAACGATCCGTTCATGTTCCTGCGGCAAGGCTTCAACCATGCTCACAAGGCCATTCTCGATTTTGCCAATATGCACGAACTGGCTGACTCGCCGCGGACGACCTGTGTTGGCTGCGTGGTGCAGGGGAATGTCGCTTACTGGGCGCATTCAGGCGATTCCCGGCTGTACATGCTGCGCAAGGGTAAAGTGCTGGCGCGCACCAAGGACCATTCGCGGGTCCAGGCTCTGGTCGATCAAGGGGTGATCAGCGAGCGGGAAATGCCCGATCACGCTGATCGCAACAAAATCTATGGCTGCCTGGGCGGACAGCAAGCGCCTGAGATCACGTATTCCCGCAAAACACCCATGGAGGCTGGTGATGTGTTGATCTTGTGCTCCGACGGCCTGTGGAGTGGGATTTCGGGCGAGTTTTTGGCCAGTTCGGTCAGAAACACGCCGCTGGCCCGCGCGATTCCGGCACTACTGGACGCCGCTGAGAGCAAGGAGGGCGCGCATACCGACAATCTGAGCGCCCTCGGGGTGCGTTGGGAGGATACCTACGTCGATGCCAATAGTGCCAGCGGCGTGATTTCGACGCGGACCATGAACCGTCATACGGTGACCACCAAGATGGATGGATTCGGTCGCAGCCCGGATCATAAAACCGATCTCTCGGATGAGGAAATCGAACGGACCATCGGTGAGATCAACGCCGCCATCAACAAGTCTCTCCCTTATGCCAATTCGCGTTGAACCGCGCGAGGAAATGTCATTGAGCCGTTTCAAATACAAAAAAATCGATAATCCGTTTTTACGCTGGTCCTGAAGCGGAATTGACTGGAGGTTTCATGCGCAGCAATCAACGTCAGCCGTCCGAACTGCGTCCGGTGCGTCTCACCCGCCGTTTCACCGCCCATGCCGAAGGGGCGGTGCTGATCGAAATGGGCGGCACCTGGGTGTTATGCACGGCAAGTGTCGAAGACTCGGTGCCTTCCTTTCTGCGCGGCAGCGGACGTGGCTGGGTGACCGCCGAATACGGCATGCTGCCGCGATCTACACACAGCCGCAGCAGCCGGGAAGCGGTGAAAGGCAAGCAAAGTGGCCGGACTCAGGAAATTCAGCGGCTGATCGGTCGTTCCCTGCGGGCGGTGACCGATCTCGCGGCACTGGGAGAGCGGCAGATCACCATCGATTGCGATGTGCTGCAGGCTGACGGCGGCACGCGTTGCGCGTCGATCACCGGGGCCTGGCTGGCACTTCACGACGCCTGCGAACGGCTGGTGGCGCTGGGTTCGCTGCCCGCGAGTCCACTGCGCGACCAGGTGGCCGCCGTTTCGGTCGGCATTCACGACGGCGTGCCGATTCTCGATCTCGATTACACCGAAGATTCCCGTTGCGAGACCGATATGAATGTGGTGATGACCGGCCAAGGCGGACTCGTCGAAGTTCAGGGGACGGCCGAAGGGGCGCCGTTCTCCCGCCAACAATTGACGCAATTACTCGATCTGGCGACGAGCGGTATTGGGCGACTGATCGCTTTGCAGCAGGCGGCGCTCGACTCATGAAACTGGTCCTGGCTTCGAACAACACCAAAAAACTCCGCGAACTCGACGCGATTCTCGCTCCGCTCGGCTGGCAATTGCTGCCGCAGGGCGAGCTCGGGATTCCGGAAGTCGAGGAACCGCACGTCACTTTCGTCGAAAACGCCTTGGTCAAAGCACGCCATGCGTCCCGAATGAGCGGCCTGCCGGCGCTCGCCGATGATTCCGGGTTATGCGTCGACGCGCTCGGCGGGCAGCCCGGCGTTTACTCGGCGCGTTATGCCGGCGAACCGAAATCGGATGCGCGCAACAACGAAAAATTGCTCGAAACGCTGGTCGACAACCCTCAGCGCGCGGCGCGTTTCGTTTCGGTGATCGTTTTCGTCCGTCATGCCGACGATCCGCAACCGGTGATCGCCGAGGGCGAGTGGCACGGAGAAATTCTTGCCGCGCCGCGCGGTGATGACGGCTTCGGCTACGACCCGGTGTTCTACATTGCCGAACTGGCGCAAACGGCGGCCGAACTGAGCGCCGCCGAAAAGAACCGCCGTTCTCATCGCGGCCAGGCGCTGGCTCGGCTGGTCGAGCGGCTGCGAGCAGGGGGCTGAGAGAGGACGCAGATGGCGACTGGCGACCGGCGGCAGACGATTCCGCTGCGACGGGTTACCTCGGAGAGCGACCTGGATGCCCCCCTGCAATTTCGCAGTCTGCCGCCGCTGACCTTGTACATTCATGTGCCGTGGTGCGTGCGCAAGTGCCCTTACTGTGATTTCAATTCGCATGCCCTGACCGGCGGCCCCACCGATTCATTACCCGAAAACGAATATCTGGCGGCCTTGGTCGCCGATCTGGAAAGTGCACTGCCACAGATCTGGGGCCGGCGGGTCGACAGCCTGTTCATCGGCGGTGGCACGCCGAGTTTGCTGTCGGGCGAGGGCGTCGACAGATTGCTCGCCGACTGCCGCAGCCGTTTGCCGGTGCGGCCCGACGCGGAAATCACGCTCGAGGCCAATCCAGGAACCGTTGATGCCGTCAAATTTGCCGAATTTCGCGCTGCTGGCGTCAATCGTCTGTCGCTGGGCATCCAATCCTTCAACGACGCGCACCTCCGGGCTCTCGGCCGGATACACGATCGGCAGCAGGCGCAACGGGCGATCGAGTCCGCCGCGCGGCACTTCGAGAATTTCAATCTCGATCTGATGTACGGCTTGCCGAATCAGACGTTGGCGCAGGTGAGAGCCGATCTCGAAACCGCTTTGTCCTTCTCCCCGCCGCATCTGTCGTACTACCAACTGACTCTTGAAGCGCATACCGCCTTCGCCGCTGCCCCGCCACCGCTGCCCGATGCCGATCGTTGTGCCGACATGCAGGAAGCCATCGAACAGCGACTGGCCGATACCGGTTACACGCACTACGAAATTTCGGCTTTCGCACACGCTGGACGGTCCTGCCGACACAATCTGAACTACTGGCTTTTCGGCGATTATCTGGGAATCGGTGCCGGTGCGCACAGCAAACTGACTTTCCCTGACCGGGTCGTTCGCCAGGTGCGCTGGAAGCATCCCGAGGACTATCTGCGGCAGGCGCAGGCAGGAACGCCGCTGCAGACCCACTTCGACGTTGCACCGGCCGACTTGCCCGGCGAGTTCATGATCAACGCCCTGCGTCTGCTCGACGGCTTCGATCCGCTGCTTTACGAACAACGTACCGCGCTGCCCCTGCGCGGTATCGACAGCATCCTGCGGCGGGCCGAAGTCGCCGGATTACTCGAGCGCGATTTCCGGCGCATCGCGCCCAGTGACCGGGGGCGGCGCTTTCTCAATCGACTGCTCGAAGAGTTTCTGTCGGCACGATAAGCGCAGGCAATCGCCGACTATCACTGGCAATTACCGTCAGCGGCCTTCTTCACCACGCGCTTGACTTGAACTGCCGCCGGCTTTTTTGACGGCGGTACGGTTGTGGGCACGGTCGGTAACGATTTCCACTCGTTCAGCGCCCGGCTGGCCTCGTCGGGCGGTGATCACCACGCCGCGCGGCGTGCCGGCGCGGACTTTTCTAGCTTGCGGGGGGCGGCCTTCGTCACGCAAAGCGCTCATCGCCGCCTGCAACTTGCGGTGCAAGGCTTCACTTGGCCGGCCCTCTGCTTCGGCGGCACGGATTTCGTCGAGGATGGCCGCGATGGCTGGGGTCGGCGCCAGCGAACGCGGAACCGGCGCGTAGGTTTCTGGCGGCGCCTTGACGGCAATGGCGAATTCTTCGGGCGAGGAAATCATTTTCGCCAGACGCAGGTGCTGATTGCGCATGGCCATGGTCAGCGCACTATCGCCCCAATCGCTTTGCATCGCACGGTCGGCTCCCGCCTCGAGCAAAGTTCTGGTCAGCGGTTCATGTCCCTCACGGGCGGCCATCATCAACGGCGTGGACAAATTGGGTGCCCGGGCGTTGACGTTGGCGCCGCGGGCGATCAGTTCCCGGGCGACGTTTTCATGACCGTTGAACGCGGCGTAGTGCAAGGCGCTCCATTCGTTGCCCGAACGGTCGAGCGGCGCACCGTGGGCCAGCAGCCAATTGACCGCCGCCAGATGTCCTCCCCAGGCCGCCAGTTGCAGGGCTTGTTCGCCGTAACGATTGCTGCGCCGCGGATCTGCGCCGCGGGCGACGAACAGTTCCATCATCTCGATCCGCCCGTACCAGGCGGCGACCATCAAACCGGTGCCGATATGCGCCGCTTCGTAATCCGGGTCCAGCCCGTCGTCGAGCCACGCGCGGACCTTGGCGACATCGCCTCGTTCCACCGCATAGCCGAAAGTCAGCGGGTCGGGCGCCGCCGCCCAGGCCTGGGTCGTCAACAGTATCATCAACAGCCACAGCAGGCCGACGCGCAACAGTCGGTCAACGATCAAACGCACGGTAAATCCTCCTCTCATGACCCTCGACGTGCATCGGTGACAGGCCAAGCCGCACCGACGCTGGGGTCGATTTTGCTGCACAATGGCGGTGCAATGCCTCTCCGCCTGCTTTTCGCCAGCTCATTCTCAGTCATCCTGCACCTCGCGCTGCTGTTTTCCGACGCCTGTGCCGGCCTGTTCACGACGACTGTTCCGGTCGCCGCGCCGCCCGTAACGCTGGCTGCCCGCCTGCCTGCGGTGCCGGCTCTGCCCCAGCTGTCCAACGACGAACCGCTGCTCAAGAATACTTTGGCAGAGGAGACCAGCAAGCCGGTCACCAAGCCACGGCGCCCACCGGTCACCAAGCCTTCGTCGAGCAAAGCCGCACCGCGAGCGGTGGCCGCGGCGCAGCGGAAACTGTCGAACCACCTCTATTATCCGCCAGAGGCCGTAGCGCGCGGCCTCGAAGGGGAAGTGCGCTTGCTGTTGGAACTCGACGACGACGGCACGATCCGCGAAGTCGGCGTCGTCGCCAGCAGCGGTCACCGGCTGCTCGATCAGGCGGCGGTCAACGCCGCCTTGCGCATGGGCCGCATCGCCTCGTCCCAGGCCAGACAAATGATTTTACCGGTCAGCTTCCGCCTCGAATGACTCCCGGCGGCGAAAAATGAGATCCCAGACGCCGTGTCCGAGCCGCAAGCCACGCTGCTCGAATTTGGTCAGCGGCCGATACGCCGGTCGTGGAGCGAAATCGACGGCGGTATTGCTCAGCGTCGGTTCGTCCGCAAGCACGGCAAGCATCTGCTGCGCGTAATCGTGCCAGTCGGTCGCGCAATGCAGATAGCCGTTTGCCTGCAGACGGCTGGCGAGCAGGGCGACGAAAGCCGGTTGTAGCAGTCGCCGTTTGTGATGCCGACTTTTCGGCCAGGGGTCGGGGAAAAAAACATGGACTCCGGCGAGCATGCCGGGGGCGATCATCTCGCGCAGAACCTCGACGGCATCGTGCTGGATGATGCGCAGATTGGTCAATTCCCGTTCGGCGATCAGTTTGCAGAGGTTGCCGACCCCCGGTGAATGCACTTCGATGCCCAGATAGTCGATTTCGGGGTGGCGCGCGGCGATTTCCGCCGAAGTTTCGCCCATGCCGAAACCGATTTCGACGACACAGGGCGCACGCCGCCCGAAAACCTGGGACAGATCGATCTTTCCGGCGGTGTAGGCGACGCCGATGCGCGGCAGCATCGTTTCGCGGAAACGCTGCTGACAGTTCGACAGCCGGCCCTGGCGCAGAACGAAACTGCGAATGTGATGGCCGGTGGGCTCGCCGCGGTGGTCGCCGTGCGGCGTGGCGTCCGCCCGGTCGGTCACGATCAGGAGCCGATCAGGCCGCTGGTCGGCGACGAGGGATCGGCGGAATAATACTTGCGCGGCATCCGCCCGGCGAGAAAGGCTTCGCGGCCCGCTTCGACGGCTTTTTTCATCGCACTGGCCATCAGCAAGGGATCGCCGGCATGGGCGATGGCGGTATTCATCAGCACCCCGTCACAGCCCAGTTCCATGGCGATGGCCGCGTCGGAAGCGGTTCCGACCCCGGCATCGACCAGCACCGGCACCTTGGCCTGATCGATGATCAACCGCAGATTCCAGGGATTGATGATCCCCATTCCGGAGCCGATCAGCGAAGCCAATGGCATGACCGCCACACAGCCGATTTCTTCGAGCATTTTTGCCTGAATCGGGTCGTCGGCGCAGTACACCATCACCTCGAAGCCTTCGCTGACCAGCGTCGACGCGGCTTTCAACGTCTCCGGCATGTTCGGAAAAAGGGTCGTCGGATCGCCGAGTACCTCCAGCTTGCACAGCGGATGGCCGTCGAGCAGTTCGCGCGCCAAGCGCAAGGTGCGCACGGCCTCGGCGGCGTTGTAGCACCCGGCGGTATTCGGCAGGATGGTGAATTCGGACGGCGGCAGTACGTCGAGCAGGTTCGGTTCGCCGGCCGTTTGACCGATATTGGTCCGACGAATGGCGACGGTGACGATCTCGGCGCCGGAGGCGTCGATCGCCGCCCGGGTTTGCGCGAAATCCCGATACTTGCCGGTGCCGACCAGCAACCGTGAGCGGTAGGTCTTGCCGGCGACGGTCAGACTGTGAGGAGAATTTGACATGCGTTTAATGTTCGTGAGTCAGGATCAGCCGCCGCCGACGGCAACGACGATCTCGATCCGGTCGCCATCGGCCAACGTCGTATCGGCATGCTGGCTGCGCGGAACGATTTCGCCATTGCGCTCGACGGCCAGCCGCTTGCCGGAATAGGACAGCAAGGTCAGCAGGCCAGCGACGGTCAGCGGGGCGACGAATGGGCGAGGTTCGCCATTGATGAATAGTTCCATAGCCGACGGATTCTACCATGCTGGTCTGGAGCGACGGGGTTGCGGCCAAGGCAATCGCATGCCTGCCGACGTTGTGGGCGTCTCCGAAATGATCGCTTTCGCGCAATCGGTCCGCTGATTTCGCGAGCGAAGTTCTGCGGAAAAGCGGTCAGTCGTGGCCGCTGACGCCGAAAACCTGCTCGCGCAGCCGGAATAGTTCGTCGCGGATCGCGGCGGCTTTTTCGAACTCGAGGTTCTTGGCGTGTTCGAGCATCGCTTTTTCGAGACGTTTGAGTTCGCGGGCGAGTTGCTTCTCGTCCATCCGCGCGTAATTGGCCTGCTGTTGCGCGACTTTGAGTTCGGTCTGTCGGCGCTGGGCGTCGTCGCTGTCATAAACGCCGTCGATGATGTCGACGATCCGTTTGCTGACGCCTTTCGGGGTGATGCCGTGCGTCTGGTTGTAGTCCAGTTGCTTGATCCGTCGACGTTCGGTCTCGGCGATCGCTCGTTGCATCGAACCGGTGATTTGATCGGCGTAGAGGATCGCCGTGCCGTTGAGGTGTCGGGCGGCGCGGCCGATGGTCTGGATCAGCGAGCGTTCCGATCGCAGGAAGCCTTCCTTGTCGGCGTCGAGAATGGCGACCAGCGAGACTTCGGGAATGTCCAGCCCTTCACGCAGCAGGTTGATGCCGATCAACACGTCGAACTTGCCGAGCCGCAGGTCGCGAATGATCTCGACGCGCTCGACGGTGTCGATGTCGGAATGGAGATAGCGCACGCGGATGCCGTGTTCGTCGAGGTATTCGGTGAGATCCTCGGCCATCCGCTTGGTCAGCGTGGTGACCAGTACCCGTTCGCCGTTCTGGTTGCGCAGGCGGATTTCCGACAGCAGATCATCGACCTGCGAGGTGGCCGGGCGGACGATCAACGTCGGATCGACCAGCCCGGTCGGCCGCACCAATTGCTCGACGACCTGGCCCTGATGCGACTTTTCATAATCCGCGGGTGTCGCCGAAACGAAAATGGTCTGCGGCAACAGGGATTCGAACTCGGCGAAGCGTAGCGGCCGGTTGTCGAGCGCTGACGGCAGGCGGAAACCGTAATGGACCAGATTTTCCTTGCGGGAACGGTCCCCTTTATACATCCCACCGACCTGTGGCACGGCGACGTGCGATTCGTCGATGAACATCAGCGTGTCGTCGGGCAGGTAGTCGAGCAGCGTCGGCGGCGGTTCGCCGGGCTGACGGCCCGACAAATGCCGCGAGTAATTTTCGATGCCTTTGCAGAAACCGACCTGATCGAGCATTTCGAGGTCGAAGCGGGTGCGTTGCTCGATGCGCAGCGCTTCGACCAGCCGACCATCGGCATTGAATTCGGCGACTCGGTTATTGAGTTCGATCTTGATCGCATCGATCGCCCGCAGCACCGTTTCGCGCGGGGTGACGTAATGCGAAGAGGGGAAAACGGTGAACCGGATCAGTTTGGCCTGTGGACGGCCGGTCAGCGGATCGAAGAGCTGCAGTCCGTCGACTTCGTCGTCGAACAACGACACGCGCAGCGCCTGTTCGGCGTGTTCGGCGGGGAAAATGTCGATCACGTCGCCGCGCACCCGGAAAGTGCCGCGGTGGAAGTCGGTTTCGTTGCGTTCGTACTGCATCTCGACCAGCCGTTTGATCAGTTCGCGCTGGCCCAGAGAATCGCCGATACGCAAGGTGAGAATCATCCGATGGTACTCGTCGCGGTCACCGATGCCGTAGATGCAGGAGACGGTGGCAACGATCACGCAATCGCGGCGTTCGAGCAGACTCTTGGTCGCCGACAGGCGCATCTGTTCGATGTGCTCGTTGATCGCCGAGTCTTTTTCGATGAACAGATCGCGGGCCGGCACATACGCTTCCGGCTGGTAATAGTCATAGTAGGAAACGAAATACTCGACGGCATTGTCGGGAAAAAACTCGCGGAATTCGGCATAGAGTTGCGCCGCCAGGGTCTTGTTCGGCGCCAGAACCAGCGCCGGCCGGCCGCTGCGGGCGATGACGTTGGCCATGGTGTACGTCTTGCCCGAGCCGGTGACGCCGAGCAGCGTCTGAAATGCCAGTCCATCCGCCAAACCGGCAAGAATCTGCTCGATCGCTTCGGGCTGATCGCCGGCCGGCGGAAAGGGTTGATGCAAGCGGAACGGGCTGTCCATGACCTGCAATGAAGGCTCACCGGGTCCGTGCATGATTCATCCTCGTCCCGGGAGAGACGCTGGAAATTCGTCGGGCTTTGCGGGGACAGGGCAGCGGACGACGAAGCCGGATTGGGTGGGGAATTTGGAACAGCGGCTCGGCCGGACATGACTGGTGGCGCTGCGTTTGCTCAGGATTGCCGGGTACGTGGCGGCGCCATTTTCGAGGGGCGCGCGCCATCGACAAGACCCTCCATTGCGGTTTTGCCGGCGCGCGTGCACGCGGGGCCGATGCGGACATCTCCTCACAGGGTCGTGCAGCGCGGGATCGTGTTGATGCAACATGTTAGAATTTTACGTTTTTTGATCGCAAGTCGCGTTGTCTTCTGCGTTCCTGATCGACGCAACGGGTCAACGCAATTCCCTTGTCGGCGTTGCGTGAGCTTGCGCCGGGCATCGCGGCGCGCGATCACTGCCACTGCCGCCGGATGTGCCATTCGCCCATTCGTCAATTTGACTCCTTTAGGACACCTCGATGACCGCTTCCATCTTCGCCGCCGTGGAAATGGCTCCACGCGATCCGATTCTTGGCCTGACCGAATCGTTCAATGCCGACTCGCGGCCGACACGGGTCAACCTCGGCGTTGGCGTCTATCTCGACGACAACGGCAAGGTTCCTCTGCTGAATGCCGTCAAACAGGCCGAAAAAGCCCGTCTGGAAGCGATGCCTCCGCGCAGTTATCAGCCGATAGACGGTCTGGCCGCGTACAACCAGGCGGTGCAGAAATTGCTGTTCGGTGAGCAATCGCCGTTGCTTAGCGATGGGCGGGTGATTACCGTGCAAGCCCTCGGTGGTACCGGCGCCTTGAAAATCGGCGCCGATTATCTGCGCCGCTTGCTGCCGGATGCAACCGTCTATCTCAGCGACCCCAGTTGGGAAAACCATCGCGCGCTGTTCGAATTCGCCGGTTTCCAGGTCCAGAATTATCCGTATTACCAGCCGACGACTCGCGCCGTCGATTTTGCCGCTATGTGCGAGGGCTTGCAAAAGCTGCCGGCCGGATCGATCGTCGTGCTGCATGCCTGTTGCCATAACCCGACTGGCGCCGATCTCGATGCTGCGCAGTGGCGCGACGTGGTCGACATCATCGGCTCGCGGGGGCTGGTGCCGTTCATCGATATCGCTTACCAGGGCTTTGCCGACGGTATCGCCGAGGACGCGCTGGCCGTACAACTGTTCGCCGCTGCCGGTCAGCCCTTCGTGGTTGCCAGCTCGTTTTCCAAGTCGTTCTCGCTGTATGGCGAACGCGTCGGCGCGCTGTCGGTGGTGACCGCCAGCCGTGATGAATCGGCACGGGTGCTGTCGCAGATCAAGCGCATCGTGCGCACCAATTACTCCAACCCGCCCACGCACGGCGGGGCGATCGTCGCCACGGTACTGGCCGATGCCGGATTGCGCCACGCCTGGGAAGATGAACTCGGACAAATGCGTCAGCGCATCCTGGCGATGCGCCTCGGTCTGGTCGAACGGTTGGAAAATCAGGGCGCCAAAGCGGATTTTTCGTTCATCGTCCGCCAACGCGGCATGTTCTCGTATACCGGTCTCAATGCGGCTCAGGTCGACCGCTTGCGCGACGATTTCGGGATCTATGCGGTCAGTTCCGGTCGTATTTGTCTGGCCGCGCTCAATTCCGGCAACATCGATTACGTGGCTAAGGCCATCGCCGCGGTATCGTGAAAGGCGCCGCTTCGGACGCCGTAGGATTCGTGTGTTCGCCCTGCGCCACCGGCATTCGGCAGGGGTGAGCACGCGTATGCTCAGAGGGTGACCGGATCGACGCCGGCGATGTCCGATCAGTGGTTTGACCAGAGATTTACTTTCTTCCTCACCAGACGCCGAAGACGTATCGGCGCCCGTGCTCACATCGTTCCGGTCGGCGAGTGAGGAACCAGACTGTGCAATTGCGGCGAAGCCAAGGGCCCGCCGATCCCGATCGGCATGTTGCCATTCATCGTCCGTCCGATCGACACCGCCATCTGGCCGTTAACCTGCAGGCTACGATTGACATTGAGGTGACCACTGCCCTGCAACAACCCGGCGGTCAGTGAAATCTGCGAAAAACGATAACCCGCCGGGACGACCTGAAAAGCGCCGGACATCCGTTCGAAACGGGTCGCTCCTCCAAGCGTCATCGGCCGTTCGGTGTTGCGTCGCACGGCTTCGCCGAGATCGATTCCTCCCAGGCTGCCGCGCGTAACGACAAAGGAGCCGTCGGCACCCAGCGAGTCGATTAAAACCGTCCCGTCCTGCACCGGCGCCGAGAATCTGAACTTCCCGTTGGCATCCCCCTGGAATTGGCTGCCGATCGTCAGCGCTTCGCCCAGTTTGCTCAAGTTGATACGTTCGAAAGACAAGTCGCCCGTGATGTTGGTCCGTTGCTGATCCGTGAGCACAGCGGTGCCCCGGGCCAACCCGTCAAAAATTCGAAAGTCGACGTTATCCAGTGTCAGGCGTTTCCCGGCCAATCGTCCTTGCAGATTCAGGGCATTGAAACGAAACGCCGAGCCTTTTGACGGCAACCAGTCCAGCGCCTGGATTTTCACCGCCAGACCATTGGTCTCGGGAGTGGCGTCGAATTGCAGATTGTGATCGGCAGACATCAGGGATAATGATTGCAGAATGCCGGTTGTCGCTAACTTGGCTTGGCCACGAAGGTCGGGAATCTTCAGGCCGGCAAAGGCAATCTCGGTATGCTCTAGAACCATCTGCTCGATCACCGGTTTTCCGGGATTTTTAGCCGCTGTCGCAAGCGCTGCCATCAAGACCTCCATCGACTGTGCCGAAACCTGCCAATCGCGCAGTTCGATCGTGTGGAATGTCAGGTGGGGTTCCCACAGACTGCTCAGCGTCGGGAGCAGGCGAAGCTCACCGATCCTGATCTCACGCTCCGTCGCCATGCCGACATCGACAGCGCCAAGCGACAAGCCGGGTTTTGGCAGAAGCGAAACATGCATGTTCCCTACCCTGACCGGTTGGCCGATCGTCTGGGTCACGGCCGCTTCCATCGCTGGCAAGTATTGCGAGTAGGGAAACAGCCAGGCGACCAGCGCCAGCAGTGTTCCAAGAAACACGATTCCCAGGGGAACGACAAATGGCCAGCTCCGATACCACCGCGGAGTTTCCCGTTGTAATGGTTTGAGATCGGGCCCTTCCTTATCCAGGTTCGAGCGGGTGAAAATGCCGAACTGCTGCAGTGGCGAAGATTCCCCGGATTCGAGTGTCGGCGATTCAGCGATCGATATCGCCTGATCCTTGGTAAGAAAAACGGTTCCTGGGCCCGACATCGGCACGTACTGACTATGGTTGCCAGAAAGAGGCGATGAAAGGGGTGACGATAACGCCTTGCTGTTACCGGAAAAAATCCCGGTACTTGTTCCCGGAAAACCAAAGATGGGCGGCACTTTCCGTGGGGCAGGCGTCACGGTGCCGGATGCTGGCTCGTATTTATCCCCGAAAGAAGAAAACTCCGATACTTCATCGATTGTCGGTCTGTCCGCTCGGGATCGGTATCGGTCGGGAGACCATACCGAGCCATTTTCGACCCGCGCCTCAATGAACCCGTCATTTTCGAGTTCGCAGATCGCTTTGCAGGTCATTTCCGGTTGATTGGTTTTATTGCATAACTCGGCGACAGTGGCGTTGCCGTCGACCAGAATCAACACCATGCGCAAATTTCTTTGAACCAACGTCCGCTGTTGCATGGCTTCTTCGCCTGCCGCGGTTTTGGCGTAGATTTGATGTTGGTCAAGTTCTTCAGGCGTCATGGTCTCTGTCCAGCCCGGAGATGATCAATGCGCAAACTGGGGAGTCTGTCGGAAAAGTAAAACTCGAACGACGTATTGTGCAATCGAGCTATCGAAGTGGGATTCTGCGCTTTGTTTTTCGACAGGAAAAGAAAGAATTTCACAAATTACGACCCGATTGTCGCGCAATCGCCGACTTGCACGCGTTTGGTGTTTCGAATTTTTCTTCAGAACGACAAGGCCTGTCGGAAGCCGAATGACAGCAGCGGTCGGTATGTGCCAATCCTGAACCGATACAAAACACCGGCATCCGGTGCCGGATCCGTACCATACGGCGAACGCCGAAGCACCGGGATGCTTGGTCGACAAATTGTTTTCGAAAGGGTTGACACAGTCGTATACCCTGCGGATAATGCGCACCGCTGCTTACGTCATAAGACATGAGATCAGCATTTTGCGGGAATAGCTCAGTTGGTAGAGCGATACCTTGCCAAGGTATAGGTCGAGAGTTCGAGACTCTTTTCCCGCTCCAAGTTATGATCTACAGACTTCTACTGACGTCTGTAAGTCGTTGAAAAGAGGGGCTTCGGCCCCTTTTTTCATTCCAGCGAGCGCCACGGAAATCCACCCACAGCCAGCCTTTTTTAGGCGCCAATCTAGGCACAGGAATACGGGTGAGACGGCTTCCGGATAGTTGCTGGGGCTGAGCGGGAACCATGACGAGCATAGGGCCTAAGTCATCACTTAGGAGCCTCGAAATGGCACTCTCTGATCTGATCGTCCGGCAGGCCAAGACCACCGGCAAACGCTACACCCTCTACGACAACGACTGCCTGAGCCTGATGGTCTCTGCCGCAGGCGGCAAGTCGTGGATCTTCCGTTACTGCTGGCTGGGCAAGCAAAAGCGCATGTCCCTGGGCAACTATCCCGCCCTCAGCCTGCGCGAGGCCCGCGCCGAGCGGGACAAGGCCCAGGTTCTGCTGGCCAAGGGAATTGATCCCCAGATCGAACGCGACCAGCGGCGGCACGCGGCCAAGCTGGCAGGCGAATACACCTTCAAGAACGTCTTCGACGCCTGGGTCGAGCATCGCCGCAAGGAACTCAAGGAAGGCCGTCAAAGCACGCTTTCGCAGATCCTGCGCATCTTCAACAAGGACGTGTTGCCTACCCTGGGGAAGATGTCGATCTACGACATTCGCCGGCCCCAGCTCGTGGGCGTCGTGGCGGCGATCGAGAAGCGCAAGGCGTTCACCACCGCCGAGAAGGTCCGCACCTGGTTCAACCAGATGTTCCGCTATGCCCTGGTCATCGCCGAGGGGCTGGAAGTCAACCCGGCCGCGGACCTGGACGTGGTGGCCGAGCCCAAGCCTCCGGTGGCCCACAACCCCTATCTACACCTGCCCGAGCTGCCCGAGTTCCTTCAGAAGCTCCGGCTCTACAACCCCCGGGGCTGGCAGACCCAGCTTGGCGTCCGGCTGCTGTTCCTGACGGGGGTGCGCACGGGCGAGCTACGGCTGGCCGAGCCTGAGCAATTCGACCTCGACCGCGGCTTGTGGATCATTCCGCCGCAGGTCGTCAAGCAGCTCCAAGACGAAATGCGCAAGGCCGGCAAGCGGCCGCAGGACGTGCCGCCCTACGTCGTGCCCCTGTCCCTGCAGGCCATCGAGATCGTGCGCTATCTCCTGGGCGTGATGCGGCCGGCGCAGAAGTACCTGTTGTCGCACCGCAGCGAACTCAAGAAGCGCATCAGCGAAAACACCCTCAACAAGGCCGTGCAGCTCATGGGCTACGAAGGGCGCCTGACCGGCCACGGCGTCCGCGGCACCATCTCGACCGCGCTCAACGAAATCGGCTACCCGAAGATTTGGGTGGACGCGCAGCTTTCGCACTCCGACCCGAA
The DNA here is from genome assembly GCA_031732795.1 of Accumulibacter sp. Classification (GTDB taxonomy): domain Bacteria; phylum Pseudomonadota; class Gammaproteobacteria; order Burkholderiales; family Rhodocyclaceae; genus Accumulibacter. The sequence goes on along the minus strand of JAVMKC010000043.1, from coordinate 13,115 downwards.
CAAGGTCAGCTCGGCCTACAACCACGCCAAGTATGTTGAACCGCGCCGCCGGATGATGCAGGACTGGGCCGATCGCCTCGACCTGCTCGAACAGGGCGAAGTGGAAGCCGCGAGCGCGCACCTGACCATCCGTATCGACGGGGTGCCGGCTATGGCTGAAGTGGAGGAAGTGGTGGGCGCGGTCTCCACGGCTGCCGAGCCTGCTGTACCCGGCGTGCCGCCCGTGGTGGCCACGCCCATCGTCGTGACCCCAAACAGCGGCGGAATCACGTTCCAGCGGCTGTCGCAGGTGCCGCCGCCTCCGGTGCATGCCCCGGAGCCGGAAGTGTCCGCCATCCAGCGCGAGCGCGAGGAAATGCTGGCCACCTACGAGTCGCCCAACAATCTGCCCGTGCCGCTGTTCGGCAAGCTGGCCGGCAAGTCCAAGGACCAGATCAACCGCGAGCTGAAAGCCGGCAAGCTGCTGTCCATCAGCCTGGGCAACCGGGGGCAGCGGGTTCCCGACTGGCAACTGGTGCCGCTCAAGCACAAGCTGGCCCAGGTGCTCATGAACCAGTGCCCGCACGCGGATTCGTGGGACCTGTACCGCATGCTGACCCAGCCTCACCCCGACCTGGGGGATCGTGCGGCCATTGATGCGGTTACGCCGACCAACGTGCCCGCGATCATCCGGGTCATCATGGGCGACTACCAGCGCCATGAGGATGCGCACGAAGTCATTGCCATGCGGCCCGTCCCCGAGAATGTGCGGCTGAGCGTCCGTCGGCTGGTGGATAGCACCGCGGTGCTTGAGGGGGCTTAATCCCTGCTTCAACCTATGGCCAGGGTCATGGCCCCGGCTATAGGGGTGTCATTGCGTGGTGGCGTCAGCCCCGGTGACTTGCAGCGCTCTGCGCTCGAATCGCTCCGAAACGGAGTCGGCTTGCGCGTGGGGCCGCTGCAGGTAGGTCACGATTTCATAGGGGCCTTCGGCGAGGGGGCGCATGGCGATCCCCCACCCATGGGCACGCTCGATGCGCGATCGCGCAGATACTCCGATGCCGTAGCCCGCCGCAACCCATAGCGCCATCATCTCGAAAGAAGTCACCCGCTGGATGATTTTCTGATCCGTCGGCATGAGAGAGGCCAGCATCTCATCGAGCAGGGAGCAAGTCTCCGCCTGCCAGCGGTAGATTGGGTAGTCCTGAAGATCGGTGATGGTAAGCATCTCCTGGTCGATCAGGCGGAACTGCGGCGGCATGGCCACGGCCATGTTCTCGGTCCACAGGGGGTGCGTGATGAGGGCCGGGTCGCTGCCCCCTTGCGATGATACCCCGACGTCGTAGCGGCCCTCGTGAAGTCCCTCAAGCAGAGCGTCACCTGCAACCTCATGAAAGCTGAGGATGACGCCTGGTTCTTCCGCGCGTTGCCGTGCGAGAAGCGCCGAAAGTTGTGCTGAAGCTACGCCTGGCGCTACCGCGAGCCTGAGACCGGGGGGCGGGCTGGTGGCATCGTGCATAAGAGCCCCCAAGAAGAGAATTGATCAAGAAAACAAGGCGACATGATAAGCATGAGTTAAATTTGACGTGGTTAAATTTTAGTCATTGCTCGACGCTTCTGCTAATGCAGAAGCGTACTGTTCAACGAGGTCGTCCCCCAGGCACAACCCGATAAAGCCGAGCCAGCCCTGGCTTTCGGTAAAGCTGTGCGCGCGTTTCGCAAGGATCAGAAAGTTGCCCAAGAGGAGTTGGCTGCGCTGGCTGGGATCGAGCGTTCGCATATGGGCAAGATTGAGCGGGGGGAGCACATGCCCTCCTTGGCCGTGATATTGAAGGTCGCCACTGCGCTCAAGATCAGTGGCACCGAATTGATGGCTGCAACGGAGCGCAACATGAGCTCCGCTGCCGAGTCTTGAGGCTGGCGTCGAGGCGTTAGCCGCCCAAACCTTCGTGTAGGCGAATGATAAATCGCTCCAGCGAGACCGGCACATCGTCACGGTCAGGTCGAAGCAGGTAGGTTGTGATGATCGCTGACTCCACGGCCAAGGGGCGGATCACGACGTCCGGTCGCTGGCTGGCCGGAATCTTGGTCGCCGCTATAAAGCCGACACCGTAGCCGGCGCCGACCAGCGTGAGCATCATGTCCAGAGAGGTTACATGCTCGACGACGTTTTGCCTGTGATCGAGAGGCCCAAGGAGTCGCGCCAGTTCATGGCAGTAGCCCTCGCAAACCCGTGGGTCGCACAGGACGAGCGGATGGCCACCAAGTTCATGGAGAGGAACCTCCTTGTGGGCGAGCAGCTCGTGCCGGGCTGGAATGGCGATGACCAGTGGATCTTCCCAGATTGGCTCAGCAATGATGCCCTCGCCCACATTCGCGGTGTGCGCGAAGCCGAGCATGAAGTCGCCTGATCGGAGGCCACGGAGTTGGTCAGCCAGCGGAACTTCGGATAGACGAACCTCCAATTCCGGTTCTTCTGCACGGCATTGGGCGAGAAACGCTGATAGTCGAGGGTCAAGCGCTCCGTCGGATACAGCTATGCGCAGGCTGCCTCGCATTCCGGCTGCTACAGCTCGGACGTTCTCACGTGCCTGCTCCAATATGGAGAACAGGCGCCGGGTATCTTGCAGGAACGCAGTTCCTGCGGCAGTTAGCTTTGTTCCTCTGCGGTTTCGCTCAAAGAGAAGAACTCCTAGCTCTTCCTCCAGTTCTTTGATTGCACGTGATAGCGGTGGCTGCTCAATATGCGAACGCTCGGCGGCCTGTGTGAAATTCAGCTCTTCTGCCAAAGCGATGAAGTAGCGAAGGTGTCGCAATTCCATGAGCAATGTTCCTATTCAGACGCCCCCAGACCTCTTTCTGTTTGCTCCAAGCTACGCCGGTTGAAAACTACTTTTAAGCGATGTTTCTGCACATGTTCTTTGAGCACGAGATGCGGGCGTTCAACCTTCTCAAATGAAATGTCGGGCTGTGCTTTATCTAGCGTTCAAGAGCCCAGTCAATCTACGGCGCTAAGGTTCAATCTTTACGATGTCACCAATGTCCTGTGCGTATGCGAGTGCATAGCGGTGCAGATGCGGATCCACCGTGAGCAGCTTGTCCAACGTCGATGAGACCATGCGTGCGAAAGACCGCGACGTCACGCTTTCGCCGTCATGGAATCGCTTGTCCTGGCGCATGTACGCCAGGTATGGTGCAACCAGATTCACCTCGCGCGCGCCGAGCTCGCGCGCGGCATCAGCGGCAAAAACCAAAAGCAGGAACTGCTGATCAGGATGGGTCAGCGTGCAAATCAGATCCACGACCTGGCCGGCAGTTTCGCCATGCAGTCGGACATAGCTCTCGCCATCGGGGAATCGGCGCGTTTCGATGCGGCCGACATCGCTGCCATATGTCTGCGAGAGACGTCGGGCGAAATCTTCGTTGCCTGGAATGGCAAGAGTGAGTCGTTGCATGCAGTTGTCTCCTTTCTCAAGGGGTTGTCCTTGGTCGCTTATCGAAACTCGGGAGCTTGGTCGGAGTCGGTGCTTCAACCAGACGTGTGCCGACGAATAACGACGGGATGGCCCGTGTTGAGTCCAGGAAGGAACTGATCTGCATCAGAATTTCCTTCCTACAGTGATCGTTCCGTAGACCGGGATTTCTTTTTGTCCCCGGAATTCGCGTGTGCGGTGGTAGCGGGCTATCGCGATGCGCCAGTTGCCTTGGGTAATCGCGACGCCGTAGCCGACATCCGCCACGAGTGGCCGCTTATCAACGCTATGGCCGGACTTGAAGGTATTGCCATCCAACGTGATGTCGTGCAGAACCCAGCGAGCGTCTAGCGCCACGAAGAGGTGGCCGTTCCAGTTGCTGCCAGCGGTCGTGCGCACGGGCGAGGTGTTCTCTCCGGCAGGCCGTAGCGGTGCCGTGCCTAAATCATCAGGCAGGCGCAGCCCATAGCGCAGTTCTCCACCGACATTCGCGTAGGTGGCGAAGTTGCCGAAGCTGCCACCCCAGTGGCGGGTCAGATCCCAGCCCCAACCGCTGACGTCTTCTTGCCTGAAGACTCGTGTTCGGCGTTCGTGCAGCAACTGCAGCACAGGCTCGTCGCGCAGTTGGTGTCGCCAGCCATTGAATTTGTCGACGCCGATGGTGTCATGCCACCAGTTCTGGGTTTGCCTGGCCAAGGAGGAGGGGCCCACAACACCGACGCGGATTTGTGAGGTGCGCAGCGTATCGCCGCGCCGCGCGTTGTAGCCAAAGCTCAACATCATTGCGCCGGCGAAAGGGCGGTCGTCTTTGATCAGATCGCTGCGCGTTTTGTCGCTGGGGGTGTACATCATCTGCCCGAAGCCGATGGTCATGTTCTGTTCGTCAAAACCCTCGGGTTGCAGCACCGTGAGAAAACGATTCAGCCCACGGACGAGACGGGGTAGGCAAGGGTCATCGCGATAGTCCACAAGGTTGGGGGAGACCCAGCTGACGAGAAATCCATTGGAGTAGCCTTGATCTTGTCCAATGCCGCCGAACATGTCGTTGTCGATCCGCAGATTGAGCGTTCCCGTTGAGCGCAGCGGGTTGTCCTGGTGGCAGGACTGGGCCTGTGCGGAGGCGCTCAGCAATAGCAGCAGCAAGGAGGCTGCGACTTCCAGCCTCCATTCAGCGGGGTCGGCGGACTGAACTTTCGTCACGCTGGCGTGCCACCCTGCCCAGGGGTTGCAGTCACAATGACCGATTGGGACTGGCGCACCAGCATCACCGGAACTGGTGCGATGCGAGCGAGCTGCTCTGCATCGCTTCCCATCAGCAGCCTGTCCACGCCCCGGCGTCCGTGGGTACCCAACACCACCAACTCGCATTGAGTAGTCAGTGCCTGCTGAGCGATGAGCACCGAGACGCGCTCGCCGTTACTTTCCAGAAGGACGGTCTCAACCACCAGGCCTCCCTGCCTCAGCCGCAGCGCCGCCTCGTCCAGCAGCTTCTGCCCGGCCGCCAGGAAGCCCGGCCTCACTTCTTCAATATAGATCCTCGGCCTCTCGAAGCCGTTGCTGTGCTTCATCTCCTCGATGACGTGCAGCAAGACGATGGTTGCGCCATTCAGGCGTGCCAGCACCGCAGCGTGGTGGAGCGCCAAATCGGCAGTAGGACTTCCGTCGAGCGGAACCAGGATTCTTGAGTACATGAATGTCTCCAGTTATCAGAGTAAAACGGGGTGACGAACAGATATTGCGTATACCGTGTCGCAATAGCGGACGCGGTATGCGCTTATTCAGTTGCGTACATATTCCCCTGGGGCGTCGCAAACAGTGGGGTATCCACTGGATTCAGCACCTATGAGCGGAGGCGCAACAACATCACCGGAACGCTCTCGCAGCCACGCCGACCATGCGGGCCACCAGGAATCCGGATGCGTCTGCATCGTCGCTTGCCACTCATCCGGCGCCATGTATCCATCACCGGCCGCGCGGGTATGGATTTGATATTGGCGGTTACCTCGGCCGGGCTCGCTCACGATGCCGCCGTTGTGTCCTCCAGTGGTCAGCACGAAAGTCAGCTCGGCCGAAGACAGGAGATGCAGCTTGTAAACCGAGCGCCAAGGCGCAATATGATCCGAGGCAGTGCCGACGCAAAACACCGGTACAGCGATGTCCCCCACTGAAACGGGGCGACCCGTGACGGGATAACGCCCCGCGCTGAGATCGTTATTCAGGTAAAGGCGTCGGAGATACTGCGAATGCATCTTCGCGGGGAGGCGAGTCCCATCGGCATTCCAAGCCATCAGGTCGGTCATTGCCCGGCGATCGCCCAATAGGTATTCGTCAATCATGCGAGACCATATGAGATCGTAGGAACGCAGTAGCTGAAAAGCTCCGCTCATCTGGTCGGAGGTCAAATAACCGGTTTGAGCCATGCTGGCTTCCAACAGCGCCACTTGACTCTCGTTGATGAAAAGACTCAGCTCGCCCGGTTCGCTGAAGTCCGTCTGTGCGGCAAGCAGGCTTACCGACACCAGCCGCGTATCGCCATCACGCGCCATGGCTGAAGCACCAATGGCCAGTAGCGTTCCGCCCAGGCAATAACCAGCCGCGTGGACTCCATGCCCGGGGACGACGGAAGTCACAGCGTCCAGCGCTGCATGCAGGCCGAACTCCAGGTACTCATCCATGCCCAAATCTCGATCCTCAGCATCCGGATTTCTCCAGGAGATGCAAAAAACCGTATGCCCTTGCGCAACCAGATACCGTATCAGCGAGTTATGCGGTGACAGATCCAGTACGTAGTACTTCATGATCCAGGCAGGAATGATCAGGATCGGTTCGGGATGGACTTTCTCGGTAGTGGGCGTGTACTGAATCAGTTCGATCAGTCGATTTCTCAGAACGACTTTTCCTTCCGTGACCGCTACGTCGCGCCCAACGACGAAGTTCTCCGTTCCCGCGGGAGGCTGGCCGGATAGTTGCCGACGCAAGTCGTCGAGAAAGTTGGACGTCCCCCGCGCTAGATTGGCGCCTTGCTCTGCGATGGTTCTTTTCAGGACAACGGGGTTGAAAACCGCAGCGTTGGCGGGCGAAAGCATTTCCAGCCACTGTTTGGCGCCAAACGCCAGCAGGCGTTGGTGTTTCGGATCCACTCCCCACACCCCCTGCGTGGCCTGCTCCCACCATTTGGTCTGATTGACGAATGAACTGCGGAAAAGGTCGTAGGGCCATTGATCCCATGCAGGATCGTTGAAGCGGCGGTCATTGACAGGTGACCGGTCAGGAGCGGTGGCTCCCCGGTCCGGGTTGGCCGGATTCTTCTTCAATACGGTCATCCATTGCTCGGACAGGGAGGCTGCAAACGCCAAAAGCTCGGCTTGCTTGCCAGGACTGTTTGCTAAATGGCTCGCCCAGTCCACCCACGCGAGCAACGATGTCTCCGGCGAAATAGACGACCAAGCCTGTGCCCAAGCGACATGGGCCTCCCCATCCAACTTCGGATTGATGGCTGAGTCGATATTGCCGTTCTTTTTATTCGTCAAAGCGTATTACCTCTATTTCTGCACAAGTAGAAAGAGCCCCTTGCTTGAAAACGGGAGTCGATTGCGATTTCCTGGGCGACGACGCCTCGCCAGCGCGTCAGCGATGTATCCATCTGCCAGCTCGCTCCGCTGTTTCGCTTCGCCTAACCGGCCATCAGGCTGATTACCAGTGCGTTCGCAATATCGATGACGAACCCACATACCAAGGGCACCACAATGAACGCCTCGCGTGCCGCACCATGCTCCCGAGTCACCGCCGTCATGTTGGCGATGGCAGTGGCGGTAGATCCCAGCGCAATACCGCCGAAACCCGCGCACACCACGGCGGCTTGGTAATCCTTGCCCATTGCCCGAAAAACAATCAGCAAAACGAATGCGATGACCAAGGCAATCTGCACCAGCATCGCCGCCGTGATGAAGGCGAGCACGGGCTGCAGTTCCCAGAGCCTGAGTCCCATCAGCGCCATGGTCAGAAACAGGCCCAATGACATGTCGGAAACCAGGGCGATGCCTGGCTGCATGCTCGGCCAGTTCCATAAACGTCCGCGCCCACTTGGCCTCATCCAGTCGGCCGCCATGCGCAGGAGAATTCCGGCCAGCAGGCAGCCCACAAAGGCGGGCAGCGTGACGGCGGTACGCGCGACCAAGGCATTGATTCCGTATCCCAACATCAAGGCGAAGTTGAGCCAGAGCAATGCCAGCAGCAGGCCGTAGTAGTCCAGGCGGGCATGCTGCTCATCCCTGTGCAGCGTGCCAATTTCCAGGGCGCTGTCCCCAGAGGCTTGAAGCCGATGCCTACGCATGAGCAAGCTTGCGACTGGGCCCCCGATGGTGCAGGCCGCGATCAGGCCGATCATGTTCGCTGCCAATCCCAGTTCCTGCGCTTGCGCAATGCCGAGGTTGTGAACGAAGTGATCGGACCAGGCCAAGGTGGTGCCCACGCCTCCTGTCAGGGAAATCGATCCCACCATCAGCCCGGTGCGCGGATCCAGGCCGAAGGCGCGTGCCATCTCCATCCCGGCCAGGTTCTGCAGCACCATGAACCCGATGGCCAACCCCGACAGGATCAGCAAGGGCCGTCCACCATGGCGCAGCGTGCGGGCGTCGGTACCCAGGCCAATGGCCGCAAAGAAGTACAGCAGCAGCGCGTCACGCGCTTCGAGATCGAAACTGATGACGATCCCCGCACCGTAGTACAGGGCGAAGACAACCAGGGCGCAGGCCAAGCCGCCCACCAGGGATTCCGGGATGCTGTATCGACGCAAGATGCCCCAACGCGCAACCAAGCCCTTGCCCACGAACAACAGCAGGATGGCGAGCGTGAATCCATGGAAGGCATCGATCGTTATCGCGCCTTCTCCCTGTCCAGGCAGGACAGCGCATGGCTGGCGGCTATCCACTCTTCGTTGGTGGGCTCGACCGCCACGGTGACCTGACTGTGATCGCTGGAAATCGTCGCCGCGTGGCTGGCGTTGGCATCGGTATCCAAGGCAATGCCCAAAAAGCCCAGCGCCGCACAGATGCGCTCGCGAATGAACGCATTGTGTTCACCGACACCCGCCGTGAACACCAGCATGTCCAGGCCACCCAGCGCGGCGACCAAGGCCCCGATCTCGCGTACGATGCGGCGCACGTAAAGGGCCAGTGCCAAGCGCGCTCGCTCCCCCGTTTCGCCTGCATCGTTCTCGTGCCGGACAATGACGCGCGGCTCGGCCGAGATGCCCGAAACGCCGAGCAGACCGGACTCGTGATAGAGGACGCGCCCCACTTGCTCCAGTGAGAGCTTCTCGATTTCCATCAGGTAGAGCACCGCGCCCGGATCGAGCGCGCCGGTGCGGGTGCCCATCATCAGGCCGTCAAGCGCGGAGAAACCCATGGTGGTGGCCATGCTTTTGAGCCCTTGCATGGCGCACAGGCTGGCGCCGCTGCCCAGGTGGGCGACGACGGTGCGTCCCCGTGCAGCGTCGCCATGGCGCTCGGGCAAGGCCACCGCCATGTACTCATACGACAGGCCGTGAAACCCGTACCGGCGCAGACCGCGCTCCCATGCGGCATAGGGCAACGGCAGGATCTGCTCGACCTGGGGCAAAGTGTGGTGGAAGGCCGTGTCGAAGCAGGCCATCTGTGGCAGATCGGGCTGCTCCCGCAGCAGGATCTCCACGGCTTCGAGTGCGAATGGCTGGTGTAGCGGGGCCAGAGGAATGTAGCCCTTGAGGTCGGCCAGGACATTCTCGTCCACGCACACTGGCATGAAATATTTGCTGCCGCCGTGGACGATCCGATGGGCGACCGCACCGATCCGGCGACCGTCGAGCCGCTGACTGACACGATCACGGATGAGGCGCAGCGCGGCAGGATAGGGATGTGCCGTGTCCAGTTTGATCGGGAACGGCGCAACCCCGGTCTCTCCGAAATCCGGATCGGCACCGCCGATCCCCTGCACCTTGCCATTCCACAATGCCTGGCGAGGCAGTGGCGTGGCCGAGGGATCGAACACCGCAAACTTGATGCTGGATGAACCGCAGTTCAGTACAAGGATCAGTCCGTGCCCGGGGCGTCCGGAGCGGGCCGTGGTCGCATCCATCATGTCGTCCTCTTTTTGCCCGGCCCCGGTGACGTCGCCACGGTGTGCGGGTATGCCTGCACTCTCATCGTCGTCAGATTCAGCGTGCCGTGTAGCCGCCGTCCGCGATGAGCTGGGTGCCCGCAAAGAAGCTGCTTCCTTCCGACAGCAAAAACGTCACGGCATGGGCGATTTCGTCCGATGTACCCAGACGACCGATCGGATGCAGGTCAACGGCCTTCTGGAGGGCCGATTCATCCAAGAAATCCAGGATGGGCGTACGCACGTAACCGGGATGAATCGAATTGATCCGGATTCCCTTGGACGCATAGGCCAGTCCTGCCGAGCGGGTCAGCCCGGTCACGCCATGTTTGGCTGCGACGTACGCAGGGTTCGCTGCGTCGCCCACCACCCCCAGGATGGAGGAGACGTTGACGATGGCACCACCTCCTGAACGAAGGATGGCGGGAATCTGATGGCGCAGGCCATAGAACACGCCGTTCAGGTTGACATCGATCACCCGGCGCCAGGCGGCAGGGTCCAGTTCTCCCGCCGGGCTCTGGTCGCCACCGATACCGGCGTTGTTGACGGCAAAATGAAGGTCGCCGAACGTATCGACCGCGCAGGCCACGGCAGCCTGGACCTCATCGATGCATGCCACGTCGGCCACGTTGGCCACGGCGTGGCCGCCCTCGGCGTTGATGAGGCTGGTGACGCGCTGCGCATTGTCGGCGCTGACATCGGAGACGACGACATTCAGGCCGTTGCTTGCAAGCAGCCGGGCAATGGCCTCGCCAATGCCAGACCCTGCACCGGTGACCAGGGCTACGCGGCCAGAGAATGAGTACTGCATGGTGTTTCCTCCAAAGGGGTGGATTAAAAAGAGGGGGTTAATAAGTTGCCGATAAGTCGGCTCAAGGGGGTGACAGCCGATAGTGGTGGGCCAGCATCAGTGCGATCGCGCATGAGGCGATGCGTGTATCACGCGAGTCGGCGCGGCTGGTCAGAATGACTGGCACCTTGGCTCCAAGAACGATCCCGGCGCTGGCTGCGCCGCCCATGAAGATCAACTGCTTGGCAAGCATGTTGCCGCTCTCCAGGTCAGGCACGACGAGGATGTCAGCTTGCCCGGCGACCTCGGAAACGATCCCCTTGATACGCGCAGCGGCGATGGAGACGGCGTTGTCGAAGGCCAGCGGCCCGTCGAGCAGGCCGCCAGTGATCTGGCCGCGATCGGCCATCTTGCACAGCGCCGCAGCGTCCAGCGTGGCCGCCATCGTCGGGCTCACCGTCTCGACCGCGGCCAGGATCGCGACCTTGGGTTCGCGCACGCCGATCACCTGTGCCAGCTCGATGGCGTTGCGGATGATGTCTGCCTTCTGTTCCAGATTCGGGGCGATATTGATCGCCGCATCGGTGACGATGAACGGGCGCGGATAGGCAGGTGTCTGCAACAAAAAGCAATGGCTGACCCGACGTTTGGTGCGCAACCCCGCCGCAGCCGAAACCAGCGCGGACATCAGCTCGTCGGTGTGCAGGCTCCCTTTCATCAGGGCTTCGACTTCACCTGTGGCCGCCAGGGCGACGGCTTGCTGCGCGGCGGCGTGGCTGTGGGGTGCGTCCACAATGGCGACGTCGGCCAGATCCAGCCCGGCCTCCGCGGCGACTGCTTCCAGCCGTGCGCGTGGCCCGACCAGCACCGGTTCGATCAACCCCGCGTGGCGTGCTTCGAGCGCGGCGGACAGGCTAGGGGCATCGCAGGGGTGGGCGACGGCCACCCGAATCGGCTGCAAGTGCGCGACATGCGCCAGCAGGCTTTGCAGGCCTGTACGGCCCTGCGCATCGGGGTGGATTTCCGGCAACACGGTGCGCGTTCTTTCAATGCGCTCAGTGGGCGCCACGACCTCTACCTGGCCCTGGAAAACCGCCACCCCCTCCTGGTTGGTGCAGGTGCAGGCCAGCGTGACATGGTGGTTGGCCGTGTCCTTGCCGGTCACCTGCATCTGCACGGTCAGCCTGTCGCCGGGCCGAACCGCTCCGAGGAAGCACAGGTTCTGGCTGACATAACGGGTTCCAGGCCCCGGCAGGCGTGTGCTCAGCACAGCCGAGATCAAGACGTTGGCACACGCGGCCTCCGTGGTGTCCCGAACGCTTGAGGACACGGCACGTTCCGGATCCACATCACCCGATTGCAGCGCGAACATGTGGATGTCTTGCGAAGAAAACGTGCGTTCGAGGCTGGCGCTGTCGCCGATGGCGATCTCGTCGAAGGTGCGGTTGCGCAGGACATGCCATGCATCGGCAGTGGCATCGACCGGTTTGGGCGAAGTCGTCATGTGCTTTTTCCTCGCCGTGTTTGTCTTGTCTGCGGCGCGGCGGGTGTCTTGGACGCGGTTGTCTTTTGAGGCGCCTTCGGCTTTGGCGAGGAGGTCTTGGGTTTCGTGTCCGCGACCGCAGAGGGTGCGTCATGGGCAGAGGGCATAGCGGGCGCCGAAGCCGCCTGCGCCCGGCGGATCGCCTGCTCGAACAGGGTAGACACCTGCTTCAACTTGGCTTGCTCTGGTGCGGACAGCGCATCGCCGCTGCCGAGCACCTGCGCGATCATCCCCGCAACCTGTCGGATGTCATCAGGCGCTACGTTGTTCAGCAGCCCGGGGATGGCGGACACCGCGGCGTCCTCGTGGAGCCTCATGAGCAAAGCCTGGCGACGCACGAGGTGGCGGAAGGCCTGCATGTCGAAGTCGTTGCCCAGTTGGGGGCGCACCAGCTCTTCTGCGTGGCGAAAATGCCGTTCATCGGCCTCGCCACGCTCGGCCAGCACGAAGAACAGTGCCCGTATGGCTGCTTCCACCAGCCCACCGCTGTGAACGGCTCCTTCGAGGCGGGTCAATTCTTGCACCAGATACTGGCGGTGCTCGGGCGTCTCGCTGGGATGGGCCCGCGCCGGTGCCTCATCGTGCAGGCTCTGTCCTGCCATGGCCTGCACCAGCGGCAGGCTGTACAGCGTGTCAAAGGTTTGCGCGTAGATCCGGTCGCGGCAATCGCGGAATTGATCCAGCGTCTGTTCGAGAGCGGTGGAAAACTGTGCCTGCAGTTGCAGGAAAGGATTGGCCTCGGCGACGGGCTGGCGGTGCTCGCGCACATGTTGCGCAGCCTCTTGCACAGCGGCTGCCAGCGGCTGGCGGTCGGACCACAGTTCGTAGCCGACGCGCAGGGGATGCAGGGGCTCCAGCGACCGTGCGCCCTCGGTCGTGACGCAGGCACGTACCCACGGTTGCACCAAGCTGCGGTAGCAGGCCAAGTTGATCTCGGAGATCCGCGCAGCGGCGGCAAAACGGCGATCGCTCTCGGGATCGGGGCGAACGATCTCACGGATTTCATCGATGTTGCTGCGGCGAATCCGGGTCAGGTAGGCGTCACTGGCTGGTTCGCCTTCCTGGGCGTCGTCGTGATGCTCGTCGATCTGCATGCGGTGGATACCGGCCGGCAGCACGTCGATGACGTCGATGTTGGCGGCGAACTCCTGGTGCTCTTTACGCCCGACGCTGCCGGAGACGAAGATTCCCAGAT
>JAVMKC010000042.1:0-5467 GCA_031732795.1 Accumulibacter sp. | reverse complement strand
GCGGACGGGTAGAAGCCGCCGCCGCGTACCTGCGGCACGTCGAAAGTCTGTTCGCCCAAGCGGGTCATGACCGTCTTGGGCTTGAAGCCGTTGGCATAGTCAGTGCGCGCCTCCGTGCGTTCATGCGGAGTGGCGTGGAGAAACCGGGCGCGTTCGATCTTGCTCGCTTCATTGACCAGAATGCGCAGCGCTTCGCCGGCACCGTCCAGGCCGTTGGCCAACAGGGCCGCCAAAGCGGCCTCCAGGGGATTGTATTCGACACGCATGGCCATGCTTTGGACTCCTTCGAGGGAGGTGGGTAAGAATGCCTCGAAGAAACTGCCCGCGGGTAGACCCAGCGGATTCGCGGCGCGGTGCATTGCCGTCCTCCGCTCTTCGGGCGCTACGCGCCCTCATCGCTGCGGCCGGCAATGCACCGCAAAGCCAGATGGCTACAAATTTACAGAAGAGATGTTGCACTAACACTCAAAGGCGAGTCGATGCGCAAACAACGCAGTCGGAAATTGGCTGCGGACTGAAGTTCGTTGCCCATCTACACCAACTCGCCGGCGTGGCGGGTTTGTTTTGGAATGGGTGGCCGACTTTGGATTGGAACGGGTGGTAGGGTTTCGAGTGGAACGGTGGCGGGTTTCGACCGGAATCGCTGGCAGGGTTTTAATCGGAATAGGTGGTGGTATTGGGGTGGAATACGCAGCCCGCCCAACCGATCGTTCCCCCCGGCCTCTATAAGGTGAACTCCCGGCCCGCGAGCATCTGCTACGCTGCGCTCGTCCTCCCCGGGCGACAGGCGTTGATCGCCTCACGGGTCGCCGCCGCTGCCCGGCGCGCCGCTTCGGCGTAATCGTCGCCGGTGCTGGCGTAGAGAATCGCCCGGGATGAATTGATCATCAACCCGCCGCCATCAACCGTGCACCCCGCGTGCACCGTCGCCTCGATGTCGCCGCCCTGCGCGCCGATGCCGGGGACGAGCAGCGGCATGGCGCCGGTGAGTTCTCTGACGCGAGCGATTTCGGCGGGAAAGGTGGCGCCGACGACCAGCGCGCACTGGCCGGTAGTATTCCATTCGGCGCTGACCAGCCGGGCGACGCGCTCATAAAGCTTCTCACCGCCGACATCGAGAAACTGCAGGTCGCTGCCGCCGGGATTCGACGTCCGGCACAGCAGGATGACCCCTTTGTCCGGATACGCCAGATAAGGCGCGATCGAATCACGCCCCAGGTACGGGTTGACCGTCACCGCGTCGGCGACGAAACGCTCGAACGCCTCGCTGGCGTATTGTTCGGCAGTGCTGCCGATGTCGCCACGCTTGGCGTCGAGAATCACTGGGATTCCCGGATGATGCTCATGAATGTGCGCGATCAGCGCGGCCAGTTGATCTTCGGCACTCTGAGCGGCGAAATAGGCGATCTGTGGCTTGAAACAGCAGACCAGATCGGCAGTGGCATCGACGATCTGCCGACAAAACTCGAAAATCGCCCCCGGCTGATCACGCAGCAGACGCGGAAAACGCGCCGGATCCGGGTCGAGACCGACGCAGAGCAGACTGTCGCGATCCCGCCAGGCGGTACGTAAAGCATCAATGAAATTCATGAGTGGTGTTAGGGTAGTTGGCAACATCAACCGCACCGGTTCCGGAGCGGATTCGTGGATAACGTACAAAGAAATACAGCCGGCTGATGATAACCCAGCGCCGGCAGGCTCATGCTCGTTTTGCGTGGCTGCTGCCGGGACTATCGACTGTAGTCACCGGGGCTGAGATGTGGAACATCATGATCTTTTCTCTCACCCCCCGCCCTCCTGCCAACGAAAAGGCCTGACCATTACATTACCCCTTGACAAGGGTCAGGCGAGGCTCGACCGCTTCAAGAGCAAGCCCTTCGGGTAACCTTCGGCCTGTTTTGCCCTGACCGCCGGTTGCGAATTTCAAGCCTTTTGTCGTCACCTTTATACGCCGGCCATGACGCGTGGCAACTCGATCCAGATGGCTTTTACATCCGACTTGCCATTGTTTTCACGCCAGGAAACCTCCAAGCATGGCCGACGGAAAAACTTACCCACAAGTCCCCACCGCGCCGCAGGCGGTGCAGAAATCGCAGCCATCCTTGCGGATCATGGTCATATTGCCGCATTCGCCGCACAGTTTGCCGGCGGTGGGCTTGGGAGCGGTGCTGCCGGCCGGCGCTTGCAAAATGCCCATTTGCTGCAGTGGCAAACCATTTTCGTCGAGGATGCCGAGCATGGCGTAGCGGTGAATGATCAATTGCGCCAGGTAAGCGACGGTCGACGGGTAATTGGTCTGCCGGCGAGTGCCGGGAACGTAAGCCATGAAGTCGCCGAGCGGTTCGGGATAGTCGAGCAGTTTCCGCAGTTTGACGCCGATCCAGGCTGGGTCGATGACGCGCATGTCCAGCGACAGCAGCCGGGTCAGTCCGTCGAGTGCGCGCGGGTAGTTGCCGGACAGCCACACCGAGTAAGGACGGGTGACGCCATCGGGCAACGTGATTTCCTTGAGGCCGAGGACGAAATCTTCGCCGGTTGCCGGGTTGAAGACATCGACCGTCCAGGACAAGGTGCCGTCGGTGCCGGTTTTCGGTTCCTTGAGGCTGAACATCGCGTCGAGCACCGGCGTGGCGCCTTCATGCTGGAACGATCCGAGCTTTTCGACACGATACTGGATCAACTGGGCCATCGCGGCGACGACCGAGGGCAAACGCTTTCTTTCGCCGCGCGGCGGCATGGCCATGTCGAAGCTTTCCTCACCGGCGGTGCGGGCGAGTGATTCGAGTTTAAGCGCCAGCCAGCCGTGATCGTTGGCGCGCATGTCCATCGACAGGGTCTTGGCAACGGCGCCCAGGCCACGGGGTTGCTCGGGGCCGTTGACCCACACTTCGAATGGCCAATGACGATCTTCCTGTTCGACGTGGCCGACGAAGAGCGCGAACTTGCCGTGCGTATGTTCGATCATGTACGTCCAGGCCATGTTGCCTTCCGGCAACTGCGGGCGGTTCGGCCAGCGCAGACTGGCCAGCACCGGCGCCGGCAGGGTCTTGATCGTCAGCCGGCGGTTGGCGTCGCCGCTGACGAAATCCTGCGGCTGTTTTTTCTCTTCGGCCTTCTTCTGCGATTCGACGGACAGGACCGCGCCGAGAACGGCATTCGGCCGATACGTGGCAAGACCTTTCAGACCGGCCTGCCAGGCGCTCAGATAGAGATCCTGAAAATCTTCATAGGGATAGTCGGCAGGCACATTGACCGTCTTGGAGATCGAGGTGTCGATGTACGGCGCGACGGCGGCAACCATGTCCTTGTGCGCCTTGGCCGAGATTTCCAGAGCGGTGACGAAGTACTCGGGCAGTTTGTCGACATCGCCGCCCTGATGCTTCAACAGGCGCCAAGCATAATCCTCGACGGCGTATTCCTTGAGCGTACCATCGGCCATCCGTTTCTTGCGGTTGTAGGTCCAGGAGAACGCCGGTTCGATACCGTTGGAGGCATTGTCGGCGAAGGCCAGCGAGATGGTGCCGGTCGGAGCGATCGACAGCAGATGCGAATTGCGCAGACCGTGTTTGCGGATCTGGTTCTTGATTTCGGCCGGCAGTCGCGAAGCGAAGTTGCCACCCGACAGGTAGAGTTCGGCGTTGAACAGCGGAAAAGCGCCGCGTTCCTGCGCCAGTTCGACCGACGCCAGATAGGCGGTATCGCGCATGAACTCGGCGATCCGCGCGCCCATCACCGTCGCCTCCGGCCGGTCGTAGCGCAGGCGGAGCATGCACAAAGCGTCGCCGAGGCCGGTGAAGCCCAGGCCGATCCGCCGCTTGTTGGCAGCCTCCTGACGTTGCCGTTCGAGCGGCCAGGCGGTGACCTCGAGAACGTTGTCGAGCATCCGCGTCGCCACCTTGATCACTTCGCCGAAAGCGGCGAAGTCGAATTCGGCCCGTGGGCTGAACGGCTGGTTGACGAACAGCGTCAGGTTGATCGATCCCAGGCAGCAGCAGCCGTAGGGCGGCAGCGGCTGTTCGGCGCAGGGGTTGGTGGCCTCGATCACTTCGCAGTAGTAGAGGTTGTTGTCCTTGTTCATCCGGTCGAGGAACAGGATTCCCGGCTCGGCGTGGTCATAGGTCGATTTCATCACCTGATCCCACAGGCTGCGGGCACGCACGCGCCGATAGACCCACACCCCGTCTTCGCGCTGGTAAGCACCGCCGTGCTTGAGATCGTTGCTCGGCTCGGCGCGATGAACCAATTCGACTTCACCGTCGGCTTCGACGGCCCGCATGAACTCATCGGTAACGGCGATCGAAACATTGAAATTGGTCAGATCGCCATGATCCTTGGCATGGATGAATACCTCGATATCCGGATGGTCGCAGCGCAGGACGCCCATTTGCGCCCCCCGCCGGGCGCCGGCCGATTCGACCGTTTCGCATGAGCGGTCGAAGACGCGCATGTAGGACACCGGTCCGGAAGCCCGCGATTGCGTCCCCTTGACCAGCGCGCCGACCGGCCGGATCGACGAGAAGTCATAGCCGACGCCACCGCCGCGGCGCATGGTTTCGGCCGCTTCAGCCAGAGCGCTGTAGATCCCCGGCTTGCCATCGACGATTTCGACCACCGAGTCGCCGATCGGCTGGACGAAACAGTTGATCAGCGTCGCGGCCAGCGTCGTTCCTGCGGCCGAGTTGATCCGCCCGGCGGGGACGAAACCGTTCTCCTGCGCCCAGAGGAAACGATTTTCCCAATGGCCGCGCTGTTTTTCGTCTTCAGCCGCGGCGAGGGCGCGAGCGATACGCCGGCGGACGTCATGCAGTGAGGTTTCGTTTCCCTTGGCGTATTTTTCGACCAGCACCTCGATGGAAATTTCTTGCGCCGCCATCGGCGCAGTGGCAGGGGCTTCGGCGATTGCCGACAACGATAGTTGCTGTCCGAGTTGGCTCATGATCTGTCCTTGAGGGAAACGGTTGATAACATCGACAACTTTTGGCAATCGTCTCGACGACTGCCAATTGCTATTCCAAATCGCCGATGACGCGGACAAGCCTTCCCTCAGACGAATCAAACGATAAGGGGGAAGCGACTGGATTCCAGGCGATTTGGAAACGGAGCAAGGTGCGTCCAGGACTCAAAGCTACTATATATAGTTGCTCGAGGCAATAACTTGACTAAATGTAGATTTGATGTCTCGTAGCAGTGTCAGAGGGGAAAGGCTGCGAAATCACACCCTTGCCGAATCTAGACCAGGAAAAATTTTTTACGTGCTCGCTGTCGCTGACCGGCCAACTCCGCCTAGATCCCCCCAGGCCTGTCATATCGCGCCTCAAACACGAGCGATGAACACGACATCAATCACCAATCCAGGGAGGGGGAAGCCTCTCTGCAAATCCAGTGGCCATCCGCGTTTTCCGCAGAGCTTGACAATGAGCAGCGGATCGGGCGCCTGATGCGCCTCCATGACCGGGGCAGTCGCAAG
>JAVMKC010000041.1:0-30507 GCA_031732795.1 Accumulibacter sp. | reverse complement strand
CCATGTGCCACATCCAAATTCCAGAATTTAAACACAAATCAGATACTGTGAACAGACCCTAGACAACGTGGGGAGCGTACGGTCTGATAGACGCAGCGAAGAGGGCTGATGATTGGTCCACGGCCCGAGTAGGGTGGCGATCGTGTACGTGCCGCTGCAAGATGGCATACCGCTACGATCATCCGAGTCAGACAAGTTCTTCGTGGTCGGTACAGGCAGTCAGAACGTTTCGTCGGGACGGAGAAAACGCCATTGGCCGAGCGGCAGGTCGCCGAGGCGGACTGCGCCGATGCGTACGCGCTTCAAACCGGTGACACGCAGTCCGACCAGTTGACACATGCGCCGGATCTGTCGTTTGCGGCCTTCGCGAAGGACGAAGCGCAGTTGATCGTCGTTCAGCCAATGGACTTTCGCCGGTTTCAGCGGCCGGTCGTCGAGCGACAGGCCGTGGTTGAGCAGAGCCAGTCCGCGGTCGTCTAGCGAGCCGCTGACCCGGACCAGGTATTCCTTGTCCACTGGCGAGTGTTCGCCGATCAGACGGCGGGCAACCCGGCCATCCTGGGTCAGCACCAGCAGCCCGGTGGAGTCGATGTCCAGCCGGCCGGCGGGAGCCAGTCCGACCAGGCACGAAGGCGAGTAGGGCGGGGTGTCTGGCGTGCGGAACTGGTTTTCTGCTTTGATCAAGGCGATTGCTGGCGTGAAGCCGGGTTCGGGCTGTCCGGATACGTAACCGACCGGCTTGTGCAGCAGGATGGTCATTTGCGATTGCTGGCGCGTCTGCGCCTGCCGATCGAGGGTGATCGTCGCCGTCGGTGCAGCGCGGCTGCCCAGTTCGTCGACCCGCCGGCCATCGACCCATACCCAGCCGCGAGCGATGTACTGGTCGGCTTCCCGGCGCGAGCACAAGCCGCGTTCGGCCATCAGTTTGGCGATGCGTATCCCGGCGGGTGATGAGACAGCAGCTCCCGCTGTCGAGGTTTGCGTAGATGCTGCCGGCTGGCCAGTGGCTGGAACCGGTTTGGCCGGCGGTGGTCGCCGGTTTCGCGGGACCACCGGTTGAGAGCCGGTATCTGGTCTGCCAGGCCGGCGTGGCCGGTCGGACATCTGTTCAGGCGATGTCTAGCAGTTCGATTTCGAAAACCAGCTTGGCATGCGGCGGAATCAGCTTGCCGGCCCCGCGCGCGCCGTACGCCAATTCGGAGGGGATGGTCAGCCGGCGGGTGCCACCGACACTCATTCCCGGCACGCCTTCTTCCCAGCCCGGGATGACGTGCCGGCCGTCGAGCGCGAAACGGAAGGGTTCGTTGCGGTCTACGCTGGAATCGAACTTCTTGCCGTCGGCCAGCCAACCGGTGTAATGGACGATGACATGCTGGCCGGAACAGGCTGTAGGACCGCTGCCAACGATGATGTCTTCGATTTGCAGACCGCTGGGGGTGGTGACGATGGACATGGGTGCAGTTCCTTCAGACAAAAAAAGTGCATTTTAGCCTAGCGTCGGGCGAAAACCGCAGCGCAGCGAGCCTTGTTGCGGGAATTGGATGTTGATTTTTTGCGGCGACTCATGGATTGGTGTTTGTGCGCAAAGTGGAACTCATTTCCGCCCATTTCTGCCGATTGCTCACGCAGGTCGCGAGAGGAGGGGAGAATCAATTTCCCGTAAGCGGACCGTTTGAGGCATCAAACCGGCATGAACCAGCGGTTCGGCCCATCGCCGACCTCCTTCAGCGGATAGCCATAGAGCCGGCTCAGGGCTTCGCTGGTGATCAACTCGTCACAGCTTCCCTGTTGGCTTTCCCCATCGCCGAAGAGCAGCAGTGCCCGGGTGCAGAATCGGGCGGCCAGACCGGGTTCGTGCAGGACCACCACGCAGGCGACCCGTTGTTCGCGGCTGCGCGTGGCCAGCAATTCGAGGATGGCGATTTGATGATTCAAGTCGAGATGCGCCAGCGGTTCATCGAGCAGCAACAGATGCGGGTCCTGACAGAGCAGGGTAGCAATCGCCAGGCGCTGTCGTTCGCCGCCGGAAAGGGTCTGCACATCGCGCATCGCCAGTTCCGTCAGCCCGACGGCAGCCAAGGCCTGCCGGGCGATCTCGGCATCCTTGACCGATTCCCACTCCCAACGACCGAGATGGGGATGGCGGCCGATCAGCGCCGTTTCGATCACCGTGGCGGCAAAGGCATCGTTGCGGGTCTGTGGCAACCAGCCGCGCAGCCGGGCGCTGGCCCGGGCGCCGAGTTGATGATAGTCGGCACCGTTGAGCCGCACTTTCCCGGCCAGCGGTGGACGCAAGCCGGCAAGAACCGATAACAACGTCGATTTACCGGCGCCATTGCGTCCGAGAATGGCCAGGCAATCTCCCGGCTGTACGTCGAGTTGCAGATCGCGGCAGAAAGTGGCACCGGCGATGCCGACGGTCAGATCGTGAGCTGACAGGAGCGGGGTCAGGAACGACGTTGCTGAACGCCGCAATCCGTCGGCAGACGCCCGGGCTGCTGTTGCACGTCGATCCGCCATGACCGCGCTCATCCGTTGCGGGGATCGGTCCGCGCCAGCAGGACCAGAAACACGGGAACGCCGATCAGCGCGGTGAGCACGCCGACCGGCAGTTGTTGCGGTGCGAGGATCGTCCGGGCCAGGGTGTCGGCGATCACCAGCAGGCTGCCACCGGCGAGAACCGACGCCGGCAACAGCAACCGCTGGTCGTTGCCGGCCGCTAAACGAACCAGATGCGGAACGATCAGGCCGACGAAACCGATTGCGCCGGCGTGGGTTACCGCCACCGCCGTGGCCAGTGAAGCGACGAAATAAATGCCACGACGCAAAGTGCGCACGGCGACACCCAGCGCCTGGGCAATGTCGTTGCCGCGCGCCAGGACATTCAGTTCGCGGGCAAACGGCAAGCTGAGCAGCAGAATCGCTGCCAGCAACGCCAGTACCAACCGCGGTTCGCCGGCTTGCGACAGGTCACCCATCAACCAGAACAACATGCCGCGCAACCGGTCGTCAGGCGCGATGGCCAGCATCAAGGTGATCACCGCACCGCAACCGGAGGCGACGATCACCCCGGTCAACAGCAGGCGGGTTTGCGTCCAGCCGCCTTCACCGTGTGCCAGCCCGAATACCAGTAGCATGGCCGCCAGAGCGCCGGCAAACGATAAGCCGTTGGTTGCCGCGGCGCCGAAACCGAGAACGATCGCCAGCAGGGCGCCGATTCCGGCACCGCCGGAAATTCCCAACACGTACGGATCGGCGAGCGGGTTGCGCAACAAGACCTGCAACAGCGCACCCGCCAGCGCCAGCAAACCGCCGCAGGCGAAACCGATCAGCGCCCGCGGCAGACGCAGCCCGCGGACGACCTCGCCAGTGGCATCGACGTTCTCGCCGGTAAGACTGTCAAACACCTCTCCGACGGGGATCGACAGACTGCCCACTACCAACGCCAGCACCAGGCTGGCTATCGCCAAGCCACAGAGGGCGGCGAGAATCAGCAGGGCGCGGTGTCGGGTAGGCATGAGGAATGGAAATAAAAAGTTTTAGAAATCGTAGCGTCCGACGACATAGAACCCGCGTCCGTCGGCCGGGTAGTAGTACGTGTCGCTGTACGAGGCGGCGTAACCGGCCTGTGGCGAATATTTCCTGTCGAAAGCGTTGAGAACCTTGGCGCTGATTTTCCAGGGTTTGAATTGCCAGACGGCCTGCAGATCCAGCGTGGTGTAGCCGGCCAACATGCCGTGCGTGTTGCTGAAATCGCTGCTGTAGCGACGTTCGCCGACATGACGGGTGATAGCCGAATAGGTTCCGTATTGACCCGCCTCCCAGATGGCCTGGATGCTGGCCTGATGGTGAGGCACCAGAGGTACTTGGCGTCCCTCATACGTTCCGCTGCGGAAATAAGCGTCGGTGTAGGCGTACGCGGCTTTCAACGACAGACCGTCTACGACTTTCCAGGCCGCTTCCAGTTCGCCGCCACGACGGCGGGTTGGCGCGAAATTGACATTTCGGAACAAGGCCGCGTCGTAACCCAGTTCGTCGACCAGATCGAGCTGATACACGGCGGCGCGCACGTCGACCAGGCCGATGGTGACGCTACCGCCCAGTTCACTCGTCCGCCCATGCTGAGGTTTCAGGTCGCCGGCGAAAACCGGGTTATACGACAGATCCAGTCCGAAAAGCTCATCGACGTTGGCGAAACGGAAGGTCGTGCCGGTTTTTCCGTAAATCCGCCATCCTTGTCCGGTGTAAGTCAACCCCAGATCGTAGGCTTCCCGCGTCCGTGTCGCGTCACCCACCATCGCCGGACTGAAGAACGGCGCATAAGCCTCCTGGTGCGCTTGTTGCTTGACGCGTTGTTGACGGCCTCCCGTAGTCAGTGTCCATCGGTCGGTCAGCCGGGTGACATTCTGCAGATAAAACGCAGTGCTTTGTTGCTCGGCGCCTTGATTGGCATAACCGCTGTTGTCGGAAGTCACTTTGCCATCGTAATGATCGAGACCGAACACCGTTTCGCTGGGTAAAGCGCCGAGGTCGTGCCGCCAGCGCAAGCGCGGGGTGAACGAGAGCGTGTCGCGCGAACGGCGGCTGCCGGAATTACCAAAAGTCGGATCGTAATATTTGGCGTCGAGCAACTGATGTTCGAAAGCGATCTCAGCCTCCAGCGACAGCCGGTCAGTCAAATTGTACGAAACACCGGGGCGGAGGCGGTAACCGTCACGCTGCTCGATGTTGTAAGGCGTACGCGTGCTGCGCGGGTCATTATTGAAGGCGGCACTGAAAATCGACCCCGGCAGGCCGGCAGACTCCTTGTAGATCGCGAACTCGGCGAACACTTCGCCGTTGTCGAGCAACCATCCCAGACGCCCGCTGGCCGTGCGCTGGTCCTGCTGGCTGTTCTGACGGTAGCCATCGGCGGCGGCGTAGTTGAGGAACAATCGGTAATACGCTTGACCGTTACTGTGACCGAGTTGGGCGTCGGCGCCGCGGTAGCCGTAACTGCCGGCCGTGGCCGAAATGCTGGCCAAAGAACGCGCGGATTTATTGGTGATGATGTTGATTACCCCGCCCGTCGCCCCATCGCCATAGAGCACGGTTCCCGAACCGCGGATGATTTCGATCCGGTCTACGCTTTCCAGCGGAATCGACGACCAGAGGATGCTGCCCATGTCGATGGGGTTGAGGCGCTGTCCGTCGAGCAGGATCAGCGTGTTGCTGGTGGCGGTCGAGCCGAAGCCGCGCAGATCGATCGCGGCGTCGCGACCCATTGCGCCACTTAATTGGCGGACGTCGATGCCGGCGCGGCTGCGCAGCACGTCGGGTAGATTCTGCGCTGGTGAATGACGCAGATCCTGGCCGGTGATTACGCTCACATTGGCGGCGATTCCCGGGTCGGGCTCACTGAAACGGGTCGCGGTGACCACGACCGGCGCTAGTGAAGGTTCTTCCGCCGCCAACGACGCGGACGAAAGCGGAGCAATGATCACCGTCGCCAGGGCGCTGCTGGCGACACGGATTTTATGCGGTTGCAACATGATGGATTTCTCCCTGAAGCCGACAGCGTCCCCGCAAGCCGGCAGGCAATGATTAGGGAATCGCTTCAGGGAATGACCGGTTTGCGGGCAAAAGCCCGACAGCCATGACCGCTTCCCCGCAGCCTTTCCGTAGACGGGTGCGAAGGCCGGTATCCGGGCTCGCGAGTCTTGACAGGTCGCCTTCCCAGGTCCAGAGGAAACCCAGTGGCATTTCGACCTGCCCACACTCGCTTACCGTTGCGGGGGCAGCACAGGCATGGTGTCTGGTTCTTGTAAGCGACACGACACGCACCTGTTTCCCGTTTGACCGCCGCAGTGCGACTGCTGGCGGCACCTTCACACGTTTCGCCGCCAACCCGAAGGTCAGCGGCGGCGGCGATTATAACCCGCTGCAGGAAGCACGCGCTCGAATTGCCGATGAAAACCAATCATTTTCATGGCAAACCACGCAAGATCGTTGTTGCCCGGATCGGTGCATGAGGATCGGCAGACTGGGGTAAAAAATTATGGAGGGCTGCCAGGCCGTTCAGCAAATGGTTCAGGGAGACAAGGATGTTGACTTCGCCAGGCCATCTTCCGAGACAAAAGCGGTTGCCTTCAAAAAATGTGCCGGATGCCCCTGCCGTCAGTACCCGCCCGGGTTGGCGAAATTTTCGAAGCGGGTGAACTCGCCGAGGAAGGTCAGCCGGGTGGTGCCGATCGGGCCGTTGCGCTGTTTGCCGATGATGATTTCGGCGATGCCCTTGTCCGGTGTGTCGGGGTTGTACACCTCGTCGCGATAGATGAACATGATTACGTCGGCGTCCTGCTCGATGGCTCCTGATTCACGCAGATCGGACATCACCGGCCGCTTGTTCGGCCGTTGTTCCAGCGAGCGATTCAACTGCGACAGGGCCATCAACGGCACATTCAATTCCTTGGCCAAGCCTTTCAAGGAACGGGAAATCTCCGAAATTTCGGTGGCTCTGTTCTCGCCCTGGCTGGTGGCGGTCATCAACTGCAGGTAATCGATGACGATCAGCCCGAGTTGGCCGCACTGACGATGCAATCGGCGGGCGCGGGCTCGCAGATCGATCGGATTCAATGCCGCTGTCTCGTCGATGTAGACCGGCGCTTCGTGCAGCTTGCCGAGCGCGAACGACAACCGCGACCACTCGTCGTCATTGAGCCGGCCGGTGCGTACCCGATGTGCGTCCAGGCGGCCGACCGACGACAGCATGCGCATGGCCAGTTGCGTGCCGCCCATTTCCATCGAAAACACCGCCACCGGCAAACCGACTTCGATCGCCACATGCTCGGCGATGTTCAGCGCAAACGAAGTCTTGCCCATCGACGGCCGACCGGCGATGATCAGCAGATCGCCTCCCTGCAACCCCGAGGTCTTGGCGTCCAGGTCGTGATAACCGGTCGGCACGCCGGTGATGTCCGACGGATTGTCGCGGTCGTGCAACTCCTGAATCCGTTCGACGACTTGCGTGAGCAGCGGATTGATATGCACGAAGCCAGTCTGGTGACGGAAACCGCCTTCGGCGATGGCGAACACTTTGGCTTCGGCCTCGTCGAGCAGCGTTTTCGGGTCGCGGCCGCGCGGATTGAGAGCGCTGTCGGCGATTTCGTCGCCGGCAGTGACCAGTTGACGCAGGATCGCCCGTTCGCGGACGATTTCGGCGTAGCGGCGGATGTTCGCCGCCGAAGGTGTATTCGCCGCGAGTTGCCCGAGATAGGCCAGGCCGCCGGTATCTTCGCTCTCGCCGGCCAGTTCCAGACTTTCGGCGACCGTCACCGCGTCCACCGGTTTGCCGCGCTCGAGCAGCTTGCAGATCTGCCGGTAAATCCGCCGATGGTCGTCGCGATACAGATCGCTCTCGGCCATCAGATCGGCGATCTTGTCGAAAGCGGCGTTATCGAGCAGCAGACCACCGAGCACCGATTGCTCGGCTTCGATGGAATGCGGGGGAACGCGCAAATGCGCCAACGTCGAGTCAGCCATGAGAGTCCCTCATCGGTAAGCCGCGGATCGCGGGTGGCAAAGTCGAACCATTGCCGGGCCGGCGGCGAATCTTACTTCGTGCGGCGAGACCGGGCAAAAAAAAGCCTTGCCCGCAGGCAAGGCTGATTGGTCGTTGCGAACGGCCGACCTCAGAGCTTCATCTGCTCGACGACCACCGCGACGGTGATCGTCGCCGGAGCGTCGCTGTGCAGCATCACCTCGAGAGAGGTTTCGCCGAGGGTTTTCAGCGGGCCGTTCGGCATGCGGATCGACGACTTGTCGACCTGGAAGCCTTGGGCGCGCAAACCGTCGGCGATATCGAAATTGGTTACCGAGCCGAACAGCCGACCGTCGACGCCGGCCTTGCGTGGGATTTGCACCACCGTGCCGTTGAGTCTTTCGGCTTCCGCCTGCGCCGCCGCCAACTTGGCCGCCGCGGCGCTTTCCAGTTCAGCGCGTTTGGCTTCGAATTCCTTCAGCGCCGCGGGCGTTGCCCGGCGAGCCTTTCCTTTTGGAATCAGAAAGTTGCGTGCATAGCCGTCTTTGACTTTTAGCAGATCGCCGAGGTTGCCGAGATGGGCGACTTTTTCCAGCAGAATGATTTGCATCGTCTCGTCCTCGCTTACTGGTGATTATCGGTATAAGGCAGCAGCGCCAGAAAACGCGCGCGCTTGATCGCTACCGACAACATGCGTTGATAGCCCGCCTTGGTGCCGGTCAGTCGGGCAGGCATGATCTTGGCGTTCTCGGCGATATATTCCTTGAACAGATCGACGTCCTTGTAGTCGATCTCTTCCATTTTTTCCGCAGTGAAGCGGCAGAACTTGCGGCGCTTGAACAAACCGCTGCCGCGTTTTTTGACATTCTTGTCATCCTTCTTCTTGAAGAATCTGGCCATCTTGATTTCCTTCGACAAATTCGATCGTGGTGAGATGCAGTCTGGGTTGCCGGCTGTTACGGCTTCGGGCGGCGAGAAAACCGCTCAATCGCAGCGATACTCCGGGACGGGCTTCCTGCAGCCAGCGGGCTGTCGGTCCGACGGCTACCGCCTGGATGTCGCATTCGACCTGTCGCGGGTGGCCGGCTTCGATCTGTTCCGAGTGGTGGGCGATCAGGCATTCGACGACCGGTACCCCGGCAGGAGTGAAGCGCAACGCTTTGCGTTCGACCAGCGTACCGGTCAACTCGACGCGATTTTCGGCGCGATTCAGCCGACCCTCGCCATTCAGGCCGCCGCTTCCCCGGCGGGGGCTTCCGCCGGCGCGGGTTCCCGGGCCTCGAGCATCGACTTCGATTTCTCCTCCTTCATCATCGGCGACGGCGTGGTCACCGCGCGCTTGGTGCGGATGATCAGATGACGCAGAATCGCATCGTTGAACTTGAAACCATGGCCCAGTTCGCTAAGCGTCGCATCGTCACACTCGACGTTGAGCAACACATAGTGTGCCTTGTGCAGCTTTTGAATCGGATACGCCAATTGGCGGCGTCCCCAGTCCTCGAGACGATGAATCCGTCCTTCGCGGCTGGCGACCAGCGACTTGTAGCGCTCGACCATCGCCGGCACCTGTTCGCTCTGGTCCGGATGGATGATCAGAACAATTTCGTAGTGACGCATGCAGACTCCTCATGGGTAAACCCTCCGCCATGCGAACGGTAGGGCAAGGTGGAAAAAACTGTGCATTATAGCGGATCGACCATGTCACCGGCAAGGTGGCGTTTTGGTCCAGGGGGCGACGGCAATGGAACCCGTTCTGTCACAGGCCGGGTTCGCGTCGCCTGACTCCGCATAGAGGAAAAACGTGTGTGGCCGAATGCCGAATGCCAGCACCTTCCCAGGGCTGGATTTTCGAAGACCACAATGAAATCAATTGGCCACGTTGATTTCTCGTGGCGGTTGCCATCGACAGCAACGCCCGCCACTGATCAACATTGATTCGGTGGCGGAACGTATTGACGAAAACGGCGGACGCTCAAGGGGACGGCCAATCCTTGATGTAGGCTTTGAGCAGCTTGTTTTCCATGTTGCGCTCTTCGAGCACCGCTTTGGCGACATCGTGGAAGGAAATGAGACCGACGACGGTTTCCCCTTCCATCACGGGAACATAGCGGGTATGGGTGTCCACCATCATCCGCCGTAGTTCATCGACGTCCATCTCGGGATTGCTGGTTGGCGGATTGGGATCCATCGCTTCGCTGACCAGAATTTCGGCGATGGGCGGCGTCGGGCCGACTCGGCCTTCTGTCTGTCGCTTGGCCAACAAGACGAACACTTCGCGAAAAGTCAGCATACCGGCCAATTTGCCATCTTCCATGACGATCACCGAGCCGATGTCGTACTCGGTCATCATGATCACCGCCTTGGACAGGGGCGAGTTGGGATGTACGGCGAACAGCCGTGAATCTTTGACTTGTAAAACTTCTTTGACCTCCATGTCACCCCCGGGAAAAGGACAGAGTTTTGAACAGAGTTTGATGAATACCGAATACGGGTCGATTGATGGTCACGATTCTAGCAGATGTCCATCAAAAACCGGGAAGTCTGGCGGGCTGTTCGACAGCAATCACATGAATGCCAAGGTCTTTGTCCTGTCAAAAAGCCATTTTCATGGAGTGGTCGGCGTTGAATCCAGGTGGCTGCGCACGATTTCACGCCGAAGTTCCATCTTGCACGAGACGGATGTAATCGCCCTGGGTGCTTGGCGTCAGCGGCGAAGGCGGGTGTAAACCCGATATAATCATTCGCTTTTTGGTCTTTCACGGTTACCGATGCTCGTCTATCGCGGCTATTCCCGCGCAGCCCCCCAATCCACTGTTCTCACCATTGGCAATTTCGACGGCGTTCATCGCGGTCATCGCGCCTTGCTTGCCCGTTTGAAGACGGTGGCGGCAGGCGTTGGATTGCCGTCGGCGGTCCTTACCTTCGAACCGCATCCGCGTGAGTTTTTTGCCGCCGACTCGGCGCCGGCGCGGCTGACCACCTTGCGTGAAAAGCTCGAGCGGCTGGCGGCCGATGGCGTCGATCTGGCGTATGTCTGCCACTTCAATGCCCGTTTCGCGGCATTGACCGCTGAAGAGTTCATCGATCGCGTGCTGGTCGATGCCCTGCGGGTCAAGCACTTGCTGGTGGGCGACGACTTTCGTTTCGGCGCACGGCGCACGGGTGACTTCGCGTTGTTGCAGGCAGCGGGTGCGCGCGCCGGTTTTCAAGTCTCAGCGATGGAAAGCGTCGTTTTGGACGAGGCACGTGTTTCCAGTTCGGCAGTCCGCGAAGCCTTGCGGGACGGACGTCTCGACCAGGCCGAGCAATTGCTCGGACGGCCGTACTCGATCGACGGGCGGGTGGTCCGCGGTGATCAGCTCGGTCGCCAACTCGGCTTTGCCACGGCCAATATCCGCATCAAGCATACCAAGCCACCGTTACAGGGGGTTTTCGTCGTTGAGGTCGATGGCTTGCCGGGTGGCCCGCATCGCGCGGTGGCCAATCTCGGCTACCGGCCCAGCGCCGGCCTGACCCCCCGGTTGTTGCTCGAAGTCCATCTGTTCGATTTCTCGGCCGATATTTACGGCGCGCATCTTGGCGTCCGCTTTCTGCATAAATTGCGCGACGAAATCAAATTTGCCGATCTGGCGGCCTTGAAGGCGCAGATTGCGCGTGACGTTGGCGCCGCAAAGGCGTTTTTCCAGTTGTGAAGTGGTGAGATCCGTCATGACCGATTACAAAAAAACTCTCAACCTGACCGATACCCCGT
The DNA here is from genome assembly GCA_031732795.1 of Accumulibacter sp. Classification (GTDB taxonomy): domain Bacteria; phylum Pseudomonadota; class Gammaproteobacteria; order Burkholderiales; family Rhodocyclaceae; genus Accumulibacter. The sequence continues at coordinate 19,237 of JAVMKC010000041.1, read as the reverse complement.
TCCCGATGCGCGGTGATCTTGCCAAACGCGAACCGCAATGGGTCGCCGAGTGGCGCGCACAGGGTCTTTATCAGCGTATCCGCGAGGTGTCGCAGGGGCGTCCGCGGTTCGTACTGCACGACGGCCCACCGTATGCCAATGGCGATATCCATATCGGCCACGCGGTGAACAAGATCCTCAAGGACATCATCGTCCGTTCGAAGACGCTGGCCGGTTTCGACGCCCCTTATGTTCCCGGCTGGGATTGCCACGGCTTGCCGATCGAGCACCAGATCGAGAAGCAACACGGCAAACATCTGCCGGCTGACCGGGTGCGCCAACTGTGTCGGGCTTTCGCCGCTGAGCAAGTCGAGCGGCAGAAAAAGGATTTCATCCGCCTCGGCGTTCTCGGCGACTGGGACCGCCCTTATCTGACGATGGAGTTCAAGACCGAGGCCGACGAGATCCGCACGCTGGCACGGATTCTCGACAAGGGTTACCTCTATCAAGGGCTGAAACCGGTCAACTGGTGCCTCGATTGTCGATCGGCGTTGGCCGAGGCTGAAGTGGATTATGAAGACAAGACCTCCGTGGCCATCGACGTCGCTTTCGAGGTGCATGCCAACCACGCCGACAAGGTGGCGAACGCTTTCGGACTGACACATTTGCGCGGGCCGGCCTTCGCGGTGATCTGGACGACCACGCCGTGGACTCTGCCGGCCAACGAAGGGGTCTGCGCGCATCCCGATTTCGATTACGTGCTGGTCGACACCCCGAAAGGCAACCTGATCCTGGTCCGTGAACTGGCGATGGCCTGCCTGCAACGTTACGGTTTTGCCGGAACGCTGCTCGGATCGGCAAAAGGCGTGGCGCTTGATCAGGTGTTGCTGAAACATCCTTTCCAGAGCCGGGACGTGGCGATCATCTGCGGCCGGCATGTCACCCTCGAAGCCGGCACTGGCTTGGTGCACACCGCGCCGGCACACGGTTCCGACGACTACCTGATCGGCAAGGTTTATGGGCTGCCGGTGACCAACCCGGTCGGTGATGACGGCGCCTTCGTGACCGACGTGCCGCCGCTGTCGGTCGGCGAACTGGCCGGCAAATCGGTATGGCAGGCCAACCCGATGGTGGTCGAGCAACTGGCCGGCAGTGGTCATCTGTTGCACAGCGAGACCATCCAGCACAGCTACCCGCATTGCTGGCGGCACAAGACGCCGATCATCTTCCGGGCGACGACGCAATGGTTCGTCGGCATGGACCACCGCGCGCCGGGTGAGAGCGCGAATTCGGCGGCGACATCGGACGGACAAGCGCCGACTTTGCGCTGGCGCGCCGAACGGGCGGTCGATGAAACGAAATTCTTTCCGAGTTGGGGGCGGGCCCGCCTCGAAGCGATGATGCGTACCCGGCCCGACTGGTGTGTTTCCCGGCAGCGCAACTGGGGGGTTCCCCTGCCATTTTTCCTGCATCGCGAGACGGCTGCCTTACATCCGCGGACCAGCGAGTTGATCGAAGACGTGGCGCGGCGGGTCGAAAAAGACGGCATCGAAGCTTGGTTCGCGCTCGATGCCGCCGAATTGCTCGGCGACGAGGCCGCCGATTACCGCAAGATGAGCGATACGCTGGACGTATGGTTCGATTCCGGCGCCACGCACGCCAGCGTGCTGCGCGGCTCGCATCGCGCCGACTTGGCGTATCCAGCCGATTTGTATCTCGAAGGTTCGGACCAGCATCGCGGCTGGTTCCAGAGCTCGCTGTTGATCGGTTGTGCCACCGACGGCCGCGCACCGTACGACGCGTTGCTGACGCACGGTTTCGTGGTCGACGGCAAGGGGCTGAAAATGTCCAAATCCAGAGGCAATGTCGTCGCGCCACAAAAAATCGCCGATACGCTGGGTGCCGAAATTCTCCGTTTGTGGGTAGCGGCGACCGACTATTCCGGCGAATTGTCGATTTCCGACGAGATCCTCAAACGGGTGGTCGAAGCCTATCGGCGCATCCGTAATACGCTGCGTTTCCTGCTCGCCAACACCGTCGATTTCGATCCCGTCGGCGACCGGCTAACGGTCGATGACTGGTTGGAAATCGACCGCTACGCGCTGGCGATGACCCGGCAACTCCAGACGCAGTGCGAAACCGACTACGCCCGCTTCGAATTCCACCGGGTGATCCAGGCGCTGCAGACCTTCTGTTCCGAAGACCTCGGCGGTTTCTATCTCGACATCCTCAAAGATCGTCTGTACACCACCGTCGCCAATTCCCAGGCCCGCCGCTCGGCGCAGAATGCGCTGTGGCACATTCTGCAGACGATGGTCAAGCTGATGGCGCCGGTGCTCAGTTTCACCGCCGAGGAAATCTGGCGTCTGCAGACCGGCGACGCCACGCGCTCGGTGATGCTCGAAACCTGGCAGCCGTTGCCGGAGCCGGCGGAGGAGGGGGGGCTGCTCGAAAAATGGCGGCTGATCCGCGGTTTGCGGGCCGAAGTGCTGCGGGCGCTCGAGGAATTACGCATCGCAGGAAAAATCGGCTCGTCGCTGCAAGCCTCCGTCGAAGTGCATTGCCACGGCGACAAATTCGCCGCCCTGTCATCGCTGGGTGACGATCTGCGTTTCGTACTGATCTGTTCGCAAGCCCGTGTCGTCGAGAATACCGACGAACGTCTGGTCTGCCTGCCGTTGCCGCATGCCAAGTGCCAGCGCTGCTGGCACGTTCGCGACGACGTCGGCTGCAACGCCGAACACCCCGGCTTGTGCGGACGCTGCCACAGTAATCTGTTCGGAGAAGGTGAGCAACGTGCCTACGCGTAACATCGATCGTTGGCTGTGGCTGGCGGGAATCATCGTCCTGCTCGATCAGCTCAGCAAATGGCTGGTGCTGTCCTGGCTGCAGCCGGGCGACTCGATCTACGTCGCGCCTTTCTTCAATTGGGTGCTGACTTACAATCCCGGGGCCGCCTTCAGTTTTCTCTCCGATGCCGGTGGCTGGCAGCGCTGGTTTTTCACCGTTCTGGCGCTGCTCGTTTCCGCGTGGATCGTCAGCACCTTGCGACGGCATGTCAGCCATTTCCGCTTGTCGCTGGCCTTGACGCTGATTCTCGGCGGCGCGATCGGCAACGTCATCGATCGCCTGCGTTTTGGCGCAGTGATCGATTTCATCCAGTGGCACGCCGGCGGCTATTACTGGCCGGCGTTCAACGTTGCCGATTCGGCGATCAGCATCGGCGCGGTGCTGATGATCTGGGATCAACTGGTCAACAAGCCGGCCGCGAACGGCGATGCGCCGATCGAGCCGACGGCACGGGGAGAACGGTCTTGACGGCGGCAGACGATGATCGTGAACCGCTTGTCGATCGAGTCGGCCCGGACAGTTATCTGACCTTGCACTACAGCCTGAGCGCGCTCGACGGCAGCGAATACGTCAGCACCTTCGAACTTTCGCCGGCCACCCTGCTGATGGGCAGCGGTCAACTGGCTGAAACGCTGGAACGCTGCCTGCTCGGTTTGCCGGCCGGCGAACGGCATGTTTTCGAGCTGGCGCCGGCGGAGGCATTCGGCGAACACAATCCGCGCCTGGTCGAGCGGATCGCTCGCAGCGCCTTGCCGCCGGAGGTGGAACTCAAGGAAAACTCGCTGATCGAGTTTGCTTCGCCCGACGGCAGCGGCCGATTTGCCGGCTTTCTGCGTGAATTGACCGAAACCAGCGCGCTGTTCGATTTCAATCACCCGCTGGCCGGCCGGACGGTGCGTTTCGAAGTCGAAGTGATCGCCATTCTCTGAAAGCGCGTGAAGAAATGGTCACGAGCAAGCCAAGAGGCCAGGCGCGAACGAACGACGAGACCTATCAAATGGATAGGCGAGGAGTGCACGAGTGAGCAACGCCGCAGATTGGCTGCGGTGTAGATTTATTCACCACCGCTGAGGCGCCCGCCATGAAAATCATTCTTGCCAACCCGCGCGGATTCTGTGCCGGAGTCGACCGGGCGATTGCCATTGTCGAACGAGCCATCGAAAAATTCGGCGCGCCGATCTATGTTCGCCACGAAGTGGTCCATAACCAGTTCGTTTGTAACGCGTTGCGGGCCAAGGGAGCCATCTTCATCGACGATCTGGCCGAAGTTCCGACAGGCCGGACCGTCATCTTCAGCGCCCATGGCGTGTCGAAAGCCGTTCGCCGCGAAGCCGAGGACCGCGGCCTGAAAGTCTTCGACGCCACCTGCCCGCTGGTGACCAAAGTACACGTCGAAGTGGCTCGCATGCGTCAGGAAGGCTGTGAAATCATCATGATCGGTCACAAAGGCCACCCCGAAGTCGAAGGAACCATGGGCCAAGCCAGCGACGGCATGTATCTGGTCGAAACGGTCGATGACGTGCACCAACTGTCGGTGAAAACGCCGCAGCGGCTGGCGTACGTTACCCAGACCACCTTATCGGTCGACGACGCGACGCAGGTGGTCAATGCGCTGCGCGAGCGCTTTCCGCAGATCGTCGGCCCCAAGAGGGACGACATCTGCTACGCCACCCAGAACCGCCAGGACGCGGTCAAACAATTGGCGCAGGCAGCCGATGTGGTACTGGTCGTCGGCAGCCGCAGCAGTTCCAATTCCAACCGTCTGCGCGAAGTCGCCGAATTACGCGGCGCCCGCGCCTATCTGATCGACAACGCGGCTGACATCCAAGCGACGTGGCTGCGCGACGCCGGGCAGGTCGGTATCACCGCCGGCGCCTCGGCACCGGAGAACCTGGTCAGCGAAGTGGTCCATCATCTGGCCGAAAAGCAACTGGCGCCGGTCGAAGAACTGACCGGCGTCGTCGAGAACGTCGTTTTCGCTTTGCCACGCGAATTGCAGTAAGCCAGTGTCGAACAACCAGTAGCCGCCGCGATGCTACTGGTCCGATTCGACCGCCACCGTCGGCGATGATCAGGGCAGGGCAGGGGCTGTGCGGCTGACCAGTTCTCCGGCCAACAGGCTGGCATTGCGGGCGGCCAGACCATAGATCGTCAGTTGGGGATTGGCGCCCAGGCTGGTCGGCAGCAGCGATCCGTCGTTGACCGTCAGATTTTCCAGCCAGAAATGCCGGCCGCGATGGTCGACCACCCCGCGCTGGGCACTGTCGGCCATTCCGCATCCACCCATCACGTGCGCACTGACCACCCGACAGACCAAGGGTTTGAGGGGCAGGGCGGTGATCGCCGGTTTGGCTTCCGTCCAGTTGGCATAGGCATTGGCGAGTTCATGAACGGGAGTCACCGATCGCGCGCCGGCGGCGAACTGGATTTCCGCCATCGCCAGTAACGCCCGTCGGGCGGCCTCCCAGATCGTTTCGTTGAGCGGATAGTCGAGAACCGGTGAGCCGTCGTCCGCCAGCCGTACCTGGCCGCCGCGACTTTCCGGGTGAAAACCGTCGCGCAGCAAGGCCAGCAGCACCTGGGCGTGGGTGAATTCGCCCATCACCTGTTGATGCGCGGCGCCGAAACCTGGCAAAGTGGTCGAAAAAAGCACCGGATGCAGCGGCGCGCTTTCGATCTTGAAACCGAGAGGGCCGTCGATCGGCGCCTGATGCAGGAAATGATCGCTGTAGAGAGTCTGCGGGGCGCCGGCGTAAGCATCGACCCGATTCGGCATCCGCGCCGCTGAAATGACGACCGGGTGCAGAAAGGTCCGCTTGCCGATCAGCCGTTGCGGGTCGGGGACGCCGCTGCGCAACAACAACGCCGGGCTGCCGATTGCTCCGGCGGCGACGATGAAATGACGCGCGCGCAGTTGCAGGCGTTTGCCGGAAAGATGGAGGCCGTCAGGCTGCAAGGCCTGGCAGTCGAGCGTCGTGACGGCGTTTCCGGCAAAGCGCAGCCGTTCGGCACGCAAGCGGGTGTAGAGCGTGGCGCCGCGCTGCAGGGCGGCGGGAATGCTGGTCAGCAACATCGACTGTTTGGCGTTGGTCGGGCAGCCCATGCCGCAGTAACCCAGATTCCAACACCCTTTGACATTGCGCTTGATCGAGCCGACCGGGATCGACAGTTTTTCACCGCCGACGGCCAGGAGTTGGTTGTTGGCATTCGGCGGGGTTTCCCATGGGCGGATCGACAGTTTGTGCTCGATCAGTGCGAACCACGGGATCAAGGCCTCGACGGTCAAGGAACGCAGGCCGAACTGGCGCTGCCAATAGTCGAGCACTTCGGAGGGCGTGCGGAAGCTGCTGGTCCAATTGACGGTCGTCGAGCCGCCGACACAGCGTCCCTGCAGGATGTTGATCGCTTTATCGGCGGTTTTGCGGGCAGCGGAATCCTGATATAGATCGGGATAGGCCACCGCTTCGAGCATCTTGAAATCGGTGGACGAACGCAGCGGTCCTTCTTCGACCATCACCACGCGCAGACCGGCGGCGCTGAGCAGTTCGGCGCTCACCCCACCCCCTGCGCCGGTGCCGACGATGACCACGTCTGTGTCGACGGTGTGGTTTCTGGTAAAGGTCGAAGCGTCGATATGTCGCCAGCCGCTGGCCAGACCGGCTTTGATCGGATCGATCATCAGAAATATCCTCGCGGCGGGCCGGGATAGGCGATGGCCAGCCAGTTTTCCGGACGCCCGTACCAGGCGGCGAAAGTTAGGTCGTGCAGGGCCGCGTAAGCGCTTTGCAGCAATTGCAAACGGCTACCGCGCCAGCCTTGCAGAAACTCGGCAACCTCGCTGGTGTTGGTCTTTCGCCACGGCTGGCTGACGCCGGCGAGCATTCGCCGGCCCGGGGCGAGAACCAGCAGACCGAACAGTTCGCCGAGTTCCTTTTGCGTGGCCGGTGACATTCCGCCGACGGCCTTCTCGATGCCAGCGACCGTCACCGCCAGCCGCTGTTCCCGTTCGGCCGCCGCTTCCGGCAGGGCGCCGTCCAACAGGGCGTTGGCGATGGCGCTCAACATCTCGCGTTCGGCGTCGTTCAGGCGGCGGTCGCCGGCGGCGTTGAGCCAGCCGGCGAACGACAACAGCAGTCCGCCAGCCAGCCCGGTGCGCAGCAATTGTCGGCGTCCAACGTTCATCGGAGCATCAATCGCGTCAGACGGTCGAACAGCGCGCCGTACGGCGGTTTGAACAAGCCGATTCCCGACAGACGTGATTGACGGAAAACCGCTCGTTCGACCGAAAAGGTCTTGAAGCCGGCAAAACCGTGGTAGCGGCCCATGCCGCTCGGCCCGACGCCGCCGAACGGCAATTCATCCTGAGCGATATGCAAAATCACGTCGTTGACCGTTACTCCACCGGAAACCGAGCCGTCGAGCACGCGTTCGATATTTGCTGAACGTTGGTCGAAGTAATACAGCGCCAACGGCCGCGGTCGCCGATTGACGTACGCCAGTGCCTCGTCGAGGCTGCTGTAAGTCCTTACCGGCAACAACGGGCCGAAAATTTCTTCGCGCATCACCCGCAGGTCGTCAGCCGGGTCGAGCAGGATCACCGGCGGAAAGCGACGGCGCAACGGGTCGGCGGCGACCCCGGGAGTCAGTTCGAACACCCGGGTGCCGGCAGATCGCGCCTCGTCGAGCAAAGCCGTCAGCCGGGCATACTGGCGCGGATCGATCACTGACGAGTAGTCCGTCGAGTGGACGACATCCGGATAACAGACGGCGAAGACGCGCCGAGCCTGTTCGACGAACGCCTCCTCCGTGCCGGCGGGCAACAGCACGTAGTCGGGAGCGATGCAGGTCTGGCCGGCGTTCAAGCATTTGCCGACGACGATGCGTTCGACGGCATGGACGAAGTGCCGGTCCGACAAGCCCGGGCCGATGATCGCCGGCGATTTGCCGCCGAGTTCCAAGGTTACCGGCGTCAGATTCTCCGCCGCTGAACGCATCACCGATCGACCGACCGCCGTCGAGCCGGTGAATAACAGGTGATCGAAAGGCAGGCGGGCGAATTCCTGCGCCACCGCGGCGTCGCCTTCGACGACCGACAATTCATCGTCGGCGAAATGACGCGCCAGCAGTTCGGCAAACAGCGTTGCGGTTGCCGGAGTGAATTCGGACATCTTGACCAACGCCCGGTTGCCGGCGGCCAGGGCCGATGCCAGCGGAGCGATCGCCAGGTAGAGCGGATAATTCCATGGCACCATCACCCCGACCGCGCCCAAGGGCGAATAACGGACTTCGGCGCGGGCCGGCTGAAACCATAACCCGACCGGTCGCCGTTGCGGGCGCATCCAGCGTCGCAGATGGCGTCGTGCGTGCCGCAAGGCTTGATGACTGGGAAAAAGTTCGAACAAACGGCTCTCCGCCGGCGAACGGTGACCGAAATCGCGACCTACGGCGTCGATCAGCGCCGCTTCCTCGTCGCGCAACAGGCGTTCGAGGGTGTGCAGCCGCTTTTCCCGAATTGCCGGCGCCGGGTTGGGATCGTGGCGCGCGGCGGCCTGCAGACGGGCGAAACGGCTGGCCAGCGCATCGGCGAAGGAATCGGCAGCGGAATCGGCAGCGGAATCGGCAGCGGAATCGGCAACGGAATCGGCAACGGACATCGGCACATCCTCATGATGTATCGGCGAAGTGTAAACCGCTGCCGGCCGCCGCGTTAGGCTGCGATGACTAAACTTCCCGTGCGCGATCGATGGATAATCCAACCGATGAATCCGCATGCCTCTTCCGATGACCGACAAGCCAGTGCCGACGCTCTGCGACAGCATTTGCTGACGGCGAAAGCGCTACGTCAGCAAGCGAAGGTCGAAACAAGAACCGCCCACCAGCACTCGCGTCTGCGCGCCTGGCAGGCCGGCCGGCTGGCGCGTACCCACGCCGATCTGCTGGGCAGTGAGCGCTTCGATAAAGCGGCGCGCTTTTTTCTGAGCGATCTGTACGGCCCGAAGGACTTCAGCCGCCGCGACGAAGAAGTGGAGCGCATCCTGCCGTTATTGATCAAGATGCTGCCGGCGTCGGCGCTGTACACCGTCGCCCTGGCGGTCGAACTCGATGCGCTGACCGAACGCCTGGACGCGGCGATGGTCCAGGAACTCGCCAACCAGGCGACGGATGCCGAACTCGACGAAGTCCGTTATGCCGCCATCTACCGCGCCGTTGGGCTGCGCGAGCAACGACTGCGTCAGATCGAGCTGATCGGTCAGATCGGCGGCTTTCTCGAACGGCTGGCCCGTAAACCTTTGCTGACCCAATTGCTCAAGCTGATGCGGCAGCCCGCGCAAGCTGCCGGACTCGGGGATCTGCAGGAGTTCCTCGAACGCGGTTTTCTCGCTTTTCGCCACATGGGACCGGCTCGGCAGTTTCTCGAAACGATCGAAGATCGGGAGCGGCGCTTGCTGGAAAATCTCTTTTCTGGCGCCACGGCCCCCTTTGTCTGAGCGGCAAATGCCAAAATGCCTTGATGATTGTTGCGTCACTTACACTTTGTCACATAAAACCACAGAGAATTCACAAATCCAAAGCCATCAACTGAGGTACTATTTGCCCGTCGCCGAGGTACTCCCTTCCTCCCCCCTCCCCCTCCGGAGTGTCGCGGTGATGGCATCACCGGCCCGCCCAGCCCCCCTGCGCGGGCCGTTCCGTTTTATGGGCAGCCTTACGAAGGTGGGGACTGACTGTTCACGGTTCAACGACAAGAAAAGCGATGGATACCGATCGAAAAACCGAATCGGTGGCTTCAGAGCATGTCATGAATTCCGCCACCACTACCTGGCTGGGCAAGGCACTGGCCGTGCTGTTCGGCGCGGCCGCACTGCTTGTCGGCGTGATGTTTTCCATGTTGGCCTTGACCGTATTGCTGGTCGTCGGAGCCGTGATCTTTGCTGTCCTGGTCTGGAAGACCCGTCACCTGCGTCGACACCTGCGACAGCAGATGGCCTCTCCGAACGATTGGCCGGAACCGGCTTGGCGAGATAATCGCGACGCCGGGACGATCATCGAGGGCGAAGCGGTTCGTCAGCCGGCGGAGGAACAGAGGCCGAGACTTGGCGAACCTTCTCCGCAGGCACGCGCCAGGAACCAGGAAGACTGACGGTCTTTCCGGTACCGGTTGATCCCCCGCCATTCCGTCCCGCTCTGCTATTCTTGCGCACTTTCCACCGCTCCAGGATTCCCGATGTCGAACACTCGTAGTTTCGGTGCTGTTCTTTTCCTGCTCACCGTCGCCGGCACCGCGCAGGCGGCCATAGACGAAGCCCGATTCGGCACTTGTCTGGCGTCGTTGCGTAACGAGGCGGCTGGAAAAGGGATCCCGGCGAGCACGTTCGACCGCCTGACCCAAGGCTTGTCGCCCGACCCAAGTGTTCTCGAATTCCTTGATTATCAACCGGAGTTCCGCGCGCCGATCTGGGATTACCTGGCCGGTCTGGTGGATGAGGAACGGGTCGCCGACGGTCTGGCCTTGCGACAGAAGTGGGCGGTGGCGCTGGCCGATGCCGCGCAACGTTATCAGGTCGATCCTGAAACGGTGATCGCCATCTGGGGAGTCGAGAGCAACTACGGCCGCAACTTCGGCAAGCGTCCGTTGCTGACTTCGTTGAGCACCTTGTCTTGCTACGGTCGTCGACAAGCCTACTTCCGCGGAGAGTTTTTCAGCACCCTCAAAATTCTTGCCAGCGGCGATATCGCTCCCGAACGCTTGGTCGGTTCCTGGGCCGGCGCTTTCGGGCATACCCAGTTCATGCCGTCCACTTTCCTGCGTCTGGCGGTCGATGGCGACGGGGATGGCAAACGGGATTTGATCGACAGCGTTCCCGACGCACTGGCGTCGACGGCCCATTTCCTGCGCCGGGCGGGCTGGCGTAAAGGCGAGCCGTGGGGTTACGAAGTCATCCTGCCCACCGGTTTCGACAGCAGCGTGAATGGACGGCGGGACAAGCGGCCGCTGACGTACTGGCTGTCGCGCGGCGTGCGGCGCGCAGACGGACAAGCGATCGCGGTCGCCGATAGCGCTGCCGGCCTGTTGCTGCCGGCTGGCCGGGGCGGGCCGGCGTTTCTGGTCTTTGCCAACTTCGACGCCATCTACGGCTACAACGCCGCCGAAAGCTACGCCCTGGCCATCGCCTTGCTCGCCGATCGTCTGAAAGGGGGCAAGGGACTGACGACGGCGTGGCCAACCGACGATCCCGGACTGTCGCGGCAGGAACGTCGCGAACTGCAGACGCTGCTCGCCGCCCGCGGCCATCCGATCGGCGAGATCGACGGCCTGATCGGTGCCAACTCCCGGCAGGCGATCGAGGCGGAGCAAAAACGCCTCGCTTTGCCAGCGAACGGACGTGCCGGACAGAAATTGTTGCGCTTGCTGAAAACGAGCGAGAAAAATTAGGCGCCTGTCCCGAGCCTATACGGTAGCGTGTAGATCCACCTCGAGGTCGACCGGCTCGTAATCACCAGCGAGTCCTCTCGGCGCGGCATTGCGTCTGTGGGCGGCGGAACTCAGCCGTGATGCTTGTCCGATGCGCGCAGGCTCAGACGCACGAGGTCGGCAATGCTGCCAGCCTGCAGCTTGGCCAATAGCCGTGCTTTGTGGACCTCGACGGTACGCGGGCTGATGGCCAGTTGGCTTGCAATCTCCCGGTTGTGCCGGCCGGCGACCACGTGTTCCATGACTTCCCGCTCGCGCGGCGTCAGCGTTTGCAGCAAATTCACGACTTCGGCGTTGCGTTCCGCGTCGTTCTGGCGCAGATGCTGCCGTGCAAAAGCCTCCTCGATTGCCGACAGCAGCCGGGTGTGATCGATGGGTTTTTCGAGAAAGTCGACGGCCTCGCTGCGGAAGGCCTGCCGCGCCGATTCGACGTCGCCGTGGCCGGTCATGACGATCACCGGCAGCCAGCAGCCGCTTTCGCGCAAGCGTTTCTGCAGCGTCAGGCCGTCCATTCCCGGCATGCGGATGTCGACCAGCAGACAGCCGCACCAGTCCGGGTGGCGTGAGGCGAGAAAGCTCTCGGCATCCGCAAACAGCGCCACCGAAAAATCGTTGATGCCGAGCAACAGCGCCAGCGCGTCACGAACCGACGGGTCATCCTCGACGATGAAGACGGTATTGTTTCTATGGGGCATTCCCGGTCTCCTCGATCGGCAAAGTCAGCCGGAACAGGCCGCGATCGGCGACCTCGGCCCATAGCTTGCCGCCGTGCGCTTCGACGATGGCTCGGCTGATTGCCAGTCCAAGACCGAGACCGCTGGCTTTCGATGAATGAAATGCTTCGAAAATATGCTCTTCCATTTGTTCCGTGATTCCGAGGCCGCTGTCCTCGACGGTGATACGTACGCGGTTGGTGCCGTCCAACTCGGCCGACAGGCGGACCAGCCGCTGTTCTGCGGGCCTCTCCGCGGCCGCTTCGAAGGCGTTGGCGAGCAGGTTGCGCAGCACGACTTCGAGTTGCAGACGGTCAGCGAACAGGGCGCAGGGCGGTGCCGGCGGCAGTGAAAGTTCGACACTCTTTTGCCGCGCTGGTGTCGCAAAGCGGGCTGCGGCCGACGACAGCAGTTCGCGCAACCAGATCCGTTCGAGCCGGGTCGTACCGGTGCGGAAGAAGTCGCGCAAGCGGCTGACGACATCGGCGGCACGCTGCGATTCGGCGACGACGCGCTCGACGACGTCGCGCAGCCGCTCGCCGCTTTCGCCCTTGGCGAGCAGCTGCTGGCAGGCGCGGGCATAGGCGAGAAGCGCGGTCAGCGGCTGATGCAGTTCGTGAGAAAGTGCCCCGGCCATTTCACCCGCTGCAGCCAGTCGTAAAGTCTGTTGCAGCTCGGCGCTTACCCGCTGCCGCTCGTCGACGACGATGCCGATGAAAAAACCTGAAAGTGCCAGTACCAGTACCAGTACTTCGAGTTCGATCAGCGCCAACGGTGGAAGACCGAGCAGATGCGTGCCGACAACGACGCCGATCTGTGTCAGGCCGATCGTCAGCACGGCGCCGGCGAGTCCCTGGCGCGCCGCCGCCCAGGCGATCGGCAGAAAGAGTGCCGGAAAGTAGCGTAGCTCGGCCATCTCGCTGGCGAAGAAGGTCAGCGCGAGCACGCCACCGGTGGTCAGCAGGCTCAACGATTCGCGGCCGATCAGCAAGCCGTGCAGTCGGACTCGGCTGCGCTCGTCGAGCAGCATTGCCAGCAGCGGCATCGAGATCAGGATGCCGACGACCTCGGCCAGCCAGTGCGCCGGCAATACCTCACCGGTAGCTGCAGGCGGCAGGTAGCCGCTGATGGTCAGTACGACCATGAACAGCAGGCTGTTGAGCAGCGTGCCGACGACGATGATCGTTACCCAGGCGATCAACCCCGGCCGGTTGCCGAGCAGGCACTTGCTGCCGATGCGGCGGCGCAGGACTTCCGCGATCGCCCAGTAACCCGCGGCAAGTTGCAGTGCCTGAGCGCTGGCGAGCTGCCAGGGCAGTGGAGGCTGGCGAAGCCAGGCGTCGGTGACGAAGATGGCAAACGCCAACAGCGGTGCTGCGCGACCGCCGTGACGGGCCAGGAAGAGCAGGCCAAATGCCGGGGCCGGACTCCACGGGGTGACGTCAAGTCCGTGCAGACGGTGGATATGACTTGCCCAATCGAGGGCAACGTAGCCGCCAATGAGCAGCAGTGCGTCGCGCCAACCGGGCCGCCGGATCGCCGATTTCGGCATACGGATCTGTTGCTTTGTTGATCGAGCTGTCATTTTGACCAGGCCGAAGCGCTTTGGGAATAGGGAAGACTACGTAAGGGTTTCCCTTAAAACGAACCGAAATCCTTGAGATGGTGGCCATCGGATGACGACTGCCACTGTCCCGTGCTGGCAGGATCACGTACGTCATTGCCCGAATTTTCAGCAGCCGGCAAGCCTGCGAATATTGCTCGTCCTGTCATTGGCAGAAGACGATTCCAGCAAACCCAAGAAACCGGAGAAAAACTGATGAACGCTCATTCAATGTTGCGCAAGTTTGCCGTCCTGACGCTCGGCGCCATGGCGGCCACAGGCGCTTCGGCTAGAACCGAAATCCAGAACAAAGGCTCGGATACGCTGGTCAATGCTGCCCAGTCGCTTGCCGAGCAGTATGGCAAGGTCAACCCGAAAGTCGCGGTGGCCGTGTCCGGTGGCGGCTCGGGTACCGGCATCGCGGCGATGATCAACGGCACCGTCGACATCGCCAACTCGAGCCGCAAGATGTCGGAGAAGGAAATCAAGGAAGCGCAGGCGAAAGGCCGTCGGCCGGTCGAACACATCATTGGTTACGACGCGCTGGCGATCTTTGCGCACAAAAACTTCCCCAGCGACTCGATCACCGTCACCGACCTGGCGAAAATCTACGGGCGCGACGGCGGTGCCAACAAGTGGAGCGATCTCGGCATCACCATCCCCGGCTGTAAAGGCGACATCGTCGTCGTCAGCCGGCAGAACAACTCCGGCACTTACGCCTACTTCAAGGAAGCGATTCTTGGTGAGAAAGGCAAGTTCCGTCAGGGCACGCTCGACATGCACGGCTCCAAGGACGTTGCCGACCTCGTCGAAAAAACCCCCTGTGCGATCGGTTACAGCGGCTTGGCCTACGTCACCCCCCACATGAAGGCATTGTGTGTGGCGCCGGCGACCGGCAAGCCCTGCGTCAAACCGACCGAGGAAACCGCCTTCAACGGGACGTATCCGATCGCCCGGCCGCTGTTCATGTACACCAACGGTGAGCCAGCCGGTGAGGTGAAGAAGTATCTCGACTGGATCAAGAGCAACACCGGCCAGTGCATCATCGAAAAAGAAGGCTACGCGCCCGTCAAGAAGGTGAGTTGCAAGTAAGCCCTTGGCGACCGGGTACCGGCGTGCCGCCAGATCCCGGTTGAGAACCGAGTTCACTCGCCTGAGGAAGAAGAACGCGATGAGTCATTATGAAGAACGTCTCGAAAGAGACCTGTCCCAGATCAACCAACAATTGGCCCTGCTTGCCGGGCTCGTCGAAAGAGCGCTCAGTAATGCCGTGCACGCGTTGCTGTCGGACGATGATCCGCTGGCCTACGCCACGATTCTGGCGGACAACCGGATCAATGCCGTCAGCAGCGAACTGGATCGGATGCGCATGGCCTTCATCGGTGTGCATTTGCCGACCGGCACGCACCTGCGGCGGATGGGGGCCGTCGTTCATGCCAACGTCGCTCTCGAGCGTATCGGAGACTACGCCGTCACCATTTGCCGCGAGGCGGTTCGTCTGGCCCGGCCGGAAGGGGCGATGGCACGCGAGATCGAGCTGATGGCCGACGAATCGCGACAGATGCTGAAGCAGGCCGTCGAGGCCTTTCTCGAAGGTAATGCCGAAAAGGCGAAAGCGACGATGGTCATCGCCGATCAGGTCGAGCGGACCTTCGATCTGGCTTTCAGCGACCTGCTCGGCGAGGGGGAACACTTCAAGATCCAGGATCTGTTCGCTTATCTGACGGTGTTCAATTCCCTGGAAAGGGTCTCCGACCAAGCGAAGAACATCTGCGAGGACACGGTCTTCGCAGTCACTGGGCAGAGCAGGGGGCCGAAGTTCTTCCGCATCCTCTTTCTCGATGAAGACAACAGCCTGCTTGGTCCGATGGCCGAGGCAATTGCTCGCAAGAATTTTCCCGAGGCTGGCGAGTATCACAGCCGTGGCCGCGTCGCTGGGGCCAGCGATGGGTCATCGGTTGCCGTGCTGCAGAATTTGGGTATCGATCTGGCCAAGCATCAGCCGCAGGCGATGCCGACACACCATCAGCAGCTTGCCACTTACCAGATCATCATCAGCTTGCAGGGGCCGGTCCGATCCTACGTCGAGCAGATTCCTTTCCATACCGTGGCGCTCGAATGGGAACTCGGCCAATCCGGCACTTTGCAGCCCGATGATCTGCGGAATCTCAGCCGGGAGATCGCCCTGCGGGTCAGCAATCTGATCAGTGTCCTGCGGGGCGAGGAGGAAAGCTGAGATGAGCACCCGTACGCAGGCCTTGGATCGCCGCCCGGGGCCAGGGGGGGCGGAGAACTTCGACCGTCGCAACATCGATTGGTACGTCGACAAGCTGATCGCCGGCGTCGTCTTCATCTGTGGCATCTCGGCTATCCTTTTCGTGCTCGGCATCTTCTTTTTCGTGACCAAGGAAGGCATCGGCTTCGTTTTCGAGAAGATGGATTTCCGCGAATTCTTCCTGACCCCGTACTGGTCGCCGAGCGATGCGGAGGACCCGGAGTACGGCATCCTGGCCTTGATGGCCGGAACGGCCAGCGTCACCGGCTTGGCGATGCTGGTCGCCGTTCCGTTCTCGCTCGGTGCCGCGATCTATATCGCCGAGTTCACCACCGGCAAGACGCGCGAGGCCTTGAAGGTGCTGGTGGAGTTGCTGGCCGCCATCCCGTCGGTGGTCTGGGGCTTCATCGGCCTGGTGATCATGAATCCCTTGCTGATCAAGTGGTTCAACATCCCGGTCGGCCTCTGCGTTCTCAACGCCGGCATCATTCTCGGGTTGATGGCGGCGCCGATCATGACCTCGATCGCCGAGGATGCCTTGAAGGCCGTTCCCGACCGCTACCGCGAAGCCGCCGAGGCGATGGGGGCGACGCGCTGGCAGGTGATCTACAAGGTGGTGCTGCCGGCAGCGAAGAACGGTTTGCTCGGCGGCGTCCTGCTCGGCGTCGGGCGTGGTTTCGGCGAGACGATGGCGGTACTGATGGCCACCGGTCATGCGGTGAATATCCCGGACAGCCTCTTCGACTCGGTGCGGGCGTTGACGGCGACGATCGCCGCCGAACTCGGTGAAGCGGTGGTCGGCGGTGAGCACTATCAGGTGCTATTCACCATCGGCATCTTCCTCTTCCTGATCACTTTCATCATCAACCTCAGCGCCGATCTGATCGTGCGCGGTATCCGCAAGGGCTGAACCATGACCACTGCCAATCCAGCGCTGTTTCAGGCCAGCGACCTGAACCGGCATAACGCGAGCGTGCAACGTCGCTACCGCCTGCTGTTCGGACTGATGACCCTGCTCCTGATCACGCCGGTGATGTTGATCCTCGGCACACTGGTGGTCAAAGAAGGCAGCGCCATCTCGTGGGAGTTCCTGTTCACCGCGCCGACCGACGGCATGCGTTCCGGTGGCGTCTTCCCGGCGCTGCTCGGCACCGTCTGGCTGGTGACCGTCGCCCTGCTGTTGTCGGTGCCGATCGGCATCTTCGCCGCGATCTACCTCAGCGAGTACGCCGGCGACAACTGGTTCACCCGCGTCATCAATCTGGCGATCATCAACCTGGCCGGCGTTCCATCGATCGTCCATGCGCTGTTCGGACTCGGCGCCTTCGTTCTCTTCTTCAAGTTCGGCACCAGCATTCTCGCGGCCAGTCTGACGCTGGCGGTGATGACGATGCCGGTGGTCATCGTCGCCACGCGCGAGTCCCTGCAGGCGGTGCCGCAAGCCTTCCGCGAAGCGTGCTGGAACATGGGCGCGACACGCTGGCAGACGATCCGCCGCGTCGTTCTGCCGAACTCGATCACCGGCATCCTGACCGGTGTCATTCTCGAAGTCTCGCGAACCGCCGGCGAGACGGCGCCGATCATGTTCACCGGCGCCGTCTTCTTCACGCCGTTCCTGCCGCAAAGCGTCTTCGATCAGACGATGGCCTTGTCGCTGCATCTCTTCGTCGCCGCGACGCAGGTGCCTGGAATCGCGGACGAAATTCCCTTCGGTGTCGCGCTGGTGCTGATCGCCCTGGTCCTGACGATGAACAGTGTCTCGATCGCTTTTCGCATGTGGCTCAGAGGGAAGAAGAAATGGTAACGGTCGTCACCCCGGCATCGCCTTCCACCGCCAGCCCGCCAGCGGTCGCCACCGTTCCGAACAAGCTCGAGGTGCGGAACCTGACGATCCGCTATGGTCATGCCACGGCCTTGCGCGACGTCAGCTTGTCGGTTCGCGAACACGAGATTTTTGGCATCATCGGACCGGCAAATGCCGGCAAGACCTCATTCCTCAAAGCGATCAACCGCATGGATGTGTTCACCAGCGGCATGCGGGTCGACGGCGAGATCCACTTCGACGGCCGAGACACACGCCGCCTGAACAATGTCTATGCCCTGCGCAACCGTATCGGCGTGGTCTTCCCGCTACCGGTCGGCCTGCCGATGACGGTGTACGACAACGTCGCGCTGTCGCCGCGTCTGCGCGGGATCACCAGCAAGAGCGAACTCGACGTCATCGTCCAGCGTTGCCTGACCCGCGCCGCGCTGTGGGATGAAGTCAAGGACCGCTTGAACGCGCTCGGCAGCCTGCTCTCCGGCGGCCAGCAGCAGCGCCTGACGATCGCCCGCGCGCTGTCGCAGGAACCCGATCTGCTGATGCTCGACGAATTCTCGATTGCCGTCGATCCGGTGACGACGATGCGTATCGAAGACGTGTTGAAGGAGCTGCGCAAGGAAGTGACGATCATCCTCGTCACCAATCTGGTGCAACAGGCGCGGCGCCTGGCTGACCGCACGGCCTTCTTCCTCAATGGTGAGTGTGTCGAGATCGGCGTCACCGAAGATCTGTTCACCGGCGAGGTGAAGGATCAACGAACGCGAAACTACGTCGAAGGCCGCTTCGGCTGATCGCCCACTCACCCAGCACACGGAAACAGACGACCTACGATGAACAAGCAAGCAACCGTTACCTCGATGCAGCCGACCAGCCACGCCATCGCCAGCAAAAAGCTGAACCTCTGGTACGGTACCTTTCAGGCGCTCTACGACGTCGATCTGCGCATTCGCGAAGGGCTGATCACCTCGATGATCGGTCCATCCGGCTGTGGCAAAAGCACTTTCCTGCGCAGCGTCAATCGGATCAACGAGCGTCTCGGCTATGTGCGTATCGAGGGCAGCATTCATGTCATGAACGAGAACATCTACGACCCGGGCGTCGAACTGGTCCAGGTGCGCAAGCAGGTCGGGATGGTCTTCCAGCGACCCAACCCTCTGCCGATCTCGATCTGCGACAACATCCTGTTCAGCCACCGCTTGCATGCCAAGGGCGGTGGCGAGGTGGCGCAGGGAACGCCGGACGAGATCGTCGAACAATCATTGCGGCAGGTCCTGCTCTGGGATCAGGTGAAGGATCGTCTGCGGCGCAAGGCAACCGAACTGTCGCTCGAAGAACAGCAGAAGCTGTGCATCGCCCGCCTGCTGCCGGTAAAGCCCAAAGTGTTGTTGATGGACGAGCCGTGCTCGGCGCTCGACCCCAAGGGAACCGAAGCCGTCGAAGAATTGCTCTGGGAATTGCGCGGCCAGTACACCATCCTGATCGTCACCCACAACATGGCGCAGGCGCGGCGCGCCAGCGAGGA
>JAVMKC010000040.1:0-31176 GCA_031732795.1 Accumulibacter sp. | reverse complement strand
CAAATATCATCGAAAAATCGTACAAAGAAACTCAAAAACTCGCCAAGTCCCCCGCACATCGTAACCAAAACATCAATTATTCAGCGTTTCCTTAGCATTCCGACAACTCCCTCGGATGTGGGGCAGCAAACGCCAAGCGCTGTGCCGTATAAGCTAATAAGCAAAACTTCGTTGGCTAACGGGCGACGCTTCCCTAGACTGCGCGCCGCTCTTCAATTTCCTTTTCCATTGATCCGCCCCGCCAAAGCATGCCGTGAATTTTGCCGATGGCATGGCCGAACGATGGTGTTCTGGCCTCTGGCGAATCAGGAAATGACTTACCGATACGGAGTTTGCATGCGAATCAGCTCTCTTTTTGCCGGCTGCTTGCTCAGCGTCTGTCTAGCCGGCTCGACCGTTGCCGCTGAACTGTCGATATTGAATGTCTCGTACGATCCGACCCGCGAGCTTTATCAGAACTATAACGCGGCGTTTGCCAGATATTGGCAAGCCAAAACCGGTGATCGCCTGAAAGTGAAAGCGTCTCATGGCGGTTCGGGCAAACAGGCGCACTCGGTGATTGACGGATTGGAAGCCGACGTGGTGACGCTGGCGTTGGCTTTCGACATCGACGCCATTGCCGATCACGGGTTGTTATCGAACGATTGGCAAAAGCGCCTGCCGAACAATTCAGCGCCTTACACCTCGACGATCGTATTTCTGGTCCGCAAAGGTAATCCCAAAGCCATCAAGGATTGGCCCGACTTGACACGCCCCGGGGTAGCGGTGGTCACCCCCAACCCAAAAACTTCCGGTGGCGCGAGATGGAATTATCTGGCCGCCTGGGCTTATGCCCGCAAACAGCCCGGCAGCAACGACGCGACCGCCCGGGAGTTCGTCGGTCGGCTTTACAGCAACGTCAAAGTTCTCGATTCGGGCGCTCGTGCAGCGACAACCACTTTCGTCGAGCGCGGCATCGGCGATGTGCTGATCGCCTGGGAAAACGAAGCCCTGCTGGCCATCAAGGAACTCGGTTCGGCAAAGTTTGAAATCGTCAGCCCTTCGCTATCGATCCTCGCCGAACCACCGGTGGCGGTGGTCGATAAGTACGCCGACAAACACGGTACACGATCACTGGCACAAGCGTACCTCGATTATCTGTATTCACCGGAAGCACAGGAAATCGCGGCCAAGCACTACTATCGTCCTCGTGATACCCGGATCGCCGCCAAATACGCCGGAACTTTCAGCAAAGTCAATCTGGTGACCATTGACGAGGCGTTCGGTGGTTGGCGAAATGCGCAAAAGGTACATTTCGCCGACGGTGGGGTTTTCGATCAACTTTACGCGACCAGTAGCCGGCGCTGATCGATGAATTTACAACAGTTGCGCATCATTGGCGAAACATTGCGTCAGAACTTCAACCTCACCGAGGTGGCCAACGCCCTGCACACTTCGCAACCCGGGGTCAGTCGACACATCAAGGATCTCGAGGGCGAACTGGGAATCGAGATCTTCATCCGTCGCGGCAAGCGTTTGCTGGGTCTGACCGAGCCGGGCAAGGAATTGGCAGCGGTGGTCGACCGCATTCTGCTCGATGTGCACAATCTGCGTCGAATCGCCGATCAGTTCGCCAACCGCGAGACCGGCAACTTCGTCGTCGCCACCACGCATACTCAGGCGCGCTACGCACTACCTCAAATCATCAAATGGTTCAAAACCGACTATCCGAAAGTGCATCTGGCCTTGCATCAAGGCAGCCCGCAAGAGATCGCCGAGCAACTGGTCGGCGGCGAAGCCGACATCGGCATCGCCACCGAACAGCTCGATCGGGTACCGGAACTGGTGACTTTTCCTTTTTATAGCTGGCAGCACGCGTTGATCGTTCCACCCGGCCACCCGTTGTGTCGATCCGCCGCACTGACCCTGCGACAGATCAGCGACTACCCGATCATCACCTACCATCATGGCTTCACCGGCCGGACGCATATCGACCGGGCGTTCGCTGAGGACGGGCTGGTTCCGGATATCGTCCTGTCGGCGATTGACGCCGACGTGATCAAAACCTATGTCGAACTAGGACTTGGCGTCGGCATCGTCGCCTCGATGGCTTATTCTGCCGAGAAGGATCATGGATTGATGATGATTCCTGTTCCGCATCTCTTTCCGGAAAGCACCACCCACCTGGCCGTGCGTCGCGGCACATATCTGCGCAGCTACGTGTTGGCCTTCATTGAAAAAATCTGTCCGGAAATTGGCGAGGAGAAATTGCGGACGGCGATCCAACAGCCAAACAGCCCGGAACCGGTATGAAGGTCGACTCGGCAAACGTAGTTGAACGCTCGGTCGAGAGGACCATATCGGCGGATTGAGCGTCCGTTCGAGTCGGCTCGCATCGATCAACCGACCAGCGAGGCAGCGTCTTCAAAATTCAGGGGGATTTTTGGCGCGTTGAGACGGGCTGTTACAATGGCCACTGATCCCACGATCTGCCGATACCGATGCAGCTAGGCACCGACGATGTTCTCAAGCTTTCGCCCGATGCCAGTTCGGCGAAAGCGGCTATTGGCTTGGCGCAGCCATCCCGCTGGCTCCAGCCGGCGTTCAACGACCAAGCGCAAGCGGTATGGGGAGAATGTCCCGGCAGCGGGGCGACACCTTATCGGGTACAGGTCGATCGGCAAGGTCCGGCATTCCGTTGCTCGTGTCCGAGTCGGAAATTCCCCTGCAAGCACGGCTTGGCTCTGCTGCTGTTATTGGCGCAGCAACCCGCCGCGTTCACCTCCGCCGATCCGCCGGCATGGGTGGTGGCATGGCTCGATTCACGTCGGCAACGGGACGAGTCGCGCAAAAACAAACACGACGACAACGCCGCCACCTCGGTTGCCGGCACCGGTCGCGACGGCGAGGCGCCTACCGGCGAACCGTCGCCAGCAGCAGGCCGTCGCAGCGCCCTGCGTCAGCAACGCCTGTCGGATGGTCTCGATGAACTCGAATTGTGGCTCAACGACCGGGTCAAGCACGGATTGGCCACGCTGTCCGGGCAACCGGCGATCTGGGAGGAAATGGCCCGACGGATGGTCGATGCGCAATTACCCGGCTTGGCTTTTCGGCTGCGTCGTCTCGGTCGCCTGGTCGACGGGAGCGAAGCCTGGCCCGCTCAAGTGCTTGGGGGCATGGGACAGTTGCGGCTGCTGATCGACGCCGGCCGCCGCATGGCCGACCTGCCCCAGACCGTACAAGCCGACCTGCGCCATGCGCTGGGAATGAACAGCAGTCGCGAAACGGTGCTCGCCGACGGTGAACGGTTGAGCGACGACTGGCTGGTGATCGGACAGAGTTGCCACCAGGAAGACCGTCTGACGGAACGCCGCGTCTGGCTGCTCGGCCTGCACTCGGCCCGCTGGGCGATGCTGCTCGATTTCGCCTACGGCAACCGCTACTTCGAGCAGATTTTCGTCACCGGCAGTCAACGTCGCGGGACGCTGGCCTATTACCCCGGCAACGCGCCTTTGCGGGCGATCGTGGTCGATACCGATCTCCAGGCCATCGATCCGCCAGTTCCCTGGACACGCGCGGCGCCGACCCTGGTCGAGGCGTTGGACGCCTTGTCCGACGCGTTGGCCGCCAACCCCTGGCAGTCGCCACAACCGTTGTTGATCGGTGATGCGGTGCCGGTTTTCGACGAGCGGGGATGGACCTTGCGTACCGCGGACCGGCTTGTTTTACCGCTGACTCTCGCCGCCGAAGACGGATGGCCTCTGCTCGCCGAAAGCGGCGGTGCCGCACTGGCCGTGTTCGGTGAATGGGCCGATCACGCCCTGCGTCCGCTCAGCGCCTGGCAATTCTTCCCGTCGCTCGATCGATTGTGGCTGGCCGAATGAACGGCGCGCTGCAACAGTTGGCCAGCCAGGTGCTGCTCGGCACTGAACGGCGGACAGTCGCACCAACGGCGGTCGATGGCGCGATCGGCGCCCTGCTGCGCCAAGCCGGCGATTCTCCGAAAGCCGAAGCTTGGACAACCGAGGGCACGGTGCTGCGCAGCGCCGGCGTGCTGGCGCTGTGTGGCGAAGTCGGTTTTCTGCCGCCGACCGGCGACGACCCGTTGCCGGCCGTCTGTCCGGCTGATTCCTGGCCGGCCGTCGATGAGCCGACCGTGATCGACATCCTGAAGAACATCATCGACGACGCCACGGAGGCCCTGTGCCGTGAAAGTTTCATCCGTCTGGCGGCGAACCGGCGCCGGCTGCCACCGCGCTTGTTGCCGACCGCGCTGACCCTCGGCAAACGCCTGGTCCGTCTGCGTCCGCTGTTGCTGCCGGTGCTCGGCGAGCGCGGTCGCTGGCTGGCCGCCGCCAATCCAGCGTGGCGTCATGTCGCTGGAAATGTTGCCGGGGACGTCGCCGGAGACGTCGATCCGGCTTCTCCCGATGACACACCATGGCATGAGGGTACTTTGGACCAGCGCCGGTCGTGGCTGACGGCCTTGCGGGCCAGGGATCCGGCGGCGGCTCGCCAGCGTCTGCAGGACGGACTGAGCGAAATGAACGCCGCAGAGCGCCTGGCGCTGCTCGACATTTTCGACAACCACCTGAGCCCGGCGGATGAGGATTTTCTCGAAGCCTTGCTCACCGACCGCAGCAAGGAAGTCCGCCAGCGGGCGGCAATGTTGCTCAGCCTCTTGCCGCAGTCACGCCTGGTGACGCGGATGAGCGAGCGCATGCGCGCCCTCCTCCACCAGGAACGCAAACTGTTCCGCAAACAACTGGTTATCGAGGCACCGACAGCGTTTGTCGCCGAATGGAAAAGCGACGGCCTGGAAGAAAAGCGGCCCAAAAGCGAAACACTCGGCGACCGCGGCTGGTGGCTTTACCAACTGGCCGGTGCGCTGCCTCTCGTCTGGTGGATCGAGCAAACCGGCAGGACGCCGGCCGAATTGATCGCCTGGGCCAACGCCGGCGACTGGCGCGAAGCCTTGCTGCGCGCCTGGGGCAAGCGCTTGCAGGGGCCAGCGGCGGCCCAGGCGATCAATTCAGCCGACTGGGCCGAGGCCTTGCTCAGCGATCCGCAGGCAGTCAAGTTGCTCGGTAGCGCGCCGCTGCTCGCCTGCCTGCCGGTGACGCGGCGTGAAGATCATTGGCGGCAGACGCTGACCAACCGGGCGGAACATCCGCTGGGCGGCGCCCTCGAAGCGATCGTCCGCGCCTGCACGCACGCCCAGGTGGCGCCGTCGGCCAATTTTTCACGTTTCGTTCTCGACGAAATCAAATCGGCATGGCTGAAGAAGGAAAGCCAGTGGGACTACGCCTTCCGCGACAGCTTTCCGGAATTCGCCGCCTTGATGCCGGACAG
This sequence comes from Accumulibacter sp., assembly GCA_031732795.1. GTDB lineage: Bacteria > Pseudomonadota > Gammaproteobacteria > Burkholderiales > Rhodocyclaceae > Accumulibacter. The sequence continues at coordinate 25,845 of JAVMKC010000040.1, read as the reverse complement.
CGCTTTCGTCGAACTGATGAACTGGTCTGCCGAATCGCTCAACCCGTATTTCAGTGACACCCTGCAGCGCGCGCAGACTTTCGTCCGCTGGCGCGAAGCCTTGGCGCAGGCTTTGCCAAACCGTTGAAACCATTTTCTTTGCAGAGATGACGATGATCAACCAGACCTTGCGGCAGCATGCCGAACAACAGTTTGCCGAAGAACTCGAACAGCTCGGCAAATCCGACACCCGGCAACGGCCGACTCACTGGGCGCTGTCGCCCTGGGCGGTAGCCACGTATCTGATGGGCGGTACACTGGACAACGGTTTCGAGGTCAGCGCCAAATACATCGGCAGCCGGCGGCTGATCGAAACGGCGATCGCCACTCTGGCCACCGATCGCGGCCTGCTGCTGTTCGGCGTGCCGGGAACCGCCAAATCGTGGGTTTCCGAGCATCTGGCGGCGGCGATCAGCGGCGATTCGACGCTGCTGGTGCAAGGAACCGCCGGCACCAGCGAGGAGCAATTGCGCTACGGCTGGAATTACGCCGAGTTGCTGGCCAAGGGACCATCACCGGCGGCGCTGGTACCCAGCCCGATCATGCGCGCGATGACCGCCGGCAAGATCGCCAGGGTCGAAGAACTGACCCGGATTCCCGCCGACGTGCAGGACACCCTGATCACGCTTCTCTCGGAAAAAACCTTGCCGATCCCGGAACTGGGTACCGAGACGCAGGCGCTGCACGGTTTCAACGTCATTGCCACCGCCAACAACCGCGACAAGGGAATCAACGAATTGTCCAGCGCGTTGAAGCGCCGTTTCAACACCGTCATCCTGCCGGTGCCGGGCAACGAAGACGAGGAGGTGGCCATCGTCAGCAAACGGGTCAATGAACTGGGCCGCGCGCTGCAACTGCCCGGCGAGCCGCCGGCGCTCAAGGAAGTGCGCCGCGTGGTGCGTATCTTCCGTGAACTGCGCAATGGCCAGACCGAGGACAGTAAAACCCGGCTCAAGGTCTCCAGCGCCACGCTGAGCACCGCGGAAGCGATCTCGGTGCTCAACAGCGGTCTGGCGCTGGCCGGTCACTTCGGGGACGGCGTGTTGCGCGCCGCGGACATCGCCGCCAGCCTGACCGGAGCCATCGTCAAGGACCCGATTCAGGATGCCGTCGTCTGGAGCGAATACCAGGAAACGGTGATCAAGGAGCGCAGCGACTGGAAGGACCTGTACCGGGCATGCAAGGAGCAGTCTTGACCGGTATGCGCACTCGTCATCGCGACGGCGGACGACAGTCGCGGCGGGCGCATCGATGAGCGAACGTTTCACCGGGCATCTTTTCGGCATCCGGCACCACGGGCCCGGCTGCGCGCGCAGCCTGTTGCGCGCCCTGGACGCCCTGCAGCCCGATTGCCTGCTGATCGAAGGTCCGCCCGAAGGCGAAGCGATGCTCGCCCTGCTCGACGACGACGCCCTGCAAGCGCCGGTGGCCTTGCTGGTTTATGACCCGGACGATCCGCAACAAGCGGTTTTTTACCCCTTCGCCGAATTTTCGCCGGAGTGGAACGCGCTACGTTTTGCCCGCGAACGGCAAATCCCGACACGGTTCATCGACCTGCCGGTGGCCCACAAACTGGCCTTGTCGCGCGCGGTCGAGCCCTCCCCGGCGGACGACGAACCGCCGCCGGCGCCCGAAGGCCACGACGGGGGAAGCGTCACCCCTCCCCCTGCCGAGATCGTCGACGATCCGCTCGACTGGCTGGGTCGCGCCGCCGGACACGGTGACGGCGAATCGTGGTGGAACCATCTGGTCGAAGAGCGCGCCGACAGCCTGGACCTGTTCGCCGCCATTGCTGAAGCGATGAGCGTCCTGCGCGCCGAAGCGCCATGCCAGCCAAGCGCCGATCGGCAGCGCCGTGAAGACCTCCGCGAAGCGTACATGCGCAGATGCCTGCGTCAGGCGGAAAAAGACGGCCATGCGCGGATCGCCGTCGTCTGCGGCGCCTGGCATGTGACGGCATTGGCGACTCTGCCGCCGGTCAAGACCGACAACGCCCTGTTGAAGGGTTTGCCGAAAGCGAAAGTCACCGCCACCTGGGTGCCGTGGTCGTACACCCATCTCAGTTTCGCCAGCGGTTACGGCGCCGGTGTCACCTCGCCCGGCTGGTATGCGCATCTCTGGCAGTGTCCGCCGGAGAAACGGGCCATCGCCTGGCTGGCGAAGGCGGCACGGTTGTTGCGTGACGAGGGACTCGATTGTTCATCGGCACACCTCATCGAAGGCGTGCGGCTGGCGGAAACGCTGGCTTCGTTGCGCGAACGCCCGCAACCGGGACTGGATGAACTCGGTGAAGCGCTGCGCAGCGTGGTCTGCATGGGCGACGAGACGCCGATGCGCTTGATCGAGCAGCGATTGACGATCGGCGAGCGTCTCGGTCAGATTCCGGAAAGCACACCGGCGATTCCCCTGCAACGCGATCTGCAGCAATTGCAGAAAAGCCTGCGCTTGCCGCCGCAGGCGATCCAGAAACTGCTCGACCTCGATTTGCGGCAAGCCACCGACCTCAGCCGCAGTCATCTGCTGCATCGGCTGAATTTGCTCGGTATTCCCTGGGGAAAACATCCGGGCCAGGGCCGTAACGCCAAAGGCAGTTTTCACGAGTTATGGCAGTTGCAATGGGACCCGCAACTGGCGATCGAAGTGATCCATGCCGGCCGCTGGGGCAATACGGTCGCCGAGGCCGCTTGCGCCAAGGTCATCGACCGGACCGGCCGAGCCACCGCTTTACCCGAACTCGCCGAACTGATGCAACAAGTGCTGTTCGCCGATCTGCAACCGGCGATCCCGGCGGTGACGCAGGCACTCGAGAATCTGGCGGCGGTGGTCGGCGACGTCGGCCAATTGCTGGCGACGATCCCGCCGCTGTCCCAGATCTCACGCTACGGCAACGTGCGGCAGACCGATGCCGGAATGGTCGACCACCTGCTCGCGAGTCTGTTGCCGCGCGCCGCCATCGGTCTGGCCGGCGCCTGTTCGGCCGTCGATGACGAGGCGGCGGCAACGCTGCGGGACGGCATCCGCGCAACACAGCAGGCCCTGCGCCTGCTGGCGCGTCCGTCGTTGCACGAGCCCTGGTGGGCGGCACTGCGCAGCGTGGCCCGCTTCGGCGGCAGCCATGGCTTGCTTTGCGGATTGGCGGCGCGGCTGCTGCTCGACGAACAGCAGGCCGACATCGAACACACGGCTCAACGCATGAGTCAGGCACTGTCCTCCGGCAACGACCCGGCCCTGGCCGCCGCCTGGCTGGAAGGTTTTCTCGACCGCAGCGGACTGGTTCTGCTGCACGATCAACCCCTGTGGGCGATGGTCGACCGCTGGCTGTCGTCGCTGAGCGAAGCCCATCTCGTTCGGGTCCTGCCTTTGTTGAGGCGCTCATTCGCCGCCTTCAGCGTCCCGGAGCGCCGGCAACTCGCCGAACGCGCGCAACAGCCGGCACGCGACGAATCCATGGCCCCGGCCGTCGGTTGGCATGACGCCCGCGCCGAAAAAGTGCTGCCTCTGCTGCGGCAATTATTGGGTTTGCCGGTAGCGGCGAGCGAGGAGCAGCGATGAGCGATTCCGCCCAAACCTCACCCTCTTCCACGTCGATAGCCGACGCAATGGCGACCCCGGAGGTCGACTCTGCCGGACAAGGATCGCCCGCCCGGGAACGTCTGCGCCGTTGGCGACTGGTGCTCGGCGAGCCGGCGCAGGAGGCCTGCTCAACCGCCTTGACCGGCGACGACCTGCGCATCGACCAGGCCTTGACCGCGCTTTACGATGCCCAGGGCCCTGGCGGCTTGCGGGGCGGCAGCGGCGCCTCGTCGCCGCGCGTCGCCCGCTGGCTCGGCGATATCCGCCAGTATTTCCCGGCCAGCGTGGTGCAGGTGATGCAGAAGGACGCGCTCGAACGGCTCGACATGCATCGTCTGCTGCTGGAACCGGAAATGCTCGCCGCGGCGCAACCGGACGTCCATCTGGTAGCGACCCTGATTTCATTGGGCCAGGTGATGCCCGCCAAAACCAAGGACACCGCCCGCCAGGTAGTGCGAAAAGTGGTCGACGCCTTGATCGCGAAACTCGAGGAGCCGCTGCGCAGCGCGGTCAGCGGCGCGCTCAACCGGGCCACCCGGAATTACCGGCCGCGGCACGCCGAAATCGACTGGCGACGCACCATCCAGGCCAATCTTCGCCATTGGCAGGCCGATTACCGTTGCCTGATTCCGCAAACATTGATCGGTTACGGCCGCAAATCCCGACGCACGCAACGCGAAGTGATCCTGTGCATCGACCAGAGCGGCTCGATGGCCGCCTCGGTGGTCTATGCCAGCATTTGTGGTGCGGTAATGGCTTCGTTGCCGGCGGTCAAGACGCATCTGGTCGTTTTCGATACCGCGGTGGTCGACCTCACCGAACAACTCGACGATCCGGTCGATATTCTTTTTGGCGTCCAGCTCGGCGGCGGCACCGACATCAACCGGGCGGTGAGCTACTGCCAGTCACTGATTCGTGACCCGCGCAACACCATCCTGGTTCTGATCTCCGACCTCTACGAAGGCGGTGTCGAAAACAAGCTCCTGCAACGAGCCAACGAACTGGTCCAATCGGGTGTTCAGGTGATCACCCTGCTGGCGCTCAGCGACGAAGGCGCGCCGGCCTACGACCATCGTCTGGCGGCGCGGCTGGCAGCGCTCGGCGTACCCTCTTTCGCCTGTACTCCCGACCGCTTCCCCGGCTTGATGGCCGCCGCCATCCGTCGTGAAGACATCGGCCTGTGGGCCGCCCGGCAGGATATCGTTACCGTCCGCGCCGAAAACTGAACCGCGACGACCAACCCGGACACCCACCCCACGGAGAGACTGGCGATGAGTTGTGCATCACTGATGATTCAAGGCACCACCTCGGATGCCGGCAAATCGACGCTGGTTGCCGCGCTGTGCCGGATTCTCAAACGACGCGGGGTACGCGTCGCGCCGTTCAAACCGCAAAACATGGCCCTCAATTCGGCGGTGACCATCGACGGCGGTGAAATCGGTCGTGCGCAGGCACTGCAGGCGCTGGCCGCCGGCCTGCCGCCGCACAGCGACTTCAACCCGGTGTTGCTCAAGCCGACCACCGATTGCCAGGCGCAGGTGATCATCCATGGCCAGGTCGCCGAAAATTTCAACGCTCGCGACTACCACGCTTACAAACCGCTGGCGATGCGGGCGGTGCTGGCCTCGTGGCAGCGCTTGTGCGCCACCTACGATTGCCTGCTCGTCGAGGGCGCCGGTTCGCCGGCCGAGATCAATCTCCGCGACCGCGATGTCGCCAACATGGGCTTTGCCGAAGCAGTCGATTGCCCGGTGATCCTGATCGCCGATATCGACCGCGGCGGCGTGTTCGCGCACCTGGTCGGCACACTCGAGTTGTTGTCGGCCAGCGAACAGGCGCGGATCAAGGGCTTCGTCATCAACCGTTTCCGTGGCGACATCGGTCTGCTCGAACCGGGTTTGCGCTGGCTCGAACAGCGCACCGGCAAACCGGTCCTCGCCGTACTGCCCTATTTGCACGGCTTGTTCATCGACGCCGAAGACGCGCTGGCCGTCAGCCAGGCCGAAAAATCGCACCCACGACTGAAAGTGATCGCCCCGGCCTTGCCGCGTATCGCCAACCATACCGACGTCGACGCACTGCGTCTGCACCCGGAGGTCGATTTCCGCTGGGTCGCTCCCAATGAGCCGCCGCCACCGGCCGACCTGATCATCCTTCCCGGCTCGAAAGCGGTACGCGACGACCTCGACTGGTTGCGCCGCCAGGGTTGGCCGGCGGCGATCGCCCGCCATCTGCGCTACGGTGGCAAAGTGATCGGCCTGTGCGGCGGCTTCCAGATGCTCGGCGCACGAATCGACGACCCGGACGGGCTGGAAGGATCTGCCGGCAGCAGCGATGGCCTGGGCTGGCTGGCGGTGACTACCCGCCTGGAACAAGGCAAACAATTGCAAAACGTCAGCGGCCGGCTGTCCTTCGCCGACCGTCCGGCGATGCGCGGCTACGAAATCCACCTCGGCCGCAGCAGTGGCGACGGCTTGCACAGACCGGCGATCGTGTTCGACGATGGCCGTACCGACGGCGCGATTTCCGACGATCAGCAGATTTTCGGCACCTATTGCCACGGCTTGTTCGACCATCCCGAAGCCCTGTCCGCCCTGCTGTCCTGGGCCGGCCTGAGCAATGCCGAACCCGTCGACCTCGCCGCCCGTCGGGAAGCCGACATCGACCGCCTGGCCGACGCCGTCGATGCGGCGATGGCTTGGGATCTTCTGTCGGAATTGCGACTGTTCGGCGACCACTGATCGCATCGGGGAATGGAAGACGTTTCTGCCCCACTGACCGCGAAACCTTTCGACCGCCTTCACCGACTTGTTTTACCGACTTGCTAACCGCCAGGTATCGCCGACCGAAGATCGGTCAGTTCTCGATCGTCACCTGCCGCAAGCCGCGCAACGCATTGCCAACGTAGACCGGCTCGCCAGCGCGCAGGTCCGCCGGCAGCAGCATCTGTTCAAACGCCCGACCCGCATCGAGCAGGCTTTGCCTGAGCACGCCGGGCAGCAGACCGCAGGACAGCGGCGGCGTCAGCAATCGCCCCGCGCGTTCGACGAACAGATTGCTGCGCGCGCCTTCACAAACCTCGCCGCGCGTATTGCAAAAAATGACATCAAAAACCTCTGGCCGACCGGCAACACTGGCCAATGCGCGCTCGTAGATGGCGCGGGCGGTGGTTTTGTGACGTCGCAGATAGTGCTCCGCGTCCAGCGTCTGCTCGGCGAAAACGACCCGCCCGACACGCTCTTCCGGAACGATCAAGGGTTCGGTCGACAATTGGTGGTCGCCGTCATGGTTCAGCGTCAAACGAACCCGATACACCCCCTGCGGCCGGTGGCTTGCTTCATGGCGCAAGGCCGCGACGATCGCCGGCATCTCACAGGCAAAGCCCAGCGCGTCGGCCGAGCTTTGCAGGCGGCGGAGATGACCAGCCAGCAGAGGAAATACCCCCTCTTCCAGACGTAAGGTTTCGATCAAGGCAAAACCGGGGTCGTAACCGGTCAGAAATCGCGCCTTCAAGGTACATTCAGCGTATTCGCCAGCCGGATCGGCCTCGGCGACGATGCCGCTGCCCACGCCCAGCCGTCCTCGCCGGCTGCGATCGATTTCCAGCGTACGGATGGCGACGTTGAAGCGGCAGTCACCGTTCGGCGCCAACCAACCGAAAGCGCCGGTATATAAGCCTCGCGGTGACCCTTCGAGTTCGGCAATCCGCTGCATGGCACGCAATTTCGGGGCGCCGGTGATCGAGCCGCAGGGAAACAGCGCGGTAAACAGCTCAGCCAGGGAAACACCAGGCAATTCAGCGCTGACCGTGGACACCAGTTGCCAGACGGTCGGGTAGGCTTCGGCCTCGAACAACGATTCGACCCGTACCCGGCCCGGTTCGGCCAGCCGTCCGAGATCGTTGCGCAGCAGATCGACGATCATCACGTTTTCGGCACGTTCCTTTTCCGATGCCAGCAGTTCGGCACGGATCCGGACATCCGCCGCCGCCGTGGCTCCACGCGGCGCGGTTCCTTTCATCGGCCGGGTGCGGACCTGATTGCCGCAACGTTCGAAAAACAGTTCCGGCGATAACGACAGAATCGTCGACGTGTCGCTGATCAGGCACCCGCCATAACGCACCGGCTGTCGGGAACGCAAACCGGCGTACAACGCCAGAGGATGCCCGTACACGCGAAAGGTCAACGGAAACGTCAGGTTGATCTGGTAGCAGTCGCCGTCGGCAATCCAGCGACGGATTTGCCGCACCTGTGCGCCATAAGCCAGCCGATCGACAGCGCAGAGCACTTCGGCAACGCCAGCCAGACGCTGTTCCTCCGGGAGCGCTGCCAGACAGGTATCGAGAAAGAGGGGTACCGCCGATCGATCAAGAGTCCTGGCCTCATCGAAGGCCCAGGAAGCGAAGCCCAAGGAAGCCAGTGATAGGCGGTCAGAAGTCGTTTTGACGGTCGCCGCCGGGTCGAGGACGCCACCCAGCTCATACGGTGCGGCAATCGCCAACCATCGTCCTTGCCTGGCTGTCGTCTCCAGCGCGGCCAATACCTCACGCGGCGAAGCGTCCGCGGCAAATTCGCAACGTCGACCGCCGGTGAGCAGCAAAGCTCCTCCGCTGTCGTCGTCGAACAATGCAAACAGCCCGTCAACCAACGGAATCAAAAGACCATTCCCGGAGAAGGACGTCGTGCCGCCGGACTGTTATTTGCGCCGGATGTAATACTCGAAAACCTGCCGGATTTCGGCGCTGGACAACAATTCGTTGCCCGTCTGTTTGGCAAATGCCTGGAAGTCCTTCATCGAACCCGGATCGGTGGCCAGAACATGCAGAATTTCGCCGCTGGCCATTTCCGACAGCGCTTTTTTGGTACGCAGAATGGGCAACGGGCAGCTCAATCCTTGGACGTCCAGTTTTCGGTCGTAATGCATGTTCACCGCCGCGACAAAGTAAAACGAGACATTTTAAATGCCATTGCCCGCCCGCTTCTCTTTCAATTCATCCGCCAACAGTTTTTTCAATTCACGCAACCGGGCATCGACCGCCGACTGCTCGAAGAAATTGCCGTCGCCAGCCTGCTGAGCAAAGGTCATCTGTTCGACCGCAGCGCCCAGTTGTCCTTGCAGCAGGTAAGCTTCCGCCTGCGCCCGGTGTTGTTGCAAGCGTTTGCCGGCGGCAGCGAACGTTTTTGCCTGCAAAGCGTAGAGTTTGTCGTCGTTGCCGTGCACCGCCAACTGCGACGACAGGAAATTCAACGCCTGTTCATGCTGTCTGCCGGCGAGCATGGCCTCGGCGTAACCATAGATCAACGATTTCGACTGCGGGAAGCGTTGCAGCGCTTGACGATAAACGGCGATCGCGCCAGACGAATCACCGGCGGCCCGCCTGATCTCACCGTGCAGGCGGCCGATCATCGGCGAGTTCGTCTTCAAAGCCAACAGGGCGTCCATTTCACGCTGTGCAGCCGACCAATCCTTGGCTTGCAGCAAGGCATAGCTCAAACCATAACGAACCCCGGCCTCGGAAGGATATTTCTTTTCCCGCAACTGGTTGGTGAACTCGCGGACCTGTTCGCCGGGAGCGCCGGCTTGTACGCGCAGTTTTGCCCGCACCAGATGGAATTCCAGACTGTCGGCGACTTGACGGTATGACGCGTCCTGCGCCCGGTTCTGCATATCCGAGATCCGCTCGAGGGTCAGCGGATGCGAGCGCAGATAAACCGGCGCGCTGTTGTCGTATACCCGTCCAGCCTGGAGCAGCCGGCCAAAAAAATCACCCATGCCATGGACGTCGAAACCGGCTTGGCGCAGGGTCTGGAAACCGACGCGATCGGCTTCGCGTTCGAAATCCCGACTGTAGGCCAATTGCGACTGGATGGCACCGGCCTGCGCCGAGGCAATGGTGGCGTTGGCGATCTGCGAATTCGAACGTGCCGCCAAAACTCCCACCGCCATGGCAATCATCATCGCCAGCGAATTCTGTTTCTCGCGCGCCAGATTCCGCGCCAGATGGTTCTGCTGAACGTGTGAGATCTCGTGAGCCAGCACACCGGCCAGCTCCGATTCCGATTGCGCGGTTAAGATGGTTCCGGTATTGACTCCGATGAACCCGCCGAACATGGCGAAGGCATTGATCATGCCGTCGCGAATGGCAAAGAAATGGCACTCGCTGAGCGGATTGGTACTGGCCGTCACCAACCGGCCGCCCAATCGATTCAGGTAATCATTGATATCGGCGTCATCGACGTAACTCGGCTCGCGCGAGCGGATTTCATTCATGATCCGTTCGCCGATCCGACGTTCAAGTTGTGGCGACAACTCGGCACGGGCCGCCTCGCCGAGGTCCGGCAATTCATCGGCAACCGCCAAAACATTACTTCCGACGATTGCCGCAAGGGCCAGCGAAACAACCAGGCAGACAGTTTTGCTCATGCTCACTCATCGCGGCCAGGAATGAAGACGATGCTATGATACCGGCTGTCCTCGCCTGCCGTTGTGACCAAGCGTTACGACCACCGGCCGCGGCTTCCCCTGCTTCTTCGTTGCCCGCTGCTCCTTTTCTATTTTCCGCGTCGAGTCTTCAGTCCCCTTCCCTCTTCCGCTGCGACGTTTTCGCCATGTCCTCCGACTTGCTCACTCACTTCGACTCTCACGGTCAGGCGCACATGGTCGATGTCGGGGGCAAAACGCCCACCGCCCGCCGCGCACGCGCCGGCGGCCGGATTTCGATGGACCCCGCCACTTTGGCGCTGATCGTCGACGGTAACAGCAAAAAAGGGGACGTTCTCGGTGTGGCGCGGATTGCCGCCATCCAGGCCGCCAAGCGTACGGCCGATTTGATTCCGCTGTGTCATCCGCTGGCGTTGAGCAAAGTGACGGTCGATTTCGAAATCGACGCCCCGGCCAATGCGGTGCACTGCCACAGTACCGTCGAATGCATCGGCCGTACCGGCGTGGAAATGGAAGCGTTCTGCGCCGTCAGCGTCGGGCTGCTGACCATCTACGACATGTGTAAAAGCGTGGATCGCGGCATGCGTATCGACGGGATACGCTTGCTGGAGAAATCCGGAGGAAAATCCGGTCACTGGCTGAGCGACTGAGGAATGGACTCCTCCGCGGCCGGAATCGACGCCCTGCGCCGCCGCTGCCTGCTCGCCGGCAGTGCCAGCTGGTTGATGACACCGCTAATGAGTCTGGCCAGCCTGATTCCTTTGCGGGTGCTCGCGGCCGACGCCAGTCGGTTCGCGTTCACCGCGACCACTCTCGCCGATGCGTTCAAGGCGTCAGGGGTAACTCCATCGGCAGACAGCGCGCTGATCGTCATCAAAGCGCCTGAAGTCGCCGAAAACGGCGCGCAAGTTCCGATCGAAATCATCAGCAACATTCCCGGCAGTCGGCAAGCGATGATTTTTATCGACAAAAACCCGCTGCCACTGACTGCGCATCTGTTTTTCGTAAATGGCACATTGCCGCATGTCCGGCTGCAGGTAAAAATGGCCGAGTCTTCGCGCTTACGACTGGTGATCAAAGCCGCCGACGGCAAGACCTACCATGCCAGCCGCGAAATCAAAGTAACCATCGGCGGCTGCGGCGCCTGAACCGGAAGGGCTGACAATGCCTGAAGCGATCAAACTGCGCGCGAGCTGGCAAGAGGACATCGCCGAAATCCGCCTGATGATGCCGCATCCCATGGAAACCGGGCAACGCAAAGACCCGGAATCCGGCAAGCTGGTGGCCGCGCATTTCATCGAAACCTTCACCGTCAGCGCCAATGGCCAGGAACTCGTCCGCGGACAGTTGAACACCTCGATTGCCCGTAACCCGCTATTTTCCTTCTACGCCCGCGGAGTCAGACCGGGCGACCGCATCGACGTGGTCTGGATCGACAATAAAGGCGAAACCCGCCGCGACCAATTCATTCTTGCCAGCAAATGACCGGCTGATCCGCTCTCGCGCGTCCCGGCGTTGCCAGCGCGGACCATTGGCAACCGTAACGACTCTCGAGAAGGACGGTGGATTTTTGACGGCGTGGTCGATAAAAAAACCATGTCATCGGTTCGAAATCCACGGCAAACGAGGCGCTGCGCCAAATGCTTTCGTGTTGACATGAGCAGCCCCACAAACGGCCGGGCAAAAAAAACCCGCCAGAGGCGGGTACCTAGTTGCTCGTCCGAATCGATCAGACGCGCGCGATATTCGAAGCTTGTTTGCCTTTCGGACCTTGCGTCACGTCGAAGGAAACCTTTTCGCCCTCTTTGAGGGTCTTGAATCCACCCATGCTGATCGCGGAAAAATGAGCGAAGAGATCTTCACTACCATCATCCGGAGTAATGAAGCCGAAACCCTTGGCGTCATTGAACCACTTCACAGTACCAGTTGCCATATAACTACTTCCTTGAAAAAAGACTAAACCCGGGAAAAGCCCGATACACATGCTTCTAATACATATTGTTCAAGAGGACATTCGAGCCGTCCAAGCCCCCCTCGAACGCTTGACTAAAAACACGCGGCATTTGTACGCCATTACCTGGGGAAACGTCAAGAACTTTCTGCAAAAACTGTAGGAAGCACGTAATCTGTCCAGGTTGGTAGTTCATGATCTGCCCGGTTTGTCTTGGTCTGAGGAGAGACGAGGTCAGGCGGACAGAGTTGCTACAGGAGATCAGGACGATGAGATTTAATGTGAAAGAAATGGGGCTATGGGCGAACACCATCTTGACCGGTGAGGGTCATGCAGAGGGGCATCCGCTCAAGCGTTGGCTGTGTTGATGAAGCCGAACTTGGTCAGTGCCTTGATCCAGCGAGGGGCGTTGAGTTGAGCGGAAAGCGCTTCATAGTCGGTAGCGGAATCCCGGTAATATTCGCGCCGTTTGAGCATGAAGAAGATGGTGCGGAGAATCTTGTGGCCGATGGCGATGATCGTTCGCTTGCACCCACGTCGGATGACGAACCACTGGAACTTTGACTTGAACAGAACACGGAGGTTGTGCGGCTGGCAGCGTGGGCGAACTCGCAGAGCAGACGACGGACGGAGAGGTTGCCCTTACGCACACGCCCGGACTTTCGTTTGCCAACCGACTCGTGATTTCCGGGGCAAATGCCGACCCAGGACGACAGACGATCCGCACGGCCGAAAGTCTCCATATCGGTGTCAATTTCGATGAGCAGCATAGCGGCACCGATCCGATCGACGTCGGGGATCGTTTGCAACAGGGCCAGGAAATTGCGTTCGGATTCCATCGGCCAACAGACGACCATCGAAGCAAGCGATGCGGGCCTCAAACTCCTCGATGTGGTGCATCAGTTCGTCGAGAACAAAACGATGACAGGCCGTGAAGTCGCCATGCAGGGCATCAAAGCTCTCCTCCCGGCTGACTTTGAGCCGGTGGTTGGCCTAGGAGCCTGTCACTGGACGACTCCCCGGCGATAATCGCTTTGAGCGTGGCACGGGCAGACGTGCTGTGGAGGTCACTGCCCCCCGAGGCGAACGCCGCTGTCGGTCAGCACCTTGTGCAATCGGTTCTTCCCGGAAGCCAACTGATTCACTCAAAAGTGGAAGGTGGCGGGTACCGGGACTGAATAGGCTTGAAGGCGATAAGTCGCCAACGGCCTGTTTCGCGTGCGCTCTCTAGGAGCCTGTCGGACTTGAGCGATCGTTGCGAGCCGAGTGTGAAAGCGAGGACAGTTTTTCCCGATTTCGAGGCGCATAGTGGATCTATGCACCGAGAAATCGGGGAAAAATGGACCGCTTTCCCACCGGCGCAGTCGATCAGCCTCAAGTCCGACAGGCTCCTAGGAAAGCAATCCAGGGGGCGAGTCAGTCCGGCGAGTCACGTTAGAGGTTGGGCCGAGCTGCAAAAAATTATCACGACTCTACTCGCTCCCTTCCTCCACATAGTCTCTTTCATCTTCAGGGGTGGGATCAACGCATCATGATCGTTAGAGCATAACGCGCGCGCGGTTAGTTTCGTCTGCACCCTCTCAGGAATGGATTCACTCGATTTGCATGACAATCCAAATGCAAAAAGGGCGGAATAAATTCCGCCCCGGCCATTCTTCACACTATCTGAATTTCAGGAAAATGTCTCATTCATCAGCACCTTGTACCAAGTACCCATATTGGAGAAGTTCTTGGTACTGGGTGAAGCGGCTTCCGTTGCCTTGGCATATTTCGCCGAGCCGCTCAAGGCGTCATCCCAAATGACAAAGCGCTTATTGGCCGCCAGCGGCGTCAAACCGTCCGCTGCCACTTCCTTGTACTGATAGACCGCCGTCAACCAGGACGCCTGAGTGCTGTTGATCGGCGAGAAGCACGCCGAGTTGGCCGTCGGCGACGGTTCGATGGGCAGTCCCTTGAACGTGTTGATGATCGCATTCGCGCAAATCTTGGCTTCCTGATTGGCGACGTGCCCGGCTTTGGGCAGCGAGGTGTCGGACGAATCGCCGATGACGTAAATACCCTGGTGCCCGGCAACCATCGACTCGAATGTGCGCACGTCGACCGGCGCAAATTTGGCGCCCGTCGGGACAACGCCGGTATCGAAGACGATTTTAGGCGCCCGGTGCGGCGGGATGATGTTCATCACATTGCCGAAGAGCGTCTTCTGACCGGGAGCGTTGATGCCGATGGTGTTCTGGATTTGCGTGCCGGTGTTGATCGTCACGGTCTGATCTTTGCCAGCGGTGGCCGTCGAATTCACCGAAACGACGCTGGTTGACGGCCAATATTCCAGAACCCCGGCGCTGTTGTAGTTTTTGAAGGCCGCCCGGAAGTTATCGGGCTCGGCGGTAATGTCGTCGTTGGCATCCAGAACGTGAATCTTGGCCCCCGGCTTGTTGCGCTTGAGGTAATCGGCGATGACACACGCCCGCTCGTACGGTCCAGGCGGGCAGCGATAAGGTTTCGGAGGGATGGTCAAGACGAAGCGGCCGCCATTCGGAATATTCTTGAGCAGCGTTTGCAAGGCCGTCGTCTGAACACCGGCCTGCCAGGCATGAAGAACGGGAAGCGTTTGTCCCGTCACGGTTCCCGTCAATGGCACTTCGTCGACGGAGATGCCGGGAGCGAGGATCAGTCGTTCGCTGGTCAGTTTTGTGCCATTGCTCAAGCTGACCGTACCGGTTGCATTCGCTCCGTAGCCCGAAACTCCGGTCACCGTGCCGGTCACCACTCTCACGCCGTAGGTGCTGGTCAGGGTGGCATAGGTGAATTGCAAACTGCTGTAAGCCATTTGCCCGGTCACCACGAGATTGCTCATGATGTTCGAGACATAGTTCGTCGTCGGCGTAACGAGCGTGACATCGATGGTCTTGCCGCTCCATAGCCGAAGATATTTCGCCGCGGTCACCCCGGCCATGCCGCCACCGACGATGATGACCCGCGGAGTCGCCGCGACGGCCTTCAAAGGCACCATCGCCGCCAAGGAACCTGCACCGAGGGTGCCAATGAATTGTCTTCTGTTGAACATGTCGATCTCCTCGGTAATATCAGAGTTTTGGCTGCTTGGAGAAATAAAGCGCGATGCAGGCGAGTTGCTCGTTGGTATAGCCACGAGCATGCGGATGCATGATGTTCTCCTGCGCGTTCTTTAGCCGCATCTCTTTCAATTTGTTCAACAAGTCGATCTGGCCGTCTCCGGAGAGAGCGTCAAAGCCTCCGTCCTTGCCGTTGGTGCCGTGGCACTGAAAACAACCCGACGCCAGTAGTCTTCCTCCATGGGGTAGACCCAACAGTCGTGTCACCAGCCGCCATTTCGGTCAAAGCAGGTCGAGCCGGGTGTTCATGTCGAGGTCGAAACGCCCATACGGGTTGACATGCTCCCAGATCAGCGGCGTCAGGGCGGCGTAGTCGCGCGGTGTAAACCTGCCCTGCCAGTGCGGCTGGGCCAGCACCTTCTGGATCATCAGCGTGTTGACGTACACCATGCAGTTCTGGATCAGGTGCAGCGCGAGCATGCTGACCTCATGATCCTCACGGCGGTTGCTTGCCATCTCACCCCGGCGGGCGAAGAACACAAAATCGGTCGCGCCGTTCCGCTGCTCGACCACGTTCAGCCCCTCGTTGATCTCGCGGCGCAGCGCTTCGTCGTGCAAGTAGCGGCACAGAAAGATGGTCTTGATCGCCTTGCCCAGTTCGGCGAACGCCTTGTAGGTCGGGTGCTGCACGTTCTTCTTGGTGAAGCGCCGCAGGATAGCTTCGGTTTCCGCCGTACCCAGCCGCAGCGCGGTGGCGTACTTGACCATCTGGTCGTACTGCTGCCGCACACATTGCCAGTCGATGGGCTTGGTCAGAATCTGTTGCAGGTTGGCGTAGGCATCCGCCTTGCCGGTTTCTGGCCGGTACAGCTTCTGCGAGTGGATCGCCTTCAGCCGTGGCAGCAACTGGAAGCCCAGCAGTCGGCAGAAGGCGAACGCCACCGTACTCTGCCCGTGGGAATCGACGTATTGCCGGTCTATCTCCATCTCGGTGCAGTGGTGGATCACGCCCTCAATCATCGACGCCACTTCCGACGACGACGGCGACTTGAGCTGCGAGTGGATGCACAGCGAGCTGCGCTCGACGTGCCAATAGATCATGATGCCGCGCCCGCCGTAGCGGACATGCCATTGCGTGGTGAGATTCTGATCCCATGCGCCGAAGTGTTTGGAATCGGACGCGCAAGCAGTGGTTCCGCTGCCCCAGATCGCCGGATTGCGAGCGTGCAGCGTGCCATCGGCGACGATGGCGATGGCGCGGCGCATTGCATCGGCGCTGATATAGCGTCGGCGAATGTAGGCCAAATCCTTGGCTGTCGTGCCGGAATCCAGTCCAGCCATGCGCTGCAAGCCTGCGTTAGTGCCCAACCCATGCAGGCACAGCAGCAGGCGCGGCTGCAACACCGAGCGATCCATCGTCTCGTAGGCGGTCGGGCTTTTCAGGGCGTCGGTAAAGCCCAGCCGCAGGTCGGTTTCCTTGACCATATCGAGCAGGCTGGTCATCGGCCATATCTTGTTGAGTTCGGCCTTGAGCGCGGTCAGGTTTGGTGGATCGGGCTGCGCGTCGAGCGGCGTCAGCGTGATCCAGCCGCCGTTCTTGTTGCTCAAGCGGATATATGAATTCTTCTTCAGCCCGGCATCGAAGGTGGAGAACGCATCGCGCATCTCGGCTGCAAGTCAGCGATGAAGCGTTCGACATCGAGCGGCAGGTGCAGCGCCCGGTAGTAGTCCTCGCGGTTCTGCTCGAAGTCCGTCGGCAGATCGTCGTCCGGGTTGCGATAGCGGTTCGCTCCGACCACCCAGATTTCCTTGCAGCGCAGGCGCTCGCGCAGCGCTTCCAGCGCGGCGATTTCATAGGTGACGCGGTTGACCCGATCCCGGCCGGCGGCATCCTTCTCCATCACGGCCTCGCGCCATAGGCCGCGCACTACGCCATCGAGCGGCACTTCCTCGTCGGCCGGAAAGGTATGCACCTTGGTATCTGCAAAGCGCTTCACCAGATCGAGCGCGTCCATCACCGGGCGGTGGCGGTCGTTGTTGGAGCGGAACTCCAATGCGGCCAGCAGGGTCGGCACCATGCGGCGGTAGTGGCCTTGGTACGAATTGCGGATCACGGTGCGCAGTGTGACCCGGTAGGTCGGGCCGGTGGCCTTCCATTCCTTGACCAGATCGCGCAGCGTTTGCTCGCCGACTACCGGGAACACCACATCGCGTACCACGCCGTCCGGTTGGGTCAACGTGGCGTCGGCCAGATTGAATAGCAGGTTCTGCTTGCCGGAGACGCGCTTGAGGTCTTCCAGCAGTTCCCGTTCGACCTTGCGCTCGGCACGTGCACCGATCTGGTGGATGGTTTCGATTAGCAAGTCCACCAGGTCGTCAGTCAGACTGCGGGCACGTAGGTACACGAAGGCGGCCAACCAGGTGAGACGCGCCTCACCCGGGTGTCGGCGCAGTTCGTGCGGCGCTTCAACGGATACCCGTTGTCGGCAGCGTTCCAGGTCGCGCGGGGCAGCCTGGTCGAACAGACCGGCAGGTAGGTCAATGCCCCGAATCAGTTCTAGCTTCGCCAATTCGTCCTGCATGCTGGCAAGGCTGGGCCGACCAGGACTGCCGCGCAGCTTCAGCAGGATGGCCGGTGCGCTGCCTGTGGCTTCGTCTTGAGCATCGTCGGCTTGCGCCTCGGTGTCCGATTTTTCGGGACGCAACAAGGCATCGAGCCGCTGATGGGTCACAGACGACAACCGTTCAAAGACGCTGTTGTGGAAACGGTCTTCGTGGGCGCGCAATGCGCTGCGCGCGATCCGCTCTGCCCGGTCGGGCGTTGGCGGTTCGATGGCAAGTTCCCGACAGCGTGCTTCCAGCCGTTCAATCATCGGCTCGATGTCGCCGCCGACTTCGCCGGCGACGTGATCGCGCAACCAGACCGTCAGCATGTCGCCATCGGCGACCGTGGCCTCGCGGAAGCCGAAGCGCACGCGGATCTCGGCACGCAGGCGCTCGGCGGTACGCCCGGTGAGGAAGGCTTCGCCGTCAATCGGCGCTGGCACGTCGAGTTGCTTGCTCAACGCCGCAACACCGTGCACTTCGACTTCGCTTTCGTCGCGCGGGAAGCGGCCGCGTTCTCGGAAGAACGTCAACAGGATGGCGAAGCCGAGGCGGTTTGTCCGGTTCTTGGCCATAACCAGCTCGCGCTCGGACGGTGCCAATAACCACTGATCTTCCACGCCGCTGTCCACCATGTTGCTACGTTCCTGAGTTTTGTGACGCGGGCCAACCGACCCGCGCCAAGGTTTCGATCAAGGTGGTGCGCTTGACGTTGAAATTGCGGCACACCGCCGCCTTGGACATGCCGCTGTTCAAGGCGGCGAGGATGGCATCCAGCTTTTCTCCGGTGATCGCGGGTGGCCGACCGCCGATCCGGCCACGTTTACGGGCGGCGGCCAGGCCGGCGACGACACGCTCCTGGATCAAGGCGCGCTCGTACTGCGCAAGCGCGCCGAATACCTGGAACAGAAATTCGCCCGATGGCGTCGTGGTGTCCAGGTTCTCCGTCAGCGAGCGGAATGCCACGCGCTTGTCCTTGAGCGAAGTCACGATGGAGAGCAGATGCGACAGCGAGCGGCCGAGTCGATCCAGCTTCCACACAACCAGCACGTCGCCGGGCCGAACAAATTCGAGTGCCCGCGCCAGCCCGGCGCGATCATCCTTCGTGCCGGAGGCGTGATCCTCGAACAGGTGGCGCGGATCGATACCGACGGCAAGCAGCGCATCGCGCTGCAAGTTCGTACTCTGCCGGTCGGAGTCTGACGAAACACGCATGTAGCCAACCAACATAGGCGGATAACCATAGAAACCAAGTTTCCGTATAGTAGCGCATGGCGACAGAGTTTTCCGCACAATTTTGAGGCCGTTGGGAGTCCGGTGCATGTGACTGTTGCAGATATGTCGTAAAACATTTGTTTTGCGACATCGCTACTTCGCCCTTCGCGCTTGCTATATTACCTGAACAGGTATAAACTGCCATCATGGTCGATAAAGAAAAACCGCTCGAATGGATTGCGAGCAGCTACAAGGATCTGATGGCGCTGCCCGTCGATATTCGGCGGCGTTTCGGTTATGCGCTGTCATTGGCACAGTTGGGCGACCAGGACGACGCGGCCAAGGTGCTCAAGGGCTTCGGCGGTGCCGGTGTGCTGGAAGTGGTCGAAGACGATGCCGGCGGCACGTACCGCGCGGTTTACACGGTCAAGTTCGCGGAAGCGGTGTTCGTCCTGCACTGCTTCCAGAAAAAGAGTAAGAGCGGGATCGCCACGCCGAAGCCCGACATGGACATCATCCGCGCTCGGCTGAAAGTGGCCGAGACAATGGCACAGGAGTTACGAAATGCAAAAACGAATCATTGAAGGCGTCGAAGTTCAACGCAGCTCGGGCAACGTCTTCGCCGACCTTGGCCTGGCCGGTGCCGAGAAATTGAAGATCAAGACCGGCCTGGTGATCGAGATCAGAAAAGCGATGCGTGCCCTTGGGCTGAATCAGCAGGCGGCAGCCAAGCGCATGGGCATCCCGCAACCGAAAGTGTCGGGCATGATGCACGGCGACTTCACCAATCTGTCCGAGCGCAAGCTGATGGATTGCCTGAATCGCCTCGGCTACGACATCGAAATCAAGGTGCGGCCAGCGGCTGAGCCGCTCGGGCATCTGACGCTCGCCACCGCCTGACCGGAAGCGTCCGATGACCACCCGCATCACCGACGCAGAATGGGACAAGCTGTCCCCGGAGAATTTCGAGACACATTCACTACTGCGCGCGGTCGATGCCGTGGACGAGCTGCGCGACGATCTCAACGATGGCGAATACGCCACGCCGCCCCAGCTTCGCACCGACCTGCTGAAACTGCATCAACTGGCGATGGCAGTCATCAACGAGGGATCGCGCAGCCAGGTGGCCGACCTGTTCGAGTTGGCCAGCGATCTGGATGAGCAGGTGTCCTACATGATGACCAAACTGGAAGAGGTGCGGGACACGCTGTCGCAGTTGACTGCGCTGTACCCGGACAGCTTGTGCTACGGCGGCCTAGGCGGTGACGAATGATCGGATGGTGGATCGTCGTTTCGACACACAGCCCCGAAGAACGCGACCGCGCCGACCAGGAAGCCCGTCGTGCGGCCATCTTGGCACAATGGGAAACAGGCGCTGACGGCATTCGCTGGATCGAGCGCCTAGCGGAAGCAGGCAAGGCGACTAAGCTCGCTGGAGGGGGTTACCCGAACCGCTACACCGCTCGCGCGGATGACGTGCTGCCGCTGATCGACGGCGGCGGCATTCAGCCCTCCAAGGAAGGCGTGTGGATTTTTGGCATCGATGAGGGCGAGGAATACGCCCAGCCACCCGGCTGGATGGGCAAGGTCGAAATGCATGCCGACCGTGTGGCCGCCTGTTCTGCCGATCAGGTCTTGACCATTGATGCCTGGGATCAGTCCTGAATGTTTTTGGAGACAACCACGTCATGAGCCGTAGCCGCCGCAAAACACCTATCGTCGGGCACACCACTTGCCGTAGCGAGCGTGAAGACAAGAAGCTCTGACATCAGCGCTGGCGAACCCGCGAACGCACCGCATTGACCGGCGCGTCGCCGGAAGCCCTGAGCGCACATCTGCCCCTGCTGGAAAACCAGGTCAGCAGTGTCTGGTCGATGGGTAAGGATGGCCGCTCTTACTGGCCTCTTAAGCGTCAGGCCGCCACGGCGGATCGCATCGCCAACCACAAGGGACGCAATCCGCAAGAGCGCGCCTCCCTGAAAAAGCGCCTGCTGCGCAAGTGGATGAGCAAATGAGCGCGGCCAGCATCGAGGCGCTGGCCAACGCCTGGGCACAAATCGCCGAGGAAGTCGGACTCCCTGCCAACTACGAAGGGACGGCAACGCCTGCGGCGCACCAGGCCAGCGAAGCCATCCAGGAGCGGATTCGAGAGCACATCGTCGCCACCAATGACATGCGGCTGTTCGGCCTGCTGCATCTGCTCGGGCAAGCATCGCTGCGAATGGAGCAAACGCTGTGGCCGGAAGAATACGAGCGGATGACCCGCGAGATTCAGGAGGCTCTTCATGAGGCTGACCAGCCCGACGCCAAGTTGTACACGCATGAAGAAGTCATGCAGGTGATGCAGCGGCGAGTCGACCGTGCGAGAGACAAGCCTGCTTGATAGGTTGACGGAAATTTCGGCGGTTCCGGCTTCGTTGAACCCGACTCGCTGTTCCGTTGTGCCAAATGGCGGCTGGTGACACGACTGTTGGGGCTACCCCTCCATCCGGGGCCGCACAACTGGTCTGTGCAAGAGCCAGGGGACTGAAAGCGACCATGGCGCCAAACACCAGGCAAAATTTGTTCATGCCAACTCCTCCTTTATTTAGTATCGGAAACACAACAGGTTACGCGTGGCAAGCGCGTAACCCGGGAGTTTTCGGTCCAGATCGACTGGACATCGCGGCTCGCGATGATGGCCCGCGTCTGACAAACTCCTGATTCAAATTTATCTTGTTTGACCACGAGTATCAATAATTCCGCATACACCTATATAAGCAATAAGTCACATATCCCGTTAAGTCGTCAAGTTGCCGCCGATGCCTCGATCCCGAACGCGAGACGATGTGGGAAAATCGGCGGCCATCAGTGTTCTTTCGCGCGGCAACTGCTTTGACAAGACATCCACGTAAACTTTTTTGGATTCCAGACTGCTGGTTCCGGCGACGCCGACGCCAGACGTCATGGCGAGGCAGTTGATGGCCCGATGATGATCTCGCCGCCGAACTCCCTGCCTCTGCGCGACATCGTGTTGATCGGCGGTGGCCACAGCCATGTCGAAGTGTTACGGGCGTTCGGCCTGCGACCGCTGTCAGGCGTGCGCTTGACCGTGATCTGTACCGATACCGACACCCCGTATTCCGGGATGCTGCCGGGCTACGTCGCCGGGCATTATCATCATGACGACGTGCATATCGACCTGCGCCGGCTCGCCGGCTGGGCCGGGGTACGCTATTTTCATGACCAGGTGACCGGCATCGACCGGGCGGCACAGCGCGTGCATTGCCGGCAGCGGCCGTCGGTGGCCTACGACCTGCTGTCGATCAACATCGGTTCGACGCCGGATCAACGGGGTTTGCACGGCGCCGCTGAGCAGGTGTTGCCGGTCAAACCGGTGCGCGGTTTCAACGAGCGCTGGCTGGCACTGCTCGAGCGGATCGGCAAAGGGAACGGACCGGCGACGATCGCCGTCGTCGGCGCCGGAGCCGGCGGGGTGGAATTGACACTGGCACTGCAATATCGCTTGCGCAAGACGCGTCTGGCGCACGGCACCGATCCGGCGGCGGTGCGCTTTCATCTCTTTTCCGCCGACGCGGAAATTCTGGTCACGCATCCCCCGGCCGTGCGCCGGACTTTCGAACGGGTTTTGCGACGACGCGGGGTGAGCGTCCATCGGCAGTCGCCGATCGAACGCGTCGAGAACGGCCGCTTATTCACCCGCACCGGCGAAACGTTCGCTGTCGACGAAGTCGTCTGGGTGACGCAGGCGGCCAGTGCGGCGTGGTTACGCGACTGTGGCCTGGCGCTCGATGAACAGGGATTCATTCGCGTCCATCCGTCCTTGCAAAGTGTCAGCGATCCGCTGATTTTCGCGGCCGGCGACTGCGCGTCGCTGATCGACCGGCCGTTGGCCAAGGCCGGCGTTTTCGCCGTGCGCATGGGGCCGCCGCTGGCCGAAAACCTGCGACGGATGATTCTGCGACAGCCTTTGGTCGCCTACCATCCGCAACGTCACGGGCTGGCTTTGATCAGCACCGGTAACCGATACGCCGTCGCCTCACGCGGCGGCTGGTCGGCGCGTGGCCGGCTGCTCTGGTACTGGAAGGACTGGATCGACCGGCGTTTCATGCGCAAATACAGCCGATTCGCCGAGCCGAGTGCGCCAGGGCACCGCGGCACGTCGGCGTCAATGCCAACGATTCCTCTCGCCAACGACGAGCGGCAATCGTTGTTGGACATGAGCACCCGCGGCAACGGGCGCAGACCGATCGATCCGTCGATCGTCGCGCGGGCGCTGGCCCGGCTGCAGGCGCAGTGTGCCGATCGGTCATCGATCCACTCGCCGATTCGGCCGGTTGCGGATGACGCAACGGCGATCGCATATTCACCGACACTGGCGCTAGCTGTCAGCGGGATTCCCGCCTTCATCGACGATCCGTGGTTGTTTGGGCGTATCGTCGCCAATCACGCACTGGCGGAGCAGATCGCCGTCGAAGCTCGCGCCGTACCCGGCGCGCCCACCGTGAGCGCTGCGCTTGTCGTGCCGCCGGGAGTCGACCGCCAGGTCGAAGAAACTCTTTTCCAGGTTCTCGCCGGCGCGCTGAGCGTCGTTGAACCTGCCGGTCATCCGCTGACTGTCGGCACGGCGGAAGAAGGACAGAAACTGGCTTTGGCGCTGGCGGTCGATGACCGGGCCGAGCGGCCGATGCAGAGCACCGTCGACCGCCGGATGAATGCCGGCGAGGTACTGTTGCTCAGCAAGCCACTAGGCAGCGGCGCCCTGCTGGCGGCACATCGCCAACTGCGCGCATCCGGTCGCTGGCTCGATGCCGCACTGGCAACGATGCAGCAGACCAATCTGGCAGCCGTCGACTGTCTGCGGAGATACGGCGCCAGCGTTTGCCGTGCCGTCGGCGATGATGGCCTGATCGGCACGCTGCAAGCCCTGTGTCAGCTTTCCGTCCTCGAGGTCGAACTGGTCTTCAACCGTTTGCCGCTACTCGAAGGCGCTGCGGAGAGCGCGGCCGCCAACCGTTCCACTCCGCCGCCGACACGGCTGACGGCCCACCTCCAGCATGGCGAAGAAGTGACGGCACAGGCGGCTTATCCGCTGCTGTTCGACGCCGACTTTGCCGGCGCGCTGTTGGCCGGCGTACCGGCAACGGCCGCCGACGCCTGTCTGGCCGAACTGCGAAAACTCGGTTACGGGCACGCCGCCGCCGTCGGCCACTGCCTGCCGCCAAGCGGCGCGGCCCGACCGATCCGCATCATTCTCGCGGGATGACCTCTGACGGGCGACGCGACGCGCTCACCACCGGCTTCCGGTCGACGCCCAAGAACGAGGCATCGATCTCCCGTTCAGACCCGGCTCAACCCCGGGCCGACGCGGCCGCACCGTGCCGTTCGCGGTAGGCACGCAGCCAGCCCAATCCGGCCGAGGTTCCGCCACGCGGGCGGTATTCACAACCGATCCAGCCGTCGTAAGCGCTGGCTTCGAGCAGTTCGAAAAGATGAGGGTAATTCACTTCGCCACTATCCGGTTCGTGACGATCGGGAACGCCAGCGATCTGGACATGGCCGAGCAGGTGCCGATAGCGGCTCAGATTCACACTGAGGTCACCGGCGATGATCTGCAGATGATAGAAATCCATCTGCAAGCGCAGGTTGGACGCACCCACTGCGTCGATCATCATTTGCGCATCCTCCTGTCGGCTCAGGAAATAGCCCGGCATGTCCCGGGTATTGATCGGTTCGATCAGCACCGTCCGCCCGGCTTCGGCCAGCCGGGCGCAGGCCAGACGCAAATTGTCGAGATAAACGTTCCGGCAGACCGCCAAATCCGCACCCTTCGGCGGAATACCGGCCATCACATGCAGCCGGCGATTGCCGAGACCTTCGGCATAGCGCAACGCCCGGTCAACACCGGCCGCGAACTCGGCCTCCCGGCCGGGCAGACAGGCGATGCCGCGTTCACCAGCGTTCCAGTCGCCGGGCGGCAGGTTGAACAGCACCTGCTCGAGGCGATGGTCGCGCAGACGGGCGGCGATTTCTTCGGCCGGGAAATCGTACGGAAACAGAAACTCGACCCCCGTGAAACCATCGGCAGCGGCGGCGGCGAAACGATCGAGAAAAGAAAACTCTTGATATAGAAAACTCAGGTTGGCGGCAAAGCGGAGCATGGCGATTCGGTTGGGTCGTCAAGGTACGGAAAACCGGAGGATACGCGCTTGGCCCGAGGTTGTGCTGGACAGGAGCGGTAGTGCAGCGATCCGGTTCAACGATCGGAATTTGCCGATGCGCGCAGCGTTGGTGAAATATTAGATATTCCTAATGCATAATTGGACTACATGTACGATTTTTGGCATGAACCTCCCCTCGCCCCATCCTGGTTCATGCGGCAGGCGCAATTCGCCCAGCCCGAACGGATTGCGGCATGCGAGGTCGGTAAAGGCATTGAGGAGGGCCACCCGAACGTGGTTCTCGGCGACTTGTCGGGCGAACGCACGCGAGCACGGACGATCGCCCAATGGTTCCTCTTCACCACCTGCGCGTAACTCTCGATGATGTTGGCCAGCGATTCGCGGGTCAGCACCTGCTTCCACAGGTAGTCGGTCTTCAAACCATCCGGGCTGGGTGGATTGCCCGCGGGCAATGCAACACTTTTCTGTAAATAATCCGGGGTGATTCCATCGGGATAGGTAGATCAATCCTTCAAGTTGAGATAGACCTTGCCGGTTATCCACTCCTCGTCGCACTCGGCGAGCAGAGCGGAAACGAGACGCAGACAGGATGCGGTATTGGGGAAGATCGAGGCGACGCGTGTGCGGCGCTTGCTCGCGGTTGATGCGTTTGGACCGGTACCCGCTTAGTGGGCGCCAAAAGGCGAGGAGCGTTATCCACGGCTGGCCGGTTCGGTCGCTTGCGACGAACCGGAAACCGGCCGGCGGTGGATAACGCAGTGCTGCT